>CAZISE010000003.1:0-186476 GCA_964541945.1 uncultured Verrucomicrobiota bacterium
GCCGCCGGTGAGGTTGAGGATGCCGTTGGCGTTGCTGGCGATCATGGCGCCGCCACTGCCGAGGAGGACGGTGCCGCCGCCGATGTTGATGACGCTGGTGCCGGTGACGGTGGTGGTGCGTCGGACGGACATGATGATGTTGGTGACGTCGAGTATTCCCTGGTTGAAGGAGAAGGTGTTGGTCCACGAGCCGGTGCGGGAGGGGTAGTCGCCGATGGTGAGGGTGCCGACCAAGAGGTCGGCATCGTGGCCGGTGACATCGAAGAGGTTGGTGGCAACGTAGCCGGTTCCGTTGGCGTTGGTGCCGATGGTGATGTTGGCGCGACCGGTGCCGGTGAGGTCGCGGAGAACGAGGCTGCCGGTGCTGGTGTTGAAGTTGAGGATGCCAGGGTCGCGTCCGAAGGTGCCGAGGTTGAGGTTGTTGACGTTGAAGGTGTTGGTGCCGGTGCCGAGGCGGAGATAGCTGGGGTTGCCGGTGTTGCTGCCGCCGACAGTGATGGTGGCGGCGCGGAGTGTGTTGGAGGCGGAGAGAAGCAGGCGACTACCCCAGTCGTTGCCGGCGCCGGCGTTGTCGCCGTTGGCGCCGATGGTGAGGGAGCCGTTGCCGAGGTCCATTTGGAAGTTGGCAAGGCCGGTCAGGTCCACGATGGTTCTGCCGTAGTTGTTGGCGCCGATGGTGACCATGCCGAGTTTGACGGTGCCGCCCTGGTTACTGATGACGAGGGAACCTTGGCCGCTGATGTAGAGCAGGGCGGTGGAAGACTGTGCGTTGGTACCGATCTGAACGGAGCCGTTGATGGTGAGGGTTTGGCCGTTGCCGATGGTAATACGGTTGGTGGTGTTGATGCTGGAGCTGTTAACGGCGAGGCCGCCGATGGTTTGGCTGTAGCTGTCGAGGTCGAGGTTGCCGCGGGTGGTGGTTTCGCCGAGGGCAACGATACCGGTGGGCGAGAGGTGAGTGTCGGCGGTGATGGTGAGGGTGCCGCCGCCACTGAGGGCGAGGGTACCGGAGCCGGTGATGAGGTTGGTGACGGTGAAGGTGTCGGCGCGTCGGAACAGGAGGGTGGCGTTGTTGATGATGAGGCCGGGGACGGCGTCGGCGAAGGCGATGGTGTTGGTGACGGTGAGGATGCCGCCGCCGATGATGGTGGCGCCGGTGTAGGTGTTGGTGGCGTTGAGGGTGAGGGTGTTGGAGCCGAGTTTGATGAGGCCGAGGGCGCCGTTGGGGGTGTTGCTGATGACGTTGCTGTAGGTGCGGTCGCCGTCGGTGGTGTCGAAGCCGATGAAGGCGCCGTCGGCGAAGTTGGTGGTGGCGAGGATGGTGGCGAGGAGGGGGTCGGTGATGGCGTTGCCGACGACGAGGCCGGCGCCGGTGGCGACGGTGTAGCGACCATTGGTGTCCCAGCCGGGCAGGGCGTTGGTGGACGCGATGGAGAGGGCGCCGGCGTGGATGAGGGTGTTACCGGTGTAAGTGTTGGTGCTGGCAAGGGTTAGCATGCCGTCGCCGTATTTGTGGAGGGTGCCGGTCTGGCTGGAGGCGTTTTCGAGGTTTTGGGAGACGGTGATGCTGAGGGGGGAGGCAATGTTGAAGTTGGCGCCGTTGGTGGTGATGTAGGCGTGGGTGAGGTTTTGGAGGTAGGCGACGCTGGTGGCGGTGGGGCTGAGGGTGCCGCCGTCGAAGGTGATTTCGGTGTAGGCGTTGGCACCGCGGGCGGTGGGGAAGGCCGGGAGGGTAACGTTGGCGCCGGGGCCGAGGTAGATGAGGGCGGTGCTGTTGCTGCCGCCGGCGAGGCCGATGAAGGTGTTGGCGCGGAAGGCGCCGTTGGTGATGGCGAGCAGGGCGAGGTTGTTGGCGCTGTAGGAGGCGTTGGTGCCGCCAAGGCAGAGTGAGGAGAAGGTGACGGTGCCGCCGGATTGGTAGAAGAGGCCGACCGAGTTGGTGGCGGTGGCGTCCATGCGGGAGACCTGGAGTTGGTTGCCGGTGAGGACGCCGCTGACCATGTAGAAGACGCCGGTGGAATTGTAGTTGACGCCGAGAAGGATGCCGCGGTTGCCAGTGGTGAGGACACTGAGGGTGCCGCCGTTGAGGGTGTAGTAGCCGAGGCCGGCGTTGGCGCCGAGTAGGAGGCCGTTGCCGCCGGTGTTGTTGACGAAGCCGTCAATTTGGTTGACGGCACCGGTGACGCCGGCGGTGTTGCCGATGCGGAAGTCGGTGGTGAAGGTGTTGGTGGAGTTGGCGCCGAAGGAGAGGGTGCCGCCGTTGACGAAAATCTGGCCGGTGATGGTGTTGGTGGCGGTGAGCAGGAGGTTGCCGGAGCCGGTCTTGGTGAAGTTGGCGGTGCTGGTGAGGTTGGTGTTGAGGGTGAGGGTGTGGGCGGCGTTGGCGATGTCGAAGCCGCCGTTGAAGGCGTTCCAGTTGACGGTGTAGGGGTCGAGGTTGGTGATGGTGGTGCCGGTGATTTGGAGGATGCCGCCGCCGAAGGTGAGCGGGCCGGTGGCGGGCAGGTTGGCGTAGTCGCTTACGGAGAGGGTGCCGGCGTTGAGGGTGGTGCCGAGGGTGTAGGTGTTGATGCCGCCGAGGACGAGGAGGTTGGAGCCGGCCTTGATGAGGCCGCCGTTGGTGATGGCGCCGTTGATGATGACGGGGGCGGTGATGGTAAGGGTGCGGGCGGCACCAGTGAGGTCCACGGCGCCGTTGAGGGTGAGGGTGCCGATATCGGTGGAGGTTCCGAAGGTGATGTTGTTTCCGATGACGATGTTGTTGGCGAGGGTGCGGGAGACGTTGCCGGTGCTGCTGATGGCGCTGCCGCTGCCGGTCATGTAAACGGCGCCGGAGCCGAGGGCGTTGTCGTGGCCGAGAGCGAGTCGGGCGTTGCCGCTGGTGACGTAGGTGCCGCCGGAGTAGGCGTTGGAGGTGAGCAGATAAACGGGGTAGCCGCGGACGAGGACGGCGCCCTGGCCGGAGATGAGGCCGCTGGTGTTGGTGAGGGTGGCGCTGTTGTAGAAGCTGAGGGTGGCGCCGTTGGCGATGGTGACGGGGCCGGTGCCGAGGGTGCCGGCGGTGTTGTTGCCGACCTGGAGGGTACCGGATTGGATGGTGGTGGCGGTGGGGTTGTGGGCGGCGTTGGTGAGGATGACGGTGCTGGCAGGGTTACCGCCGATGGGGCCGATGATGAGGTTGGTGCCGGTGCCGATGGCGGTGGCGAGGATGAGGTTGCTGGCGCCGCCGCCGTAACGGGCGTTGTTGTCGTCCCAGGTGGCGGTGCCGCTGTAGGTGAAGACGCCGCCGGCGGCGCCGAGGAAGGTGTTGGAGAGGCTGCCGCTGAAGGTGAGGTTGTTGGTGCTGTTGGCGCCGAGGAGGACAACCTGCGGGGTGCCGGTGACGGTGGTGGTGATCCAGTTGAGGAAGGCTTGGTCGAGGGCATAGCGGGCGCCGAGGCCGGCGTCGGCGCTGATGGTGAGGCCACCGGTGCCGAGGGTGTTGGTGGAGGCGATGACCAGGTGGGCGCCGTTGGTGAGGAAGGTGCCGCCGGTGTAGGTGCCGGTGGTGTTGGTGAAGATTTCGGTGCCGCCGGAGATGACGAGGGTGATGTCGCCGCCGATGGTGCCGAAGTAGGTGTTGACGCCGGGGCCGGTGAGGGTGAGGGTGACGGGCGTGGCGGAGGAGTTGGTGACGATGGCGGTGGGTAGGCCGTCGGAACGGGAGGCGAGGGCGGTGACGGTCTGGTTGTAGCCGTTGAGGTCGAGGGTGGCGTTGTAGAAGTGGGCGGCGGTGTTGGTGGGGAGCGCGTTGTCCACGCCGAGGATGGTTTTGCCGACGTAGAAGATGGTGACGGGGGCGTTGTAGGTGTTGTTGGTGTTGAGGACGACGGTGCCGCTGCTGGTGTTGCGGTTGAACAGGAGGTAGGCACTGTTGGTGCCACTGATGACGCCGTTGATGTAGAGGACGGCGTTGGCGCCGGCGTCAATGCGAACGCCCATGGCGGTGTTGCTGTCCACGAGGGTGATGGGGCCGGTCAGTGTGTTGGTGGTGTCGAGAGAGCCTTGGAGGACGACTTGGCCGGCGGTGTCGGGGAGGATGAACGGGTTGGCGAGGGTGATGTTGTTGGTAAGGATGATGCCGCCGGAGGCGGGGTTGGCGGCAACGATGGTGTTGGTGCCAACGGCGTTGGGGTTGGCAAGGATGAGGGTACCGGTTCCGATGGTGGTGACGCCGGCGTTGAAGTCGTTGCTGCCGCCGAGGAAGACGCGGCCGGCAACAAGGAGGCTGTTGGCGCCGGTGAGGGCGAGGTCGTTGGTGAGATACAACGTGCCGCTGGCGCCGCCGAGTCGGTAGGTGTTGGCGGCGGGGGTGAGGGCGCCGTCGTAGTAGATGTTGCCGATGGCGCCGAGGAAGAGCGTGGGGTAGTTGGAGAAGTTGATGGTTTCGGCGCTGTTGGCGATCAGGGCGATGGCGCCGGTGGAGTTGGTGGCGATGCGTCCGTCGTCCAGCCAGGCGGTGACGGTCGAGAATGCGCCGGCGGCCTGGAGGGCGCCGGTGGCGTTGATGGTAACAAGGCCGGTGGTGGGAAGCGCGTTGGCGGTGTTGAAGCGAACGATGCCGTTGTTGATGACGGTGCCGCCGGAGTAGGAATTGGAGCCGTTGAGGATGAGGGTTTGGCCGCCGGTCTTGGTGAGGGTGTAGTCGCCGCCGCTGTTGGAGATGTTGCCGTTGAGGGTGAAGGAGCCGGTGCCGACGTTGACGACGATGTTGCTGGTCATCGTGATGGCGCTGTTGAGGAGGTTGGAGCTGTTGCTGGAGCCGGTGGTAATGGTGGCGGCGGCGATGCTGATAGGGCGGGTGATGCGCCCGGCGGTGGTCATCCCGTAGATTTGCAAGGTGGTGCCGTTGGTGAGGATGATGGAGCCGAAGTTGTTGGTGCAATAGACGTTTGCTTCCAGCGAGAAGGTGCCACCGAGAACAACAACGGTGCCGTCGTTGACGATGCCGCCGACAACGGAGACCTGTCCGGCGCCGATCTTGGTGAGGGTGTTGCTGGCGAGGTTGAGCACGGGCGAGCCGCCGCGCAGGTCAATGCGTTTGCTGCCGCCGATGGTGGCATCGCCGGCGAGGACGATGTTTTGAAAGGCGTTCATCTGGTCCTGGCCGTTGTTGATGATGACGCCCGTGCCGCCGATACCGCTGCCGCTGATGGTGAACTGTTTATTGGTGAAATAGAGTGATTGGGCCGTGGGAATACCGCTGAGATCGAGCACACCGCCGGCGGCAATGGTCACCGGACCGGTGCCGAGCACGGTGTTGACCGTGGTGTTGGTGGCGCTGGAACCGATGCGGATGATGCTGTTGCTGCCGATCAACGTGCCGCCCGACCAGGTGTTGCTGCCGGAGATGACCAACGTGTACGCGCCGGTCATGATCAACTGTCCGGCGCCGCTGATGAAGTTGGTGAGGGTGATGGTGCCGGTGCCGGTGCCGGCAAAGATGGTGTTGGTGGCAAGGGTCATGGCGGCGACAATGGTGATATTGGAGGCGCCGAACTGGTTGACCTGCGGCAACGCCGCGCCGGCGTTGGTGAACACCAGCGATTGGCCGAGAATGGTGACGGCGGCGTTGGAGAAATTGAGTTGGTTGAGGTTGAAACTGGCGGTCGGATTGGTGGTGACGTAGGTGGCGGCGGGCGTAAAAAAGTTCAGGATCGTGTAGTTGGCCGAAGGCGGGGCGGTCACCACGGCGGCGTCGTTGGTCCAGTTGCCGGCGACACTCCAGGAGTTGGTGACGCCGGTGGTGGTGTTGGTCCAGAAGAAATTGGTTTGGGCGTTGGCGATGCCACCGGCGAATGTGAGGACTACCAAAAGAGTGCGTAACTTCATGATCGTCGCCTTCCGTTGAATGGTAGGGCAAGATTAGCCGTCGGCGACATCAGGGTCAACGTCATTTAGGTGTTTGAAGACGTGGAAACCTGGATTTTTACAATGAATTGGAACCGGAACGGATGGCGGGCGGCACAAGTGTCGCAACCGCCGATCGTGGCTGTGTCCGACGTTTCGTCACCCGTTTTTGGGTTTTTCCTCTTGATTCAGAGGAAGATTCTGGGAAGATTCGCGGCGCTCGCGCACGCGGGCAGAAAACGTTCAGGAGACTGCAATCATGCCTGTTGACACCACGAAGATTCGCACTGTCGTCATCGTCGGCAACGCCAGCGCCGGCAAAACATCATTGGTGGACGCTCTGTTGGTTCTGACCAAGGCCGCCGCGGCTCGCGGCGTGGCCGATAACCTGCCCGAAGAAATTGAGCGAAAAATCACCATCCAGGCCAAACCATTCTGGTTCCAGGCCAACGACTGTGCCGTCACGTTGCTGGACACGCCCGGTTTCGCGGATTTTCTCGGCCAAACCGCCGCCGCCATCCGCGCCGCCGACGCGGCCATCGTCGTTGTGGACGCCCTCAACGGCATCGAAGTCAGCACCCGCCGTCTTTGGAAATGGCTCGATGAACAGCAGATGCCGCGCGCCATTTTCGTAACCAAACTCGACAAGGAAGGCGCCAGTTTCGCCAAAACCGTCGAACAAATCCAAAACGTCTTCGGCAAAAACTGTGTTCCCTTCTCCGTGCCGGTCGGTAAGGAGGCGAGCTTCTCCAAAACGGTCAATCTGTTGACCTGCGCGGACGCGGATGTGCCCGCGGAGTTTGCCGGCGCGAAGGACGCCCTGCAGGAGGCGGCGGCGGCGGATGACGAGACGTTGATCGAAAAATATTTCGGTGGCGAAAAACTGACCGTGCAGGAAATTGGCCGCTCGGTGGCCAAAGGCGCCGTCGTCCCCATCCTGTGCGGTTGGCCCGAAAAAGACATCGGCGTGGCCGACGCCCTGAACGCCATCACCGGCCTGTTGCCGGCGCCGTCGCAACGCGGTCCTGCGACGACGGAAGACGGCACCAAGGTCGCGCCGGACCCTGCGGCACCGTTCAGCGGTCAGGTGTTCAAGGTCATCGTGGACCCCTACGCCGGCGCGCTGGCCTATTTACGGGTCATTTCCGGCACGCTGAAAGCCGACATGGATGTCATCAACGCCACCCGCGGCGGCAAAGAACGCATTCCCCAACTGCTTCGCATTGTCGGCAAAAACCAGACCATCGTCGCCGACGCCGGTCCCGGTGAGATCGTGGCGCTGGCCAAACTCAAGGACACCCAGATCAACGACACCCTCTGCGACCCGACCCGGCCGCTGAAGTTCCCGCCGATCAAATTTCCCAAGCCCATCGCTTTCATGGCCGTGCACCCGCAGACCCAGAAGGACGAAGAAAAAATCAGCGTTGCCGTTCAACGCACCCAGATGGAAGACAAAACCTTCCACGCCGAACGCAACCCCAACACCAAAGAACTGGTCATCGCCGGCATGGGCGACACCCATCTGGCCGTCATCGTGGACGGCTGGAAACGCAAGATCGGCGTCAACGTGGACCTCACCACTCCCAAAGTGGATTACAAGGAAACCATCACCGCCCGCGCCGAAGGCCACTACAAACACAAAAAACAATCCGGCGGCCGCGGCCAATACGGCGAAGCCTACCTGCGCCTCGCTCCCATGGAACGTGGCGCGGGATTCCAGTTCGTGGATGAAGTCGTCGGCGGCGCCATCCCCCGCAACTTCATTCCCGCCGTCGAAAAAGGCTGCGTCGAAGCCATGCTCGCCGGCACGGTTGCCGGCTACCCTGTCGTGGACGTCCAGGCCACCGTGTACGACGGCTCCTATCACGACGTGGACTCCAACGAACTGAGCTTCAAGATTGCCGGTCTGCAAGCGTTCAAAGACGCCATGCAAAAGGCTCGTCCGGTCCTGTTGGAACCGGTTATGAACGTCACTGTCTGGATTCCCGACCAATACATGGGCGACATCACCGGCGACCTCAACCATCGCCGTGGCCGCATCATGGGCGTTGAACCTGCCGATGGCCTCCAATGCATCAAAGCCCAAGTGCCGCAGGCGGAAATGTTCAAATACTCCAGCGAACTGCGCTCCATGACCGGTGGACGCGGCACCTTCGAGATGGAGTTCAGCCACTACGAAACCGTGCCGGCCCATATCGCCCAAAAAGTCGTTGCCGAAGCTCAAGCTGCCAGAAAAGCCGAACAGGAAGGCTGAACGGAGACCCCATGAGAACCTGGATCGCCACACTCCTGATCGCTGTCTGCGCCTGGGCCGCCCACGCGCAAACAGTGTTCCTGAAAGTCACCTTTGAAGGAAGCAACCAGGACGACAAAACCTCCATCGAACAGGGCGGCGGCAAGGCCTTCACCGAGAAGAAACATGTGTTCCGCCAGGAAACCATCGAAATTACCGTCCGCAACACCCACACGGAACCGTGCGAATACCTCATCGAATGGCTCTTCCTCGCCTCTCCCGCCAAGGGTGGCGGCGAACCGGAACCGTATCATGCCGACGAAAAAACAGTGACTCTGCCGCCCAACGGAACCGAAACCTTCCAGGTCACCTCCCCCAAAATGGAATCCATCCAGTCCTACTACCACACCTTCGAACGCCAACGCAAAACCGGCGGCGGCTACGAGGAGAAAGAGAAAACCCGCTACCTCGGCATGGAAGGCGTCAAACCCGCCGGCTATGTCGTCCGCGTCAAGGCCAAACAGAAACTCGTTGCCGTCGAAGCCTCCGACGCCCAGTTGAAACGGCGATACACAAGCCCCACCGCCCCCTGGAACCCACCTCCGAAAAAAACCGAGCCGGCCCAACTCCCTGCCAAGGCGCCCGGCGACAAAAAGAAACCGGCGAATAAGTAACCGGAAACTTCGTCTTGTTTGGTGTGCGGATGCGCCGTACATTGGCCCGGCGCCTCACCACGCCGAAACGGAGGATGCCATGAAACAAATCATTCTGGCAGTCATCATCGCCGGGTTTGGATTGAACGCGCACGGACAAGCGGTGTACCTGAAGGTCACACCGACAGAAACCAAACGCACCGACAAATACACCTACCAGAGCCGTTACAGCGGGTCTTTCGAAAAAAACGTCGAACGCGAAGAGGCCTTCACCATCACCCTCCGCAACATGGCTCCCGGCTCCTACGAGTACACCGTCGAATGGATGTTCCTCGCCGCCCCGGCCGCCGGCGGCGGCAAAATTGAACCCTTCTACGCCGAGGAAAAAAAAGTCTCCTTGGAAAAAAACGCGGGTACTACTCTGGAAATCGTCTCTCCCAAACTCGAATCCACCCACAGCTTCTACTCCTACGGCGGCAGCCACACGTTTACCGGACGCAAATTTGCCGGCTACGTCGTTCGCGTCCGACTCGACGATAAAATTCTTGCCGTTGAAGCCACCGATGCACTTCTGAAACGGAAATACCAGGACCCCAAAGCAAAATGGGGCGTCGAAGAACCCGTTGTCGAACGCAAAACCACCCCTGTCACTCGCCCTTCTCCCTGACCCTGCTCCTGCCAAACAGTCAGCCCACGAACCCATGCGCGCGGCTCCGCCCCCAACGTTTTCCGAGCTTCCAACGCGAGAACGCATCCTCGCCGCGGAGGCAGTTCCTTTCACGACGCCGCCCCTGCCATCGTCGCCCCGTCCGTCCGCGCCCACAACAGCGACCGCGGCGGATCGGGTTCGCGCGGACGGCAAATTCTTCCGCATCGGCTCGCGCAAGTTCCATCCCAAAGGCGTCACATACGGACCGTTTCGTCCCGATGAAAAAGGCTGCGCTTTCCCTCCGCCCGAGCGCGTCGCCCAGGACTTCGCGCTCATCCGCCAACTCAACGCCAACTGCCTGCGTGTTTATCACGTTCCCCCCATCTGGCTCCTCGATCTGGCACAGCAACACGGATTGAAGGTCCTGGTGGATTTCCCGTGGCCCAAACATCTCTGTTTTCTCGATGACACGAGTCTGCGCGAAAAAATCCGTCGCGACACCCGTGCCGCCGCCGAGGCGCTGGCCGGTCATCCGGCGGTGTTCGCTCTGTCGCTGGGTAATGAAATCCCGCCTGACATCGTTCGCTGGCATGGCGCGCCTCGCATCGAGGCGTTCCTCGGCGAACTGGCGGCCATCGTCAAACAGGTTGACCCGTTACGATTGGTCACCTACGTCAACTTTCCGACCACCGAGTTCCTCCAGCCCGCCAGCGTGGATTTCCTCAGTTTCAACGTCTATCTGCACGACCTCAAACCGTTTGCCAACTATCTCGACCGGCTCCAAAGCATCGCCGGGCCAAAACCGTTGCTACTGACCGAACTCGGCATGGACTCGCAACGCGAGGGCGAAGAAACCAAATGCCGGTTCCTCAGCGGTCACATCGAGGCCGCCTTTCGCGCCGGACTGGCCGGTGTGTTCGTGTTCGCCTTCACCGATGACTGGCACACCGGCGGTCATCCGATCGAAAACTGGTTTTTCGGTCTCACCGACGCCCAGCGCAATCCGAAACCCAGTTTCCACGCCGTGGCTGACGTCTTCCAAAAAGCCCCGTATTTTCCCCTGCCGGCCTCTCCGAAGGTCAGCGTGGTCGTCGCCAGCTACAACGGTGGCCGCACTCTGCCGGCCTGCCTGAATTCGCTGAGCCACCTGAACTACCCCGATTACGAGGTCATTCTGGTGGACGACGGTTCGACCGACGACACGGCGACGATTGCCAGCCATTACCCGAACGTCCGCACCATCCACCAACCGAACCTCGGCCTGAGCGCGGCCCGCAACACCGGCATCGCGGCGGCCAACGGCGAGATTGTGGCTTTTACCGACAGCGATTGTCAGGCCGATGAAGACTGGCTGTATTATCTGGTGGGCGACCTGTTGAAAACCGATGCCTGCGCCATCGGTGGACACAACCTGCCGCCGCCGGAAGACAACTGGGTGGCCGGTGCCGTGGCCGTTTCGCCCGGCGCTCCGGCCCACGTGATGCTGACCGACCGCGAGGCCGAACACGTGCCGGGCTGCAACATGGCGTTCTGGAAATGGGCGCTGACGGCCATCGAAGGGTTTGACCCGATCTACCGGGCAGCCGGTGACGACGTGGACGTCTGTTGGCGCCTCCAACAACGAGGCTGGAAAATCGCCTTTTCCCATTCGGCCTTCGTCTGGCATCACCGCCGCAACACCATCGGCGCCTATCTCAAGCAACAACGCGGCTACGGCGTGGCCGAGGCCCTTCTGCGCTACAAACACCCGGCCTACTTCAACAGCCTCGGCGGTATGCGCTGGCGCGGACGCATCTACCATCCGTTGCAGGGCGTGTTCGGACGGTTTGTCGTCTATCACGGCGTGTTCGGCAGCGGCCTGTTTCAGACGTTGTACACGCCGGAATACATCGGCGGGCTGACGTTATTGACCAGCCTCGAATGGCATGTGTTGTTTACCTGCGGCGGCATCGTGCTGGCTTTGATGTGGCCGGCGCTATGGCCGTTGCCGGTGTTGACGTTTCTGGCCAGCATCGCGGTGGCCGTCTGGGCGGCCATGCGGGTCGAACTGCCGTCCTGGCAACGACGATTCTGGTCACGTCCACTGGTGGCGCTGCTGTTTTTCCTGCAACCGATCGTGCGCGGTTGGCCCCGATACGCTCACCGCTTGAAACATCCTCCGACACCGAGCCTGGCGCGCGCCACCGTGGAGCTGTTTGCGGTGCAATACGACGATGTGGGCAGTGTGCATACCCTGCAATTCTGGAATGAACAGGGGATCGAGCGAATGGTTTTCCTGAACAAGTTGATGGAGATTCTAAAACGCGACGGCTGGCAGGCCAATGCCGACAGCGGCTGGGACGAGTTCGACGTGACCATCCACGGCGATCGTCTGACAAAGGTGGTCGTCCAAACCGTGTGCGAAAACCATGGCGGGATGAAACGGCTGTTGCGGGTGCGCCTGAGCGCCCGCTGGCGGTTGCTCGGCAAAGTGTGGATGGGCAGTGTCGTCGTGATGGTGGCAGTATTCGTGGCGGCTGCCGCCCATGCGATATGGGCGTTGCCGGCCTGGCTGCTGGTGGTCATCATGGCCGGAGTACTCCACCTGCGGGCGCAACGAACCTTGCGATTAGGGTTGGGGCTGATAGACCTGACCGCCCAGGAAACCGGCCTTACCAAGCTCCCGTAAGCGGTTGATTTTGTGGTTCACGGATGCCGGGGTTGGCGACACGGGCACCGGTTTTGCCGCCGACAAGCCCGAAAAGAAGGAAGGAGCCATTGGCGATGTCAAGGCCGGGGATAACGTCGCCGTTCTGTACGCCGGCGAAGGCGATACCGCTGTCGCCAAGCGGATCATGGTAGCTGGCGACGGTAAGAAGAAATAACCACAGCGGTCCGTTCCGTCTTTTTTCTCCACACAGGGAACCCGTTACCAGGTTCCCTGTTTGTTGGTTGGTTGGCGTCTCAACGTTTCAAGTAGCGGGTTAGTCCCTGCTGGAAACTTTCCGGTTCCAAATGCAAATCGCGAGTTGCGGGAACCGGGTCGCCGATGTTGTCCTCGGTCACCATCAACAACTGATCGCGGGTAAACGGTGGTTGCGGCAACAGTGTTTCCATCACCGCCGCCAGGGGGCGCGCCACGCTCAGCGGCAGATGCAACTTGGGCCGGCGCAGGCCGAGTGCCGCCGAGAGCGTGTCGTACAGGTCGTCCCAGGTGAGCGATTCCGGGCCGCACAGGTCGTAGGTTTTGCCGATGGTCGCGTCGTTCCCAAGCGATTCCACAAACGCTTTTGCGACGTTCTCGACCGAGATCGGTTGGACTCTTCCCCTGCCATTGCCGAGGACCATCGCAAACGGCAGCCAGCGCAGTGCGCGAGCCAGCATATTTGTGGATTTGTCTTCCGCGCCGTAAATCACCGATGGGCGAAAGATCGTCCACGCCAGACCGCTTTGGCGGACGTATTCTTCGGCGGCCCATTTGGTTTGGTGGTAACGGCTTTGCGCGTTGGGTCGGGTGCCGAGTGCGCTCATGTGCAGGTACCGACGGATGCCCGCCGTTTTTGTTGCGTCCACGACGGCGCGAGTCAGTTCGACGTGGACATGCTGAAAGGTGTTTGGCCCTCGCTCACGGATGATGCCGATCAGGTGAATCACGGCGTCGGCGCCCCGCACGGCTTCGGGCAACGATTCGCCCCGTCGCACGGCGCGGACCTCGACACCGGCAGCGCCGAGTTGGCGAACCAGTTCGCGCCCCACAAATCCCGTGGCTCCCGTCACGGCAATGATCATAATTCAGTTTTCACCCAGTACCCGCGTGGCGTCAAGCGGATCGTCACCGCGCCGGTCTCGTCGGTACGAAGGTAGCGGGCGCCGCGCCGTGTCACTCGTTCGCGCACGGCCGGGTCGGGACAGCGGCTCACGGGCCAGGAGTTGGCCACCTGTATCACCCATTCGGGACGCACGGTATCGAGCAGCGTTGTCGTGCCGGATGGTTCTTTGTTGTGGCTGCCCTTGATCAGGATCGGGCAGCGCAAATCCAATCCGTTCGCCGCCAGACGTTGTTCGATGGTTTCGCCGGCATCGGACATCCATAACAGCCGTGTCGGACCGTATTCCAACAGCAGCACCAGCGAATTGTCGTCTGCCCGACTGGAACGCGCGTCGGCAGGCGGGTTCAGCACGGTCAAGCGGAGCCGCTGGATGTTCCATTGCGCTCCCGCGTGAAGAGCGCGAACGGGGATTTGTCGGTCATTGAGCTGGGCCCGCCATTGTTGGTACACGGGGGAACGGGCTGGCATGTCCGACATCACCACTTGTCCCACCGGCATCTCGGCCACTACCCGGTTCAAACCCGCCACATGGGTTTTGTCTTTGCAGGTAAGGACAATGCTGCCCAGCCGATCCACGCCTTGTGCCCGCAACAACGCCACCAACGCCGAGCCCCCTCCGCCGTCCACGAGGAAATCGTCGCGTTCTCCCGGCAGGTTGACAAACATCGCCACGCCATCGGACGAATCGAACACGGTCAGTTCCACAATTTCTTCCGGTGCCGACACAAACAGTGCCACACCGGCTGCCACCGGCGCGCCAACGGTTACGGTCCATTGCCGCCAGCGCCACGGGATTCGTTGTGCCAGCAGCAACAACCCAAACCCATAGTAAGTTGCCACCAGCCATTCCGGGGGCGTCTGCACAAACCAGTGGCTTCCCGGCAGGCGGTCCAGACGGTTCACCCCGTTGACCATAACGTGCAGCAGGAAAAAGTTCGCGTTGTTCAGGGTCAATGTCAGCCACGGACAGACCGGGTACGCCAACATGGCCAGCATCCCAACCGGCAGAATCAATCCCAGCAATGGCACGGCCACCAGATTGGCCAGAACCGTCACCGGAGCAAACACGTGAAAGTAGATCGCCATCAGCGGCAACAACCCAATCCATGCCGCCAGCGAACAACTCAGGTATCCCGCCGCCTGTTTCCAGGCTTGTCCCAGCCATTGGCGCCACCACGGGATCAGCCCGGACGCCAGAAATGGGTCCACCGAAAACCACCGACCAAGTCGTTCCTGCAGCGGAATCCCCCACAACGCCAGGGCACCCACCGCCACAAACGACATCTGAAATCCGCCATCAAACAATTGCAACGGCTCCCACACCAGAATGACCAGCGCCGCCGCCGCGAGCGTGTTGAGCAGGTCTGCCGGTCTTTCCAGAATCCAGCCACCCAACCACACACACGCCATTACCAGCGCCCGCACCGCGCCGGGACGGGCGCCCGTCGCCCACACATACAACACCAGGATCGGGATCGCCACCAGCCCGCACCAGCGCCGCGGAATCCCCGCCATTCGCAACGCTGTCACCACGAAAACCGTCACCAACCCCACATGCAATCCCGACACGGCAAACACATGAAACACGCCGGTCTGTTGGAATGCCTCATAGGTGTCGGGCGCAATCTCTGCGCGTTGCCCCAACACCATTCCGCACAACACCCCGGCGATTTCCGGCTCCTTCTCCAAACCCATCCGCAGGCCGCGCTCGAAATGCTCCTGCAACCGCAGCGACAACGCTGTCAGCGGATTCCCTCGATTCCGGGCGCGAACCACGCACGCCTCATCGGACGCCACGGTGGCCGTGAACGCGATGCGTTGGCGAGCCAGCCAACCGGCGCGGTCGAACGCGCCCGGATTGCGCGGGCGCGACGGCGCGCGCAGTGCCGCCACACATTCGATTTCGTCGCCGTACCGAAGCGTCTGTCCACTGGCTTCCACCCAAACCCAGCCCTCCGCCGTCTCCCAGCGGTCAAACCGACGTAACGCCGTCACACGCAGCTTGAAGTTCCACCGTCCGGGCGACCATTCCTGCGGGACGCTTGTCACCACGCCACGCATGCCGACGTTCTGATCGCGTGGCACCAGCCGCGTCACATGATGAGGCGACAACGGTGTTACCGCTTCCCGACACAGCAACAATCCGACGCAGAAAACCAGCGCCAACAACACCGGCAGTCGCCGCCAGAACAAGCCGAGCAAAAAAAGTCCCGCCGCGCATCCGAGCGCCAGCCCCGGCGACATCTCCACCAGCCTGCCCGCCCCGATACCCGCAATGAACGTCAGTGCCAGTCCGACCAGCGGACGTTTCATACCCTCAATGCTTGGAATCTCCCCACCCGAACCGAACAACGAATCGCCTGTGTGACAAACCGTTTCGCGCGTCTCACCGCGGCCGGCAGCGCATATCCCAATGCCAGGTTGGCCGCGATGGCCGCCGAAAGCGCGCAACCGGTTCCGTGGGTTTTGACGCCGATCACGCGCGACGCCGCAAACTCATGCCCGCCGCTCAACACATCCACCGCGCCCAACAAATGTCCTCCCTTGACCAAAAACGACACCCCAAACCGCTGCGCTAATTCCTCCGCCGCGGCGCGTTGTTCCGCCCGTCCGCGGATCGGTCGGCCCCACAAGACCTCGGCTTCCGCCCGGTTCGGCGTCACCACCCGCGCCTGCGGTATCAGTCGTTTCGTCAACGCCTCCAGCGCCTCCGATTTCAACAACCGCGCCCCGCTGCTGGCCACCATGACCGGATCCACCACGAGATTCCGAAGCCGGTGACGGCGAAAAACACGCGCCACCGCTTCAATGATGGCCGCGTCGTAAAGCATACCGGTTTTTGCGGCGCGCACCGGGAACGCTTCCAGAACGTGCTCCATTTGTTCGGCCACCATTCGGGGGGTCACCGGCTCGATCCGGCTGACGCGGGAAGGATTCTGCGCCGTCAAACAGGTAATGGCGCTGGCGCCAAACACGCCGAGCGAGTGGAACACCTTCAAGTCCGCCTGCACGCCCGCCCCGCCACCGCTGTCCGAGCCTGCGACCGTCAACACCACCGGCATGTTGCGTCTGTGGTTTGTCACACGGTGGATTCTACCGTTCCCGACCTCGCCCGGCAACTCCGCGCTCCCGTGGAACCGATCGTCCTCAATTTGGCCGCGTAAGAATCCGCGGCAGAGGCCAGAGCCGGTGGAAACCGGGAAGGGAAATCAGCGGGTCTCGATGCGACCGAGCAGGCGCAGCAGTCCGTCCAGAATGGTAAACGGATGCGGCGGACAGCCGGGCACGAAGAGGTCCACGGGAAACAGGTCGTTGATGCCGTTGTGTTGTTCGGGGTGGCCGAGGAAGGGGCCGCCGCTGATGGCGCAGGCGCCGACGGCGATGACCAGTTTGGGGGCGGGAGTGGCTTCGTAGGTTTTCAGGAGAGCCGTTTTCATGTTGGCCGAGACCGGACCGGTGACGAGCAGTCCGTCGGCATGACGCGGCGAGGCGACAAATTGGATACCGAAACGGCCGAGGTCGAACGCGAGCGTGTTCAATACGTTGACGTCGGCTTCGCATCCGTTGCAGCCGCCGGCGCTGACCTGTCGCAGTTTCAGGGAACGTCCGAAAAGCTGTCGGGTCTTTTCGTCCAGTGTTCGGGCGAGTTGGAAGGCGGGCAGGATCAGATCGTCGCGGCGTCGGGTGGCAAGACGGTAATCGTTGGAGTGAGAGATGGCGCCGGTCGGGCAGGCTTCGACGCAATCGGTGCAAAACAGGCATCGGCCGAGGTCAAGCGTGTTCGCGGTGATGGCGCCGGTTGGACAGGCTTCGATACAATTGCGGCAGCCAGCGGGACATTTTGCGAGATCCACGATGGGCGCGCCACGGAAACGGTCCGGCAGGGTGGGCGCCGGTTCGGGAAACGGGACGGTGCGGTGGCCTTGTTGGAGTCGGGCGGCGATGTTGCGGAGCATGATCGTTACCTCACAGGTCGTATCCGCAGTAGGACAGGTTGAAACTCTTGTTGCACAGCGGGAAATCGGAAATCTGCTGGCCACGCAACGCCAGCGCCAGACCGTTCCAGTTGTGGAAGGACGGGTCCACGACCTTGTATTTTTCGAATTGGCCCCGTTCGTCGGTCAACGCGACGTGACAGACCTCGCCGCGCCACGCTTCGACAAGCGACGCCACGGCCCTGTTCGGCGCCAACGGGCCGACGGTCGCGCGCGTCGGGCCGGGCGGCAGCGCGGCCAGTTGTTCGCGGATGAACGCGACGGAACGTTGAATTTCCATCCAGCGAACGTAGGCGCGGCCAAACACGTCGCCGGTGTGGTAGGTCGAGACGGGGATTTGCGCGAACTGGTAGATGCCGGTCGGCAATTCGTGGCGCACGTCGCGCTCCAGCCCGCACGCGCGGGCGGCCACGCCGACCAGGCCGAGCGCGAGGGCATCCTGTTTCGACACGGCGCCGGTGTTCTCGAAACGACTGCGGACCGACGAGGTGTTCCAGAGCAGGTTGACCGCGTTGGCCGTGTCGCGATACGTGCGATCGAGCCGCGCCAGCAATTCGTGCGCGCGATCGGAGTCCACATCGAAACCAACGCCGCCGGGACGAATCAGGCCGCGTCCGAAACGATTGCCGCACAACAACGCCGTCATGTTCAGAAAATCGCCGCGAAGCCGTCCGCAAAAGGACATCGTCGGCAGGTACCCCACGTCGCCCGCGAGGGCGCCGAGGTCGCCGGTGTGGTTGGCGAGCCGTTCCAGTTCGAGCGCAATGCCGCGCAACGCCTGCGCTCGCGCCGGCACACGGCAGCCCGCCAGCGCTTCGATGGCCTGGCAATAGGCCGTCGCGTGACCGATGGTTGTGTCGCCGGCCAGCGTCTCCATGTAGTGCAACGTCCGTTTGTCGGGGCCGCCCACCAGCGCGTTTTCGATGCCGCGATGCTGGTAGCCAAGCGCAATCTCCAGACGCAACACTTCCTCACCATGACATTGGAACCGGAAATGCCCCGGTTCAATGATCCCGGCGTGAACCGGACCGACAGCCACTTCGTGAACTTCTCCGCCCTCGACGCGATGGAAATTCTCCGCACCGTGCGGCGGAAAGGGGTTCAGCCAACGATCGCTTTCCGGCGAAATCACCGGGCAAACGCCAAACCCGACGGTTCCGTCGCGCCCGTTGATGAGCGCCGCGAACCATTCCGACTCCGACAGGCGCAACAGCGCCCCGACACGGGCATCGGCATCGAGCGCTGCGCGAAACTCGGCGGCGGTCAGCGCCGGGAGGGCGTTGCGGTGGACGGGTTGGGTGTTGTGCGCGGTAAGCATCAGGCACCTCCCAACAGTTTCGCCGCGCCCCGTAACAGCGTTTCCAGCGCCGGCGGAATATAGAGACCGAGCGCGAGCGCCGCGGCACCGAGCGCCAGCGGCGGCAGGATGGCGAGCGCGGATTCGCGTTGGCGCGGTCGCGTGGCGTCGCCCTGCGCCATGCGCAGAACCAGGGTCGTCATGGCCATGAAGATAATCGCCAGCAACAACAAATAAAGCACGGCAACAACGGGACGGTTCTGATCCAGTGCCGCCTTTAGAATGGTGAACTCGCTGAGAAACATCCCAAACGGCGGCGAGCCGGTGATCGCCAACAGCCCGGCCAGCCAGAGCGCACCCGACACGGGCAGCACACGCGCCACGCCACGAATGGCAACGGCGGATTTGGTTTGGTAAAAAGCAAGGATGTTGCCGGCGACAAGAAACAGCATCGCTTTCGTCAGCGAGTGATTCACGGCGTGCAACATCGCGCCAAACGCGCCCGCGCCGCCCAGCCCGACGCCGAGCGCGAGAATGCCCATGTGCTCGACACTGGAGTAGGCAAGCATTCGCTTGAAATCGGCCTGGCCAAGGAGAAACACCGCGGCAATGGCCATCGAAACAAGGCCAAACCCGACGAGCAGGTCGCGCCCAAACGCGCCGCAGAGAGGCTGGACGCGAACGATGCCGACAAACGCGCAATTCAGTACCGCGCCCGACAACAACGCCGACACGACCGACGGCGACTCGCTGTGCGCGTCGGGCAACCACGTGTGCAACGGCGCCAGCCCCATCTTCGTGCCGTAACCGACCAGCAACAACAAAAACGCCGCGTTCAGCCACGGGCCTTTCAGGCCGCCGAGTTCGGCGAACACCAACGGCCTTGCACCAGCCGCCACCGCCAGAAAGAAGTTGCCAAGCAACGCCAGCGCAATCCCGACCGAACAAATCAACAGATATTTCCAGGTCGCCTCCAGCGACCGACCCGTCCGGTGAAAATAGATCAACGGCGCACTGGCCAACGTCGTGGCCTCCACCGCAACCCAGAGCAGGCCGGCGTGCTGGCTCAATGTCACCACGGTCATGGCCGCCAAAAACAACAACAGACACCCGGTGAAAACCCGTTCCGAGGTGTC
The DNA here is from genome assembly GCA_964541945.1 of uncultured Verrucomicrobiota bacterium. Classification (GTDB taxonomy): domain Bacteria; phylum Verrucomicrobiota; class Verrucomicrobiia; order Palsa-1439; family Palsa-1439; genus CAIKAP01. Next base: position 19,662 of record CAZISE010000003.1, read on the forward strand.
ACCACCATGTTCGCCCCGCAAATACCCGACGGCATATACCGATGCCGCAAGGAACAACACGCTGGTGATGCTGAGAAACAACAATCCCACCTCATCGAGCGCGATCCACCCGAACAATACCGCCGCGGGCCGCGCCATCCACGCCGCCGCGGTCATGGCCGCGTGCACCCCCGCGGTGGCCACCAGCAGGGTGCGCGTCGCCACGCCACGCCGCAGCGCGAACGCGGCGGCACCAGCCAGCAAGGGAAGAAGAATCAGGGTCCAGAGCATCGGCGTCAGTCCTTGAGAGTGGCGAGTTCATCGGTGTCCATGTGTTCGAACTCGCGGTTGATGTGGAAGATGATGATGCCCATGACGAAAACGGCGACAAACACATCGAGCAACACGCCCAGTTCGACCAGCACCGGCGATTCACGAACCAGCCCCACACCAAAGGCGTAAATGCCGTTTTCCATCACCAGAAACCCCAACACCTGAGTGATGGCCTTTTTGCGGGCCACGATCAGGAACAGCCCAGCCAGAATCGAAAACAATGCAACCGCAACCAGCAACGACAACCCTTCGCCGCCGCCCGGCAACGGCAGCCGACGGCTGAGCCAGAACGCGATACCGAACGACGCGATGCCGGCAAGCAGCGACGGGATCGGCCCGACAAACGGCTCGACTTCGCGCTGGACATCCGCCTGCCGCAGCGCGCGGAACAACAACCACGGGAACACGCCGCCTTTGAGCGCCATGCCAATCACGGCCATCGCAACGGCGCCCCACGTCGGCGCCGCGCCGTGCGCCAGCAACGCAAGCGCACCGAGCAGAATACCCTGAACGGCCACGGTCCGAATGCTTGCGCCGAGCCGACTGGCGCCGAGCAGGCGCAGATTCGTCAACACAATCAAAATGAGAACAGTTTCCGCCATGTCGGCTCACCTCAGACTCAGCACCAGCGCCAACGCCGCCAACGCGCCGGCGCCAACCAGCAGTTGCGGCACACGCAACAACCGCAGCCGCGCCATCGAGGACTCGACCACGCCGACAGCCACGGCCACAACGAACATCCCGGCCAGCGCCGCGGCCAGGTCCAGCCACGCATGACCGGTCCGAACCGGCACAATCAGACCAACCAACAGCGCGCCAAGTACCCAAAGCTTCAACGCCGCGCCGTACAGGATCAACGCGAAATCGGGACCGCTGTGATCAAGCACCATCACCTCGTGAATCATCGTCAACTCAAGGTGCGTGTTCGGATCGTCCACGGGAATCCGCGCGTTCTCAGCCAGCAACACCACCGCCAGCGCCGCCGTCACCAACGCGAGCACGGGACCGGATTGCCACCACGCGCCGAAATCGAGCGCGGCGTACATCTTCGACAACGACAAACTGCCGCTTTGCCGGGCCAGCGCGGCCAGTCCGAGCAACAACGCCGGTTCGGCCAGCGCGGAGAACGTCACTTCGCGGCTCGCGCCCATTCCCTCAAAGCTGGAGCCGGTGTCCAGCGCTGCCAGCACGGTCACAAACCGCATCAGACCGAGCAGATACGCCAGCAATACCAAATCGCCAGGGAACGGCAGCGGTGCGGGTTCCCCACCCAACGGCACAATGGCCGTGGTCACCAGCACCGCTGCCAACCCGACGATCGGCCCCGCCCGGAACACCCACGAGGTGGCGCGGCTGTACACCGCGCCTTTGCGGAGCAATCTTGCCAGATCAAAATACGCTTGAAACAGCGGCTGACCGTCGCGCCCGGCAAACCGCGCTTTCACGCGGTTGATCACGCCAAGCATCAACGGCGCCAGCGTCAGCGCGAGCAGGATGTTGACAAACGGTATCATGAGAGTTTCCACACCAACAACGCCAGCAACGTCAGCGCAATGTAAAGCACGTACACCTGAATCCGACCGTGCTGCAGCCAGCGTAACCGACCCAGCGCGATCTCCACACCGTCGAATACCGGCCGGAAAAATCCCTCACTCGCCACGTCCGGTGTCTCCGTCGTCAATGTTTCCCGCAACCAACGCCGCCGCGTCCGCAACAACGGCGCAAACAACTCCGTCAATGGCTGCGCAAACGACGAACCGGTGTACTGCATCCGGGCCGTCGGATGCGTGTAGCCGCACCCCCAGGTCTCCGACACCGTCACCATTCGCCCCGCCAACAGGGCGCGCCGCAGAAACACCAGTGCCACCGTCACCAACATCAACGCCACGCCCGCCCACACGACCGCCGTCAACCAACCCGCCGCCGATGCCATGTCCGCACCCGCGCCGTCGCCGACCGAACCGATTACCGGCCCAAGCGCGCGCAGCACCCACGGCGCGCCAAGCCCAATACCCACGCAGCCGGCTGCCAAAATCAGCATCGGCCCACGCATGGCCCAGCCCGGCTCGTGCGCGTGCGCGACATGTTCACTGCGCGGCTCGCCGAGAAACACGATCCCGGCCGCCTTTGTGAACGTCGCCGCGACCAACCCGCCAACCAACGCCAACGCCGCGATCACCGCCAGGCCGAGCATCACAAGTCCGCCAGCCGACCCGGTTCCGGCCTGATACGCAGCAAGGTATAGCAGAAATTCACCGGCAAACCCGTTCAACGGCGGCAACGCCGCAATCGCCGCCGCCCCCAACAAAAACAGCGCGCCCGTCACCGGCATCCGCCGCAACACCCCGCCAAGCTGATCCAACCGTCGGGTTCCCGTGCCGTGCGCCACAGCGCCCGCCCCCAGAAAGAGCAGCCCCTTGAAGAGCGCGTGGTTGAGCGTGTGCAACAACGCGCCACCAAAACCCAGCGCCGCCATGCCCGGCTGCCGATGCGCCACACCCAGCAGACCAAGCCCCATCCCGGTCGCAATGATACCAACATTCTCGACGCTGGAATAAGCCAGCAACCGTTTCAGGTCATGTTGCGCCAGCGCAAAAAGAATCCCGAAAACTGCCGATGCCAGCCCGATCGCAAGCAATGTCCACCCAAACCACGCCGGCGGCGCGCCGAGAAACGTCAGCACCCGAAGCAGCCCGTAGATGCCGAGCTTGATCATGACACCTGACATCAATGCCGACACGTGGCTTGGCGCCGCCGGGTGCGCTTCCGGCAGCCAGACGTGCAACGGCATAAACCCGGCTTTCGTGCCGAACCCGACCAGCGCCAGCACAAATAGCAGCCCGGCCCCGCCAGGAGCGACGCTGAACTGGTTGAAATCAAGCGAGCCGCTCCTGCGCCCGAGCAACACAAACATCGCCAGCAAAAACGCCGTTCCCAAATGCGACGCCACCAGATATGTCCATCCGGCAGCCCGGACCTCGTCACGCTCGTCCTCGAACGTGACGAGGAAAAAGGAGGTTATCGCCATCAGTTCCCAAGCGACAAGGAAAAGCACGCCGTTGCGGGCCAGTGCGACCATCGCCATGCTGGCCACCAGCAGGTTGAAAAAGAACCAAGCGGCACCGAGCGATTTTTTGCCGCGCCAAGCCGCGAGATACTCATCGCCGTAAACCGCCGCAAGAGCCGAAAGACCAAAAATGAGCGCAAGGAAAAAGGCCGAAAGCGCATCCAGTTCGACCGCGAACGCGCCGTACGGCACCCGCCAGCCGACATGCCATCGTTCGATTGAGCCGCCGAGAAGCGCCCGCACGGACGCCGTCAGCCCCATCAGCCCCGCCGTCACCGCGGCGACAACGCCCAACCGCGCCGAGCGCAACGCCAGAAACGCGCCGACCACCAGAACCGCCACCGCTGTCAGCACCAGATTCATCTATTTCCGCGGCAATCCTTCTTCCACGCGGCGGATTTCCCGGAAAATGTCTTCGCGCGACGCCTGGCGTTTTACCGCTTCTTTCAGCGCTTCATCGTGCAGCGCGTACGCCAGCCGCGACAACAAATGCAGATGCGCCCGCACCGTCGGACTGATCAGGGTGAACAACGCATGAACCGGTTTGCCGTCAATGGCGCCAAACTCCACCGGCGTCTCCAAAAAACAAAGGCTGATGGTCGGTTTGGTGACGTGCAGCACCAACGGACTGCGCACGTGAGGAATCGCGATGCCATCGCCGATGCCCGTTGAAGCCAGTCCTTCGCGCGCCATCAATACTTCCAACAGAAATTTCCGGTCCACCTCCTCCGGCAACCGAAGCGTCTCCACCACTCCCCGCAACGCCGATTCCCGATCCGTCCCACTCACGCGATAATAGATGCCGCCCGCCTGCAGCGCTTCCGACAGCCCCGGCAATGGCGCCGCGCTTTCGGGTTCCTCGAAAATCTTCGGTGATACGTGGATTTTGTGAGAAGTTGCCCACTCCAAGACTTCTGCCCGGTTGAATCGGTACTGGCCGCTGACGCGATAGCCCGGCAGGCTGCCATCGCTGATCCAGCGATAAACAGTCTTTTCTGAGACATTCAGCAGCTCAGCGACATCTTGGACAGTCAGTTGCATTTTCTACCATCGTTTGGACAACGATGGACATTTCTACAACATTGCCCGAAGATGTCAACTCTAGAGTGCTTGTGACAAAATATCGTGTAAGTCGTTCGGCGACAATGATACAGGGTTTCCTTTCATGCTGCTTGCCGCCAACGCCTTCTCAATAATCACAGGGAAATCTGCCTCGGTTACCCCGTACACCCGCAACCCCGGCACGTTCAACGATCGCACCAGCTCGCCAATATCACCCACAATCTGCCGGACTTCCTCAAACCGTTCTCGATTCGGTGCCCGGCGCGCATTCATCTCCATCACCGGCGCCAACAACGCCGCGCAAACCGCGCCGTGCGGCGCGCGCGGAAACATCCCGCCCATTGGCGCCGCCAGCCCGTGCACTGCGCCCAACGCGGCATTGGCCAACGCCAGTCCGCCAAACAAACTCGCCAACGACATGTCTTCCCGCGCCGCCACATCGTCGCCGTGCTCGAACGCGCGCCGCAATGATCGCGCCGCTCGCCGCATTCCTTCTCGGCAGATCGCGTCGGTCATCGGATTTGCTTTGCGCGACACAAACGGCTCGATCACCTGCGTCAAAGCGTCCAATCCCGTGCTGGCCGTCACCGCGGGCGGCAGGCCCAGCGTCAGCAAAGGGTCCACCAGCGCGAGCCGGGCCAGCATGTGGGGGCTTCTCATGCTGACCTTGACCTGGTGTTCGGGCGAAAACAGCACGGCGTTGCGGGTTACTTCCGCGCCCGTACCGGCGGTGGTTGGCACGGCAATGAAGGGGACACTGGGTTTTGTGATCGGTTTTCCTCGTCCCACTACTTCCACGTAATCGAGCGGGTCGCCGCCGTTGGCCAGCAACGCCGCAATCGCTTTGGCCGTGTCCATCGCGCTGCCGCCGCCGAAGCCGACAATCACATCGCATCCTTCGTGTCGGGCCAGTTCCGTTCCCTCGCGCACCCGTCCGATGGTCGGTTCGGTGGCGACCTCGAACGGCACGCCCTCCGGCAGGTCGTCCATTGTCACCGGTGCCCGCACCAGGAGCGGGCGTTTCCCGAAGGTGGCGATCATGGTGCCGAGTTCTTTTGCTTTTCCCGCGCCGAACACGATGCGGGTGGCGGTGGCGAATTCGAAGGCGATCATGCGACCAGGGAGTATTTCACGCTGAACCGCGGTTCGGCCATCATGGGGGCGACGGCGTCGCGCCAGGCGGCGTAGTGGGCGGTTTCTTTGTGTTGGGCGGGGGCCTCGGCGGTTTTATACGCTTCGATCAGAACGAATCGGGTGGGGTCATCCTGTTGTTGGAGCAGATCGAACTGCGCGATGCCGGGTTCGAGTCGGCTGAGCCGTGCGTTTTCCAGCGAGGCGGCTTTGAATGCTTCCACGCAGTCGGCCTTTACGTGGACATGAACAAACACGATGAGCATGGCAACAGATTATCCATCATGGTATGGGTAAGGCAATGAAGATTGCGGTTCTTCTTTCTGGCGGTGTGGACAGCTCGGTGGCAATGCGCCTGCTCCAACAGGCGGGTCATCGGGACCTGATCGCGTTTTATTTGAAAGTCTGGCTGGAGGATGAGCTTTCGCAGCTTGGCCGTTGTCCGTGGGAAGAGGACCTTCGGTTTGCGCGCGCCGCCTGCGAGCAGGCCGGTGTGCCATTGCGTGTGGTGTCGTTGCAGGCGGAGTATTTCGAGCGTGTCGTCGAATACACACTGGCGGAGTTGCGGGCGGGGCGGACGCCGTCGCCGGACATTTTTTGCAATCAGCAGATCAAGTTTGGCGTGTTTTTCGATCGTGTCCGCGAGCCGTTTGACAAGGTGGCGTCGGGCCACTACGCGCAGGTGCGCGAGGTGGGAGGCGTTTTTCGGTTGTTTCGGTCGCCCGATCCGGTCAAAGACCAGACCTATTTTCTTTCCCGGCTGCGGCAGGATCAACTGGCGCGCGCGTTGTTCCCCATCGGTCACCTCCGCAAATCCGAGGTCCGCCGGTTGGCGGAGGCGTTGGAGCTGCCAAACAAGGCGCGCCCGGATTCGCAGGGAATCTGTTTTCTCGGCAAAATCCCGTACAACGAGTTCATCCGCCATTATCTCGGCGAGAAGCCCGGCGACATTGTCGAGGTCGGCACCCGGCGCGTGCTGGGCCGGCACAAGGGTTACTGGTTTCACACCATTGGCCAGCGCAGCGGCCTCGGTCTCAGCGGCGGCCCGTGGTATGTCGTCGGCAAGGACATCGCCAACAACGTCATTCTGGTTTCGCACAAGCAGCAACGCGAACCGCGGGCGTGCGCCGAGTTTCGCGCGGTGGAACCGCACTGGATTCATCGTCCCGTAGCCGATGGCGAGGAGGGGCTGACCTGCAAGCTCCGGCACGGGCCGAACCTTGTCGGATGCCGCGTCCGATGGCGCGCCGACGGCGCTCTGGATGTCGTGTTGAGCCAACCCGACCCTGGCGTTGCGCCCGGACAGTTCTGCGTCTTTTACCAGGGCGACGAATGTCTCGGCAGCGGGCGAATCGAGTTGTGATTTGATTCCATCGTCCCGATTCGGCTGGCAACCCTTTTCGGGCTGCCAGTCCTGCCATGAGGTTCGGAGGACGCGAAACCCGCCGGGGAGATACGCGTCACCGGGTTGGTCTCACGGTTTGCGGTCGAAGAACGGGTTTTTGCCGGTGATGCTGAGCGGCAATCCGAGTGCCTGTTTGACGTTGGCGCCGAGCAACCCCAGCTCCAGCGCGCCGCGTCCGATGGAGAACATCATCCGGTTGTCCACGAAATGGCGCGCGGCTACCGCGGCGGCCGCGGTCGTGGCAATACCGAGATCAATCGAGTTGAACGCGCAGACGCCGCCCGTGGCGGTCAGTTCGTCGCAGGTCGGTTTGCCGCAGTAACCGCAATTCAGTTTCGCGGGGTTTGACTCGACGCCGATGAGGACAATGGCGGGCGAGTTCTCGATGTTGCCGGCATCGCGGACAAAGCTGGGGCGGTTTTCTTTCTGGCCGATCTCGCGCATCGTGGCGATGAGCCGCTGTTTTGTCGGTTCATCTTCGATGGCGAGCACGCGGATGTTGTCCACGCCACGTGTCTTGGGGGCGGTGCGCGCCGCTGCCGCCATCAGGGCGGCGACCTGGAGCGCGGCCTGTTTTTCGAGTTCGGTTGAAGTCTTCATGGAGGCCTCCGATCAAGGTTGGCGGACGAAGTGCGGCATTTTCGCCGGGATTTCCGCCACGATCTCCATCAACCCGGCGTACTGGCCATCGCGGTGCCACGGACACTGGTAAACGATTTTGTGAACACCGTTCTTCTCGGTCGTATAGACGTTCACGCGCGGGTGGCGAAGCAGCTCGGCAAACTCCTCGCGCGACCTGCCGGGATGACAGTCGAGCGCGTTCTGTCCGATCAACTTCGCGCCGCCACGTTTCTCAAACGCCCGGATCGCCGCGTCGTTCATCGCGAGGATGACGCCGTCAGGATCGCAGACCGAGACCATTCCGGGAAACGATTTCACCCAGGCTGTCAGCGTGTCGTTCATTTTCCCGCGAGCATCGCGTTGACTTTACGCATCACGGCAAAGGCGTCGGCGACGTAGAGGACGTCGGCTTTGCCGCGCGCCCAGCCGCAGTTCGGGTCGAGGCTGATGGCGCGGCGTTCGTTGATGAAGCGCCAGCCAACGGTGTGCGGTTCCTCGCCGTGGCAGCAGGTGGAGAGGCCTTTGGGATGGCGTGGGGTCGAGCCGGTCTGGCCGATTTGGTTGAGGTGCGACATGAATGGCAACACGGCTTGGCCTTCGCCGCTAAGGTCCACCAACGATTTGCTGCTGCCCAGCGACGCTTGTGTGGCATTGAGGAAGGCAAGAATGATCTCCGCGGCTTCCGCAACGTGAGTCTGGCCGTCGGCCTGTTTCTTGGTCCAGCCGGCACCGGCGACGAAGAGGAGTTTGGCGTCGGGTCGAATCGTTTGCTGGCTGGTTTCGGGCGCTTTGATACCGGTGACTTGCGTACGTGAGGTCGCAGAAACCGCGACCGGCGTAACACTTGCTGAACCTGCGCCGCATTCGATGGGCGCCACGCAACCGGGATCGAGCGCGATCACCCACGGGCGTTGGGTGCGGGCCAATTGCGCTTCCATGCGTTGGCGGTAATACCAGCGGGTCACGGTCGGTCCGGCAGCAATGCCGGTCACGTGGGTGTCGGCGCGTCCGCCGAGCCGGGCGGCGACGCCGGCGGCGACACGTCCCCAGCGCGAGGTGTGTGGGACGATAATGAGGGTGGCGTCGGCGGCTTTGGCAATGGCCTCGGCGGCGGCGGCATCGGTGGCATAACGCGATTGGGAGAATTCCGGGCCGGTGACGGCGAAAAACTTTTCGGCGCCACAACCGGCGATCTGGTTGGCGGCGGTCTGCGTGTCGGTGCCGATGAGGCCGACGGAGAAGGCGCCAAGCGTTTTGGCGGCGGCGATGGTTTCGAGGGCGGGTTTGGCGAGGGAGCCGTCGGTTTCGGTATGGGCGAGAACGAGGATGGTTTCCATGTTGGTCTTTCCGGTTATTGCTGAATCCAGGCGACGATTTCTTTCGCGATGTCGTCGGCGCTCATGTCCTTGACGATACGGGTTTGGCGTTGTTGTTTCGGGAGGGCGACGCTAGTGAAGGTAACGCCTTCGGCGCCGATTTTGGCGGGTTTGGCTTTTTGGAGAGCCGGCATGATGGTGCGCATGTTGGCCATGCCGATCTGGGGATTATTGGGCGGTTCGGGTAGGTTGCCGGTGGCCCAGCCGAGCACGGCGGGCGGCGATGCGCACTTGGAGACCTGATGTTTGCCGCCTTCGATGCGTTCGAGCACTTCAAAAGAGCCATCAGCGGCAATGGTGATCTGGTCAACGCCTTGAAATTGCTCCGTGATGCCGAGTTTTTCGCCGAGGATTTGCATGGTGGCGCCGGCGCCGCGGCTGGCGGATTCCCAGCCACCGAAGATCAGGAGCCGGTTCATGTCGAGGCCGGGGATGGTTTTGATGGCGTCGGCAAGCGCGTTGGCGACGTCGGCGGCCTCGGTAAAACCGCTGGCGGGGCCGTCAATGGCGATCAGTTCAAAGGCGGCTTTTTGGGCAACGGTCATCATGACCTGTTGGAGTTTGGCTTTGGGGGCGAGGCTGACGAAATAGACTTTGCTGCCGGGGTGGTTTTTGGCGAGGTTGGCCGCCTCGAACAGGGCGTGTCCTGCCCACGGGTCCAACACCGCCGGCAACATCATTTCGTTTTTCAAGGCCGGACCGGTCGGCCCTGTCACCGGTTCGAGCGTTTGCAACGGGTCCGGCACGATGCTGCCGCAGACGACAATCTGATAGGTTGTGCTCATAGGTGGTTTTTCAATGCCCCACCCGCCGCCGTCATGCAAGAGTTTTCGATGCTTGATTCTTCGCGGCAAAGGCCCCAGAATCTGTGTGGTTTGAGAACGTTTTTGGCACTCTTCTGTGGCGTCGCGTTTGTCGTCCGAGCGACGACAGGCGCTGTTGTCATCCGCGAGGACGGCGGGAAATTACGGGTCGAACTCAATGGCGCGCTTTTTACCGAGTACCATTACAAAGAGGTCGCCCGCCCGTATCTCTACCCAATCATCGGACCGGGCGGCGCTTCCATGACTCGCGACTGGCCAATGAAAGACACTGGCAAGGACGCAACCGATCACCCGCACCACAAAGGACTTTGGTTCACGCACGGGGACGTCAACGGCGTGGACTTCTGGTCGGAAGTGAAAAAATTCGGCAGGATCGTTCATGAAAAGTTTCTGAAATCGGGACCGGATACGATTTCCTCCCGCAACAACTGGGTCGCTGCCGACGGCACGACGGTCTGTTCCGATGAGCGGACCCTTCGCTTTTATGCGCCGACGGACGTAAAAATGCTCGATTACGAGATCACCTTGATCGCCTCGCAGGGCGACGTGACGTTTGGCGACACCAAGGAAGGTTCGATGGCCATCCGCGTCGCCGAGACGATGCGCGTCGTGAAACCAATCGTCAAAGGACAAAAGAAAGCCGAACCCGGCGAGGGCCACATCGTCAACAGCGAGGGAGTGCGCGACAAGGATGCCTGGGGGAAAAGAGCGGCCTGGGTGGATTATTACGGGCCGGTGGACGGCAGGATCGTGGGCATCGCCATGTTCGATCACCCGCAAAATCCGCGTCACCCGACCTGGTGGCACGTGCGCGATTACGGATTGTTCGCCGCCAACCCGTTTGGCATTCACCACTTCGAGAAGAAACCCGCCGGAGCCGGCGCCCTGAAAATCGAAGCCGGAAAAAGCGTGACATTTCGCTACCGGTTTGTGTTTCATGAGGGCGATGAACAACAAGCCCGCATCGCCGAACGTTACCGGGAATTTGAAAAAACCTGAGCATAGGAGAACCCACATGAACACCCACATCAGCCGACGTTCTTTCCTCAAAGCCTCCATCGCCACCGCCGCGGCTCTCAGCCTGCCCCGATGGACGTGGGCCAACCCCATCGGCGCCAACGACGACATCCGCATCGCCGTCGTCGGCCTCCGCGGACGCGGCGGCGCTCACCTCAGCGGGTTCAGCAACCTGCCCGGCGTCCGCGTCGTCGCCCTCTGCGACGTGGATTCTGACGTGCTCGCCAAAACCACCGCCAACTTCGAAAAGAAAAAAGGCTGCAAGGTCCAAACCTACGAAGACATCCGAAAATTGCTCGAAAACAAGGACATTGACGCCGTCAGTCTCGCCATTCCCAACCACTGGCAGGCGTTGGCCACCATCTGGGCTTGTCAGGCCGGCAAAGACGTGTACGTCGAAAAACCCAGTTCCCACAACATCTTTGAAGGCCAACAAGCCGTCAAAGCCGCCGAAAAATACAAACGCATCGTCCAGGCCGGTATGCAATGCCGCTCCAGCAACGGCATCCGCGCCGGCATCGCCTACCTTCACAAGGGCGAACTCGGCAAAATCCTCGTCTCCCGCGGTCTCTGCTACAAACGCCGTGACAGCATCGGCAAAACCTCCGGCCCCCAACCCGTCCCCCCCAACATCAACTACGACCTCTGGTGCGGTCCCGCGCCAATGGATCCGCCGCGCCGCAACACCAAAAACGGCACCGTCCACTATGACTGGCACTGGTTCTGGGCCTACGGCAACGGCGACATCGGCAACCAGGGCGTCCACCAAATGGACCTCTGCCGCTGGGCGCTCGGCCAAAACGAAGTCGCCCCGCGCGTCATCAGCATCGGCGGCCGTTTCGGCTACGACGACGATGGCGAGACCCCCAACACCCAGATCGCCTACCACGATTACCCCGGCGCGCCGCTGATCTTTGAAGTGCGCGGTCTCCCCGAAAAGAAAGGCGCCAAAAACATGGACAAATTCCTCGGCGCCAGCATCGGCTGCGTCATCCACTGCGAAGGCGGTTACGTGGTCATCCCCAACTACAGCGAAGCCATCGCCTACGACAAGGACGGCAAAAAAATCAAGGAGTTCAAGGGCGGCAAAAAACCCAAAGAACCCACCGGCAACGCCGGCGCCGCCAGCGGCGTCGTGATGGACTTCGTCGAGGACAGCAATCACTTCGGTAACTTCATCCGCGCCGTCCGCAGCCGCAAAACCTCCGACCTGGCCGGCCCGATTGTCGAAGGCCAGCTCTCCAGCGCCCTCTGCCACACCGCCAACATCTCCTACCGTATCGGCAAACAAGCCTCACCCGGCGAAATCCTCGAACAAATCAAGGGCCACCGCGACGCCGCCGAGACCTTTGGCCGCTTCAAGGAACACCTCGCTGCCAACGAGGTAAACATTGACGAGACCAAGGCCATCATCGGACCGTGGCTCAAGATGGACACCAAGACCCAACGATTCGAGGGCAACGACGCCGCCAACGCGCTGATCACCCGCAACTATCGCGCCCCGTTCATTGTCCCCGAAAACGTCTGATTCATTGCCGACGGTTCCTCCTGTGGCGCGGGAGCAAACGCCCTCGCGCCATGGGAGGCGGATTCCGTTCCTGACACCCAATCAACGACGGCCGGGCCGTCACTCTTTCCGGAAAGAATCCTCCGCGGCAGCAGAAACCGGTGTGGACACCGGGGTCCACAAGGCATGTGGATGGAGGTTACCGCAGTGGGGACAACGGGTTTCGGGAAATTGAGCGGCACAATTCGGGCAGATGGCTTTTGTTTCAAACGCGTCAAAGGTTGTTCCGCACTCGCCGCATTGCCACAGCGGACCGCAATAGGGCGCCTGGTGACAGGAGGGACACCTCGCTTCTTCATGGCGCGGCAACCGGTCCAGCCGCGCCAGCCAGCGGGCCGATTGCAGACCGCGCCAGCAGTTCATCAGAATGAACACCGCCAGAATGCCGAACCAGAGTGATTGCGCCCAAATCGCAAACGCGATCATCCCCACCACCCCAACCATCCCAATCAACGCCGCCACCAGCAAACTGCGGGCGCGTCCGAGAAAAAACCACAACAGCGACCGCAAAATCTGACCGCCATCCAGCGGATAGATGGGCAACAGATTGAACACCAAAAGCGCCGCATTGATAATCCACAGCCACTGCAACAACACGCGACCGTCCGACGGCGTCGTCCACCAACCCAACAGCCGACCGACAACAGCCAACGCCGTCAACGCCACCAGCAACGCCACATTCACCAACGGCCCCGCCGCAATGCTCCAGAGCGTCGCGCCCGGCCGTTGCGGCGGGTTGACGTAGGCAACGCCGCCCAGCGGCCAGAGCACAATCTGGTTGGCCTGTCCGCCGACCGAACGACAGGCCAGCGCGTGCCCGAACTCGTGCAACATCACGATGCCAAACAACGCGACGTACTCCACCGCGTTCCACCACAACGCACCGTACCGGGCGGCCGGATCCCGAAACTCATACACAGCCACCAGAAACCATGACCAGTGCAGAAAGACGGTAATCCCCGCAAACTGAAACAACCGGAGCGATCCTTTTTGTGTCGGCATCATGAGCGCGCGGCCAACCTAACATAGACCCCGTCTCCTGTCACGGCCCGGAGAAATTCTTGGACTTTCGGCGTGTTTGGCTTAGAATGCGCGTCAAAGGAGGAGACCGAAATCATGAACCGTCGAAGTGTTGCGACGTTGATTCTCACCGTGGGTTTGCTTCCGTGGCTGGCCGGGTGCGCCACGGAAACCTATGTGACCGGCGGCAAGCTGGACCAGGAAGTGGCGGCCGCCGTCGCCTTGTTCAAGAAAACCGATCCCGGCATGGAAAAACTTTTCGCCCAGTCTGCCGGTTACGCCGTCTTTCCCAGCGTCACCAAGGGAGGTGCCGGCATTGGCGCAGCTCACGGCGAAGGTGAAGTGTTTATCAAAGGCGGCAAACTGATCGGGCTAACCAAGATGACGCAGGTCACCCTCGGCCTGCAACTGGGCGGCCAGGAATACGCCGAGATCATCTTCTTTGAGGACAAGGTCACGCTCGACCGCTTTGCCGAAGGCCAGTTCGCCCTCAGCGCGCAGGCCACAGCGGTGGCTGCCTCCGAAGGCGCGTCTGCCGACGCCGACTACCAGAAAGGTGTGATGGTGTTTACCATCGCCAAGGGCGGCCTGATGTTTGAAGCCAGCGTCGGCGGCCAGAAGTTCAGTTTCATCCCGATCCAGAAACCGCCGTTGTACTGAGCGAGCGCGGGTCGTTTGACATTTGAGACAAACGCGGTAGCCTTGAAAGGGCAGGAGCGGCGGTCCAGATGAACAACGAACAAAAATTCTCCTCCGTTCTCACCCTGGCGGTCGCCGACCACGAGGTGATGGCCTCCGCCATCGAAAACTCCCGCAACATCCTCGCCGGCGGTTCGCTCACCGACATCGTTTGCGAAGCCGGCACACTCAAGGAACTGACCCGGACCAAACTCGCTCCGCACTTCAAGATGGAAGAGGAACATATTTTCCCCGCCCTGCTCCAGCAACAGACCGACACGCAAACCGCCCGTCTCGTGGCCGACCTCATTGAGGATCACCGTCGCATCCTGGAAAAGGCCAAATTGCTCGACAAGATTCCCATGTTGGCCGTGGCCGGCGGATCGTCGTTGGACACGGTGAAAATGATTGTGCGCGATCTCATTGACACGTTGCAGAACCATGCGACGCGGGAGGACGGGCTGCTCCTCGCCCTGCTGGAAAAACAACGGCAATCGCTCATCGCCCCGTCATGAGACGGTTACCGTGCCTGGCTTTTATTGGCCTCGCGGTCACATTCATTGCTGCCGCTGATCGCCCCGCCGATTACATCGAAGGCGAAGTGATTGTCACCTTCAAGGAATCCACGGACATCCAGGCCACAAAGAAAAACCTCGTGGCCCGCGCCATGACCATGCCCAAACATTTCGCCTGGCTCTCCCAACATCGTCGGCGACCGACCGCTCTGGTTCGCGGCAAGGGCTTCACCACGGCGGCATTGATCGCCGAGTTGAAACGCGATCCGTCGGTTGAAACCGTCGAGCCGAACTACCGCCGTTGGGTCACTGATTTCCAGCCCAACGATCCCTATTTCTCCCGTCTCTGGGCACTGCGCAACAGCGGCCAGTCCGTCAACGGCACCACCGGCACACCGGGCGCCGACATCCGTTTCCCCGCCGCGCAAAGCCTGTCACGTTCCGCCGACAGCAATGTGGTTGTCGCCGTCATTGACACCGGCTTGAACTGCGATCATCCCGACCTAGCGGCCAATGTCTGGTTCAATCCCGGCGAGATTCCCGGCAACGGTGTGGACGATGACGGCAACGGGTACGTGGACGATCTTTACGGCTACGATTTCCTCGACGCCACGGCTGATCCGGTGGACTCCGGCAGCCACGGCACACACGTCGCCGGCACCATCGCCGCCGTCGGCAACAACAACGTCGGCATCATCGGCGCCGAATACCGCGCCAAAATCATGGCGTTGCGCGTCTCCAACGACGGCGTGACGTTGGACACCGCTTCCGTGATCGAAGCGCTCCAATACGTGGCCCTGATGAAGGGCCGCGGCGTCAACATCGTTGCCGTCAACGCCTCCTTCGGCGGCAGTTCCTCCTCCACGGTCGAGAGGGCCGCCATTCAGGCCGTGGGCGATGTCGGCGTGGTTTTCTGCGCCGCCGCCGGCAACAACGGCACCAACAACGATTCGACCCCAGTCTATCCCGCCTCGTATCGCCTGCCCAACATGATTGTCGTCGCCGCCACCGACCAGAATGACGCGCTGGCCAGTTTCTCCAACTACGGCGCGACCTCCGTGGACCTCGCCGCGCCCGGCGTGAACATTTTCTCCACCATCCCGGTCACCACCACCGCCTCGGTCATCCGCTCCGCCACCACCTACGCTGCCTACGGTCTGACCCATGCCGGCACCACCACCGGCCTCACCGCCGCCATCTACGATTGCGGCCTCGGTTACCCGACCAATTTTCCCGCCGCCGTCAGCAACAACATCGCCCTCATCAAACGCGGCACGCTCTATTTCACCGAAAAAGTTCGCAACGCCATGGCCGCCGGCGCCATCGCCGCCATCATTGACAACAACACCAACGGCAATTTCCTCGGCACCCTCCAGTACCCCACCAACTGGATTCCCGCCGTCTCCATCTCCCTCGAAGACGGCACGGCCCTGCGCGCCGCGCTGCCGACGACAGGTACGGTGGTCAACGCCTTCAATCCCGACGGCATTTACCAGTACAAAAACGGCACTTCGATGGCGACCCCGCACGTGGCTGCCGCCGTCGCCTTTGCCGCGGTGAATTTTCCGGGCGAAAACGCGACGCAACGGGTCCAACGCCTGCTGGCGGCCGTGGACATCCAAACCAACCTGATCGGCAAGGTCATCACCGGCGGACGGCTCAATCTGTTGCGCGTGGTGGACGCCAATGCCAACGGGTTGCCCGACTGGTGGGAACAGCAATACTTCGGACAAACGAGTGTCGCCCCCGATGCCGACCCGGACGGCGACGGCGTTTCCAACTACGGCGAGTTCCTTGCCGGAACCGATCCGCGGAACGCCGCGTCCTGTTTGCGCGCCACGGCCGCCGCCGCCGAGACGGGCGGATTCCGTGTCACCTGGTCAAGCGTTCCCGGCAAGGTGTACCGGCTCTGGTACACCGACAATCTGACCGTCTCCTGGTCGGTTCTCCAAAGCAACGTGGCGGCGTCGGCGGGTGCCACCACAAGCTGGCTCGACATCACGGCGGCGGGTCTCACCCAGCGGTTCTACCGCGTTCAAATCCTGCCGCCCTGAGACCGGTCTGACTCAGACGACGACGCCCGATTGGGCGTACTGGAGCAGGGCGCGCATGTTTTCCGGCGGCGTGTCGCGCGGCACTTCGCAGCCCGCGCCGATGATGTAGCGCGAGCCGCTCTGGCGGTGGCACTCGGCCACGGCGTTGAAAATCTCCTGTGGTGTCGCATGGCGCAGGACGCGGACGGGATCGAGGTTACCCAGCAGGAACGGTTGCGGGCCCATTTTGGCTCGCGCCTCGGCCATCGGCACCATTGAGTCCAGGTCCACGATATCGCAGCCCAACCGTCCCATTCCTTCGAGAATCGGCTGGGTGTTTCCGCAGATGTGGAGCCGCACGCGCGCGCCCATCGCGTGTAAACCGTCCACCAGTTGTTTTTCAAACGGCCAGACGAACTCCTCGTAAATCATCGGCCCCACCAGCGACGCGGCGGCGTCGCCCACGCCAATGAGGTCGGCGCCCGCCTCCACCTGTGCTCGGGCAAATCGCAATCCGTTTTCCACCGCCAGCGCAAACAGGTCGCGCACAAACACGGGATCGTCGAGGAAATCGAGCATCAACGTGTTGATGCCGCGCAGGTCGGCGCCCTCGGCGCACGGTCCTTCGATCCAGCCTTCGATATATTTCTCGCGTCCGACCCGTTCCTTGAAAAGCGCCAGCGCTTTCACGCGGTCGTGCATTCGCCCGCCGCCGAGCGGGTCGAGCGGTCGGAGTCGGGCCAGCGTCGTTTTTTCGGCCAGCAACGCGTTGGTCTCATCAATCGCCGGCGGTTGATCGGGGAAATAACGGATGGCGGCGCCAAAATCGGCCGCCTCGCGCGACGGGTCGGAAATGGCGGAGACGTAGTCCAGCTCGAATCGTTCTGCCGTACGGAGTTGTCCTTCCACCAGCACACGATAATTGGTCGCGTACTCGCGGTATTTCACGCCGATCTGGTCGCCGGCAAACATCATCGTGATCGGCATCAGCGCCAAACGATCGGCCGGCCGACTGTTCAGGTGGGCCAGAATGCGTTCGCGTCCGTTCATGGGGTTGCCTCCAGGTCCAACACGTCGGTTCCTTGCGATTCGATTTTTACGATCCGGCGGCCGTCCACGAGCGCGTCGTAGCGCGTACCGCGTCGCCCCGTGATGACGGCTTTGCCGTCGCGCAGTTTTACCGGAAACGGCGCTACCACGCGATGGGTTTTATCCGCGGCGACCGCCAGGCCATCCAACTCGCCTTCAAGGACGAGGCGGAGGCTGACGAGAGCGCACGGGTTGATGTTCGGCGGGTTGCGGCGTTGTTCCGCGAGGTCAAACGAGTCCGGCAGACATCCGGCGAATTCGCCGTCGGGATATTGCATTTGTTCGGCGGCGATCAGAATGCCACGGGCCAGATGCCGCCAGTCGAGCGTCTGATCGTGCGGCGCCAACAGGGTCAGAGCGTAAGCGTAATTGTAACCGCACCACTGGACCGGCAGGCCGATCCAGTTAGGCGCGCGCCAGTGGGTGGCGCCGAACACGGCAATGGTCGCGTACCGCATCACTGGTCGGCAGTTCCATTGATAGACGAACGGCAGGCCGCTGACGGCCCATCGCCGGGCCTGTTCCAGATAATCGCGGTTGCCGGTCAATTCGTAGCCGCGCACATAGGCGTGTACCAGAAACGCCGAGGCCAGGATGTCCGGCGTGTGCAGAGGGCATTCCCAGGTCTGCGCACCGCGCGGCGTCCGAAACCGTTTCATGAACTCCAACGTCTTCACGCCCGCCTCCAACGCCGACGGATCGCCGGTGTCGCGGGCGAATTCGAGCAGCGCGGCGGCGGGCCGGGCGCAGTAGCCGCTGGCGGTGTCCTCGAAATGACCGCGCCGGTAGGGACCGTCGTAACGGAACGAGCCGTCGGGTTTCTGGGTGGCCATGAGGTGGCGGGCTTCGGCGGCCTTGATTTTCAGCCATTCGTCGGCGCGGCCGGTGACGAAGTAGATGGCCTCGTTGGGGATGTGCGAGCCGTGCATGACCAGTTTGGGCAGCGTGGGCGTCTCGCCGGTCAGCCGCCAGAGGGTCGAGGCGCAGTCGGCAAACGGGCAACGCGGCCAGTGCGGTTCGGCGCAATGCCCCCAGCCCTCGGCGGTTCTCAGCGGCGGGCCGCTCAGCGCTTTCCGACAGAGCGCCATTTGTTCCTCGCGGCGGCGCGGCGGCGTCGGCAACGGCGGCAGGCCGCGTTTTTTTACCGCCCAGAGGATGGCTTCTTCCAGCGGCGATGGCGGGCGCGCCAGGATGACGGCTTCGATTTGTTTGCCACGCAGGGCAGCGCGATGACCGGGCGCGCCGTCGAGAAAATCCGGCGTGGCAAACACCGGTTGCAGCGTCATGTCGCGCCAGGTCATTGCCGCCAACATCTTGTCGGTGGCAAACGCCATGAGCGGCATCGTGACCTTCATCGGATCGGGCGCAAATCGGAGGTGTTCCTCCGTTTCAATGTCCAGTTTCGAGGAGGAGTGTTCGCCCTTGCCGAGATACTCCAGGCCGGCGAACACGCCCTGTTCCAGGGCGCCCAACGCCCGCAACACGGGACCTTCGCAAGAGCGGTCGCTCTGGATGGTCACGGTAATCTCTTCGCCCCGAAGCGCCACGGTGACGGTAATGCCGTCCCCGGCAAACCGCAGTGAACCGAAATGCGATACCAGCCGCAGTTTCGGGACAACGCCGTCGCGCCAGACCAGCGGGGCGATGAACCCGGTCAGGTTGCCCTCCCGCTCCACTCGCGCACCGGAACCGTCGTGCGCCACGCGCAACGTCACGCGACCCGACACGAGCGTTGCCCAGTCGCCCGTCGCTTCGGTGTCGGCGAGGAAAACCGTTCGCCGCAACGCCGGCAAGCCATCGGGTTGGACCATGATTTCGCGCGCTTCAAACGGCGTTTTTCCGTCGCAGTCCACCGTGACGGTCTGCGTCGAGTGTCCGGCGACAGTGAGGCGACGGGTGTCCACAGTGACGGCGATGGCGTTATCGGAATGATTGGTCAGCGTGAGCGCGGCCCGGCGTCCTTCGGCGCGGCTGGAGAGGATTTCGATTGGATGGAGGATTTCGCGGATCAACTCGATTTTTTCCACTTCCACCGTGCCCGGCGCGTTGCCCGGATCAAACCGCAGGCGCGTTACGATGCCGGGGGCGTCCAGACGGACGGAGTAATCGTGCCATTGGCTGTCGTTGAGTTTGAAACTCACACTGCGCTGTGGCTCGATGCGGGGCGATTCGGTGGTGGTCCAGAAAAATTCGCCCGCGCCGCCGGTGGCGGATTTGGCGCGGAGTCGCACGGTAAACGGGCCTTCGATTTGGAAGGGCGGGCTGATGAAATAAGGGTCGTGACCGCGGCATTCAATTTTCAACACGCCGCCAGTGGCGGCGAGGGAACACTCGTGGAGCGCGGTCCAGCCTGCCGTGTCGGCAGCAAAACTCCATTGTTGGAGCGCTTCGGTCCGCAAGACCTGGCGCGGCCAGGGATGGATGTCCTGCGCGAATACCGCTGTGCCGCAGATGCCGGCCAGCCACCAGGTTTTCCGCCATCGGGTCACGTCAGTTTTCCGCCGAGTGGAGGCCGCCGGTGCCGGCACGAAATTCGAGGACGCTGCGTTCGGGGTCTTCGGGATGCGGCGTGGAGCAATTCCACATGCAGGCGCCGCAGTGAACGCATTTTTCGCGGTCGAAGACGGGCACGCCGTTTTCGCCGGGGGTGATGGCCTGGCCCGAACAGGCTTCGATACAGATTTTCGTGCCGCACTGCTGGCAGAGGTTCGGGTAGAGGAAGACGACATGGTCGGCGTAACCGGACGGCGCCTGGACCTTGCCGCCGAGCAGGAGCGCGTCCTGATGGGAGACGAGCAGTTTGCCGTCGTAGGGAATGGGGGGCCAGCCGACGCGGTCCATGAGCGCGTTGTGGATGCTGACGCCTTTGGCGTGGCAGTCTTGGCGGATTTTTTCGATTTCGGCCAGCGAGAGTCGGTCACGGTAGTACGCGGCCAGGCTGGGCGTGTGGTCGGCGGGGCGACGTGGTTCGACGGGCATGAACAGTCGGCCCCCGGTGGCACCGGCCAGGGCCATGCCGAGCAGGCCGGGAATGAAACCCTTGTGGAACCCGTCACGCGCGCGTTCGGCGGCACGAGCTTCCTTTTCGACCCAACTGGCGCGGCGGCGGGCCACGTAGGCGGCTTCGAGGTTTTCGCGGGTAAACGGTTTTTTGTTTTGGAACAGTTCCACGACGGCTTCGGCGAGCATCACGCCGGTGGCCCAGGCTTCGTCCACGCCGGAGCCGGTGAGGACGTTGGTGCTGCCGGAGCCTTCGCCGATGCGGGCATAGCCGTGGCCGGCCAGGTGCGGTTCGCCGCGGCGGCCGGATTCGCCGAGGGTTTTCGCGCCCCAGGAACGGAGGGTGCCGCCGTTGAGGTAGCGCCAGAGGTACGGGTGTAACATCCAATGCTGGAGGTAGCGGTAGGCGGTGCGGATCGGGGTGTCGAACCACGACGGCACAAAAATGCCCAGCGACGCCACGCGGTCGGGATAGACATAGAGGAAGCCGAATATCTCCGGCTCCGGGTAGCCGAGCGTGTGGAGGACGGTGCCGGGTTGGAGCGGGCAGTTTTCCGGCAGGTTGACGACGAATTTCATGCCGATGGCCCAGTCGCGGGTGTGATGTTTGGGGGGCATCCCGAAATGTTTGTCGAGTTGTCGGCCAATGGGACCGACAGGGCCGTCGCCGACCACGGTGAGCGCGGCGCGGATGTCCATACCGGGCAGGTAACCGTCGGCGGGGTTGCCCTGTTTGTCCACGCCCTGATCCAGCAACCGCACGCCGGTCACGCGGTCTTTCTCGATGAGCGGTTGCGCCACGGCAGAGCCGGGCCAGATTTGGACGGCGCCGGTGCTCATCAACCGGGTGCCGACCCATTGGTTGAACTGGCCGATGGAAGTGACGAATCCGCCGTGTTTCTGGAGGTACGGCGGGATGTAGGGCAACTCAAAGGCGTCGTGGTCGCACTTCAAGAGACGGAGAATTTTGTCGGCCATCCGCAGGATGGGGCCGCGACGGCTGGCGCCGATGGGGTCGAGCAGGTAGAGGACTTTCTCCTGCTGGACGGGGGCGGTCATCGGGATTTGCGACGGATCGAAATCGGAGAACGACTCGCGAATGGCGCGGGCGCGTGTCACGACACCGGAAACGCCGAACCCGATGTCGTCGGCGCGTTCGTAACAGATGACCTGCAGGGGCATGCCGGGCGCAACGGCGCTTTCGAGTTTGGGCGTGCCGTCGGCGTTGACCAGTTCGCGTGACAGCGCCGTCAGGAACCCGGCGGTGGCGGGGCCGAACCCGACGCAGACGATGTCCACGTCCATGCTTTGTCGTTGCGGTGCCGCAGAGGGCTGGGAGTGAGAGTTGTTGGCGCTCATCGTTGTCGCGGGCAAGGTAGCGGCAGAGCGCCAACTTGCCAACCCGAAAAATCCGCTGGAGCTGCTCCGAATCGCCGGGGTGGACGGCAAAGGCTTGATTGTGGCGGGGCATGTTCTAAAGTGACGGCAGCGCGTTCATGAAACATTCCGATTTCGTTCATCTGCATTTACACACCGAGTACAGCCTGCTCGACAGCACCTGCCGCATCGGCGATGTGGTCGAAAAGGCGCATACATGCAAAATGCCGGCCATTGCGATGACCGATCACGGCAATTTGTTCGGCGCGGTCGAGTTCTACAAGGCGGTCATGGACAAGGGTCTCAAGCCGATTATTGGCTGTGAGGTTTATGTCGCGCCGGGACGTTACACGGAGAAAAAAGCCTCCAGCGCCCGCGACGCCGCCCATCATCTGGTGCTGCTGGCCAAGGACGAGACCGGTTACAAGAACCTGATTTACCTTGTCAGCGAAGCGCACCTGCGCGGGTTCTACTACAAGCCGCGCATTGACAAGGAGCTGCTCCGACAGCGCGCCAGGGGGTTGATCGGGCTGTCGTCGTGCCTGAAAGGCGAGATTCCCTCCCGGATCGTGGAAGGACAGTTCGCGCTGGCCAGGGCGGCGGCAGACGAGTACCGCCAGATTTTCGAGAAAGGGGATTTCTATCTGGAGCTACAGGACCACGGCCTCGCCGACCAGCGCGAGGCCAATCGGGGCTTGATCCAACTGGCCAAGGAACTTCACCTGCCGTTGGTGGCGACCAACGACGTGCATTACGTCGAGCACGAACACGCCGAGGCGCACGACGTGTTGATCTGTCTCCAAACTCAATCGTTGTTGTCCGACGAGAAACGGATGCGTTACGACAGCGACCAGTTTTACCTGCGCACACCGGAGGAGATGCGCGCCCTGTTTGCGGAGACGCCGGAAGCGATTACCAACACGCTGGCGATTGCCGAGAAATGCAGCCTGAAGATGGAATTCGGCAAGATGCGTTTCCCCATCTACCAGCCGCCAGAGGGTCTTTCCCGCGAGAAATACCTTCACCAACTCGTCGAAAAGGGCCTGCGCGAACGCTACGGCGAGCGCGCCACCTCTCAGGAGGTCACCGAGCGCGTCAAACACGAGTTGCGGATCATCGAACAACAGGGCTTTACCAGTTATTTCCTCATCGTCTGGGACTTCGTCCACTACGCCAAAAACAAGGGCATCCCCGTCGGCCCCGGTCGCGGCAGCGCCGCCGGCAGTATGGTCGCCTATGCGCTCGGCATCACCGATATTGACCCGTTGCGCTACAACCTGTTTTTCGAGCGGTTCCTCAATCCCGAACGCATCTCGCCGCCCGACATTGACATGGACTTCTGTTACAACCGCCGCCCCGAAGTCATCCAATATGTCCGCGACAAGTACGGCGAGGATCACGTCGCCCAGATCATCACCTTCGGCACGCTCGGCGCCAAAATGGTCGTGCGCGACGTGGGGCGCGTTCTCGGCCTCTCTTACGGCGAGTGCGACCGCATCGCCAAAATGATCCCGCCTGCCCTCGACATGACCCTGGCCAAGGCGCTGGAAATCTCGCCCGAATTGCGGCAGGCCTATGAGACCGAGGAAATGACCCGGCGGGTGATTGACTACGGCAAAACGCTGGAAGGGTTGCCCCGTAACTCCTCGACCCACGCCGCCGGCGTGGTCATCGGCGCCGAACCGCTCACCAACATCGTGCCGCTGACCACTGGCACCAACCCGACCGATATCGTCACCCAATACTCGATGAGTCCACTGGGCGAACTGGGCCTGTTGAAAATGGACTTCCTCGGCCTGAAAACGCTCACCGTTATCAAGGACGCCCTCGACCTCATCGAAACAACCACCGGCCAACGCCTGGACATCGGCAAAATCCCGCTGAACGACCAGAAGACCTTCGACCTGCTCAAGAAAGCCAATACCATCGGCGTGTTCCAGCTTGAATCGCCGGGCATGCGCGACCTGGCACGGCGCATCGGTGTGGATTCGATTGATGTCATCATCGCGCTGATCGCGCTGTTCCGGCCCGGTCCGATGGCGCTCATTGACGATTACGTCAACCGCAAACACGGCAAGGTCAAAATCGAATACGACCACCCGCTGCTGGAGCCGATCCTGAAGGAGACCTTCGGCATCTTTGTCTATCAGGAACAGGTCATGCAGGCAGCCAGCGTCCTGGCCGGCTACTCGTTGGGCGGCGCCGACGTGTTGCGACGCGCCATGGGCAAGAAAAAACCCGAAGAGATGGAAAAACAACGCGCCATCTTCGTCAAGGGTTGCCGCGAAAAAAACAAGATTCCAGAAGCCAAAGCCAACCAAATCTTCGACATGTTGGCCAAATTCGCCGGCTACGGCTTCAACAAATCACACAGCGCCGCCTATGGCGTCGTCGCCTACCAGACCGCCTGGCTCAAAGCCAATTACCCCGTCGAATTCATGGCCGCCGTGCTCTCCAACGAACTGGCCAACACGGAAAAAATCCAGCAGTTCGTCAACGAATGCAAATCCATGGGCATCGAAGTGCTGCCGCCCGACATCAACGCCAGCGACGTGAAGTTCACCGTCGAAAACGGACGCATCCGCTTCGGCCTGGCCGGCATCAAAAACGTCGGCGAAATCGCCGTCAAACACATCATCGAGGTCCGACGCCAACACGGCCCGTTCCGTTCCCTGGGCGATTTCTGCGAGCGCGTGGACCCGCGAACCGTCAACCGCAAAGTCATCGAAAGTCTCGTCAAATGCGGCGCCTTCGACTCCCTGAACACGGCTCGTGCCGAGGTCTTTGCCGAGATTGACTACCAGATGAACCGCGCCAGCAGCCTCCAGCGGGACCGTGAACGCGGCCAGGCCGCTCTCTTCGACCTCGAACCGGCCACCGCCCGCGCCGCCGCCGTCCGACAGGCCCCCGCCGTCCAATGGTCACAAAGCGAGATGCTCGCCTTCGAAAAAGAGTTGCTCGGCTTTTATGTCAGCGGCCATCCGTTGAGCCGATACGCCGAGATCCTTCGTCGCTACGAACTGGCCTCCACCGCCCAACTGACGCAGTGGCAGGACGGCCAGGCCACCCGCATCGGCGGCATCATCAACAAGGTGCTCCCCAAAATCACCAAACAGGGCAAACCCATGGCCATCCTCACCCTCGAAGACCTCGACGGCACGGTGGAAGTGCTCGTGTTTCCCGAAGCCCACGCCCGCAGCGCGCCGTACCTGAGCCAGGATGCCGCCGTCTTCGTGTGCGGCACCGTCAACCGCCGCGAAGACCCGCCCAAAATTGTCGCCGAACAGATCCTGCCGCTGGAAGATGTTCCGAAAAAGTTCACCAAGGCCGTCCATATCCGGCTGCCGACCACCCGCGCCGAAGAAGAAGGATTGCTGGAGAAAATCCAGGAGACGCTGCGCGCCCACCAGGGTTGCTGTCCCGTGATTTTCTGCTTCATGTATCCCGACGGCAAACTGGTCTTCCTCGAAGCCAGCGAACAACTCGCGGTCACCCCCTCCGAATCATTCGTCCGTGACATCGAATCCATTGCCGGCGAAGACACCGTCTGGCTGAAAGTGGACACCGAGAAACTGGCCGCCGCCACCCAGGCCACCACCCGTCGCCCATGGGAACGCCGCAACGGTAACGGCAACGACTAACCTTCCTCCGCCCTGCTCACTGCATGAACACCGGCAGGTAATTCCAGCGCGCCGTCAACGCAAGAATCGCCATCGAAGTCGTGTACAACGGCCCGGCCCGGCCCTCGTTCTGCGAGTTCGGCGCGGCGGGCCAACTGCCATCCGGATTCTGGTGTTCGAGCAAAATCTTCGGATCAAACCCGACTCCCGCATGAGCCGTGTGGCAGGCGGCATGATAAAAATACTGCGATTCCCATCGCAACGGGTTCTGTTCCAGCCAGCGACGAGCACGACCAATCGCCGGGTCCTTCCACCGGCCGCACTGGCGCAACGCGATGATGGCCGCAGCCGTGCGCGACTCGTTCGGGATACCGCCGGGCTGGTAACCGAATCCGCCGCTGGGATGTTCGCAGCGTTTGATGTAGTTGCCGGCCCGTTCCAGCGCGTCGCGCGGCACCGCAACGCCGGCCTCGCTGGCGGAACGCAGCGCGGCAATCTGCCAGACCGTGACGGAAAGATCGCTATCGGTCGAGGCCGGCTCGTACCGCCAACCGCCGTCGTGAAACTCGCCTTTGGGAATGTTCTGGGAACGGAGAATCAGGGCGACGGCCCGTTCGAGCGCGGGTCGAATAAAACGATCGTCGCGCGTCATGCCGGCGGACTCGGCCAACAACAGGGTGCTGATCCCGTGTCCGTACATCCAGGCGCCGCCGGCGGTGAACCCGCCGTCTTTGTCCTGCTGGCTGAGCAGAAATCGCAGGCCGCGATCCAGCGGCGAATCGAACGGACGCACGCCCGGTGTTTTGCCGGCGGAAAGCATCGCCAACATCGGCAGCGCGTTGAGCGCGGTGGTTTCGCTCCAGGAACCGTTGGGACGCTGTTGGGCGCAGAGCCAGGCCAGGCCGCGTTCGACGGCATGGGTGTCGGCAAAGAGCGCGGCGGCGGGAAAAACCAACGACAAGACGAGGGCCGGCAGCGGTTTCATGCGGCGGAAGTGTAACATGAATGGTTTTGGATTGCACGTTATGTGTTCCCGGTCTAACCTGCTGGCAGAATGAAGCGATGGGGGACAATGTTGGCGGTCTGGCTGGCGTTGGCCGCGGGCGCGACAGCTCAGACGGTGTGTGTGGCGCGGGTACAGGGCACCATCGGTCCTGCCACGGCTTCCTACCTGGCGCGGGCGTTGGGGGAGGCGTCCGGTTACAACGCGGAATGTCTCGTGATCCAACTCGACACGCCGGGCGGTCTTCTCGATTCGACCAAGGAAATCATCCAGAGCTTTCTGCGGGCACCTGTGCCCACGGTGGTGTACGTCTATCCGTCCGGCGCCTGGGCGGGAAGCGCCGGCTGTTTCATCACCATGGCCGCCGACGTGGCGGCGATGGCTCCCACCACCAGCATCGGCGCGGCTCACCCGGTCGGCATCGGCGGCGGCAGCGAGAAACTGGATGAGACCATGAAACAGAAGCTGGAGAACTTTGCCTCCAGCTACATTGAGGCGGTGGCCGCCAAGCACAAACGCAACACGGAATGGGCCAAGTCCTCGGTGCGGGAGAGCGCTTCCATTACCGAGGAGAAGGCCTTGCAGTTGAACGTGATAGACCTGATTGCCAGGGATATGGCAGATTTGCTGAAGCAACTCGATGGGCGGACAGTTGGCGACAAGAAGCTCAAGACCGAGAAGGCCGTGACCATTGAGATACCGATGACGATGCGGGAAAAAGCGTTTCAGGTGGTGGCGCATCCGCAGATGATGCTGGTGCTGATGTTGCTGGTGATGTACGGGATCATTGGGGAACTGACCAATCCGGGCGCGATTTTGCCGGGTGTGGTCGGCGTGATCGCGCTGGTATTGTTACTTTATCTCGCCTCGGTACTGCCGATGAACATCGCGGGGCTGGCGTTGATTGCGGTGGCCATCGCGTTGTTCATCATTGACGCGTTTGTGCCGTCGCACGGCATCCTGACGGCGGGCGGTATTGTGGCTTTTTTTCTGGGGGCGTTCATGATGTTTGACCGCACGGAACCGTTTTTGCGGTTGTCGCTGACGTGGATTCTGCCGGCGACTGTTGTAACGGCGTTGTTCTTCATTTTTGTGGTGACCAAAGGGATTCGGGCCCAGTTTCGGCCTGTTCAGACGGGGTCCGAATCGCTAACCGGCCGAACCGTCACGGCCCTGGGGCGGATTGACGCCAGAGGCGGCAAGGTGTTTGTCGAAGGCGAGTATTGGAATGCTGTCAGCGATACTCCCGTGGAGGCGGGGCAGACGGTTGAGGTTGTGGCTATGGAAGGATTGACGTTGAAAGTAAAACCGAAAACCACCGGAGAGGAGAAAACGTTATGAACCTGATTGAGTTCCTGCTCAAGCTGGGGCCGTGGGCGGTCGTGATCTTCATTGCCGCGTCTTTCATTCTGCCGCAGATGATCCGCATCCTGCGGGAGTATGAACGGGGTGTCATCTTTCGGCTGGGACGGTTGGTCGGCGCCAAGGGACCCGGTCTGATTTTCCTCATCCCGATCGTGGATCGGATGGTGAAGATGGATTTGCGCGTGGTAACCATTGACGTCGCCAAACAGGAGGTCATGACCCGCGACAACGTGCCCGTGACGGTGGACGCCGTTGTTTATTTCCGCGTGATGGACCCGATTGCGGCGGTGGTCAAAGTGGAGAACTTCCTGAAAGCCAGCGCGTTACTGGCACAAACGACTCTGCGCAGCGTGCTAGGCCAAGCGGAACTGGACGAGCTGCTCGCTCACCGCGAGAAAATCAATCAGACATTGCAGGAGATTCTCGATCGTCAGACCGATCCGTGGGGCATCAAGGTCAGCGCCGTTGAAGTCAAAGATGTGGTGCTACCCGACGGCATGAAACGCGCCATGGCCAAACAGGCCGAAGCCGAGCGCGAACGCCGCGCCAAGATTGTCAACGCCGAGGGCGAATACCAAGCGGCCGAGAAGATGGTGCAGGCCGCCAACATGATCGCCAAGGAACCGATTGCGCTTCAGTTGCGGTTCCTCCAAACCATGCGCGAAATCTCCAGCGAACACAACACCACCACGTTCATCCCGATCCCCATGGACCTGTTCTCGCCGTTCCTGAAGAAGTAAATTCAGGGCAGTTTGCCGGCGGCGATGATCACGCGAATCTGCTCGCCGCGTTGGAATTTCCCTTGGAGCGGCAAAAGGAGGAAATTGTCGGTCACAAGCGGTTTGTACGGCTCGCCTTCAACGACTTTCGCGCCGGGAAAACGCTGTGGCAACCAGACGCAAACCGGCCGGCTCGGCCATTTGCCGTCGCGGGTGGTTGTCAATGTGAATGTCACTTTGCCAGCGGTGGCGAGAACCTGCTCGGTCCAACCGCAATCGGAGCGCGGCATCCGCGCGTCCCATGCCGGGTCGCCGTAAAAGGCCACAATATCGCGGTCGTACAACAATCCCTTGAGTTCGTTGCCGACCGGTTTCTCCGTCAGAAGCTTGTGGATAAGCGCTTGATTGTTGAAGAAAAACGCCTCGGCAAGATTGTACCGGCCACTCAGAAACAGTTCCAGCGTGCCCCATCCCATGTAACCAAACCATGTCACATCGGTGTAGCCGAACATCTGATAAACACCGCCGGAATGCATCCACGCGGTCGCCATGCAATCGGCGCGCGGGATATGGCCAATCAGACAGTTGCCCGCCGGCAGATACACTTTTGGCGTCGGTGAATGTATGTCAAAGCGTTTGCCCTCGGTGTTGACAGCGTACAACTGGCCGCGTTCGCATCGGAATGATCCGCCGTCGAACCCGTACCCGATCTGCCAGTCCTGCTCCGTTGCGTGGCCGCTGGTGATAAAAACTTCCGGTGCCATCGTGTTCAAACCGTCGGCCAGCGATTTTGCCGTGTCGGGTTTAACAGACGTCTCCGTCACCCTGCCATCGCGCCACGTCCAGAACTTGTCCTTCGCGCCTTCGTAGGAGGCGAACCCCCGCGGTAAATGTTCGATCCACCCCTTGCCCGCGCCCGAACCGCCGCAGCGAATCACCAGCGGCTCGCGTCGCTGTGCGATTCGCAACGCGTCCGCGGCATCGTAACCGGTCACAATCCCCCAAAGCGCGTCGGTGTACGGGTCGTCGTCGAGCTGCCGCATCATCTGATGGATCGCCACAACAAACTTGCGTCCCGCCTCCTGTGGTTGGGCGACGAAAGCCACGTGCGTCGGCAATCGTTTCGCCAGGTCCGCGCACACGCTCGTCACATCGTCGCGGTAGGTCACAACGCGAGCCTGGTGTTTGGCCACCAACGCCTGTACCACTGCCCGCCACGACGGCTCGCGTTGCGTTGCCTCGCTCACCACGACCGCGTATTCGCCGCGCGCCGTTGTTGCGCACAACAAGATTGCCAGAAGAATTTGTTTCATTTGAGTAATTTCCTGCAGATTTTCCGAATCTCATGCGGCGCGATGCCGAGTAGCGGGACGCCGCAGAGTTCGGGTACAACCTTGATGTTGGTCCTCTCCGCCAGACCGCGTTTTCCGCCGCGAAGGTCATTGAGGATGACACCGGCAACCTTCAACCCCATCATCTGCGCCTGGCGAACGGTCAGCAACGTGTGGTTGAGGGTGCCAAGACCGAGCCGGGCAACAATGATCAGCGGCAGACCAAGATCGCGGGCAAGATCGGCAACAAAATACGGACGCGATTTCTCCGCGCTGTCATTCCGAGCGGAGCGAAAACCCTCGCCTGTGGGATGCGCAAGGCGTTTTCGGTTCAGCGGTCCTTCGCTCCGCTCAGGATGCCAATGTTCGAGAATGGGCACGAGCAGACCGCCGGCGCCCTCGACGAGGAGAGGAGAATAGATGGTGGCAAGCCGACGATAGGCGCCAACAACCTTCGGTAGGTCAATGCGGCGACGTTCGAGTCGGGCGGCCACGCTGGGAGCAAGCGGGTGGCGGAGGTAAACGGGGTTGAGAACGTCGAGCGGCTGTTCGTGATTCATCAGAGCGGCGTATTGCTCGGCGTCGTGGCGGCCATCGCGTCCACAGGCAATCGGTTTCATCGCGGCGGCACGCAGGCCGAGGCGTCGAAATTCGGCCAGCAGGAGCGTGGTGACAAAGGTTTTGCCAACGCCGGTGTCGGTGCCGGTCATGAAGAAGTTTCCTGTAACGGCGCTTGTCTCAAGCGCCGTCTTCGGAACAACTCGGCGCTTGGCGGAAGCGCCGCTACAACACCTTTTGTCCGGGGCATTCATAGTAACGAGAGCGGGTCAACGTCCACATGGACGGTCACATCTTCGGGTGGTTTCACGGTGGGGAGGACGTTGGCGAGGGTCTCGGTGAGGCGGAGGATTTTCTCGGCGCGAAGAATGAGCTGATACCGGTAGTAGTTGTGGATTTTCGCCAAGGGGGCAGGAGACGGTTCTCCCATCAGCACGTCCCGGCCAACATGTTTTTTCAATTCTTTCGCCAGCGCGTCGGCATAGAAAGCGACCTTGGTATCGTTGCGCCCGCGAAACATCAGACAGACCATGCGGGTGGCGGGCGGGTAACGGAGTTGCTCGCGCAGTTCGATCTCTTGCTCGTAGAAACCGAGATAATCGTGATGCCGGGCATATTGGATGGCGGGGTGAAACGGCGTGAAACTCTGGACAATAACCTCGCCCTCGACATCGCCCCGTCCGGCGCGCCCGGCGACCTGGACGAGCAACTGAAACGTGCGTTCGCCGGCGCGAAAATCGGGCAGGTGCAGCGCCATGTCGGCGTGGATGATGCCGACCAGGGTGACATTGGGAAAGTGCAATCCCTTGGCGATCATCTGGGTGCCGACAAGGATGTCAATTTTGCCGACACGAAAGGCGCCGAGGATTTCGCGGTAGAGCGATTTGCGGGTCATCACATCGGAGTCCATCCGTTGCACGCGCGCGGCAGGAAAAACTTTCTGGATGGCGGCTTCGACCTTTTCGGTGCCGATCCCCGAATAGCGGATGGCTGGATCGCGGCAGGCGGGGTTGGGACAGATTTTCGGCGTCGGCTCGTGGTGACCGCAGAAATGACAGGAGAGCTTCTCCTCCTTGCGGTGATAGACCAGCGAGACGCTGCACTGCGAACAGGTGGCAACATAACCGCATTTCGGGCAGAAACAATGCGTAGCATAGCCTCGTCGGTTGAGGAACAGGATGACCTGCTCGCGTTTGTCGAGCCGGGCCTGGATCGCGTCGCGCAACCGGGCGGAGAGCACATACAACCCTTTTGCGCGGATCGCCTCCTGCCGCATGTCCACGACGCGGATGACGGGCATTTTCTGGTTGTCAATGCGGCGGGACAACGTGGCCAGCGCGTAACGGCCGCGTTGGGCGTTGTAGAACGACTCCAGCGACGGCGTGGCCGAGCCGAGGACGACGGCGGCCTGCTCCAGTTTGCCGCGGACGACGGCAAGATCGCGGGCATTGTAGCGCGGGGTTTCGTCCTGTTTGTAGGAATTTTCGTGTTCCTCATCCACCACGATGAGGCCGAGCGCCTGCACGGGGGCAAACACGGCGGAGCGGGCGCCGATGACGATGTGAGATTCGCCATTGCGGATTTTGTGCCACTGGTCGTGGCGTTCGCCCTCGCTGAGATGGCTGTGGAGCACCGTAATCTGCTCCTTCGGGAAACGCGCCCGAAACCGTTCCACCGTCTGCGGTGTCAGCGAAATCTCCGGCACCAACACAATGGCGTCCCGGCCCTGCCGCAGACAATGTTCAATGGCCTGCAAATACACCTCCGTCTTGCCGCTGCCGGTGACGCCACGAATGAGGACGGGTTTATCAGGGCGATCCATCGCGGCCTTGCAAAGGTCGAGCGCCTTCTGTTGCTCATCGGTCAACGGCAACGGCTCCGTCGGCAGAAACACCTCGCCCCCGAACGGATCGCGTTCCTGCACACGGTCGGTGACGACGACAAAACCTTTCTCGGCCAGTCTCTTCACGGTGGCCGCATCAGTGTCGGCCCGTTGCACAAGATCGGCGACGAGCATCTCTTCCTCGCGACGCAGGATTTCGATGATGTGAGCCTGTTTCCTGGCCTTTTTCAGCAACGCGGCAAATTCGGCAGGCGAAATCTGACCGAGTCGGACAAACTGACGTTCTTTCCAACTGACCTTCGCCTTTCGAACCACCACGGGCAACGCGCACCGCACCGCCGATTCGACAGGGCAACAGTAATACCTCGCCATCCAGCGGGCCAGTTCGAGAATCTTGTCGGAGAGCAACGGTTTTTTGCCAACCACCTCGCCGATCTCTTTCAGTTTCTCCGGCGGCTGCGACGAATGGTCAGCCAACCCAACAACATACCCCTGCACGGCTCGCCGCCCAAACGGCACACTCACGCGGGCGCCGACATGAACCGCGCCTGACAGGGCCGTCGGAATCCGATAATCGAATTCCCGGTCCAGCGCGATGTCCACCACCACTCTGGCAATCGGTTGATTCACCATGCCGCCAGTGTACCGAATTTTGGCGCTTGCGTCTCGCCTCTTTCTGCCTACGGTACTGTTCCATGAAAACAATCACGGTGGTTTACCACTCCGGGACCGGGCACACGGCAAAAATGGCCGACGCCGTTGCCAAAGGCGCCGCGTCCGTGGCGGGAATCCAGGTGAAAATGGCCCGCATCGAAGGCAAAGACATCCTCGAAGGACGCTACCAAAACGAAGACCTCCTGGCCCGGCTGGACGCCAGCGACGCCCTCATTTTCGGCAGCCCTACCTACATGGGCGGCCCGTCAGCGCAATTCAAGGCTTTTGCCGATGCCACCGCCGAACGCTGGTTCGGCCGAAAATGGCGAAACAAAATCGCCGCCGGCTTCAGCGTATCGGCCGGGCTGAGCGGCGACAAGTTGAACACGCTGGAATATTTCGCCATCTTCGCCGCGCAACATGGCATGATCTGGGTGGGCAACGACCTCATCCCTTACGGCGACCCGCAAGGCCGCAACCGCCTTTCCAGCTATCTCGGCGTCATGGGACAGGCAGGACAGGAACCGACGGACCTCGCACCCAACGAAGCCGACAAACTCACCGCCGAGGCACTCGGACGACGGGTCGCCGAGGTTCTCCTGAAGTTGCCGTGACGCCAGTTGGCGCGGCTGTTATAGTCGTGGCGTGAACCATTGCCATTTCACCATGGCTCGGTTGGGCAGGACGCTGGCGCTGACGCTGGCCGTGAGCGCATTCGGGGCGTCCACGTTCATCTACGTTCGCTGGCTGACACGCGAATATCGCTACGGCAAACTCATCGAACAGGTTGCCCCCCGCTACCGCGTGGATAAGTTCCTCCTCAAAGCTGTCATGCGACAGGAAAGCGGTTTCGACCCGTTCGCCCGCAGCAAAAGTGGCGCCGTCGGCCTGATGCAGGTCATGCCCGGCACGGCGCGCCTCCTTGGCATCCCCGAAAGCCAGCTCTGGAATGAGCGAACCAACATCGAGACCGGCGCCTGGCTTCTCGCCCATGCGCTGGCTTATTGGCGGACCCAGCCGGTGGATGACCCGGTGCCGTTCGCGTTGGCGGAATACAACGCGGGTCGGGGTACCGTGCTGCGTTGGGCGCCCCAAGGACAACCAAAAACCGCCGCCCAGTTTCTCAACGATCTCCCCGACCGGGGCGTCCGCGCCTACGTCAGGCGGGTATTGGAATTTTACGAGGATTACAAGGCCGCCGGCCGACTCTAGAAACAACAGCCCGGTTCTGAGCGGAACCGGGCTGCAACGCAAACACGCTTGGCCGAGGGTCGGTCGCTCACGATTGGCGGTGACCACCTGGGTGAGGTCAGGTCAGGCTAGGAGAAGCGCAGCCACCGCCCGGAGGCGTCGCGAGCGACCGTTTACTCCTCGCACCATTGATTTCGACCCGCCATCTTTTCAAACGTTCAAAGAATCCGTAAAAAATTTTTTCAGGGTAAATTTTCGCACAATTCCAACAAAACCCGCTCCAGCTCGACTCGTTTCTGCTCCCGCTCTTCCGGTTCCGCCTCTCGCCCCACCGTCATCGGCCCTCCAATCCGCAGCACCGCCCGCGAGAACGGCATCGGCACCTGAAAATTGTCCCATGCTTTCGGAAAAACGTATTTCCATTCCACGCTCCACGACACCGGAATGATCGCCGCGCCAGTCACTTGCGCGAGGCTGATCACCCCCTCCTGCACCCGGTATTTCGGCCCACGCGGCCCATCGGGCGTGATTCCGATATCGTACCCCTCCCGCACCAGCCGCGTCAGTTCCACCAATGCCTGTCGCCCGCGACGGCTGCTGGAACCGCGCACACAGATCAAATCAAACCGCTCCAACACTTGCACCAGTTTCTCCCCATCCCGGCTGGCGCTCACCAGTACCGCCACCTTGTCTCGTTGCCGTTTGCTCCAGTGTTTCTTGAACAGATACGGCAACAGCAAAATCCGATTGTGCCAAAAGGCAAAGATCAACGGACCCTCCGGCGTCTGCGCTAGCAGACCTGACGGATCCTCAATCCGCCATCGCAGGGTCGCACCGATGAACATCACGGTCAGCCGCAACAATGTGCCCAGCCATTTCATTACTGCGCACTATATCACCCGTCTGCAACGCGGGGAAGCGTTTGACGCCCTCGCCCGCTTCTGTTACCGGTTGGCAACCGATGAACAGGATTATTTTTGTTATCTTCTGCCTGTTTGGCTCTCTTGCCAGCGCCCAAGAATCAGAACCCAACAACCAACCCAACCAGGCAACCCCCATCGAGTTCGGTAAACCGGTCAAAGGCATCATCCATGCCGACGACGGTCACGATTATTTCACGCTCACCGCCCCCGGCCCCGGTACCATCACCGTCACGCTCTCCAATACCCCTGCCGAATGCCGTTTCCAGGTCGGTGCGCTCGGTTTCCAAGCCGCCACCACCTCCAGTCTGGGTTGGGAAGACAGTGTCGCTGGCAAACCGCTCCAGTGGACGATTCCCGCCAAAGGCCATTTCGCCGGCTACATCTGGGTTCAACTGGCCGGGATCCTTTCCTCCGCATCGCAAGGCGACAACGCCTTTGTGCTCTGCCAGAAAAACGGTCCGTGGCACATCAAACCGTCACCGCAGCGACCGCCAACCGCTGTCCCGAAAACCCTTTTCGATCTGCCGGTGGCCGGCCCCATCGAATACACTCTGGTTGTGACGTTCGTTCCCGAAGGAGGCATCGCCGCCACCCCTCCGTCGTCGCCCAACCCACCGGGGATCGAACCCGTTGAGCCATTTCCCGAAGAACGCGCAGCCATGGAAAAAGGCAACGACCGAGCGCTTGCCGCCATCCGTATCCGCTACGCGCTGGCACTGGCCGAGGAAGCCGACCGCGTCAAAGACCACGCCATGTTCGCCCGCGCGCTGCTCTGCGCGGAGGGCGCTTGCGCGGCGCTACCGCAGGACCCGCAGGTGCGAATGACCGCCGCCCGACTCTACATGCGGTTGCCCAACGACCTGATGTCGTTGTCGCTGGCCGAGGAGCATTTACGAAAGGCGCTTTCCCCGCAGAATCTCGAAGCCCGTTTGTTACTTGCTCAGAATCTCTTTTACCAACGCCGCTTCTCCGCCGCCGCAACGGAGTTCTGCGCCGTGCTCGACAAACAACCCGACCTGCTCAAGCCGTCCGTGGCCGCCATGCTGGTCAACTGTTACGTCCTTGATCAAGCCCCCCAAAAAGGCGAAACCGTTTTTCGCGCCATCCTCCAACGCCAGCCCGGTAACCCGCCGGCGCGGGTTGCTCTCGCGTTGTTGCTGTACCAGCAGGGCAAACGCCATGACGCCATCGCAACGGCCCGCCAACTCCACGCCGACAAACAAACGCCCGCCGACTGGCGCACCTACGCTGCCCGACTGGCCGATGCCTGGCAAAAGGAGGCCCACCAATGAGACCTTTTCTCCTCCTTCTACTCTCAATCGCCATCGCCGGCGCGGAATTACCCGCCAACCTCGACGAACTCCGAACGGCACAAGCCAACAAACTCAAAGAAATCACCCGACATTGGGAATCGCAAATCCCACCCGAAGCCCGCAAAACGATCAAACTTCCCGCCGGCCGCACCGCACAGGTCGTGGACACGTCCCATCCCCGCTACCAGGAAATCAAAACCCGCTGGCAGACCGAACTCAACAACGCCCGCACCCAGATGA
The DNA here is from genome assembly GCA_964541945.1 of uncultured Verrucomicrobiota bacterium. Taxonomy (GTDB): domain Bacteria; phylum Verrucomicrobiota; class Verrucomicrobiia; order Palsa-1439; family Palsa-1439; genus CAIKAP01. The sequence continues at coordinate 56,516 of CAZISE010000003.1, forward strand.
ACGCGCTCGATTCTCGCGCGCGAGAGGTCGAAACGGTCATGAAAGCGCTCGGCGAAGGCCGAAAACTGTTCCACAGCGGCACGCCGCGTCCCGAAGGGAACCTCTCCAGCGACGTGGACCTCACCGGCGACTATGAATCCTGCCGGGAGTTCATTGAGAACCTCAAAGCCCGCAACCCGAAGATCCAAATCGTCGAGAAACCCGGCCGCTGGGAAATCGTTGGCCAGGACATGAACATCTACTGCGAACGCGCCGGTGGCGGTATCAGTCTCGAACAAAAACTGATGCAGGGCAGCGATTTCATGGCCACCGACGGCGCCGTCCACAACGTCTCCAAAGGCAAAGCCGGCGTGTACGACGGCGAAGGCGTCGCGCTCGGCCACGGCCAGAAATTCACCGAATCGGGCATCACACTCAATCCCGATGCCGCTGACCTTCAGAAGGCCAGCAAAAGCGTCCGAAAACTCGCCGAGTTCGCCGGCACGGCAGAACAAAACCCCGGTTTCTTCGAGAAAGCCGCCCGGATGCACGCCCGGCTCACTCCCGAAGAAGCCGGCGTCGTCACCTTCGGCAACCCGGAAGAGATCAAAACCCTCGAACGCGCCGAGTATTGCGAGACCGCCAAAAAAGAATTCGCCAAAGCCCACCGCCAGGCGCTCAAACTCAGCGACGAATCCAACGCCATCCGCGACCGACGCATCGCCGAGTACGAAGCCAAATCCTCCTTGACGCCCGAGGAACAACTCGAACTGGAAACGTTGCGAACCGAGAAGGCCAAAATCGCCCGCTGCAACCAGGCCGCCCGCCAGGAGATGATTGCGCGCGACCCGGTCTATTACGCCGAGGTCACCGGCGGCCATGTTCGCCTTCAAAAAGTCGTCGCACCCGATGGCACGGTCTGTTTTCAGACCCCGCGCGGTGAGTTGCTCACCCGAAGCGAAGCGGTCGAACTGGTGATGCAAAACTACCGGCCCACCACCCTGCAGAAATTTCGCATCGCCGTCGGCGAGTTTATGGGCGCGCCGCCACCGGGAACGCGCGCCACTTTTGTCAAAGGCGCCGGCGCATTGCTGTTGCTGTACGCGGCCTACGAGGGTTATCACCAGGCTGCTGAGGAAATAGACCCGTACGATTCCTACACCGTCTCCCTCACCAAAACCGGCGCAAAAACAGTCTGGTACGCCTCCGGGATTCCTTCCCTTTACAACACCATCTGGGCGGCGACCGATGAATCGCGCCAGCAGTTCCTCGCTGATCTGGCCGCCGGCAAGGACCCGAGCCGTTTGTTTGCCGTCGGACGCGGCCTGACCGTCGGACTGGGGCGGCTGTTGAAAGCAATGACGATTGATCCGCTCTACGAGGGCGGTCGGGCGATCGAGGCCGGAGCGGGCGTGCTCTGGTACGGGTGGGGCGCTTCCGCCAGCGCAAAGGAGGCGGCCGAAAAACAGGCGCTTGTTGCCAACTATCGCAACCAAACGCTCGACCAGGCCGAAAAACGACTTCAAGCCATCCTCGCTTCAACCCAGGACCCCAAACTCATCGAGTACGCCAGGGAAGGGTTGAAGAAAATCGAAGCCGCCCGACGAGCGCAGGGCAACCTCGACCAACGGGTACTGGCCTACCGTCAGGCGCTCAAATGGGCTGATGCGCTCACCCGCCGTGTCACCGGTGGCCCGTTGCCCGCCGGGGAAGGCGCCGCCGGCGTTGTCGTTGTCAATCTCCCACCGATGCCGACCGGCGACCGGCTGGCCATTCTCCAGTGGCGCGACAATTGTCTGGCCGACCTGCAAAAGGCAATGGACAACGATCCCGAACGGATCGCCAACCGCAACGCCGCGCTCGCGCTCGGCGGCAAACCGCGTCATCTGACCTGCAAACGCTGCGGGTTTGCCGGCGACCACTGGTGGTTTGGCGACCGCTGGTCCTGTCCGCGATGCGAGACCTGTACCATGCCGTCGGACTTGAAACGTGCCGACGGGATGACCTATGGCGAGTTTGCCCGGCAACGAATGAAGGCGTATCAGGACAAGATGGAACAGGTCCGACAGGCTGCCGACAAGGCGTTGTCTAATCTCCGCTGAGTGGGGCAGCGCCAGTGGCGCGGCGGTTGGCGAGCACGATGCGAATGTTCCGAATCAGCCGCGCCAGTTTCAGCCGGTAGATCGGCGTGCCGCGAAACTGTTCGGCAAACTGTTGTTCCGTCCACCACAACATCTCCTCCAGCGGCGGCAACGGACGCGGCGTCCACGTGGAGGGTTTGGCGAATCGGTTCCACGGACAGGCTTCCAAGCAGGCATCGCAACCGAACAGCCGGTCGCCGATTTTGGAGCGCAGTTCTTTCGGTATCTCGCCTTTGAACTCGATGGTGAGGTAACTGATGCAACGCCGTGCATCGAGCCGGTAAGGCGCGGTGAGCGCGCCGGTCGGACAGGCGTCCAGACAACGACGGCATTTGCCGCAATGCTCGCGTTCGGGCGTATCAGGAGCCAGTTCGCACGTGGTCAACACCTCACCGAGCAAAATCCAGTTGCCGAACCGGCGGTTGACGAGATTGGTGTGTTTGCCGATCCAACCGAGACCGGCGCGCTGGGCAAGATCGCGTTCCAAAACCGGCCCGGTATCCACATACCAGCGACCGTTGACGAGTTTGGCCAGTTCGGCGAGTTTTTCGCCCATCACGTCGTGGTAGTCACGCGAACCGACGTAGCGGGCCAGGTGCGGCGCGCCGGGGTGATAGTAGTTGAGACCGACAACGATAACAGACCGGCAGCCGGGCAGGATTTGCGCGGGATTGAGTCGTCGGGTCATGTACCTCATCTCGCCGTGGTACCCGTCGGCCAGCCACTGCTGATAGGCGGCAACATGCGGCGGCGCCTCGGCGGTGGTGATCCCGCACAGATCAAAACCGAGGGCAGCGGCGCGCGCCTTGATCTGCGATTCCAACGTCATCAGTCAACGGAGGCGCGTTTGACGAAGACAACGCCTTCCATTTCGACGAGCAGGTCGGAGCGGCAGACATCCGAGAGGGTGTAGAGGATGGGGATATTGCCGAATCGTTTTTCGCAGATCTGACGGCAGATCGTGTAGTCCTGGGGGCGTTTGATGTACACGCGGAGACGGGCAAAGTCCGACAGGCCGGGGCGGGCGCCTTTGATTCCGTGGCGCGCCAGGTTTTCCGCGCTGATCAGCCGTTCGATATTGGCGATGGTCTGCTCGGTTTGTTTGCCCGGATCGCCAATGTGCACGCTTTGGGAATTGACAATGCTGGCGGTGCCGGAAATCCACAGGGTGGTGTAGCCGTTGATGATCAGGGCCATGGCCCGGACAAACTTCGGGCTTTTCGGTGAATAACAGGTTTCGTACTGGTAAACGGGCGTCTGTTGCGGGTTCTCCAAGGGAGTCAGAAACACATCCTTGCGGGTGGTGTCCATGGCGGTGCAACTCATGACAATTCCCTTGTTGCTCATGCCGATGCCGGTACTGGCCGGGTACATACTGAGCCGCACGTCGTTCAGCAGATGTCCGTTCCCAAAAGCGATGTTTTGATAGAAATCCGCCCGCGCCCGGTTCAGTTCCATGTAGCGCTCAAGATCGCCTTCCGGCCCGGTGATGTCGCCCAAGTACAGCCAGGTGCGTACCACATGATCAAAACCGACGCCGGCTTTTGCCAGTTGTTCTCTCATCTGCTCAAACGCATCCAGCGACTGCTCATAAACACCCCCCGCGGTCCGCCGGGGTGTGATACCGCCACAATAAGTCCAGGTCAGGTCATCGTAACTCACCGAGAGGACCTGAGGTGTTGGCCGACGGATCCGCACGGAGTCGCCTCCGATGGACCACAACTCCACAGCCAACGCCGCCCCGGAACAGGGCGGCTGAAACACATACGTCGTCACGGGCATTTCGGCGCCGTAGTGGTCGGCCAGAAGCCGATTACAGTCGGCCTGGTCGCCGGGGTTCTTGAGAAAAACGGTCTGAAACGTCGGTGTCTGAGGATGTCGCTGTTGTTGGAGGACGGATTGAATGCGCTGGAACACATCCTTGATCTGTTCGGCCAGCGAGCCGCGGCTTTCTGGTTCAGCGATCAGGGAAATGCGCGTGACTGTCTTCAAATCTATGATCGCGTACTGGACACTTCGGGTTTTGATGATTTTCACAAAATCCTCTGCGGGCTCAACGGCTGCGGGAACCCATGAGGCAAGCGTTTGCGGCGTATGTTCCTCACCGACCATGGTTTCTGCAACCTGACAGCTCGTGGCGCTCATGGGTTTCGTTCCAACTTCATTGACCGCCTCTTCCGGAGGTGGTCGCCAAATCAGACGCTGCCATTCTTTTGCCTATTCAACACAAACTTTTCCGGAAGTTTTTAATCGCCCCCAACAACTTCTCCACGGCGGCTTCCGGGCCAAGTCCGTCCAGGTTGACGGTCAGATTGGCCAACCGACGGTACTGCGGGGCGCGTTCGGCATACAGCCGGGTAAAATGTCCCATTGGATCCTTTTCATCCACAAACGGCGGCAGACCGCCCCGTTGGACACGGGCAAACATCTCTTCGGGCGACACTTCCAGATACACAATCAACCCCAGCGCGCTCAGCAGTTCATCCACCCTGGTATTGAGCGCCGTCCGCCCGCCCACGGCGATCACAGCGTGACCGGTCGCGTCGCTCAATCGCAGGTACAAATCGCAAACCACCTGCGTTTCCAGTTCCTGAAACCGTTGCTCGCCTTCCTGACGGTAAATCTCCCGAACGGTCCGCCGTTGGCCGGTTTTGCAAGCATGACGTTCTTCGATCATCGGGTCCACGTCGTAAAACGGGCATCCCCAGCGGGCCGCCAGCGCCTTGCCCAGCGTGCTCTTGCCGCAATGTTTCATGCCGATCAGGGTGACGATCATCTTCCCGTTACCTTCCCAAAACAGTGGCCCGAATCAAGGCCGCCGTTCTCTCTTGAGATTGTTTCGCGGTCGCCAAGCCGCGCATTGGTAAGCGCGGCCCGCCCGTCTGCGGTGGGTAAAACCTCACCGCGCCACAGGTGACGGTGAACAACTCGCGGCAGACTGTGCCCGCCCGACCTGACGGCGACAGCGTCAAAAAGCTCACCAATGATTGGGTCGCCTATTTCTTCGGTTTCATCGCCTGAAAGGCGAGGTGTTGCATGTAGTGGTCGAGCAGGATCATCGCCGTGAACGCCTCGGCCACGGGCCAGACCCGCGGCACAATCGTCGGGTCACGGCGGGTGACGGCGGCCAGTTCCTTGTTTTCCAGCGAGACCTTGTCAATGGTGTGTTGCGGTTTGGCAATGGTCGGCGTCGGTTTGACGGCGAGCCGCACCACAATGTCCTGGCCGGTGGCCAGTCCGCCGGTGATGCCGCCGGCGTTGTTGCTGCTGAACTGGACTTGACCGTCTTTCACGGACATCTGATCGTTGTCCTGGCTGCCGGTCATGTCTTTGACAGCCATGCCGGCGCCGGATTCGACGGCTTTGACCGCGCCGATACCGAGCATCCGTCCGAGTTCGGCTTCCAGTTTGTTGAAGACCGGCTCGCCCAGCCCGCACGGGACACCGGTGGCGACAACTTCCACCACGCCGCCGCTGGAATCGCCCTGGCGGGTGATTTCAAGGATGCGCTCGTACATGGCGTCGGCCGTGGCGAGATCGGGGCAGTTCAGTTTGGGATGGATGCCGTATTCTTTGCGGATGGCATCTTCATCCCAGTGCACCATCTTTTTGTACATTTCGGGCACTTCTTTTTCGAACTCGGCGAGGACGGCCATTTTTTGGAGCATTCGCATCTCGGGTTTGAGGCGACCGGAGGCGAAGATGTGGTGGTAGACGGGATCGTAGCGACGCCGCATTTCCTTGTAGGCAGCGACCTTGGGTCGGATTTTCTCGATGGGCATGTCGGCCAGCCGCACGCCGGCGGCTTCTTTCACGTAACCGGTCACTTCGATGCCGTGGTCTTTGAGGATGCGTTTGGCGACGGCGCCGGCGGCGACAATGGTGGCCGTGTATCGTCCGCTGAAAAAACCCGCGCCAATGGAGTCGTCCCACTGACCGTATTTGACGTAGGAAGCGTAGGAAGCGTGGCCGGGACGCGGGGTGCGGTTGGTGACGCGGTAGGCTTCGATGTGCTCGAAATGGCGGTCGAGATTGGGAATGAGAATGGTCAGGGGCGTGCCGTTGGTGTAGTGGGCGTTGTGAAAACCGGGCATTGTGTCGTCACAGTTCTGGCCGGTAACGATAATGGGGATGTCCGGCTCGCGGCGGGGGGAGGTGAGTTCACCCTGACCGGGTTTGCGCAGCAAGAGGTCGCGGTACACTTCCTCCTCGGTGATAAGGTAGCCGGGCGGAACGCCCTGCAAATGGGTGACAAGCGTTTCCTGATACGAGCCGCCGGCGACGGTGACTTTGAACAAGGTGCCTATGTTACATCCGAGCATGATGTTGTCTCGCTTTCTTTGTTGGGCGTTTTTCGGGCGTTACACATGTGAGGGCCTGCGGCGGCCCTTTTATCGGGTTTGACGAAAAACGCAACACAAAACGTCACGTGGCCTGGAGTTGATACAACCGTCCCTCGTCCAGACGGTAAAACAGCGGCGCGACCAGCACCTTCGGGTAACATTGCTGGAGGCGGCGCGCTTCGGCACAGACAAACTCCGCCGCATCGGTAATCTCGAAATCGGGCGCGTACCTGTCGAAATGCGCGGCCGCCTCTTCCGCTGCCCAGCCGGCATTTTCAACCAACCCACGGATAAAGGCATCGCGTCGCGCCCGCAAGCCGACCATGCCGCATCGGTCGTGCCCGATCAGGGCGATGGCGCGCACGCCGCCAATGGCGATGGCAAAGGATATTTTGAACTGGTGCCGACGAAAGTTCGCGCCGCCGGCCCGCAGGATGTAGGCAAAGTTGTCGGGCAGCCGCAGCATTTTGCGGTTGTCCATGCACATGCCCACCAGCAGTTGCGCCGTGCTGTAGTGGTCGAATGGTCGCTGCAGATTCTGATACTCCAGCAGCAAACCGACAGGCGTCTGACGATAGGATGGCAGGATGTCCGCCGCGCTGGCGACCGCCAGCAACTGTGTCGTCATGAGAAGACTCCTTTTGAGAGTTGACGGATGTAGTCGGCGGCCTCGGCGATGCCGGGCACAACGGGACAGGAAATGGCAAGCTCGGCGCGGTGTTTGGCGCCGTGACCGGTAAGCACATAAATACCACGGGCGCCGGCGTTGACGGCCAGTTCGATGTCGTGGGGATGATCGCCAATCACAAATGAACGCGCGAGGTCAATGTTATGTTCGCGCTCGGCCCGGCGAAGAAAGTACGGGTTCGGTTTGATGCACGGACAATTTTCATCGCGCCGGTGCGGGCAACAATAAACGTCCACAATTGGAATGCCGGCAGCGGTGAGTGTGTCCACAACGTGGGCGTTGACGCGCTGGACTTCTTCCAGGCGCAACAGACCGTCGGCTACGCCGCGTTGGTTCGTTACAATGAACAACGCAAACTCATCCGCCAGCAGCCGCAACGCCGGGATGGTTTGCGGGTAGAACACCACGTCATGCGGGTCGCGCAACCAGCCGCGGTCTTCGATGAGTGTGCCATCGCGATCGAGAAACACCGCCGGGCGATTACCGGGTGAGCGCCTCATAGTCGGCCACCGTGCCGTTCTGGAGACAGCATTCGATAATTTGCCGTCCCCGCGCCGTCAGGTCCGGATGAAGGAAGTTGCGAAGACATTGATGAAAGAATTTCGTAAGCATCGCTGCGCCTTTGTCGTAGGCTTCCTCGCCGACTTCGGGTTGAGTTTGGGGCTGAAGGAACCAGCAGGTAATCGGCACACCCTCGACAGTAATGCCGGACGGGGTGTATCCCAACAAAGAGCACCGAGTGGCCTGTAAGTTCTTGGGCTTGAACGGCGCGTGACCGCGACGAGCCAGATATTCGCGGGCGATCCATTGGGGCATGAACCCGGTCTGCCAGGCGCCGATATGCTGGTTCGGACAGAGAATGAATAGGGTTTTCGGCGTGCCGAGAATCTGGTCCAGCAACAGATTGGCCTGGTCCACCTGGCGCCCCGTGGCAAATGGCCAGTAGGAACCAACCCCTTCGCTGCTCATGCCTTCGGTCTCGACAATGCTCGGATTGGCATGACCACGCGGCGCCACCAGCCGCCACAACCATGCCAGGGCCGGCGGCAAAATGTGGAACAACCCGAGAATGCCGTACGTCGGATGTTCACACGTACAAGGTGGAGTGCGCACGCCGAGGCTGCGCACATCCACTGCCACCGGTTCGTTGACGATGTGGGGAATGACCGCGCGCGGGATGATGACCCGCGGGTTCGGACACGGTTTGCCCGGCGCATCCTGAATATGTTCCCAAATCAGCGCCCGACTGCCCGGCACGGCGTCCACATTCAAAAACAACAACGGCCGCGGCGGCAACGCCGTCAACCCCTCCAAGTGCGGGTCCACCCCGTAGCCGTCAATGTGATTGACGCGCACAAACCAGCCGTTCTCGGCATCGGTCACATGCAAATACCCGTCACCGGTCTGCAACGACGGATGGCACAACGCCATGTCGTCGTTGACCGGGTGCAACTCGCACATCCGTGGGATTTGCAAATAACGTTCCTCACCGGTAACCAAGTTGCGCCCAAGCAACAACCGGCCATCCGGCTCCCGATGTGCCAGCTCCAGCATCTCGCTCTTGCCGCCGCCGCTGGCCCCCTCGTGCATCAACGTCAACACGTTGTCGTAAGGCGTCACCACCTGCACGGTCGAACAATGCGCCACAACCCACCCCTCGCGCTCGGCACCGGTCAACAGCGCACCGTACACGCCTTTCTTCGCGCTCGGTCCCGGATAGAGATTGTAGGAAAAAATCTCATGGCCATCCCCCTGCCGCACATGCACCACCATCTGGCGTCCACCGAAATGCGTGTGCCGGAATGGCGGGGCCACGTAGATGATCAAGCGCGGCGCAAAATCAGACGGCACCTCGGCCAGCGGAAGGAACTCCTGCAACAGCGCCAAGCCGAACGCAAAAAATCCCGCATTGGCAGGCGCCACCACCAGCGCATCCATCCCCAGTTGCCGCCCGCCCGCATGAAAACCGTACACCGCCAGCTCTTGTTGCCGAAGCCACGCGAACGTCTCCGCCCGCAACACCGCGAAATCGTACCCGAACCGATCCGCAAACCTCGGCTTGTCCGTCGGTAGATCGTCGGCAATGGTCATGCAATCCGGGTCCCGCCGACGCATGTACGGTTCGGGATAGTTGGCGGAAATCCCGTTGCGCACACGGGCCACGGTCGCCTCCACCACACGTCCTTTACCCGGCACTTCATAAGCCACCTCGAACGCGGTGTTTCCCGGCCCGCCGACCGCCAGGTCCACCAATTCCGCCAGCGACGGCGGCACCACGACGCGCGGCGACGCCGCCAACAACTCGGCCACCGCCATCGGCGGATTCAATTTCTTCCAATCTGGAATCGTTGTTGTCATCATGACAGCCATCAATCTGGCGGCGGGTTGTACATGATTCGCCACCGGATGCAACCCCAAACCGATATTGTTTGCTCAAAAGAAGCCCGCTACCGATTCTGCCAGACAGCCGCGCTCAGAACCGGTGCATCACTTCACGACAATGAAGGCGCGGTGACGGCTACCATCGCTGAGCGTGGCGCGTAACTCCCATGTGCCAACACCCATACCGGTAGCTCTGGTGTCGAGGTTGTAATGCCATTGACCATCGGCATACCGAAACTGATTGCCCGTGGTGGCGGCATCAGCCGACGAAGCGTCAACCGGCTCGGCCGCGGTGGTTGCGTCGCTCCATTTGACAACCTGCAAGGTGTGAACGCCGTTGGTGACGGCCGCCCCGCCGCAGGCAAGGGTGAACTTGACCGGAATCTTGCTGCCGACCTTGAAGACGCGCAGTGGATGGGCCGCGGTGCCACCGCTGGCGTCGGCCCCACCGATGGGCGGTAGGAACCCATCGAAGCTGTACTGGACTCTGACAACACGCGTGGCGGTCGCCTGGTTACCGGCGGCATCGCGGACGGTGTAGGTGATGGTGTAAGTGCCCACGGCAGTGGTGTTGACGGTGTTGCTGGTGACGATGGCGGCGGTTAGGTCGCCGTCCTTATCGTCGGTGGCGGTGGCACCGGCATCGGTGTAGGCGGTACCGCACGTAACCGTGGCCGGGTTGTCGCCAAGAATGGTGATGATCGGCGGGGTCGTGTCTTCGGATGGATTGGGCATGAAATTGCGTCCAGGTCCTTCGTCGGTCTCCAGATTACGCGAACCGTCAGGTTGAATGCGAAACACTACGCCGAGCAGAACGTTCGAGCCGCTCCCGTTCATCACGACGTTGCCAACTGTGCCTTTGCCGTATTTGCCGCCGGTTTTGAAGAAGAAATACTGCTTATTTTTCGATTGAACCAACGCCCCTTGCGTGCGGGTAAAATAATCGGACTCGATAACGAGTTGACTCTGATAGCCAGTCTCTGGTGCCTGTTTCATCTGGTGAAACTGGTTCTGTTGAATTGCTGGCAAGAATGGAACAAATCCGCCGCTGGGGTCGCTCATGATGAGGGTGACACGCCGCGGAAAAGTAAAGGGAATTTGACCCTCCGGTCGAACCCACCGCACAGTACCGATTAGACCATTATCATCGCGCTCGGCGATGAAGTAGGCGCAATTCGGCGGTAACCGCCCGGAATCGTGGACATTCTGCATGGTCTGCAAGGCTTTCTTACCCACGGGTAGCTTGTCGAAGTTCATGACCTTGCCGCTGCCGTCCGACCGATACTCCAGAAAACCGCCATACGTTTGCAGTTTGGTCACGTTCCCCTGTTTTTCCAGCACAATCCGCAAGCCGTCTTTGGTCATCGTTTGAGGATCAACGGTTTGTCCTTCGATGACGCGCATCGCAAGTTCAGGGGGAAGATCGATCCCAACCTGGATTTGCTTGCTATAATACCCGGGTTTTTCAAATGTGGCCCGCAGATATGCGTAGCCTGTAATGGTGAGATCGAATGTTCCGTCCACGCTTACATTTTCTTCGTCAGTTTCGCTTGCTTCCCAATAATTTTTGAAGCGGGTTTTTCCCAAGCGCACCGTAACTCCGTTCAGCCGCTGTCCCTGCTCGTCAACCACTTCACCCCGTAATCGAATCGTGCCATGCTCGGCATGCATCAGCTTATCAAAGATGCCCTTGATAAGACGGCCCTTTTGTTCGTCGGTCATGTCGTCTTGATCGGGTGCCGCAAAAGCAACGGCTGCGACGGATGCCAGGATTATTGATAAAAAGACGGTGACGATGAGCTGATTTCGATGATGAGTCTGGTGGTCCTGTTTCATGATTATTCCTCCCCGAGGGGAATGGCAGGCAATTTATCCATATTGCCGCCGTTGCCCAAAACGTCGGTCCACCATTGGTAGATATTGGGCAACGGTTCATCTCGAAATGCGCTGTGGGACCTGTCAGGCCACCCGCCATCTTGCGCGAGATAATTCTCTGTTGCTTGGAGATTGGTTGTGGCTCCGGCGGGTAAATTGAGCGCGTGATATGCGTAAAAGGGTCTCCGCAGATGCGTTTGCAGCAAAGCAGGGAGTTCCGCCATGTGCCATGGCCAATAAGAATCTTCAATGGGCGCCCGATAACATGGCTGAAGTTTGTCGCAGATTAGCCGCTCCCGGTTGTAATGCAGGAATCGGCCAAGATTCGCGCCTCGAAGAGCGTAGTCGTTGATTCGCATCGCTTTCACAAGGGCTTTGTCATCTGTCAGGTAGCTGTGCCGCACGGTTCCGCTGAGCGCCATCCGCGGATCATGTCCTGCTTGACTGAACCAGAAACGCCAAGAGTGCCGCCGCAATTGGTCCACCGAATATGTGACAGGGTCGCTAGGAGCAGTGTAGGTCAAGTCTGTCTCCGAATCCCATAGCTCGATCCAAACGGCGCTTTGAATGTCACAGATATTGCGGAACAGTTTTTCGCCGGGATAGAGCCGCTCGTGCAATCGCATCGCATCCCATGCCACGAAATTGCCAAGACTGTGCGCGACCAGATTCACGTTGTCCGCGCCCCCCGCTCGCGCACGAACATCCCGCAGAAAATACATCAACGAAGGTGACGCCTGAAACGCGTTCTTGACGTTCGGATCAAACAGCGGAGCCAACTCATCGCCTTCCCACGCGAAGCCGATGTAATTGCCACGGTAACCGAGCCAGAACAGTCGCTTGTACAGTTCCGTATTCGCGTCATAAGCCTGTTGAAAGCTGTTGGCGTAACCGTGAACAAACACAAGGTACTGGCTCTTCTGAGGGTCAACCACACCAGTTGTCGCCCAACCAGCTTCGCCCACCGTCGGGTACCGTTGAATCCTCACCCAGCGATCCCCGTCGGTCGGATAGTCAAACGGAATGCTCGGCCCCGCCGGCTCGGTACCGGTGCCGCGCGACGAGACAAACTGCCAGTAGGCTCCCGTCTCGTTCAAGCGCAGCGTCACCGTGTCGCTGACGCTACGCTGACTGCCCGCGGCGGAACCGGAAAGCAGTGTAAGTGTCGCCGTCACCGAGCCGCTCCCAACGGCTTTGAAGACAAACTCGTTGGTACCAGCCTGCGGAATGAGGATCTCTATCGCATCGCTCCCATTTGACACAAAAACGCCGCGCGCGGATTCGGCCAACTGTTTGGCCGCCGTATGACTGTCCTGGACAAACTGGCGACGATTGTTGCCGGGACTGACGGCGGGATACACCCAAAGCCCCGTCAGACCGCTTCCCCCTCGCACTTGGAGAAAATACCGGTCACCCCGGTCGTAAGCGGTTTGTGGCACGATTATTGTCAAGGGCGCAAGATCCACGATGTTGGCAAGGGTGATCGTCTGCCCCGAATCGCGTCCCCACCAAAAGGCAAAACCGTGTGTTTGTTTGACCCGCTCATCTTCCTCATCCATGATGAACTCTACGTCCGGCACGCCGTCGCGCATCGAGCCGTCGTTGTTGCAGTTGACGCCCAGACGGGCACCAGGCAACAACACAAACCCACGCCACCGCCCGTAAAGCCGGCCGATTCCGACAATTTGTCCCTGGGCGTTGATCGCCGTGGCGCGCTCCAAAACCCACCCGGAGTTGGCCGGAATCATTTCGTTGAGATCGCGCATCGTGCCATCATAAAGGAAAGCATGGTACGTGCCGTCTGCAAGACACGATTCGCCCACCACCAGTCCCCGATCATTGATGTCAAAGGCTTGAGTCAATCCGCCACCGAGATGTCCCAGTGATGCGACCGCGCCGTTCTGCCAGCGCCAACCGCCACCGACAATGGTTCCGGCGGAATTGACGGCTCGCGCGGGCGCAAACTCCGGCAGTGGCACGGCCTGAACCACACCATGTTGCCACTGAAACGCCATGTACTGAAAGTTGTAAGCCTCCAGGAACGACGGGTTGCCACACTCGCCCACCACGATCCCGGAATCAGTCAACCCGTATGGCGTGGTGTTTTCGGGGACAAATGGCAGCCCCCGTAGCGTGCCGCTCAATTCCTGAATTTGGTGGTTGTTCCAGATGACCGCCCGATCCGTTCCGAAATCGCCGCCGGCAGAAAGTCCGATGATTTGACCGTTGTTATTAATGTTGATGGCACTGGAGTTCACTTGTTGCGGGTCGCGTCCGGGCAACACACCCAAATCGGTCATTTCACCGGCATCCACGACACCGTTGGTGTTCACATCACGCCAGACAAAAGCGTGCGTGTTCTCGGAGGATAACGTGGCCCAGCCAACCACTTCACCCCGGTTGTTGATGGCGTTGGCGCCACTTTCTTTGCCGCCCAGTGTTCCCAGGTCCCGAAGCCCCAAAACCGAATCCCAGATGACCGCCCGCGTCAGTCCGAATTGGAAACAATATCCGACGACTTGACCGAAATCATTGATGTCGGTGGGAGCGGTGTACTCGAAACCGGGAAGCTCCCCGAGATCAATCACCTCGTAACTTTGCGCAGCGAGGCGAGTGGAACTGGACACGGCACCGCTTAGCATCATCACGCCGAGCCAGATCCATTTCCTTGTCCGTGCTGTTATTCCCATTTGCCAACGATGCGCGCCGGTCCAACCAGCGCGCCAACACCTACCTCAGAAACGCAGGAAAGGCAATCTCTCATTTAGAGCCGCCAACAAACCGGTGGGCTGTAGCCACGCCGCTCTGTCGGCATGCAGGCGAGTCAGCGCAATGAGGCGACAGAATGCCACGGCTACAACAGCTACCGGGAGTTTTGTTAGGCGGTTTATTCGGTGGCGCGGATGTCCGCGCCAAGGGAGCGCATGCAGTCCACAAAGGTCGGGAACGTCACCGTGGCCGATTCGGCGGTGTGGACCACGGTTTGGCCGGGCAGACTGCATCCGGCCACGGCCAGCGCCATGGCGATGCGGTGGTCGTGATGGCCATCCACCTCGGTGGCGGTCAGGTGGCCTCCTTCGATGATCAGTCCATCCGGCAATTCCGTCACGCGCGCGCCGAGTTTGGTCAGTTCCTCGCGCATGGTGGCGATGCGGTCGGTCTCTTTGATGCGGGCGTGGGCGACATTGCCGAGAGTCGTTTGGCCGTCGGCAAAACAGGCCAGCACCGACATCATTGGCAGGGCGTCGGGAGTGGCGTTGAGGTCGAGGTAACAGCCTTTGAGGTTGCCGGGGCGAACGCGGATACTGCCGTCGGGTTGCGTTTCGATTTGCGCTCCCATCTGGCGGAGGTAGTCAATAACGGCTTTGTCGCCCTGTGTGTCATTGAGGTCGAGACCGCGAACGACGACATCGTTGTCGCCGAGCGCACCGGCGCAGAGGAAGAACGTTGCGGAGGAGAAATCCGCGGGAATCCGGCGGGAGAACGCCTTGTAGGCCTGTCGTCCGGGAATGCGAAATTCGCTCAGACCCGCGCGCTCCAGTTGGATGCCCTGGCGCGTCAACCAGTCCAGCGTCATCTCGACGTATGGTTTTTCTTCGAGCAGGGGCACTTTGATCACGGTGTCGCCGTCGGCCAGCGGGCAATTGATGAGCAGGCTGGTGAGGTACTGGCTGGATTTGCACTCGATGGTGGTTGCGCCACCTTTGAGGCGGCCGCGGATGACGATGGGCGGGCAACCGTTGCCGCGCGTGGACTCGGCCCAGGCGCCGAGGTCGTTGAGCGCCGCGAGCAACGCGCCGGAGGGGCGGCGGCGAATCTGGTGGTCGCCGGTGAAAACAGTAAACCCTTTGCGCACGAGCGCGGCGGTGCCCATGGCGATGTTGACGGTGGTGCCGGAGTTGCCGACATCCACCACGTCATCGGGCGTGCGCGGTTCGCCGCCAAAACCCTGGACCGTCCAAACGTCGGGCTGACAATCTATCTTTGCGCCGAGCGCGCTGAAGGCGCGCACCGAGGAACGGGCATCGCCGGAATCGAGCGGCGCTTCGATACGGCTGACGCCGGGTGCCAGGCTGGCCAACGCCACGGCGCGAATGGTGTGGGATTTCGAGCCGGGAATGGTCACTTCACCGCGCAATCGGGATTTCTGGCAGACAAAATTCATCGGAGCAACTCCTTCAGTTCTGCCGCCGACACCTGGCCGGGGGCGATGGGCGCGTCGAGGTACCCATAGGTCAAACAAGAGCCGAGCCGTGGAAACTCGACGCGCGTGCGCGGCCCGAGCGGCCCCATGCCGAGCAGACAAACGGAGGCGGAACATTGCTCGGCAAAGAGCGCCCGGAGCGTGGCGAGATCTTCCTCGGTTTGAGTAAGGGTGGCGATTTTGACGACAGTGCCGTAGTTGGCAGCGGTACGGATGATCTGTTGAAGGTCGGCCAGCGGCGGCGTTTTTTCGAAATCGTGATGGGAAATGATGAGCGCTTTCTGGCGCTGGCAGGCGAGCGCAGAAACCCGTTTCATCAGCGGGCTGCGATACTCAATGTCCACCGCCGCGGCGTGTTGCAGCGCGATCTCGAACAGCGGCAGCCGCGCCTCGTCGGGTTGCGTCCATTGGCCGCCCTCGCTGGCGAGGCGGATGGTGACGATAACGGGCAACGGGATGGCGCGGATTTGCTCCGGCCAGGCGGGTGCGTCCGCGCCGATGAGATCGAGGCGGACCTCGACGATGTCGCACGGAAAGGCCGCCGGTTGCGACAGCGTTTCGCGTCGGGAAATGGTGCCGACGATCTTCGGTGCGAGGCCGAGCGTGAGCGGGCCGAAACGAGTTTGTGGCCGGATGGGCATGGGAAGATGGTAGCGCAAGGGGCTGTCCGGGTGAAGATTTTTCCATTGCGCCAGCGGGGAAAAGGTCTAGAGTGATTGTCCATGAAGAACGTGCTCAATCAATTGATTCAATTGCAAGAACTGGATTTTGCGTTGAGCGAGGGCAAGGCAGCGGCCACCAAGATGCCGCTGACGCAGTTGGAGGAGGCCATCGCAAAGATTCTGAAGAAACTCCCGGAAGAGACCGCCGATCGTTATCAACGGTTGCGAAAACGTTATCCGTTGGCCGTGGTGCCGATCACGGCGGGCGCGTGCGCGCCTTGCGGAATGATGGTGCCGGTGGCGCTGGTGCAGGCGGTGAAGGCCGGGGAAGAATTGCAGACCTGCCCGCATTGTGGGCGGTTTTTGTATTTGCCGGAAACGGTGGCGAAACAGGCCAAACGAACCGTACCGCGCCTGGATGAAGAGGATCGTCCGGCGCCGGTGGGGATTGCGCGATTCTCGTCGGCCAACCTGATGGTGCCGAAGTTGTCGGCCACCACGCGCGAGGAAGCCATTGCGGAACTGGCGCAAACACTGGCCCAACAAGGCTACATTGAGAATGCGGAAGTGGTGACGGACCTGGCGTTGAAACGCGAAGCCATCATCGGAACGGCGGTGGAACACGGCCTGGCGTTCCCGCACGTGCGCGACGTGGAAGGCGGCGGCCTGACGCTGGCGCTGGGGTTGAAGGAGAAGGGCCTCGATTTCGGCGCGCCGGACGGGAAACTGACAAAGATCATCTTCTTGATCGTGATTCCGACGCCGGCCAGCGCGTTTTACCTGCGGCTGCTGGCGGGACTGGTGAAAACCTTTGGCGAATCAGATGCCCGGAAAGCCATCCTGGATTGCGACACGCCGGCGCAGATGTGGAAGACGTTGATCAAGCTGACGCGCCAGACAATTCCGTAGCGGGCACCCCTAAAACCGCGGCCTCTTGGAATGTCGCCGTGTGTCGCCGCCGTGTTTTTTCCTGAAAACACAAGGGGCACGGCATTGACCGTGCCCCTTGGTTGTTGGCGAATCTCCAATCGCTGCCGTCAGGCGGGGCGATAGGTGGTCACGGCGCGCAGGTATTGAGCGCGCTCGAAGGCGCTGGGATCGGCGCATTCGATCTGGCTCATGCTGCCCTGCATTTGTTTGACCGACTCGTACTCGTGTTCTTCCATCCAGCGAATCATCTCCTTCTCGATAACGCTGATGTGGCCGATGCCGTGGCGGATTAACGTGGAGCAGAGCATGGTGACATCCGCCCCGACCATGAGGAGTTTGATGACGTCCTCGGCGTTGTGAATACCGCTGGAGCCGGCCAGACTGGCTTTGACGCGTCCTTTGAGGATGGCGATCCAGCGCAGCGGCAGCCGCATCGCATGCGGCGTGCTCAACAGAATCTTCGGCTTCACCTCCAGCGTTTCAAGGTCAATGTCGGGCTGATAGAACCGGTTGAACAGCGTAAAACCGTCTGCACCGGCCTCGTCGAGTTTCTTGACCATGTTGGCGATGTTGCTGAACCGAGCGCTGAGCTTGACGGAGACCGGAATCTTCACGGCGCCTTTGACGGCGCTGACGATGTCGAGGTACACCTGCTCGACGGCGGTCCCGGGCAGGTTCATGTCGGCCGGAATCCAGTAGATATTCAGTTCCAGCGCGTCGGCGCCGGCCTGCTCGATCTTCCGGGCGAAGTCGGTCCAACCGCCCATCGAACAACCGTTGAGGCTGGCGATGATCGGTATTTTGACGGCAGCCTTGGCTTTCTGGATATGCTTGAGGTAGCCTTCGGGGCCGAGGTGGTACTGCGACGGTTCGGGGAAGTAGCTCAGCGATTCGGCAAAGCTCTCGGTGCCCGCCGTCGTATGGTAATGTAATTCCTGCGCTTCCTGCCGGAGCTGTTCCTCGAAGAGGGAATACAACACCACCGCCGACGCGCCGGCATCCTCGGCGCGTTTGATGGCGTCAATCTCCTCGGAGAGCGGTTGGCAGGCGGACACCACCAATGGTGACCGCAGTTTCATGCCCATGTAGGTTGTCGTGAGGTCCATGAGTTTCGATTCCTTTCCTGCTTACAGGGTGGGAGTTGTCGGTTGAGACGGAGCCGCCGGGGCTTCCGGGGTGAGCTTGCGGTTGGCCAGGTATTCGTAGAAGGCGAACCGGGCATTGACATCCTCCTGCGCCAGTTTGAACAGTTGTTTGGCCGCTTCGGGGTTGCTCTTGGTGAGCATCTTGAAGCGGTTTTCCATGAGCAGGTATTGCTCGACGGGGAGGGTCGGCTTGCGCGAATCGAGCTGGAGCGGGTTCTGGCCCGCCGCCGCCCGGCGCGGATCGAAGCGGTACAACAGCCACTGGCCGCTGGCGACCGCCGCTTTTTGGTTCTGCATGCCGGTGGTCATGTTGATGCCGTGGGCGATGCAGTGGCAGTAGGCAATGATCAGCGAGGGGCCGTCGTAGCTTTCGGCCTCGATAAACGAGCGGAGCGTGTGTTCGTCGCGCGCGCCCATGGCCACGCTGGCCACATAGACGTTGCCGTAGCTCATGGCGATCAGGCCGAGGTCTTTTTTGCCAAGCGGCTTGCCGCCGGCAGCAAACTTCGCCACGGCGCTGCGCGGCGTGGCCTTCGAGCACTGGCCGCCAGTGTTGGAATAGACCTCGGTGTCGAGCACGAGGACGTTGACGTTGCGGCCGCTGGCCAGGACGTGGTCAAGTCCGCCAAAACCGATGTCGTAGGCCCAGCCGTCGCCGCCCATGATCCAGACGCTCTTTTTGACCAGGTAATCCGCCACGCCCAGCAACTGTTGGGCGAGGGCTTTGGCAGCGGGGTCGCCCTCCTGTTGGAGGCGGGCGAGTTTGCCCTTGAGTTCAGCCACGCGGATGCGTTGTTCGTAGATGCCGGCTTCGTCCTTTTGATCGGCTTTGAGCAGGCCGTCCGCGAGTTGGTCGCCGAGTTTCGGCGCGAGGGCGCGAACCAGTTCTTCGGCGAACTCCTTGAGTTTGTCAATCGTAAGTCGGTAGCCGAGACCGAACTCGGCGTTGTCCTCGAACAAGGAATTGCTCCATGCCGGGCCGCGTCCGTCGGTGTTCTGCGCCCACGGAGTGGTCGGCAGGTTGCCGCCGTAGATGGAGGAGCAGCCGGTGGCGTTGGCGACGATCATTCGGTCGCCAAAAAGCTGGCTGGCGAGTTTCACATACGGCGTCTCGCCGCAACCGCTGCATGCGCCACTGAACTCGAACAGCGCGCGTTGCAACTGTTGTTGCGGGATGCTGGTGACCTTGAGGCGGCGGCGGTCCACTTCGGGAATCGAGAGGAAGAAGTCCCAGTTGGCCGCTTCCTGATGGCGAATGGGCGGTTGCGGGGCCATGTTGATGGCTTTGAGTTTGGTCTGGGTCTTGTTTTTGGCGGGACAAACATCCACGCACAGGCCGCAACCGGTGCAATCTTCGGGCGCCACCTGGATGGTGTATTTCATGCCCGACTTCTTCCATTCCGGATCGCGGGCATCGGCGCTCTTGAAGGTCGCCGGCGCGCCGGCAAGAACGGCCGCGTCATAGACTTTGTGTCGGATGGCAGCGTGCGGGCACACCATCGCGCATTTGCCGCACTGAATGCAGGTGGCCGGGTCCCAGACCGGGATGTCGAGGGCGATATTGCGTTTCTCGTACTGCGCCGTGGCGGTCGGGAAGGTGCCGTCCACGGGGAATTTGCTGACCGGAAGGAGGTCGCCGCGAGTGGCGATGATTTCGCCGAGCACTTCGCGGACAAATGACGGCGCCTTCGGCGAGACCGGCGGGAGCAACTCGATGTTGCTGGTGACGGCAGCGGGGACCTTGACCTCGTGGAGGTTGGCCAGGGTGCTGTCCACAGCTTTGAGGTTCATCTGAACGATGTCCTCGCCTTTTTTGCCGTAGGTCTTTTTGATGGACTTTTTGATTTGGTCTAGCGCTTCTTCGCGGGGCAACACGCCGCTGATGGCGAAGAAACAGGTTTGCATTACGGTGTTGATGCGACCGCCCATGCCGGATTCGCGGGCGACTTTGACAGCGTCAATCACGTAGAATTTCAGCTTTTTATCTATGATTCGCTGCTGGGTGATGCGGGGAAGATGATTCCACACGTCGTCGGGCGACCACGGGGCGTTGAGCAGGAACACGCCACCGTCTTTGGCGTACTGGAGCATGTCGTAACGCTCCAGGAACACCGTTTGATGGCAGGCGACAAAGTTGGCCTGCGAGACCAGATAGGTTGATCGGATCGGGTCGGGACCAAACCGCAGGTGTGACACGGTCATCGCGCCGGATTTCTTCGAGTCATAGACGAAGTAACCCTGAGCAAAGTTGTTGGTGTTCTCGCCGATGATTTTGATCGAGTTCTTGTTCGCGCCAACGGTGCCATCCGCGCCGAGACCGTAAAACAGGGCGCTGACAACCTTCGGCGACTCGGTCGTGTACGACGGATCGAAGGAAAGACTGGTATGCGCCACGTCGTCGTGGATGCCGACGGTAAAGTGATTCTTCGGTTGGGACGCTTTCAGGTTGTCAAACACGGCCTTGACCATCGCCGGGGTGAACTCTTTGGACGAGAGACCGTAGCGTCCGCCGACAATCTTCAGGGGGCGCCCCTGTTCGTGGGCCGCGGTAACGCAATCCTGGTAGAGCGGCTCGCCGGCGGCTCCGGGTTCCTTCGTGCGGTCGAGCACGGCAACGCTCTTGACGCTGGCCGGCAGGGCGGCAATGAACCGCTTGGCGTCGAACGGCCGGAACAGGCGGACCTTTACGAGACCGACTTTTTCGCCCTGTTTGACCATGTATTCGACAGTCTCATGGGCGGCCTCGCAGCCGGACCCCATGGCGACGATGACCCGCTCGGCGTCGGGCGCGCCGACATAATCGAACAGGTGATATTGGCGTCCAACAAGTTGGGCAAACTTGTCCATCGCTTTCTGGGTAATGTCGGGCACCTTCGCGTAGAACGGGTTGACCGTCTCACGGGCCTGGAAGAAGACATCGGGGTTCTGCGCGGTGCCGCGCAGCACCGGCCGATCCGGCGAAAGAGCGCGCTGCCGATGGGCGAGCACGTATTGGTAATCAATCATGGCCCGCATATCGTCCTCGGTCAGCATCTCCATCTTGGAAACCTCGTGAGAAGTGCGGAATCCATCAAAGAAATGCAGGAACGGCACCCGCGCTTCGAGGGTCGCGGCCTGCGCGATCAGCGCAAAGTCGTGCGCTTCCTGGACGCTGTTGGAGCTGATCATGCCCCAGCCGGTCTGGCGAATGGCCATGACGTCGGAGTGATCACCAAAAATCGAGAGCGCATGAGACGCCACGGTACGGGCGCTGACATGGAACACCGTCGGCGTGAGTTCACCGGCGATTTTGTACATGTTGGGAATCATCAGCAACAAGCCCTGCGACGCCGTAAACGTGCAGGCCAGCGATCCGGTCTGGAGCGCGCCATGAATAGCGCCCGCCGCCCCGCCTTCGCTCTGCATTTCGACGACGGAGGGGATGGTTCCCCAGATGTTTCTCATCCCTTCCGCGGCCCATTGATCCGCCCACTCGCCCATGTTCGATGAGGGAGTGATGGGATAAATCGCGATCACCTCGTTCAGCCGGTAAGCGACATGGCTGACCGCCTCATTTCCGTCCATTGTCACGAATTCTCGTTTGCTCACGATTCAATCTCCTTCTGGTTCATCTCTTGTTGTAGGCCGACTCTGCGAGTCAGCGAAGGTCGTTCGCCGCTTCACAGAAGCGGCCTACATGTTCATGGTTTGCAACTAACAAATCCGCGGTAAGTCCTCGCCGGTCGGCAGATCCACGATCCGCTCCCCGCCGATGCTCGTCCGCAACAACGCCATTCCTTTCGGTGTTTCCGCCACTTCGCCAATCACGCGCGCCGTTTTGCCCAACGGATCGCGCTGCATCGCCGCCAACACGCGGTCAGTGTCCTTCCCGGGGCAGAACACGACGACCTTGCCTTCGTTGGCAATCGTCAACGGGTCCAACCCCAACAAATCGCATGCGCCACGCACTTCCCGGCTGACCGGCAACGCCGTCTCCGTCAACCGGATACCGACGCCCGACGCGCGGGCGATATCGTTCACCGCCGCCGCCAATCCGCCGCGGGTCGGATCCCGCAACGCGTGAATCGGCGCGCCAGTGGCCAGCATCCGTTTTACCAATCCCCAGAGCGGGGCGCAATCACTGACTACGCTCGTCTGAAACGCGATTCCCTCCCGCCGGCTCAACACCGCCACCCCATGATCCCCGAGCGTGCCGTTGACGATCACCGCATCGCCCGGCTTCACCTGCGCGCTGCCGAGCCGGTGCTCCGCCACCACCCGCCCAATCCCGGCCGTGGTGATGTACATCCCTTCGCACTTCCCGCGTTCCACAACCTTCGTATCACCGGTGACCACCGTCACCCCGGCCTCATCTGCTGCCGCCCGGATGGACGCCACAATTTTCCGCAAATCCTCAACCGGCAACCCTTCTTCGAGAATCAGGCTCAAACTCAGCCACAACGGCTGCGCCCCCTGCATGGCCAGATCGTTCACCGTCCCGCATACCGCCAACCGGCCGATATCGCCGCCCGGGAAAAAGATCGGCTTCACCACATAAGCATCCGTCGTAAACGCCAGTCTCGTCTTGTCCAGTCCGACCACCGCCGCATCATCCAACGTCCGCAACACCGGATTATCCAGCGCCGGCAGCACAATCTCCTCCACCAACTCCTTCGTTAAAGACCCGCCCCCGCCATGCGCCAAAAGTATCCGGTCGTGTTTCATGCAATCACCCCGGCATTGTCATTCTGAGCGTAGCGAAGAATCTCTGTTGTCATGTCCTGCATACAATCCGTCAAAACTTTACAAACCATTTGCTGACTTCGACTGGGTTTTCTGGGGCATCTGCCTTCAGCCTCATTTTGAGTTTCCCATCCTTCCCGAGTTGCAGAATGACATGCCGCCAGTGTCGGTTGCCGGCAGAGGAATCCAGCATGAGTTCAACATACTGAGAGAACTCAGACCACGGTGCAAAAAGGATTCCGGCACCCGTACAAAGATACGCGACGTACCCCTCCGGGTGTTTGGCCATGAATTCAATCTGGTGCTGATGAAGTCCAAACCAAAAACCGGTATAGTTCGCTTTGCGATACGGCTGCGAAGGCGCATAACAAATGGCGACTCGCCCATCATGACTTTCTAGTAGTGTGCGACTGAAGTCTTTGAAATCGAGGCCCAGTTTCGTAACGAGAAACTGTTTGGCTTGAGCACGCAGTTCATTCCGATTCAGTTTCGAGACGTAGGCTCCTTCTTTGTCTGCAGCTTTCTCGTCCTTGGGCACTTCTTCGTCCGCCTCGGCAGAGATGTCCTGCGCAACAAAACTCACGATGTCGAGGAGGGAGTCGAGTTTTGTGTATTCGCGCGGAATGAGAATGCCCCGAAGCAACCGCGCTGATGATGGGTCGTCCGTGGCACTCTTTAATTCGACCAACTTGAATAGAGCCGCCAGCGAAATCACACGAATGTCCCAAGCATAACGGGAACCGCGAATCTGCGCTTCCAGATCGCTTGTTTCTTCGTCTGCCTTCCCGACAATGATCAGGATAGACGACTTCTCTTTAGTGATTCGACCAGCACCGATCAGCAACTCACGATAGTGGGCGAGTGGCTCGAGTTTTATGCGGTATGCGGATGTGGATTTGACCTCCGCAATAATGGAATGACCTATCGAAGTGTCCATCCACAAGCCATCATGGCCGGACTCTCCACGCCGGCCACGATAAAGCCCGTGCTCAACATCGTAGCCCAGCCGGCAGCCAAGTTCGTTGACGATGTCCTGCAAGGCCAAACCCGAATCACTGATGTCACTCGTCAACGCTTCCGATGCGTATTTCTGCATTATATCAAGCGGGACAACCCCGAGAAGCTCCCGAAACTCCGCAGAACAAGCATTGTTGTCTGCAAGGCGGCCTTCTCCTGCAAATGCAAGAATTTGATAAAGTGATTTATTGCGGATCCCATCGCGATCTTCGCGCCACATGTCAATCAGTGCCATGAGCAATTTCCTCCTATGTGTTTGGGCGGCGACGAATCATGTATCGGCCCTGCTTTTCTCTCACCTGAAACCCAATCGGTTTCTTCGGCGGTTCCGGCAGGGCCGGCGGGTCAATGATGTCCATCACGCGTTGGAGGATGGAGACGATGGCGGCTTCGTGCACGTCGAGCCGTTCTTTCAACTCCTTCTCCAGCGCGGCCAGTTTGCGCGCCAGTTCCCGGTTGTCCGATAATGCCGCCCGCATCTTGATAAACGCCCGCACCACAAACACGCTCATTTGCACTGCTCGCGGACTATTGAGCACCGTTGCCGCCATGATCGCGCCGTGCTCGGTGAAAGCGTACGGCGGGTGTTTGATATTCTGCCCTCGTTTCAAGGTCGCAAATTGCGACCTTGAACGCTGTAACTCCTGTGCCTCCTCCAGAGTAAGCCGAAATCCAAAATCTGTCGGGAAGCGCTCTTGATTACGTTTGACCTGTTCGTTGAGACGTTTGGTGGTGACGCCATATACCTTCGCCAAATCCGAATCGAGCATCACCCGTTGCCCGCGCACATCGTAGATGACCTCCTCGATTGGTTCGAGGTCTGTCCCGTAGACGATCTTGGCTGTTTTCACTCTATGCCGCCTGTTGTTTCGCATACTTAAACCACGCCGCGCACGTGCCCTCGCTCGACACCATGCACGGGCCGAACGGGTTGACCGGGGTGCAGGCCGTCCCGAACAACTTGCACTCCGGCGGCGTAATTACCGCCCGCAACACGTCGCCGCACCGGCAGCCCGGATGCGGTTTCGCCTCGCGGAATTGGATGCCAAACTTCCGCGCCGCGTCATACGCCGCGTATCGTTGCCGAATCGCCAATCCGCTGCGGGGGATTACGCCGATGCCGCGCCAACCGGCATCGGCTTCCTCAAACACTTCGGCCAACAACCGCTGCGCGGCAGCGTTGCCGGTCTCGTTGACCGACCGGGCATATTCGATTCCCACCTCCACGCGGCCGGTGGCCAGTTGTTCCAGCAACATGGCGATTCCCTTCAGCATGTCGCCCGGCTCAAATCCGGCAATCACGCACGGAATCCGGTAACGCTCGGTGATAAACCGGTACATCTGCGCTCCTGTGATCACGCTGACGTGACCGGGGCAAATAAACCCGTCAATCTTCACCTGCTGATCTTTCAGCAACGCCTCCATCGCGTGCGGCATCGTCTTGTGTGCCGCCAGCACGGAGAAATTGCTCACGCCCGACCGGGCCGCTTCCTGAATCGTCCACGCCACCGCCGGCGCGGTGGTCTCGAACCCGACACCGAGGAACACCACTTGCCGTCTCGAATTCTCTCGCGCCAACGCCAACGCGTCCGTCGGCGAATACACCACCCGCACCTGCGCGCCCGCCGCGCGTTCCCGCTCCAGTGACGATTCGCTGCCGGGCACGCGAATCAGGTCGCCAAACGTTGTCACCGTCACATCCGTCCGCCGACACAGATCAATCGCCGCATCAATGAAGTTTGTGTCCGTCACGCAGACCGGGCATCCCGGTCCCGAAATCAATTTCACATTGGCCGGCAACAGTTGCCGCAGTCCCGACCGGAACGCCGCCATCGTGTGTGTCCCGCACACTTCCATGAACTGCACCGGCCGCTCCACCCGCCGGGCAGTCTCCGCGATTTGTTGCGCCAACCGGTTCATGAACTTGCCGCCGCTGCCTCCTGAATCTCGCGCCACTCGTCGTACTCGGCCTGTTCCCATTTCTGAATGGCAAACCCGGCGTGCACGAGCACGTAATCGCCCAGTCGCGGTTCCTCAATGAGCGACACATCCACCTCCCGCAACGCCCCTTCAATGGAGATCGTCGCGGTCGTCCCGTTCAATTCCACAATCCTGGCTGGCACTGCCAAACACATATTCACCTCAAAGTGGGAACGGCCTCAGTGCCGCGCCCACCATAAAAAAGTTTATCAGCCGTGGCGCCAAGACCGCTCCCATACCGGGAGAGTCTCGCGGCGGCCACCGCCGCCTGTCCGAGCGACAATCCGCCGTCGTTGGGCGGCACCAGCGCGTTGGTGAACACCTCAAAACCGCGTTCACGCAACGCCGCCGTCGCGCGCGTCAAAACCCATTCATTCTGGAATACGCCGCCCGACAACGCCACGCGCTTGAGGCCGCGCTCTTCGCGCACAGTCTCGCACACGCGCACGATCCCCGCCACAATGGTGTTTTGAAACCGGGCCGCCGCCACGCCGATGTTTTGACGGTCGGCGAGCAACGCTCGGATCGTTCGCCCGAAATCCAGGATGCCGTCGTGCCAATCAAACGGGTAATGCCCGCTCACCGACGCATCCGCCACGGCTTCGAGACGGATGGCCGCCTGCGCTTCGTACGTCGCCACGTCGCACAACCCCAGCAGGGCTGCCACGGCGTCGAACAGACGTCCGGCGCTGGAGGCCGGCGGACAGTTGAAGTTCGCGGCGATCATGTCCCGAATCCGTTGGTCGCCGCCCAACCCCTCGGTGAGTGTCACGCTCGCCGCCATTCGCCACGGTTCTTCGACGGCTTTCTCGCCACCGGGCATCGGGTACGGTTTGAAATGGGCCACGCGCTCGAAATCGGCGCGCGTGGCGATGAAAAATTCTCCGCCCCAGATGGTCCCGTCCGTCCCGTATCCGGTGCCGTCGAGCGCGACGCCGATGATTTCGCCGTGCAGGTTGTGCTCGGCCATGACGCTGACGACATGGGCGTGGTGATGTTGGACGGGAATCAGCGTCGCCGGTTGGCTCCGCGCCCAACGGGTCGAGCGATAGCCGGGATGCAGGTCATGGGCAATGGCGACGGGCGCGACGCGCATCAGGCGTTGCCACTCGGCGATTTCGCGCTCGAAATACTCGCAGGTCTTGAACTCTTTCAGATCGCCGATGTGCTGCGACAGAAACGCCCAGCCGTCCCGCGCCAAACAAAACGTGTTCTTCAACTCGCCGCCCACCGCCAAAATGTGCGGGCAATCCGCCGCAAACCGGATGGCGTTTGGCACAAACCCGCGCGCCCGACGGAAAAACTGCCGCTGACCGTTCACGACGCGTAGTACCGAGTCGTCGCACTTGTGGACGATCGGACGGTTGTGCGTCAGCACCGCGTCGGCTACAGCCGGCAACTCCGCGTCGTCACTGGCAATCGGCTCTTCCGCGAGGTTGCCGGAGGTCATCACCAACGCCTCGAAATGCTGCATCAGCAGGTGATGAATCGGTGTGTAGGGCAGGAATGCGCCGAGCGTGGGGAAGTCCGGTGAGGCTGTGGACAGTTTGGATTTCAGAATGACAATGGGCCGTGCCACGGATAATAGTTCGGCTTCCTCGGCCTCGCTGACGTGGCAGTGTCGCTTGATGGCAGCCGTGTCTCTGAACATCACCGCGAACGGCTTGTGTGGCCGGCGCTTCCGTTCGCGCAGATTGCCCGCCGCTTCCGGCAAGCACGCCAGATGAAACCCGCCGAGACTCTTGATGGCGACGATCTGTCCGGCGCGGAGCCGTCGGACGGTTTCCACCAGCGCGTCATCCTGAGCAAAGCGAAGGACCTCTGAATCGCTTCGGTTGCGAGGCGCTTCGCTTTGCCCAGCATGATAGAACTGAAGCGAGGGACCGCATTTCTCGCAGGCATCGGGCTGGGCATGGAAGCGTCGGTCGGTCGGGTCGTGGTATTCCCGGTCGCACGGCTCGCACATGGTGAACTCAGCCATGCTGGTGTTGGTCCGGTCATAGGGCAAATCGCGGATGATGGTGAACCGGGGGCCGCAGTTCGTGCAGTTGATGAACGGATAAGCATACCGCCGGTCGGCTGGCTCATTCATTTCCCGCAGGCAATCGTCGCACGTTGCCAGGTCCGGCGAGATGTGAACTTCGGCGTTGCCGGCAACTTCAGACTCGATCACTTCAAACCGTTCGTCTCCACGCACCGTGACCGGATGTGTTTCGATGCCGGTGATGATGGCGTGCGGGGGCGGTTCCTGTTGCAGGTGATCGAGGAAGGAGCGGATGTTTTCGGGGGCACCTTCGACTTCGAGCGTCACGCCGTTGGGGTCATTGCGAACGAAGCCGGCAAGACCAAGCTCGGTGGCATAGCGATAGACCGTCGGGCGAAACCCGACGCCCTGGACGCGGCCGACAATCTTCGCTTGAACACGGGTTTTCACGTCAATGTTTGTGCGGGTGACTGTGCGGGGCGATTCCTTCGACCTGGGAATGCGTGTGCGGGTGAACGTGAATCTCGCCGGCGGCCACATGTTCAAGCCAGTGAACCCATTCGCCGAGTCCCTCGCCGGTGCGACAGGAGAGTTTGAAGATCGGGGCGGTGGCGTTGAGTTTGCGAAAATCGGCTTCGAACCGGGCGTAATCGAAGTCGGTGTACGGCAGCAGGTCCATCTTGTTGAGCACCAACGCGGCGACCTCGTGGAAAAGCAGCGGATACTTCGCCGGTTTGTCGTGGCCTTCGGTGACGCTGAGGATGCCGACCTTCGCGTTCTCGCCGAGATCAAACTCGGCGGGACAGGCGATGTTGCCGACGTTTTCGATGATGAGCAGGTTGATGGCATCGAGGTTCAGCTCGCCGAGACCGCGTTGCACCAGCGCCGCTTCGAGATGACAGGCGCCACCGGTCAGGAGTTGGATCACGGGGACACCGAGTTTTTCGATTCGCTCGGCATCCCGCGTGGTGGCAATGTCGCCTTCCAAAACGCCGACGCGAAACTGTTTCAAGAGCGGGATGGTGCGTTCGAGCAACGACGTTTTACCGGCGCCGGGGGCGCTGATGATGTTGATGGCGGTGATACCACGGGCGGCCAGTTGCTGGCGGATGCGGGCCGCAAGCTGGTCGTTGGCTTCGAGAACGTTTTTGAGGACTTTGATGTTCACGGCTGGATACGGGCGACGCCGCTGCGGATGGCGGCGGTTTTGACGGCTTCGGCGACCGCCGGGCCGACTTTCGGGTTGAAGACGCTGGGGACAATGTAATCCTCGCGCAGTTCGTCCTTGCCGACGCAGGCGGCAATCGCTTTCGCGGCGGCCAGTTTCATCGGCTCGTTGATGTCGCGCGCATGGACGTCGAGCGCGCCACGGAAGATGTTGGGAAAGGCGAGGACGTTGTTGATCTGGTTCGGGTAATCGCTGCGTCCGGTGGCAATGATCCGGGCGTATGGCGCGGCTTCTTCGGGCATGATTTCGGGGATGGGATTGGCCATGGCGAAGACGATGGGGTCCTTCGCCATTTTTCGCAGGGCGCGAACGGTGAAGATGCGAGGGCCGCTGACACCGAGGAACAGGTGCGCGCCTCTGGCGGCGTCTTCGAGCGAGCCGGCGCAGTTGTCGGGATTGGTATTCTCGGCAATCCAGCGTTTGCTGTTGTCCAACTCGTTCCAGCGGGCCTTGCAAACGATGCCTTTGCGGTCGCACAGGATGATCTCGCGGGCGCCCGCGGACTGGAGGATTTTGGTGATAGCGACCCCGGCGGCGCCGGCTCCCGCGATGACAATCTTGATGTCGGCAAGTTTGCGACCGACGATCTTGAGCGCATTGAGGGTGGCGGCCAGAGCGACGATGGCGGTACCGTGCTGGTCGTCGTGGAAGACAGGGATGTCGAGTTCCTGTTTGAGGCGTTGTTCGATTTCAAAACAACGCGGGGCGCTGATGTCTTCGAGGTTGATGCCGCCGAAGCCGGTGCTG
Source organism: uncultured Verrucomicrobiota bacterium (assembly GCA_964541945.1). Lineage (GTDB taxonomy): Bacteria > Verrucomicrobiota > Verrucomicrobiia > Palsa-1439 > Palsa-1439 > CAIKAP01. Next base: position 86,543 of record CAZISE010000003.1, read on the forward strand.
ATCCATTTGACGGCTTGGATAATCTCCTCGGTGTTCTGGGTTTTCAGGCAGATCGGATAGGCGTCCACTCCGCCGAATTCTTTGAACAGGATCGCTTTGCCTTCCATGACGGGCATGGCCCCTTCGGGGCCGATGTTGCCAAGCCCAAGCACGGCGGAGCCGTCGCTGACGACGGCAACGGCATTGCGTTTGATGGTCAACGTCGTCGCGAGCGATTTGTCGGCGGCAATGGCCTCACAGACGCGGGCGACGCCGGGGGTGTAGGCCATCGAGAGGGCGGCCCGGCTGTTGAGGGCGACATTGCTCTGGATGTGGAGTTTGCCGCCCTCGTGCATCTGGAAGACGCGGTCGGTCACGCTCACGACCTCGACACCGCGAATTTTTTTGATGGCGGCAATGACGGCGGCGGCGTGAGCTTCGTCGCCAGCATGGAAGGTCAGGTCGCGCTCAGCCCCGGCAACGGTAATGTCGCCGGGGTCACCCTCCAACCCCGCTATCGCGTCGAGCACTCTTGGCAGGAGTTGGGTGACGTTCCGAAGACGAAGCCGGAGCGTGTAGCTGTAACTGACGCTTGTTTTTCGAGCCATGGGTTAATCGCGGCGGAGTTGTTGGATGACGTTGCCCTGCGGGTCACGAATGGTCACGATCATCGGGGTCTGACCGATGGCGTGCGTGGCGCAACCGAGACAGGGGTCGTAGGCGCGGAACGCCATTTCGACCTTGTTGAGCAGCCCCTGGTCAATCTTGCCGCCGTGAATGAGACCTTTGGCGGCTTTCTCGACGCTCATCGCCATGCGAGCGGCATTGCCCTGGGTGGCAACGATGAGGTTGGCTTTGGTGATCAAACCGTTCTCGTCGGTGTGATACTCGTGGATGAGCGTGCCGCGCGGAGCCTCGACGACGCCGATACCGACGGTCGGTTTGTTGACCGGCAGGCAGCGAATCTCCTTGCTGGTGATTTCGGGATCGTTGAGCAATTCGTTCATCCGCTCGGCCGCGTAGATGATCTCGATGCAACGCGCCCAGTGATTGGCCAGTGTGTGATGCACGGGCTTGCCGCCGAGCGTGGCGTAGAACTCCTCGTAGGCCTTTTGCGCCAGCGGGGTGGCCATGCCGTCGGAGGCATTGAGCCGCGCCAACGGCGCGACAGAGTAGATGCCGCTCTGTTCGCCTTCGGTGAAACCGTTCCAGCCGACCGGTTTGAGGAAACAAAACTTCATGTAGCTCCACGGCTCAACGTGTTCGGCCACAAAGTCTTTGTACTGCTGGATGTCGAACTTGGCGTACTCCTTGCCGGCAGGGGTGACGACCCGGATTTTGCCGTCGTAGAAGTTAACCTTGTTGTTGGCGTCCACCATGCCGAGATAATAGGTTTTGTGCGTGTAGTCGTCGGAAGTGATCAGTTTCACATACGCTTCGTTCTTCAACACAATGTCTTTGAAGACCTGAAGCGTGAACTGGGCGAAGTCCACCGCATCCTTGCCAAGCTGCTGGAAGGCCGGCAGGTCCTCCGGCGACATGCCCTTGGCGACGCCACCGGGCAGGCCGAGCACGGGATGAATGACTTTGCCGCCGAGATAGGCGATCAACTCGCGGACGCGACGGCGGGTGGCAATGACGCGCTTGCCGATTTCAAGGCCGACCTTCTGGATGACGCCGACGACGTTGCGCAGTTCGGGCGGCGCGTCGGGGCCGACGATGAAGTCAGGGCCGCCGAGGATATAGACGTGGAGCGCGTGGTCTTCGAGCATGAAGGCGTTGTAAACCAGTTCGCGCAGTTTTTTGGCGGCGGAGGTTGGCTCGACCTTGTAGAGGTCGTCCAGGGCCTTTACGCCCGCCATGTGATGGGCGGTCGGGCAGACGCCGCAGATGCGGGAGGTGATTTGCGGCATGTCCTCGGCGGGACGGCCGAGGGAAAAGACCTCAAACCCGCGTAGCTCGGGCACCTGGAAATAGGCGCGCTCGACATCGCCTTTTTCGTCGAGATGGATGTCAATCTTGCCGTGCCCTTCGAGGCGGGTGATGGGGTCAATGCTGACCCGACGCGCCTTGTAGGCGGCGGCGGCGGCTTGTTGGCCCTGGTTCCAGACTTGTTTCAGTTGATCATTCATGGCGTGTTCCTTCATTTATTCAAACGCGGCTTGATCGGGTGTGTCCTGATAGTAGTTGACCTTGTAAACGATGCAACGCGAGCAATCCTTCGGGATTCGCAGGACCTCCTCGCAGCAGGTCACTTTGTGTTCCCAACAGGGTGTTTCGGGATGCCGATAGGCGTCGCATCGTTCACGAACCAGCTTCGAGCAGCCCAGCATCTCCCAGCACGGCGTTTTTCCGCGCCAGTAGCCGGGCCGCTCGGTGGTGTTATTTGGGTGTGGATTCTCCTGTGGCATGGACCTTTCCCCTCAACAGGCATTTGGCCAGCCCGTAACGGTAAAACGTGCCGACCGGATCGGGGATGCCAGCCAGCGTTTTGGCAATGTCCTTTTCCTCCTTGCCGGCGGCAGTGGAGGCAAGATAGCTGAGAATTTTCGCGCCGTGGTCGCGGACGTTGTCCACCGGGCCGAAACACCCCGTGCAAGGCATGTTACCCTTGATGCAAACAGCATCGCAGCCGCCGCGTGTGGCCGGTCCCATACAGGGTAGTCCCTGTGCGAGCAGGCATTTTTCGGGGTCGGCAATGATCTGATGCGGGCGCTTGAATTCGACGAGGCTGATGTCCTGCGGCTTGCTGTCGTTGCGGGCGCATTCCTGGCAGACCGCGTGATTGGGCGCGAGCACGGCGCCTTTGGGCGACAGTTTGCCGGACAACAGCGCCAAGACCGCTTCCTTCAGCAGTTTCGGTGGCGGCGGACAACCGGGAATGTAGTAGTCCACGTCCACGACCTGATCGAGGGCGCGGACAAGGTTGCGCAGCACGGGCAATTCCGTCTCCCGACCGTCCTCCTTGAAATGCGGTTGCGGGCGCGTCTTTTGGTCGTTGACCATCGTGGGCGCCTCTTCATAGACGTACTTCAGGATTTGTTCGCGAGTGAACTGGTTGGCCAGGCCGGGGATGCCGCCGGTGTGGGCGCAGGAGCCGTAGGCAATGAGAACCTGGCTTTTGCGACGCAACAGGTGAGCCATTTCCTCCTGCTCGGAGGAACGGATCGCGCCATTGAGTAGCGTGGCCACAATGGATTTGTCCGGCATCGCTTCGACATCGGCCTTTTTGAAGTCCATCGCGCACGGCCAGAACACGATGTCCACCGCGTTGGTGACCATCAAGACATCCTCGGCCAGGTCCACGACGGACTCTTCGCAGCCGCCGCAACTGGCGCACCAGTAGAAACCGATTTTGGGTTTAGTGGACATGAGCAGGAATCTCCTTCTGGCTGTGGTTGACGTGGGCTTCCAGTTCTTCCATTTCCTTGTCCCAGTCTTTGTGTTTGCCGGGCAGGTCGAGCGGGCCGAGCGCGCGGACCTTCTCGACCATGTCGTTGACGACGTGTTTGACCTTGTCGCCCTCGCTGGCGCTGATCCATTCGAGTCGGAACCGGTCCTCCTCGATGCCGAGGTCGGCAAGCATCCGTTTCAACAGCGTCACGCGCCGCAACGCCTTGTAGTTGCCCTCGACATAATGACAATCGCCGGGATGACAGCCGCCGATGAGGACGCCGTCGGCGCCCTTGGCGAAGGCGGCCATGACAAATTGCGGGTCGAGCCGCCCGGAGCACATCAGGCGAATGACGCGGATGTTCGGGGCGTATTTCATGCGCGACACACCCGCCATGTCGGCGGCGGTGTACGTGCACCAGTTGCAGAAGAAGGCGACAATGCGCGGCTCAAACGAGCCGGTCGCCGGGGAAGTTTGGGTGGCTGTGGTGGGTTCAGACATGACTCAGGACTCCGTTGATTTCCTCGAAGACTTCCTCGTCGTCGAAGAGATTTTGTTTGATGGCGCCGCTGGGGCAGGCGGCGACGCAGGTGCCGCAGCCCTTGCAGAGGGCCTCGTTGATCACGGCAATCTTCTTTTCCTCGTTGCGGCTGATGGCCGTGTAGGGGCACATCGGGATGCAGGTCTTGCAACCGCTGCACTCCTCTTCCACGACAAACGCCGTGTTCGGCTCCAATTCGATGGAGCCGGCGTCAATCAACGCCATCGCTTCCGCCGCCGCCGCGCCCGCCTGGGCCACGGTGTCGGGAATGTCCTTCGGTCCCTGGCAGCAACCGGCCAGGAAGATGCCGTCGGTGAAGGTGTTGACCGGCGCCAGTTTTGGATGCCGCTCCAGGAACCAGCCTTCGTTGGAGCAGGAGATGTTGAACATACGGCGCACGTCGTTGGCATCGGCGTGCGCTTCGAGGCCGACGCCGAGCACGACCATGTCCACGGGCACCTTGCGGATCATGTTCAGCAATGTGTCTTCCGCCTGCACGATGAGGCGTCCGTTTTTGTCGGCGGGGTTTTCGAGATACACGTCGGCGACCTTGCCGCGGATCATGTGGACGCCTTCGCCGGAGACCTTGCTGTAGAACTCTTCGAAGCTTTTGCCCGGCGTGCGCATGTCAATGTAGAAGTTATAGACTTCGGCGCCGGTGCGTTCCTTGACCAGGTGCGCCAGTTTCAGCGAGTACATGCAGCAGACGCGGGAACAGTATTTATTGGTGTTTTCGTCGCGGCTGCCGACGCAATGGACGATGGCAACGGATTTCGGTTTCTGGCCGTTGCGCAGAACGAGTTCGCCGCCGGTCGGGCCGCTGGCGTTGACGAGGCGCTCGACTTCGAGGGAGGTATAGACGCCGGGGTAGGTGCCGTAGCCGTAGTAGGGAATGCGTTTGGCGTCGAAGATTTTGAAGCCGGTCGCCAAAATGATGGTGCCGACTTCGATCTCCTGGATTTCGGGTTCCTGCTCGAAGTCAATGGCTTTACGTTCGCCGCAGGCTTCGACGCAGGTTTTCTTGCACTTGCCGGTTTTGAGTTGGAGGCAAACGTCCGGGTCAATGACCGCCACCAGGGGCGTGGCCTGTGGAAACGGCAGGTAGATGGGTTTGCGTTTGCCGAGGCCGAGGTTGAACTCGTCGGGGAACTTGCCCTCCTTGAACACGCAGGCGGCGATACACTCGGAGCAGCCGACGCAGAGGTCCTCGATCACGTAGCGAGGATTGCGGCGGACGGTAACCTTGTAGTTGCCGACAAAGCCGTCCACTTTGATCACGTCGGAGTAGGTCCAGAGCGTGATGTTCGGATGCGTCTTCACGGTGCTCATCTTCGGCGTCAGGATGCAGGCCGCGCAATCCAACGTCGGGAAGGTCTTGTCGAACTTGGCCATGTGCCCGCCAATGGTCGGCTCACGTTCGACGAGATAGACTTTTTTACCGGCATTGGCCAGGGTGAGGGCCGCGTGGATGCCGGCGATGCCGCCGCCGACGACCAGCACCTCGGGTCTGATTCGCACTTCTTTCTTTTCCAGCGGTTTGTGAAACGGGACGCGATGCACGGCGGCGCGGACGAGTTCCTTGGCCTTTTCGGTGGCCGCTGCGCGGTCGGTGTGAACCCAGGCGTCGTGTTCGCGGATGTTGACCATCTGGAAGAAGTACGGGTTGATGCCGCCCTGGGCGGTGGCATTGCGGAAGGTGTGCTCGTGCAGCAAGGGCGAGCAGGCCGCCACGACGATGCGGTCGAGTTTGTGTGACTTGATGTCGTCCTTGATCAGCTCCTGACCGGGGTCGGAGCACATGTATTTGTAGTCGCGGGCCAGCACGACGCCGGGCAACGTGGCGGCGTATTCGGCCACGGCCTTCACATCCACCATGCTGGCGATGTTGGTGCCGCAGTGGCAGACATAGACTCCAATTCGATGTTTCATGGGTTCTCCTTCTCGTTATGACGCGTTACTGCGCGCATGGCAGACGACGGGTTCGGTGGAGACCAGCTCGGTGCCGATCCCCAGTTGTTTGGGCGGCAGACCAAATGCCAGCCCGATTAATTGTGTGAAATACATCACCGGCAGGTTGAAGTTGGTGCCGAATTCCTGGTTGACCAGTTTCTGGTAACATTCCAGGTTGACCTGGCAGAGCGGACAGGCCGTGGCAATCACCTGGGCGCCGACGTCGGCAGCATTTTTCAAGAGGTTGCGCACGAGACTGAGCGCGGCTTTGCGGTTGGTGATGATCAACGCGCCGCCGCAGCAGCGCAGTTTCATCGGGAAATCCACCGCGGTGGCGCCGATAGCCGTCAGCAGGTCCTCGAAGAAATGCGCCTGTTCGACATCCTCGTCGGCCTTGCGCGGGCGTAGAATCTGGCAGCCGTAATACGGCGCGACCCGCAGTCCTTTGAGCGGCTGTGTGACCTTTGCTTTTACGGCGGCCAGGCCGACATCCTGCACGAAAATCTCGATCAGGTGTCGGACGGCGCTGGAGCCGTCGAACTTCAGGTTGTCGGCTTCCAGGGCGTAGTTGATGTGGTCGGCCAGCGCCGGATCATGTTGGAGATGGGCGCGGGTGGCGTGCATGTTCTTGTAGCAACCGCTGCAGGGGGCGACGAGGTCGAGCTTTTGTTTGTCGGCCATGGCGAGGTTGCGGGCGCAGAGCGTGTAGGCGAGCAATTCGTCCACATGGAAATACGCGGTCGCGCCGCAGCAGTTCCAGTCTTCGAGTTCCTCCAGTTCGACGTCCAGTCGCCGCAGGGTCTGGATGGCGGAGTCATGATAGCTGCGCGCCATTTTTTCCAGCGAACAGCCGGGGAAATAAGCGTATTTCTTCATTCTTCAGAGTCTCCCAGCGGGATGATGCGTTTGAGGACCCGCTTGAAATTGTCGAGTCGCTTGATGCGGGACGGCAGTAACGGCAATCGTCCTTTCAGCATCAGGGTGGTGGCGGTTTGCGCTTCCTGGATGATCTCCGGCACGCCGAGGGTAAACAGGTAGCTGGTGGCCAACACGGGTTCGTAGGAGCGCCCGGTGCGGACGATCATTTTCACGAACGCCTCGGAAAAGACCGGCCCGATGAGTCCTTCCTGGGTTTTGTCGTGCCAGACGGTGTAGCGTTTCAGGCCGTACATCAGTTCGGTGATGTCAATGCCGCGCGGGCAGCGCACGGTGCAATGGTAACAGGAGGCGCAGTACCAGTAGGTGTTGCTTTTGAGGACGCGCTCTTTGAGGCCCGCGTTGATCATGGCGATGATCCGTCGGGGGCTGTTGTCCATGAAACCGCCCGAAGCCACCGGGCAGGTGGCCGAGCAGGTGCCGCACTGCATGCACATGTCGAGGGGGTTACCCATCGAGGCGTGCAGCACGCCGGCGATTTCCTCGCGAAAAGTGGGTTTATCAGCCATGATTATTTTGCCTTCGCTTTTTTCGCTTCCGCGGCCTTCAACAGGGCGGCCACACGGTCGAGCAACAGTTTCGGGTCCACCGGTTTCTCCATCAGTTCGTCGTGGGAGACAAACCGCGGGTGGACCGGTTCGCCGGGGAACAGGAACGCGATTTGTTCGCGGATACCGGTGATGATCAACAGCGGGGTCTCGCGCAGTTTCGGGTCCTTGCCGATCTGGCGGGCCAGCATGATCCCCTCGGCGCCGCGGCCCATCATCACGTCCAACAGCACCAGGTCCCACGGCTTCGATTTCAGCATTTCCATGCCGGTCTTCGGGTTGTACGCGGCCGCGACCTCGTAACCGGCGCGCGTGAGGATGGCTTTGATCCCATCCACATAGTCCACGTCGTCATCAATAATCAACAACTGTTTGGCTTGGCTCATAGCGTTTCTCCTTGACTGGTTTTCAGCGCGGGCAGTCGAATGACAAATGTGCTGCCTTTGCCGGGTTCACTGGTCACTGAAATGGTTCCGTCGTGCGCCTCCACGATCCGCCGGCTCAACGGCAATCCCAGACCGGCACCCTGTTGGCCCTGGGCCGACGACGGGGCGCGATAGAAATCCTCAAATACATGCGGCAACTCATCCGGCGCAATGCCGACGCCGCTGTCGGACACGGCGATGGCCACCTTATCGTCCTCCTCGGTGACGCGCAACTGAATCTCGGTGCCGCTGTGCGAGTATTTGATGGCGTTGTTCAAGAGATTGACCAGCGCCTGCACGAGGGTGCCTTCGTCGCCGTTGACCCGACAGGGCGTGTCGGCGCCTTCGGTAAGTATTTCGATGGCTTTGCGGGTGGCCTCGTTTTGGACGCTTTCGATGGCTTTGGCGACAACGTCCCGGAGGGCGACCGGATGGAAGTGGTCGCGGATTTTGCTGATGTCGGTGGAAATCAGCCGCAGCCAGGTTTGGATGAGTTTCATCAGGTCGGTCACGCGGACTTTCATCCGTTCCATCCGCTGGCGCTGTTCGTCAGTGAGTTTGTCGGACAACTCCTCGGCGAGCAGGAACAGGTTTTGCTGGAGCGCGCCGAGCGGGCTTTTCAGCTCGTGCGACACAATGGCGGCAAACTGCTCGCGCAACAGCTCCTTCTCGCGCCGCAACGCTTGCGCCTCCAGAATCAGACGGCGACGCTCGAGGGCGCGGGTGACAACAAGGCGAAACTCGTCGGGCGTGATCGGTTTCGGAAGGAAATCGCACGCGCCCTTTTTCATGGCGTCCACGGCGCTGCCGACGGTGGCGTAACCGGTCAGCATGATGCTGACGATGGTGGGATCGAATTGATGGACCTGTTCGAGCACTTCCAGCCCCGAAATGCCCGGCATTTTCAGGTCCACAATGATGAGGTCGGGGTGAAACTCCTTGGCCAACGCGACGCCCTTGGCGCCGTCGTTGGCGGTCGCCACCTCGTAGTTGCCGCCGCGCAACATGCGGACGCAGGAATCGAGCACGACTTCCTCGTCGTCAATCAAAAGGATTTTGTATTGCGGATCGCTCATCCGATTTTCTCCTCCGCGTGGATCGGCAGACGCACGGTAAAGGTCGTGCCCTTGCCGACCTCGCTCTCGACAGAAATGGTTCCCTGGTGTTCCTTGACGATGCCGAAGCTGATCGCCAGGCCCAACCCGGTGCCGTGGGTGGCCTCCTTGGTCGTGAAAAACGGGTCAAAGATGCGTTCCATGTGTTCCTCGCTGATACCGTGCCCGGTGTCGGCCACCTCGACCTCAACACACCGCTCGGCAGCATTGACCCGCGTGGTCAACCGCAATTGTCCGCCACGACTCATGGCTTCGGCGGCGTTGATGATGAGGTTCATGAACACCTGTTGCATCTGGGTCGGGTCCACTACCACCATCGGCAGGTCCGTGGCCAGGTTTGGAAGGATCTGGATGTTGTGGAACAGCGACTGGTGTTTCACCAGCGAGATGCAATCGTTGAGAATGGTGTTGAGGTTGATGGAACGGGTCTGCGGTTTGCGCTGGCGGGAGAAATCCAAGAGGCCGCGCACGATGCCGGTGCAACGGTTGGCCTGGGTGACAATTTTTTGCGCCAGTTCGCGACCGGGATGTCCGTTGGGCATTTCTTCCAGCAACAGGTGCGAGTAGGTCACGATTCCCTGCATCGGGTTGTTCAACTCGTGCGCCACACCCGCCGCCAACTGGCCGATGATGGCCAGCCGCTCGGATTCCATGATGCGTTTGCGGGCGAATTCCTTGAGCTTCTCGTCGCGCTTTTTCAGCGCGGCTGCCATGGAGTTGAACGCTTCGGCCAGGTCGTTCAACTCGTCGTTGGAACGAATGTCCACCTTGGCGTCGAGATTGCCGCGGGTCAGTTCCTGGGAGGCGCGCACCAGTTTCTGAACCGCGCCGGAGACCTTGCGGGAAATGAACAGCGACAGGCCCAGCGCCACCAGCGCACCGACCAGCGAGATGCCGAGGAACGCCCAGATCGTTCGCCGCTGGATGTCGAGGTATTTTCGTTCCAACATGCCGACGTAGAGGATGCCGACAATTTTGTTGCTGAGACTGCGGATCGGCTCGTAGGCGGAGATGTAATAGGAGTCCACCACGAGCGCCCGTCCCAGCCACGGCCTGCCTTCCTTGACGACCTGCTGGTACACATCGGCGGCGATGCGGGTGCCAATGGCGCGGGTACCGTCTTTGTTGCGAACATTGGTGGCGATTCGCATGCTGTCCAGAAAAATGGTCGCCGTTCCGATGTCTTTGTTCTGGTACACCACGTCCTGATAGACAGTCTGTTTGATCTTGTCCACCAACTCGTTGTTGCCGTTCAACAACACCCCGCCATACACGACTCCGATGAGGTCTTTCTGCGGACCGAAAATCGGCGCCGCCGCCTTCAACATCATGCCGTCGCCCTGCGCCCGGTCCGCCAGCGCCGGGGATTCCCGTCGCAACTGCGCTTCCGACACCACTTCCGTCGCGGCCACAGGTTGTTTTCGTTCCAACGCGGCGCGTACCAGTTCATCGTCGCGCTGGCTGTCGCCGATCTGGCCGGGATTGCTCGTGCGCAGGCGCACCACGCCGTTTTTGTCGGTCACCGTCAGCACGTCCAGCCCTTCGCGTTCCTTGATGCGAACCAGTTCTTCCACCGTATTCGGGAGTTCGCCGGCCAGCAGCGGATTCATCAGCATGTAGCGGTCGGCCAAAAACCGCACCGCGTCGTAAATCCGATTCAACCGGCCATTGTAAATCTCGCGGGCGGCGTTCAGGTCGAGCGTCACCTTTTGTTGCGCCTCCGCCACCACCCGGTCCGCAATCAGGCGGATACCCACCACGACGAACACGGCGCTGATGATGACGATGACGGACACGAAGCTGAGCGTCAGCTTCGTTCCCATCGGCATCCGCAGCACGCAGCCGGCGGGCCGGTTGTTGGTCGTTGCGTTCATTTATGCGGCGGGTTTGAGCGCCTCCTCCACCAATTCCATCAGGTCTTTCACGGCGAGTTTGCCTTCCAGGCCGGCCGTTTTGATGGCGTCCTGGAACATCACCAGGTCTTTCGGGCAGGCGACCACGAGCGTTCCCACGCCCAACGCCGCCGCTTCGCGCACGCGGCTTTCGGCGGGACGTTCCTTGATCTCGCCGGTGTCTTCCATCCACACGCGTCCGCCGCCGGCGCCGCAGCAGTAGCTGCGATGGCGGTGGCGGGGCATTTCCACCAGTTTGACGCCCAGCGCGGCCAGCACCCGGCGAGGGGCGTCGTAGATGCCGTTGTAGCGACCGAGGTAACACGGGTCGTGATACGTCACCGTTGTCTCCAGCCGGCGCGCCGGTTTCAGTTTACCGGAGCGGAACAACTCGTCGAGCAGTTCGGTGTGATGGATCACGTTCAGGTTGTCGTACTCGTTTTTGAGGGCGTGCAGGCTGTGGGGATCGGTGGTCATCAGTTTCTGGAACTGCGCCTTTTGGAAGGCCTGCATGTTTTTCTCGCGCAACATCTCGAAAAGCCCCTCTTCGCCGACGCGGCGCACGTCGTTGCCGGAGTTACGCTCGGCCTCGTAGAGGATGCCGAAGTCCACGCCGGCCTGTTGGAAGACGTTGGCCGTGGCGCGCGTGACCGGCTGCAGCCGCGGGTCGTAGCTGGCGTAGTCGCCGACGAACCACAGGTACTCGACGGCTTCCTTGCGGGCGTCCTTGATTTTGAAGGGCAATCCTTGTGTCCACTTGGCGCGGGCGCGGTCCGACTGGCCAAAGGAGTTGCCGTAACGGCCGAGTTTGGTGAGCGCCTCTTGCAATCCTTTTTCGATCTGTCCTTCGCTGACCAGGTGCCGGCGCATGTCCACGATGGCGCGCGGTTGCTCAATGAACACCGGGCAAACCTCCTCGCACGCCCGACAGGTGGTGCACGCCCAAAGCTCCGGCGCGGAAACCAGTTCACCACCGCGTTTGCCGAGCAGTTGGGCGTTCAACTGCAACACCACGTTCTTCGGCGAGAGCGGCTGTCCGCTGGCGTGCGCGGGACACTGGTCCTGACACCGACCGCACCAGGTGCAAGCGTCAAACTGCACCAGTTGCCGCCAGGTAAAGTCGCTCAGTTTCGCCACGCCCGTCGCTTCCGCCGCCGGCAGCGCGCCGGTCGGGCCGAGGTGGCGCAGCCAGATGCTGAGGGACGACGACACCAGATGGAACGCCTTGGAGTGCGGCACCAGCGCGATGAACACAAACGCCAACAGCCCGTGCAGACACCAGAACAGGAAATGCAGTGTCCGCAGCGTGTCGGCGTTCATCGGACGAAACGCTTTCGCCAGCGTGTTGCCGGCGATGGACCAGCCCGCCCAAGCCGGTTGCGAAGCCGCCAGGCGCAACGCTTCGACGACAAGACCGCTCACAGCAATGGCCAGCAGAATCGCCAGCAGGTAAAAGGAATCCAGCGGGAAGGTCGGATACACGAGGTTTTTCAACCGCTCCGGCTTCAGCACATAACGCCGCCAAAAGGCCAGCGCCAGCCCGACAATCAGCGCGAGCGCAAAAATGTCGAGCACCAGCTTGAACGCAAGATAGAAATTCCCGCGCAGGAACTGGAAGCCGAACATCAGGTGCGTGACATCGAGGTCAATCGTCGCCAGCGCCGTGCCGAGAAACAGAAACGCCATGCCGAAAAAGATCGCCAGGTGCATCGCCAGCGCGTAACGGTCCGACGCGAGTCGCCCCTGGAACAAGGCGTATCGGAGGAAGCCCGCCAGACGCTCTTTGCACGCCAGCGCGATTGTTTCGGGTTTGCCGAGCCGCCATCGGCGGACGTGCTGCCACAGCCCCCAGACGAACAACACCGCGACCAACCCACCCAACACATACTGGGTGTACTCGGCCCAGCGGTAGTGCTCGTGAATGTTGTAGAAGATGGGTCGGACCGGTTCCATGGCGTCAGGCTCCTCCCTTGACGGCGCGAATCTTTTCCGTCAACGCCGGCACCACGTCAAAGAGGTCGGCGTTGATACCGAGGTGCGCGACGTTGAAGATCGGCGCGTTGGCATCGGTGTTGATGGCCACGATGAGCTGGGCGTTTTTCATCCCCTCAACGTGTTCGGGCGCGCCGCTGATGCCGAGCATCAGGTAGAGCTTCGGTTTGACCGACATGCCGGACTTGCCGACCTGCCGCGACAACGGCAGCCAGCCCTGGTCAATCACCGGACGCGAGCCGCAAACGGCGCCACCGAGCGCGGCGGCCAGGCTCTCAGCCAGTTCGAGGTTGTCCTGTTGCTGGATACCGCGGCCGACCGCCACGAGGACCTCCTTCTGCGTGATGTCCACGTCGCCGGTTTCGGGTTCGAGGTAACGGTTGAACTTTACCCGCGCCTCCGGCACGCTCACCGCGACCTCGGTGACCGTCGGGGCGTTACCCGCCGCCGCGGCGGGACGCGAGCCGGGCAGCACACCGAACAGGGCGGGCGCGGTAGTGGCCGCCACGGCGGCTTCGAGTTTGCCGCCATAGACGACGCACTGGGCGACGAGCGTACCGCCGTCGCTCTTGAGGTCTTTACAGCCGTTGACAAATGGCGCGTTCAACTGCGCCGCAGCCAGCGCCCCGGCGTCCATGGAGAGGTTGGTCCACGGCACCAGCACCGCCTGGGGTTGACGTTCCCGGACCAGTTGCGCGAGTGCCGCGGCAACGGCTTCGGGGGTTGGCGCGACGTTGGCGGCGCACAGAACGTTGTCGGCGGCGCCGAGCGAGGCGGCGAGCGATTTGTCGCCGAGCAGGACGGCTTCGAGCGGGCCGCCGGTTTGGCCGGCAAGCTCGCGGCCGAGGGTGAGCAGTTCGAGCGTGGTCTCGGTGATCTGACCGCGCCAGGTTTCCGCGAGTACCCAGATGTTGGATGCCATGGGGTTGTCCTCCTGTTAGATCAATCCGCGTTGGGCAAGCCGCTCGACGAGTTTGGCGGCGGCTTCTTCGGGTGAGCCTTCCAACATTTCGGCATGGCTGCTCACCACCGGTTTGGCCAGTTGCCGAACTTCAATCGTCGCCGCGCTGACATCGCCGGCGGCGGGCACGGTCTCGATCTTCTGCGTTTTCATCATGGCGCGCACTTTGGCGACGGGAACGTAGCGGGGCGGTTTTTCCGCCGCCTGCACGCCGAGGACGGCGGGTAACGTGACGGCGAACTCGCCGCGCACGCCGCCGGCAAATTCTTTGATGACGGTGGCGGTCGGGCCGTCGGCGGTAACGCCGGTGACGACGCCGATGTAGGGGAGACCGAGTTGATGGGCGACAATGGCGGCGCTGAGGCCGTCGAGGTCGTCGAGCGCCTGCACGCCGGTGAGGATGAGGTCGGCGGGCAACAGGCCGGCGAGGGCCTGCGCGCAGAGTTTGGCGGCGGTCTGCGTGGTCAGGCCTTCGGGGGCGTCGGTGATTTTGACAGCGCGGTCGGCGCCCTTGGCCATGGCGGCGAACAGCGTGTCGTCAATGTCAGGGGCATCGAGCGCGACGACGGTGACTTTGCCGCCGTGGCGTTCCTTCAACAGGAGCGCCTGTTCGAGGGCATGGTCGTCGCGTTCGTTGATGATGGTGCGCAGGAACGAGGTGTCGAGCGATTTGCCGTCGGCGGCCACCTCCAGTTCCTCGACGACATCTGGAACCATTTTGAGCAGGACGAGCATGTTCATGGGTTTATTCCTCCAGGGCTTCCGCGAGCAGTTCGGTCACGTCGCGGACAATCATTTTCTTGTCGCCGCCGACGGTTTTCAGCGCGTCCTCGAAGCGGGAGACCTCGTAGGGGCAGGAGACGGCGAGCACGTCGGCGCCGGTGTTGAGGGCTTCCTTGATGCGGCGTTCGCTGAGGCGCTCGTAGCCTTTCATTTTGTAGTAGGTGTCCAGCCACATGCCGCCGCCGCCGCCGCCGCAACAGATGGAATTGGCGCGGTTGTGTTCCATTTCGACGAGGCGGACGCCGGGGATGGCCGCGAGGAGGCGGCGGGGTTCGTCGTAGAAGCCGTTGTGGCGGCCGAGGACGCAGGCATCGTGGTAGGTGACGGTGTAGTTGAGTTTTTTGGTGAGTTTGGGTTTGAGCTGGTCCAGGTGGCGGGCAAAGAACGGGGTGGTGTGCTCGACGGGGCGGTGGAAGCCGCGGGGTGGGTACTGGTATTTGAAGGTGTCGTAGGCGTGGGCGCCGGAGGTGACGATTCGGTTGTACTCGTATTTTTCGAGCACCTTGATGTTGTAGTCCATCAGGGTGTCAAACAATCCCGATTCGCCGACCATGCGGGCGGCTTCGCCGGCGCATTTTTCCTCGTTGCCGAGGATGGCGAAGTCAATGCCGAGGGCGTGGAAAAGGCGGGCGGTGGCGCGGCAGTTGTCCTGGCCGCGCGGGTGGTAGGAGGTGTAGCATTCGACGAACCAGAGCACGTCGGTCGGGCGGCGATCCTGGTGGAGGATGCGGATGGGGACTTTGGAGGTTTTGACCCAGTCGGCGCGTTTGCGGGGCGATTCGCCCATGGGGTTGCCGTAGCGCAGGGTGTTTTCCAGCGCTCGTTGCAGTTCGGAGGGCACGTCGGACAACTGCACAAATGTCAGTTCCTTCACCAGTGGCAACAGGACCTCGGTGAGCTTGATGCCGCGCGGGCATTTCGTCATGCAGGCGTAACAGGTCACACAGGTCAACAGGCTGTTGCTGCGCAGGACGGTGTCCAGTTCGCCTTCCTTGAGCATTCCGATGATGCGGCGCGGCGGATAATCCATCACGTCGCCGTACGGGCATGTTCCCACGCACATGCCGCATTGCATGCAACTGAGCACGCGCTGTCCCTCCGCGGTTTTCCAGAGGTTCTCCAGCGTGATTTCGTTTGGCTCTTCTGCGATGACTGCCATGGCGCTCCTTTCTCAGGCCGTGACCACGGCCCCGGTTTCCTCCAGCTCGATGCTGACCAAATCCAGTTCCTGCCCGCTCAACAACTCGCCGCCCACCGACCCGCATTTCGGGCATTCAAACCATCGTTCTTGCACCGCAAATTCGTGCCGGCAACGTGGACAACGCGCGTTTGCGGCCACCGATTCCAATTCCAACCGTGACCCCGCCAGGGGTGTGTCCAGCGTGGCGGCCGCGTAGCAGGATCGCATCACTTCCGGAACCACCAGCCGCAACGCGCCGACGCGCACACGCACCGACACCACACGCGCGTCCGGATGCGCCCGTGTTTCCTGCCGGATCGCTTCCACCAGCGACTCGACGATGCTCATCTCATGCATACGCTGTTTCCCGTGCCGCGATCTGTCGCACAACCTCCAACGCGGCTTTCCGGGTTTGCGGCGACAACTCGGTCCCAAAATTGAAATCGTGTCCGCGGATGCTGAACAACCGCCCGCGCGGCGCCCGGCCATACAGCGTCTGGCACAATCCCAGCACGTCGCCCGGCGTCATGAAATGCGCCACCGCATGGCTGCGGAAACCGGGCTCGACTTCCGTCGTCCACCACGGCGCGGGGCTTTCGGGAATTGCGGCATCCACAAAGACGACCTCCTCATAGTCCCGAACCAGATCGGCATGGTCCACCTCCAACTGGTGCGCCGTTTCCAGCGTCACGTCGGGCAGACCGAGCTTCGACAGTTCGCTTACGACGAACCAGCCCGCGCCGTCGTCGTTACGACTGTCGTTGCCGTAGCCGATGATCAACGTCTTCCTCATTTCTGTAATCTGTCCACAATTGTGCCGTTGGCATCCACCAGTTCTACCACCATCGGCATTTTGCCGATGGCGTGCGTGGCGCAACTCAGGCACGGGTCGTAACAGCGAATGACCGCCTCGACCCGGTTGAGCATTCCTTCCTTGAGTTTGTTCGCCTTGACGTATTTGCGAGCAACCTGTTGGACGCCCTTGTTCATGGCGAGGTTGTTGTGGCCGGTGGAGACGATCATGTTCACCTTCTCGACGCGCCCGTCCTTGTTCACCTGATAGTGATGGATGAGCGTGCCGCGCGGGGCTTCGACGATGCCGATACCGACCGGGTTTTGCGGTTGGTTCGGAACAAGGAGGTCGGTGCTGGTGATGTCTTTGTCTTCGAGCAACTGCTGGGCGCGTTCGAGCGCGTAGAGGATTTCGATGAGCCGTGCCCAGTGGAAATAGAACGAGCTGGTCTGGACCCGGCGTTTCTCGCGCCAGACCTTCAACTCGGCGTTGGCCAGCGGCGTCGCGATGTGGCTGCACACGTTCAACCGCGCCAGGGGGCCGACCCGATACATTCCCTGCGGATAACCGAGTTTGGCAATAAACGGGAACTTCATGTAGCTCCACGGTTCCACCGCCTCGGCGATGTAATCGAGATATTTCGCATTCGGCACCTGGTCATGGATGATCTCGCCCTTGGCGTTGCAGAACCGCAGATGGCCGTCGTACAACTCCAGGGCGCCGTCGGGCTGCACCAGCCCCATGTAGTTGGAATCGAAGTTGCCGAAGTCCTCGACCTCGTCGAGGTGTTTCGCGTGGTAATCTTTCAACAGATCAAGCGCGAACTTCGCCTGCTCGAAAGCCTGCGGCATCCCTTTCAAGGCGTTGTCGCGCTGCTCGGCGGTAAGCGCCTTGTTGACGCCGCCGGGCACGGGAAAATCAGGGTGAATCTTTCTGCCCGCCACGGCCTTGATGAGTTCCTGGCCGAACTTGCGCAGCAGAACCCCCTTGACGGCGATGTCGGGCGCGGCGCCGACCAGACCGATGACGTTGCGTTTCAGCGGGTCGCTGTCGAAGCCCAGCAGCAGGTCCGGCGCGCTGAGATGGAAGAAACTGAGGGCGTGAGACTGGATGATCTGCCCCATGTGCATCAGTTCCCGAAGCATCCTGGCCGTGCGCGGGATCGTGCGGCCGGTGATGGCGTCGCAGGCTTTGGCGCTGGCCAGCAGATGACTGACGGGGCAGATGCCGCAGGTGCGGGGCGTGATGTTCGGCATCTCGGTGTAATGCCGTCCCTCGCAGAATTTCTCGAACCCGCGGAACTCGACGACGTGGAATCGCGCATCGTCCACGTTACCCTTGGTATCCACGTGAATCGTAATTTTCGCGTGCCCCTCAATGCGGGTCACGGGATTGATGAGAATGGTCTTGCTGGTCATATCAGTTTCTCTGTCTTGCTATTTTTCTTGTGCCGTACATTGCGACGGTCTCCCGAACATGAAATCCGATCTGTTTGCGGGGCGGTTCGGGCGGGTTCGCCAAACGACGCAAAATGTCAAAGATGGCCTGAATCTTCTGTTCGTGATCCTCCACGTGGCGAACAACCTCTGCCAGTTGACGGGCCAGTTCGGCATGTTCGGCCAGATACTGCCGCAGCCGCACAAATGTTCGCATGATGGCAATGTTGACGGCAATGGCACGGTCGCTGTGCAACACGCTGGAGAGCATCGCGATACCTTGCTCGGTGAAGGCAAACACGTTGGGAGCGTGCTTGATATCCGAACATATCACAATTTGTGATATGTTCCGAATCTCCTCACGTGTGAGGGCAAACATGAAATCGGGCGGAAACCGGTTCAGGTTGCGGCGGACCGCCTGGTTCAACACGCGGGTCTCCACACCGTATAACTCGGCAAGGTCACGGTCGAGCATCACTTTCTGCCCGCGCACAAGGTAAATAAGGTTCTCGATCCGCTCCACGCGAACAATGCTCTCTGCGTATTGTTTGCCGTTTTCTGCCATTGTGTCGAATTTGTTTCGGATTTCGTGCTTCGGATTTCTTTCTCCTAGTCGTACCTCATGTTTTTCTCGTTCAATTGCGGGGTGCGCCCGGCCAGCAGTTCGGTCAGCGCAAACCAAATGGTGTCGGCATCGGGTGGACAACCGGGGATGTGAAGGTCCACTTTGACGATCTCCTGCAACGGATGCGCTTTCGGCAACAGTTTCGGCACCACCGGGTCGTTCGGGATGCAGGCGATCTTGGTGCTCTCGGTCTGTTCGTAGGCGCGGCTGAGGCATTCTCGCAACGCAAACTGGTTGCGCAACGACGGCACGTTGCCCGTCACGGCGCAATCGCCGAGCGCGATGAGCACCTTGCACCGCTCACGCAACATCTTCAACTCGTGTTCCTGGTCGGTGTTATTGACGCAGCCTTCCACCAGTGCCACGTCCACCTGCGGCATATCCTTGATCTTGATGTCCACAATCGGGCTGAACAGGATGTCCACGTGTTTGACCAGTTCCAGAATCCGCTCGTCTATGTCCAGCAACGACATGTGGCAGCCCGAACAGCCGCTGAGCCACATGGTGGCCACTTTCACTTTCGCAGGGGCGGGGGCGGACGCAGGCGCGGTTGTTGTAGTTGTCTTTTTCATGCGAAAACACTCTCCAGAATCACTTTGTCGTCACGGGCTTCGCCGCTGACGGAAACCACGGGGCGCAACGGCAACTGGCGGCCTTCGAGGTTGGTGACGGTGCCGGACTTCTCGCACCAGATGGTCGAGGGCAACACCACCGTCGCCTTGTCGGTCAACGCCGACTTGTAGCTTGCCTGCACCACCACACAGTCAATCTGCCCCAACAACGCCGGGACATGTTTCTCTTCGAGCAAACTCGCGCCGCCGTCGGGCGCGTCGCCCACAACGATGTGCAGGAACTTCAATGGTTTCGCGTCCAGCCACGGGCCGACTTCCTCGACTGCCGCGATGCCAGCCCTGGACATCGCCAGGGCGGCGGGACTGATCGGCAACCCCAGCAACAACGGTTCACCGCCGGGATTGGCTTCGAGGATGCCGATGAGCCGTTCCATCACGGTGACGCCGATGGGGGTCATCGCGTTGGGACCGTAAACGATGGCGGGCCGCTGCGCTGTGGCAAGCACGGCTTTGATCCGATTCCAAAGTTTGCTTTCAAGGCTGACGACGTTGGCCGCCACGTCGGCGTAACGGTCCAGATCGCTCTTGCGGGCGTGGAAAATGAGCAGCTTCGCACCGCGTTTGCGGACGGCCACGCGAATGCGGGCGGCCACAACACCGTTGTCGCGGCTCGGTTGCGCGCCAAGAACGATAATGGCGTCGGCATCCTGCAATTTGCGGAGCGCCTCCTCGCTGAACGACGGCTCGGCACAAAGCGCGGCCTCGTTGGTGCCGACGAACATGGCGGTCTGTCCGACCTTGTCGGCCATGGCGGCCACGGCGGCAGCGGTTTCGTTGGTCAGACGCGGGGCAACGAGCAACGCTTTCTCGGTTTTCTTGACCTTGGCGGCTTTCTTGATGGCGGCAAGCGCTTCGTCCCACGTCGCCGGCCGGCCGTTGACAAGCGGCGCGGTGATGCGTTCGCGCGGTTCGGCCCAGGTCTGGTAACGGCCTTTGACGCAGAGGTGGCCGGTGTTGACCGGGCTGTCGGGATCGCCCCAGACATTGACGATGCGGTTTTCTTTCGTGTGCACCTTCAGGCCGCAACCGACAGGGCATTCGGTGCAGGTCGTGAGCACCTGTTGGCAACTGGTCCATTGGCCGCGGAAAGCGGCGGCTTTGTCGAAGAGCGCGCCAGTCGGGCAGGCGACAACGCATGCGCCACACTGGGTGCAGGTATCGGACGCGCCGAAGGTGGTGTTCATGTCCACGACGATCTGGTTTTTGATGCCGCGATTGGCGACATCGAGCGTGTGGACGCCTTCGATTTCGTCGCAGGTGCGGATGCAACGGGTGCAGAGGATACAGCGGTTGTGATCCATGCCGAAGTATTTGCCCGTCACATCCACCGGCAACGCGGGATACAGATACGGGTAGCGGATGCCGGTGATGCCGTGGATGAGGCCCTGGTGTTGGAGACCGCAATCGCCCTTGTTGTAGGGGCAAATCGGGCAGATGTGGTTGCGCTCGCTGAAGAGCAATTCCAGCGTCGCTTTGCGTTGCGCCACGATCCGCTCGTTGTGGGTGGTGATCTTCGAGCCGTCCACCGCCGGGGTGGCGCAGGACGGGACGAGCTTCGGCGAGCCTTCGACCTCGACGATGCACAACCGGCAGCCGCCCCACGGCGTCAAGCCTTTGAGGTAGCAGAGGGTCGGAATGTAGATGTTGTTGGCCCGGGCGATTTCCAGAATGGTCTGGCCTTGTTCGCCCTGGCAAACCTGTCCGTTGATGGTGATGGAGATTTTCTTGGGGGCAATCATGGTCTTATTTCGCCTCCACTTTGATGTCACAACGCAGGCAGCGGTAGCACTCGGACTTGGCCTGCCATTCGGTGAACGTCGGGGAGACTTCGGTGTTGCCGACGCGCTCTTCGGGCGGGATGACGCGCGCGGGATTGCGCGCGCCGCCCTGCGAGGCGGGCGGCACGGTGTTATCGAACTCGAACTTCGGCCACAACTCCTCGAACCGGTCCAGCCCGGTCAGGGCGAGGTCAATTTGTTTGGCCGCCTTTTTACCGTAGCCCATCGCGGTGGAAACGTTTGCCGCGCCGGTGACGTAATCGCCGCCGGCATAGACTTTGGGGTTGCTGGTCTGCAAGGTCCACGGGTCCACCTTGATCGTGCCCCAGGAGGTCGTTTCGAGGCCGAGTCCTTTCGTCAACACGCTGTCGGCTTTCTCGCCAATGGCCTTGATGATGGCATCGCACGGGATGACAAACGTCTCTTTTGTCACCACCGGTACGCGACGCCCGCGTGAGTCATACTTGCCGGGAACGGTCTTGGCGACTTCCAGCCCGGTCAGTTTTCCTTTCTCGTCGGTGACAAGACGCACGGGCGCCAACATGGTCATCAGTTTGGCGCCTTCTTCGAGCGCCTGTTCGACTTCCTCTTGAATCGCCGGCATGTCTTCGCGGCTGCGGCGATACACAATCGTCACGACCGCGCCCTGGCGCATCGCGGTGCGGGCGGCGTCAATGGCGGAGTTACCGCCGCCGATGACGAGAACTTTTTCGCCGAGCCGTGTCTTTTTGCCGACGGAGGCGGCGTTGAGGAAGCTGAGCGAGGAGAAAAGCCCTTTCGCGTCCTCGCCGGGCACGCCGAGCGCCTGTTCTTCCCAGGTGCCGACGGCGATAAAGACGGCGTCGTTTTCCTTTGCCAGCTTGTCGAGCTTGATGCTTTTGCCGAGCCGGGCGTTGAACTGGAATTTGACGCCCACGGCTTTGATGAGGCCGATTTCCTTGTCCACAATATGTTTCGGGAGGCGGTATTCGGGCAGGGCATATCGCAACATGCCGCCGGCGTCGGCCGCTTTTTCGTACACGGTGACGTTGTGGCCGAGCAATGCGAGGTAGAACGCCGCGCTAAGCCCCGCCGGCCCGGCGCCGATGACGGCAACGTTTTTGCCGGTCGGTTTCTTTTTGCGTTTGAGGATGCGTTTGAGGACGCGGCGGGCGATGGGGCTTTCGTAGGCGATGTCGCCGATGTAACGATGCGTCTCGCGCATGTTGACGGGCGCATCGGCCTGGGCGCGTCGGCAACGGATTTCGCACGGGTGCTGGCAGACGCGACCGGTGGAGGACGGCAACGGGTTGTCCATGACCACCTGTTCGAAGGCGTCTTCGATGCGGTCTTCCTTGAGCAATTGGAGGAAGGCCGGGATGTTCATGTGCAACGGGCAGGTGTTTTCGCAGGGCGAAATGGCCAGCGCCGAGCAAACACCGGCGGCGCACCGATGTTCGCGGATGTGTTGTTCGTATTCGTGGCGGAAATAACGCAGGGTCGTCAGCACCGGGTTCGGCGCGGTTTGGCCGAGGCCGCAGAGGCTGGCGTCCTTGACGGTGTGGCAGAGGTCTTCGAGCAATTTCAGGTCGTCGAGGCTGGCTTCGCCGCGGCAGATTTTTTCTAGCAGGCCGAGCATCTGTCGGGTACCGACCCGGCAGGGCGGGCATTTGCCGCAAGATTCGTCGCAGCAGAATTCGAGGAAGAATCGGGCGACATCCACCATGCAAGAGTCTTCGTCCATGACGACCATGCCGCCGGAACCCATGATGGAGCCGAGTTTTTGGAGGCTTTCGTATTCGACGGGGGTGTCGAGGTGGGAGGCGGGGATGACGCCGCCGGAGGGGCCGCCGGTTTGGACGGCTTTGAATTGTTTGCCGCCGAGGATACCACCGCCGATTTCGTAAATGATGTCGCGCAACGGGGTGCCGAAGGTGACTTCGGCCAGGCCGGTGTTTTTGATTTTGCCGGTGAGGGCGAAGACCTTGGTGCCTTTGGTGCGTTCGGTACCGATGGTGGCATACCACGGGGCGCCGTTGCGGATGATGATCGGAACGGCGGACCAAGTTTCAACATTGTTGATGTTGGTCGGGTATCCCCAGAGACCGCGCTGGGCGGGGAACGGCGGACGCGGCATCGGCTGGCCGCGGCGTCCTTCGATGGAACGCATGAGGGCGGTTTCTTCGCCGCAGACGAACGCGCCGGCGCCGATGCGTAGTTCGAGGTCGAATCGGAACCCGGTCTCGAAGAGATTGGCGCCGAGCAGGCCGTATTTGTAGGCCTGGTCAATGGCGATCTGGAGGCGTTTGATGGCCAGCGGATATTCGGCGCGGATGTAGATGTAACCCTGGTTGGCACCCATGGCGTAGCCGCCGATGATCATGCCTTCGACAATGCTGTGCGGGTCGCCTTCGATGACGGAGCGGTTCATGAACGCGCCGGGATCGCCTTCGTCGGCGTTGCAGACGACGTATTTGATGGCGGAAGGGACCTTGGCCATGAGTTCCCATTTCACGCCGGTTGGGAATCCCGCGCCGCCGCGACCACGCAGGCCGCTGGCTTTGATTTCGGCAATGACCTGTTCGGGTTTCCACTGGGTAAGGACCTTGCCGAGCGCGGCGTAACCGTCGCGGGCAATGTATTCCTCGATGTTTTCGGGGTTGATGACGCCGCAGTTGCGTCGGATGACGTTGGCCTGGAGGCGGAAGAAAGCGAAGTCCTCTTTGGTGGCGATGACGCTTTTCGTGACGGGATCGCGCGGGAGCAGTTTCTCGAACGGGCGTCCTTTGACGAAATGCTCTTCCACCAGCGCCTTGACGTCGGCGGGCTTGACGAACTGGTAAAAGGTGTCGTCGGGATACACCAGCGCGCACGGCCCCAGGTCGCAGCGGCCCATGCAACCGGTTTCGACGACTCGGATTTCATCGCCGAGGCCGGCCTTTTTGAGTTCCTCCCGCAATTTGTCGCGGGTGACGAGGCTGCCGGCGCTGGAGCAG
Organism: uncultured Verrucomicrobiota bacterium; assembly: GCA_964541945.1. GTDB lineage: Bacteria > Verrucomicrobiota > Verrucomicrobiia > Palsa-1439 > Palsa-1439 > CAIKAP01. The sequence continues at coordinate 110,478 of CAZISE010000003.1, forward strand.
CCGGTGCCGGTGCAGAGCAGCACGTGGGTGCGGGCGGTGGACATGGGGAATTACTCCTGTTCTTTGGCCTTGCCGACGGCGACGCTTTCGACTTTTTTGCCTTTTTCCAGGTGTTCCACGACGATCTGGCGGGCAATTTCGGGGTTAACCTTGGCGTAGGTGGTCTTTTCGCCGCCCGCTTCCTCGACGCGCACGACCGGCTCGGCGTCCACCATGCCGATTTCGCCGGTGACAGCGACTTCGACGCTTTCGATGCCGCGTTTTTCCAGTTCGTCGAGCATGGTTTTCATGACCTCGCGCGCGCCGGCGGCGATGCCGCTGGTGCCCATGCTGACGACGACGCGGTATTTTTTGCCGCTCTCGCGCAGGGCGATTTGTTTCTGGGCTTTTTCCTTGAGTTGTTTGAGTTGTTCGAGGTTCATTTTCGGGCTTCTCCTTTGAGGCTCAACTCCTGGGAGCTGAACCGGAATTGTTCCTTGTCGGTTTTGTAGTGTAATCGGACATCCACCTTCGGGTTGGCGGCGCTGAGGGCGAGAATGGTCGAATTGAGATCGCCGAGCGCAGGGCGGTCAATATGGCTGAGCCGCATCGAGGCGGTAACGCTGGTGCCCTTGCCGGGAGCGCTGCGAACCTGAAAATGACCGTCGCACATTTCGGCGGTCTGTCGCAGCAGGGCGAGGCCGAGGCCGATGTTTTTCTTGCGGGTGGTTTTGCTGGTGATGCGTTTGTTGAGGACCTTCTCCAACGTCGCGGCGTCCATGCCCCTGCCGTTGTCGCGCACGCGCAAGACAAGCCGGTCGCGTTTGCGGCTTTCGAGGACGCTGATTTCGATGCGACTGGCGTTGGCGGCGAGGGCGTTCATCGCGATATCGAGAATGTGCAGTGACAGCTCCTCAAACATTGTTACGTGTATTTCTTCAGGTCGGTCTGGACGAGTTCTTTGACCTTGTCGGGGGTGAGTTTGCCATAGACGTCGTCGCTGACCGAGATGGCCGGGGCGAGCGCGCAGGCGCCGATGCAACGGGCGGTGGCCAGACTGAACATGCCGTCCTTGGTGGTCTCACCCTCTTTGATGCCGAGTTCTTTTTCGAGCGTGGCAAGAACGGCGTCGGCGCCCCGGACGTGGCAACCAGTGCCGCGGCAGACCATGATGGTGTGTTTGCCGCGGGGTTTCATGGTGAAGAGGTGATAGAAGGTGACGACGCCATAGACGTGAGAGATGGGCAGTTTCAGCGACGTGGCGATGTAACGGAGCACATCGGCGCCGAGATAACCGAACATCTGTTGGGCGGCGTGAAGAATCTGGATCAACGAGGTCGGTTCATGGTTGTAGGTGGCCATGATGCGGTCGAGGTCCGCAAAACGCGGGTCGCCGCTGGGGTGGGTGGTGTCCAACGTGGCCAGACGGGCGGAATGGCTGATGGGTTGTTGTTGTGGTTCGCTCATCGGAGTCCTGCCTCCCATAGTTTGCCGGCGGCCTCGTAGCAGCTCAGCGGGGTGCTCAACACGGTCAACCCGGCTTCCTCGGCTTCGGCAATGGTTTGCGCATCGAGTTTGCGGCCGCGGGCGATCAACACCGCGGGAATATCTTTCATGCTGGCGACGGAAACGACGTTGCGGTGGACCTGGATGGTGATCCAGAGCACATCCGGTTTCGCGCTGGCCAGCACATCGCTGAGCAGGTCGCCGACATAACAGCCGTGGATCTGCCCCTCGGCGCTACCGGTGAGCAGTTCCGCCTGCATCAGCTCCAGCACCTGCTGGATTTTCATTGGCTTGGCACTCATGGTTTGGGTTCTGTTTTTACTTTTTCTGTCTTCTTCAAATCTATTTCTGCATGTAAATGCGTCCCGATCCCCAACTCGGATCGGATCTCAAAACGGTCGGCACTCTTTTTTATGTTCGGCAATCCCATACCCGCGCCGAATCCCAGTTGACGCGCCAGCGGCCCGGCCGTGGACCAGCCTTCCTGCATGGCCAGTTCCACCTTTTCAATACCAGGCCCCCGATCAATCGCGTCTATCACCACCCGATCCGGCTCAATCACCGCCCGCAATTCACCGCCGAGCGAGTGGATGATGATGTTCGTCTCCGCCTCGTACGCCACAATCGCCGCCCGACGCCGCGCATCAGGATCAACACCACGCTCGCGCAACACCTGACGCATGCGTTGGGAGACCTTGCCGGCGCTCTCGAAATCGCCCGACTTGATGGCAGCACGAATAACCTGACGGTGGGCTTTTTCATCGGCCACCCGTTCGGCGATGAGCATGGCTTCATGCGCCACGGCCTCTTCGGCGCGCTTTTCCAAATGATGTACCAGCGCGTTGGAAATGTCTCCCCGCGTAATGATGCCCACCAGATGTTCACAGGCATCCAACACGGGAAATCGCCCGAATCCGTGCCGATCAAACTCCGCCACGGCCCGCACCAGCGTGTAGTGGTCACGCAGCGTGACCGGGTCGCGCGTCATCCATTTCTCGCACGGGTCATTGATGTAGCCTTTATCGAGGGCATTAATGATGTCCTCGATGCTGACCACGCCCAACAGTTTGCCGTCCGCCGTGATGGGCACGCCCGAAACGCGGTGTTTTTTCATCAAGTGCTGAATCGTGCGCAAGGTATCCGACGGCGATGCTGTGATGGGATTGCGGCTCATCGCATCGCGCACGCGCAATTCATACACAAGTAATTGCGCCAGCGTCACTTTTCGCCCATCTGTGGCGCTCGCAATTCGATCCTTGATGGGAGCGTTGTCCATCGTATTTTCTAGTCAAAAAACAATCTCTGCTTCATAAAAATGGGTTGCGCCTTTCAGTTAGCAAGCCGCTTGCCATCCGATTCCTGTTCCCCGTCGAAAGAATGCAATGCGTTGATTATAAGCGTATTACGACAAACAAAAATTTGAACCGTTCCATGGATTGGAAGCCGATCTTTGACAATTTGTCAGTCGTAATTCCTCTTGCCGACACTTTGTCATCAAAAAGTTCCCCCTCGGTCATCTTGTAACCAAGGGGGAACCAATGTGAAGTGTAACGGTCCGTGGCGCCGGTTACCGCTGATTTCCTGTCTGTTTACGGCGCCGGGAAAGTCACCGTTTATCCCGATCAGCGGTATTTGATACTGCATCCCATCGCTTTCGTCTCAGCGACAGGCACCTCTTTGCCGAAAAGCACCGCATCGAGCGCGTCACGAAGATAGTTGTTTTTCACCTTCGACGGTTCTTTGTGATTGTCGTCCACCGTGCCGTGATAAACCAGTTTGCCTTTCGCATCGAAGAGGAAACACTCCGGCGTCTTTGTCGCACCGAGCGCTTTGGCCAGTTTCTGGGTGCTGTCCACCAGATACGGGAACTTGTAGAACTCTTTCTTGGCGCGGGCCACTGTTTTCTCCAGCGAGTCGCTGGCGGCGATTTTGGGGTCGTTGGCATTGACCGCCACGACGGCGATGCCTTTTTCGGGGTACGTGTTGCCGATGTCCACGATCCGTCGTTCCCACGCCAGGGCAAATGGGCAGGCATTGCAGGTAATGACAATCAGTGTCCCTTTCTTTCCTTTCAACTCCGCCAGTGTCGTCTCTTTGCCGCCTTCGCCGGTGAGTTTCACGTCCGTGGCCGGCATCGGATCACCAATCTTTAGCGCCGCCTGCGCTGAGACGGCGCATGCCGCCAACACTGCGATCAACAGACTTTGTTTCATGGTTTCTCCTCCAGTATGGGTTTGAGTTTCTGTTCGAAAGTCTTGTAGTCGGCCGCCCCCGTCCAGAAATCCCGTTGCCGCCCGGCACCGTCGTAGAGCAACGTCGCCGGCAACGCGCCATCCCAACGCGGTTCCAGTCCGTTGATGAACTCCATGTCTTGTTCCGCCTTCAAGTAGGTCGGGTAATCCACGCCTTGTTTCGCCAGAAATCGTTTCACCGCCGCCATGTTCTCCTCGTCGTCTGCCGACACAAACAGCAGGCGCAACCCTTTGACGCGATAGTTTCGTTCCAGCTTCACCAAATCAGGAAACTCCTCCCGACACGGCCCGCACCAGGTCGCATACACGTTGACCAACACCGCCTGCGCTCCCGGCGCCCGTACCGCATCGAGCAATTGCGCCGCGGTCACTCTTTTGATCGTTACTTCCGGTGTTTCCCGCGCGCAACCGGCCAGCAGGCAAACCATCATCAACGCCCATTCCAATTTCACGGCAGCACCTTACTTCACTGTCTCATCCTGCGCAACTTCACGGCTTCTGTGGGAAACGACACGGACGACTGCCAGCTCCATTTCAAATCTCAAATTTCAAATCTCAAATCACCCATTCTCCACCGCCACTTTTTGTGCCGTTATCCGACCTGAGCGTTCGAGAAACGAAAACACCATATCCGACACAGACAACACTTTCCTTTGCCAAGTTGTCACATGCCGCCAACCGACCGTCTCACACCGGTTGGTCACGTTGTCACAACTCACCGAACCATGTCAGCGCAAGTTTTTGTTATCGAGCATATTACACTTCTCTGGCACGACCCGGCATGGCCGTTGCTAAAACGGGTATTGGAACGCCAATGATACGGCAGAAAGGGGGTGTTGAAGATGGCATTGATACGTTGGAATCCGCGAAACCTGTTCCGGCGGCGTCACACGGCTGAACCGGTAGAGGCCCTTGCGCCTCTGACCGAGATTCAGCGGGAAATGAACCGTTTGTTCGACATGTCGCTGCGCCGCTGGGGATTCGGCTTCGATGACAACACCGGCTGGTTCAGTCCCGTTGTGGATGTCATGGAGGACGCCAACAATGTCATCGTCAAAGCCGAACTGCCCGGCCTCAGCAAGGACGACGTGCAGGTGACGCTCCAGGACAACTGCCTCATCCTCAAGGGTGAGAAGAAACACGAGGAGGAGCGCAAAGGCCGCAATTACTACAGGGTCGAAAGCTCCTACGGCGCATTCCATCGTGTCATTGAGCTGCCGAGCTACATTGACACGAAGAAAGCCGACGCGCAGTTCAAAAACGGCGTGTTGCAAATCACCCTGCCCAAGACGGAAGAGGCGCGGTCCAAGCTGATCGAAATCAAAATCCACTAACCCATCGTGATACGACGTGCCCGGTGGTCACCCCGCGCCCGCGCCATCATGCGACGGACGGAGGAGACGACCGGGCCTCCTGTCGTTTTGGCGTCAGGATGTTTCCCCAAAGGATGATTGACGGGGACGAAACGGAATGCCGCGCCCGCGCGGCTGCGGAATGTACTCAACGGTGGGCTGACGCCGCACCGGTTGCGGATACAACTCCATCAAATGCAGCATCTCCGGCGGCATCTCCTTGCGCACCGGCAACCCCAACGCCACGGCCCGTTCATAGGTAATCGGATAATCATGCGTCCACGTCCCGCTGGTCAACAACCGGGCAAGCTCTTCGGCTTTCTCCGCCGGAAACTTCTCCGCCAACAACTCCCGCACCTGCGCGTTCATCTGGTCAATCGCCTTGCGCGCCTGATCGGCCAAAATCAATGTCTGATCCTCGATTTCCATCACCGGCTTCTGCTGTACGGCCGCCAGAATCGAGGCGGCCGGATATTGCCCCAGTTGCGGGTCCACCGGCCCCAATACGGCGTGTTCGCACATGACAATCTCATCGGCCGCCAACGCGATCAACGTCCCGCCGCTCATCGCATAATGCGGCACGAACACGGTCACCTTGCCCTTGTGCCGTTGCAACGCCCGCGCAATCTGCGTGGACGCCAGCACCAGCCCGCCGGGCGTGTGCAACACAATGTCCAACGGCAATTCGGGATCGGTCAGGTGAATCGCCCGGATGACCTCCTCCGAATCATTCACGTCAATGTACCGAAAAATCGGAAACCCCAGCAGACTCATCGTCTCCTGCCGATGCACCAACAAAATCACCCGCGACTTGCGCTGCATCTCAATCCGCGCCAACAACCGCTGACGACTCGCCTCCAACAGCCGTTGCCGAATCACCGGCTGCAACGCCGTCAACATGAAAAACACCCAAAACAACTGATTCACATCCATAACCATCCGCTCCTTTTCCGTTCAATCACGATAATGTCCCCACACCCACTTGTAACCGTACTCGTCCGGCTCAAATTTCCGATACCGACGCCGACGCGGCCGCCGAAACACCCAACACAACACCGCCCCCGCCACAAACCCACCCACATGCGCCCACCACGCAATCCCACCCACATGTCCCGACGCGGCCAACGACAACGTGCCACTGAACAACTGAATCAAAAACCACCACCCCAGATACAGAAATGCCGAAATCTCAATGAAATACGGCAGGAAAAACAACGGCACCACCATGATGATCCGCGAACGCGGAAACCACAACAAATACGCCCCCATCACCCCGGAAATGGCGCCCGACGCCCCAATGCACGGCACCGTCGAACTCGGTTGACTGAAAAACTGCACCAGTCCCGCCGCCACACCGCACAACAGATAAAAAATCAGAAACCGGACCGGCCCCATCCGGTCCTCGACGTTGTCGCCAAAAATCCACAACGTCCACATGTTGCCGAGAAAATGCGTCCAACCGCCGTGCAAAAACTGATGCGTCAAAAACGGCCAGTAATCATCCACGGGAAACCCGACCCACGCCGCCCAATCGGGATGGGCGTACCGCGCCGGCACGATCCCGAACAAATAAAAAAACTGCTCCAACGACCGCTCCGACAACGTCAACTCGAAGAAAAACACCACCGCATTGACCAGAATCAGCCCCCGCGTCATCAGCGGCGTGTTCCGACTCGGAATCGTGTCGTGTAACGGGAACATGGCCGCCATTTTTAGCCGTTTTTCCCCCGTCTTTCAACCTCAATTCCACTCATCTGCCCCTTGGAGGAGTTGTTCTTGCCGCCAACCACCGGCCACCCTAGAATCGCCCGCCATGGCGACTGGAATCAAAACGCGACCACTACGGCGAATGACGCAGGCGGAACTGGACCTGTTCCTCGGAGAAGTCCCCAAGCTGCCGGTCGAAATCGTTGAGACCCGTGTGACAAAAAGACCTCAATCAGGGATTGATTCAGAATGACCGAGAAACTTTTACGCGAAGGACAAATCCTCAAAGGGCCGTTGTTCAACGAACCGGTGCGGGTCGAGACAGTAACGGTCAACGGAACGGATTCGTGGACGATCGGGTGCGTGGGGCTGCACTCGGAAAAGTTCCGTCGCGTCACGCTTTCCGGGAATGACCTGAAATCGCTAACAATTCTTCCGGAGATTTTCACCTTCGACGGCAACGGGCGACAATTGCGGTTGGGCATTCAAGCCTACAGCTTGGGAATCGCCTACGAATTCGATCCGTACTTCGGCCTTTCGATCTCGCGAGTGGATCCGCTGCCACACCAACTGGAGGCGGTCTATGATTATTTGCTGAAACTGGCGCGTGTGCGTTTCCTGCTGGCCGACGACGCCGGTGCCGGCAAAACCATCATGGCAGGGTTGTTGATCCGCGAACTGAAACTGCGCGGCCTGGCGGAACGCATCCTGGTCGTTTGCCCGTCCAACCTCACGTTTCAGTGGCAGCGCGAGTTGAAAGAAAAATTCGACGAAAAGTTTCTCGTCATCAAAGGCGGCGACATCCGCGAACAGTTCGGCGTCAACCAGTGGATGGAACGCAACCAGGCCATTACATCGCTCGACCTCGCCAAACGCGCCGAAATTCTGCCCGGCCTGCGCCAGACCCACTGGGATTTGGTCATTGTGGACGAAGCGCATCGGATGTCGGCTGCGGATGAAACCCACAAGAGTCTGCGCTACAAACTGGGCGAATTACTCCGCGACAGCGCGGATCATTTGCTGCTGCTCACCGCCACCCCGCACAAGGGCGACCCGGTCAACTTCACCCTGTTCCTGCAACTGCTCGACGCCGATGCCTATGCGGATGTGCGATCCATCCGGCAGGCTATGACACAGCAACGCGCGCCGTTTTATTTGCGCCGCACCAAAGAGGCAATGGTCTATTTCCCCGAGCGGCAGCCGGACGGCAAATGGATGGCGCGGAAAATCTTCACAAAACGAATCACTCGCACGGTCGCTTTCATGCTCGATGGTCCTGAATTTGACTTGTACCGCGCCGTCACCGGGTTCATCAAGGCGCAGAGCGCAAAAGCCGCCGCCCAAGGCGATGATCTGCGAGCGCGGGCGGTCGGATTCTTGATGTCGCTGTACCAACGACGACTGGCATCGAGCACCCATGCGCTCCGTCGTTCGCTGGAAAATCGCGCCAAACGCCTCGCCGACGCCCTGAAAAATGCCCAGCAACTGGCCGCGCTGGCACCGCCAGAGGTACCCAGCGAAGAAGAACTCGAAGAAATGGAAGAATCCGAGCGTGAGCGGCTGGAGGAACAACTGGAAGCCGTCACGCTCGCCGGCAATGCCGAACAGGTGCGCGACGAGATCCATCAATTGAACGAACTGGCCGCCCAAGCCCGCGCCGTCGAGGAGACACTGGCCGAGGCCAAGCTGGCACGCTTGAAGGAACTGCTGCAGCAGGAAGGCTTCTTTGACCATCCCACCAAACGGTTGCTGATTTTCACCGAGTACAAAGACACGCTCGACTATCTGATGGCACGACTCAAGGAGTGGGGGTTTAGCGTCGGATGCATCCACGGCGGCATGAAACCCGGTTCACGGGATGAACCCGGCACGCGCCTCCATGCCGAGCAACAATTCAAAGACGGCGTGATTCAAATCCTGGTTGCCACCGAGGCGGCTGGCGAGGGCATCAACCTTCAGTGCTGTCACATCCTGTTCAACTACGATATCCCGTGGAACCCCAACCGACTCGAACAACGCATGGGCCGCATCCACCGCTACGGTCAGCTCCACGACTGCCTCATCTTCAATTTCGTCGCCAGCAACACCATCGAAGGCCACGTCTTGCGCCGTCTCCTGGAAAAATTGCAGGAAATCCGCAACGCGCTCGACAACGACGCCGTGTTCAACGTCGTCGGCGAAGTTCTGCCCGCCGCTCACATCGAGCGGGTCTTGCGCGATTACTACGCCGGCAAACTCGGCGATGCCGACCTGGAAGATCGCTTGCTCCGCAATGTGGACGAGCAACATTTCCGCGCCATCTGCGAAAACGCCCTAGAAGGGCTGGCAGCCAAGAAACTCAACCTGGAAATGCTCATCGAACGCCGCGCACGCGCCCAGGAACGCCGCGTCGTCCCCGAAACCATCGCCCGTTTCCTGCGAGAAAGCGCCGAAACCGTGGCGCTCACCCTCAAACCCGTCGAGTCGCTACCGCATACTTTCGAAGGCATCAAGACGCCCACCGCGCTCAAGCGCTACGAGACCGACTCGACCTGGAAATTGCCGGTACTGGCCCTCAAATACCCGCGCCTCTCGACCGACCGCGAGACCGCTGAAAAACACAATCTCGAATGGGTCACACCCGGTCACCCGTTGTTCGAGGCGTTACGCCGACACGCCCTCGAATCCGCCCGCGAACCCTTCAGCAAGGGCGCGTGTTTCTACTCGCTCCAACACGATGCGCCCACCCGGCTCGATTTCTACCGCGCCCGCGTCGTGGACGGACTCGGCCAGGTTATCCACGAACGACTGTATGCGGTCGAACTTTCTGAGACGGGCGCGCCCCGGCTGCGCGAGCCGGGCGTGATCGGCGACTTCGTGCCCGCCAACCCGCCGCCAATGTTGCCGGCGGTTGCCGAACTGCCTGAAGCAACCGCATGGTTCAACACGCAAGTGTTGACTGGTTTCCTCGAAGAAGTCCGCGTCGAACGCATTGCGGAGTTGGACCGTATCGCCAACCATGTCGAGTTGTCCCTGACCGAGCTGCTTCAGAAAGCCGACGAGGAAATCGGCAGGGCACAGGAGGCCATTGATCGTGGCGAACAAGGTGCCGAGGGGCGCCTGGCGCAGGCCGAAGAACGACACGACAAGTTACTCCAACGCCGCGAGCAACGCCGCCAGGAACTGCAACAGCAGCGCTCCCTGACCTTGCAAAGCGTCGAACGAATCACCTCCGTCCTCATCCTGCCTCACCCGGAACGACAAGCCGCCGATGTGGCTCATCTGCGGCCTAACCCGCAAACCGAAGCCGCAGCCATGCAAACCGTGATCGCCTACGAACGCAACCACGGCCGACACGTCGAGGACGTGCACGAGAAAAATCTCGGCTACGATTTGACCAGCCTCGACCCGCAGTCCGGCGAACTGCGCCTGATTGAGGTCAAGGGACTGGGCGCTGCCAGCGGTCGCGTCCTGCTCACACCCAACGAACGGCGCGTCGCCGAGGATCGGCGCGATTGTTACTGGCTGTATGTCGTTACCCACTGCGACACCACGCCGCAGTTGCAGGAGCCGATCAAGGACCCGGCTCGGTTCCCGTGGCACGTGGTCAGCAAGGTTGAGCATTACTGGCTGGAAGTGAAAGCCCTGACCCAACCCATGCAGGTGCGGGAAACGCCCGAAGGCTACCACCCATGACATCCGACCGATCAGACCGATCCGACCAATCTGACCGATCACCGCGCAAGCGCCTCCGACCCAGCGGCGGTTACCGCAACACCGCCAGTTTCCAGACCGCCACGATCATCTACGATGCCACCTACTGGTTCTGCGAAAAGTTCCTCGACCCGCGTTCGCGCACGGTGGACCAGATGGTGCAAGCCGCGCGCAGTGGCCGGCAAAACATTGCCGAAGCCAGCCGCGCCGCCGCCGCTTCTTCACAGACCGAGCTGCGCCTGCTCAACACCGCCCGCGCCAGCCTCGAGGAGCTGCTGCTGGACTACGAAGATTACCTGCGCCACCGCCACCTGCCACAATGGTCGCCCGACAACCCCGAAGCGCGCGCCGTGAGGGACCTGGCGGCGCGAATGCGCCGCCAACGCGACCAGTCTGATCAGTCCGATCCGCCTGATCCGCCTGATCAGCAGTACCGCGCGCTCTGGGCGCTCTACGCCCCGTGGCTGGAGCACGCCGACCCGGCCGTTCGCGCCAACGCGCTGATCTGCCTCATCCACCAAGCCAATTACCTGCTCGACCAGCAAATCAACGCGCTGGAGCAGGCCTTCGTGGAAGACGGCGGCTACAGCGAGCAACTCGCCGCCGCTCGGCTGGCGCACCGCGCCAAGCGCGATCAGACCGATCAGACCGATCAGGCCGATCCGTCCGATCGCATCCCCCGTTGCCCCCAATGCGGCAAGCTGATGGCGCTGCGCACCGCCAAAACCGGCAAAAAAGCCGGCAGCCAGTTCTGGGGCTGCACCGGCTACCCCGATTGCAAAGGAACCGCCCCACTATGATCCCTCGCAACTGTAAACGACTCGCCGAACTCGATTTCCCCATCGCCACTGTGGGAAAACATGCGATTCGAGAGAAGCCAATTGTTCGTAACCATCCACAGTCAATCCAGCAATGGTGGGCACGCCGGCCTCTCGCGGCTTGCCGGGCCGTGCTGCTCGGCCTGCTGTTGCCCGACCCGGCCGATCCGCTCTGCCCGGCGGAGTTCAAGAGCAAAGCGCGCGAGCTGCTCCGCAAAGTGCCCGGCCGACTCGGCAACACCGACCTCGACCTGCGCAATGCGCTGCTGAAGTTCATCGGCGATTTCGCCAACTGGGAACTTTCCTCGCACGCCACTTACCTCGAAGTCGGGCGCGGCCTGGTCAAAGCGGCTCACCCGGAAGAACCGCCGCTTGTGGTTGACCCGTTTGCCGGCGGCGGCTCGATCCCGCTGGAAGCGTTGCGGCTCGGGTGCGAAGCGTTTGCCTCCGACCTCAACCCCGTTGCCTGCCTGATCCTGAAGGTGATGCTTGAAGATATTCCCCGGCACGGCCCGCAACTGGCCGAGGAACTGCGGCGTGTCGGCGCGCAAATCAAGGCGGCGGCCGAACGCGAATTGGCGCAGTATTACCCGGCGGATCCGGATGGGGCGCGGCCGATTGCCTACCTGTGGGCGCGGACGGTGCGGTGCGAATCGCCGCAGTGCGGCGCCGAAATCCCGCTGGTGCGCTCGTTCTGGCTCTGCAAAAAGACCGACCGCAAACGGGCGCTGCGCCTGGTGCGAGCCGACCGATCCGACCGATCGGACGGATCCGACCGATCCGTTCGATTCGAGCTGTTCACCCCTGCCCGCGATGACGAGGTGCCGCCCGGCACGGTCTCACGCGCCAATGCAACCTGCCCGTGTTGCGGTGTGGTGTTGCCGGCGGCGCGGGTGCGGGCGCAACTGGCCGCCCAACGCGGCGGCGCCGATGTGCTCTTTGACGAGCGCGGGCGACGAATCGGCGGTGCGCGGCTGCTGGCGGTGGTGACACTCAAGGACGGCGAGCCGGGCCGACACTACCGGCTGGCCACCGACCGCGATTACGAACCGGTCTGGCTAGCCCAACAAGCCGTCGCCCAACTCCCACCCGGCACCGTGCCGGATGAGCCAACGCCCGCCGGTGGCGGGGCAGGAGCAGGCCGCGCCTTCAGTGTCCAACGCTACGGCATGCTCCAGTGGGGCGACCTCTTCACCGCCAGACAAAAACTAACTTTGGCTACTCTGGGATCGCTCGTGGGCAGACTGGAAAATGAGATTCATCGCAAACTTGTGGCATTCGTTCTTTCACGCCTTTCGGATCGACTTGCATCATTGCTCGGCTGGGACGTGGGGGGGGAGAAGTTAGGGCATGTATTTAACAGACAAGCGCTCCCAATTGTGTGGGATTACACCGAAGGAGCACCCTTTGCCGACGCGAGCGGGAGCTACCAGAACGTTAAGGAACAAATTGAGGGTGCCGTTGACTCTGTTAGTTCCCTCACCCGATCAGGACAAGCCCAAATTGCCGACGCCTGTGCCTCGCCCTTGCCGGATGATGCCTGCAGCGTCTGGTTCACCGATCCGCCCTACTACGATGCCGTGCCGTATGCCGATCTGTCGGATTTCTTCTTTGTCTGGCTGAAGCGGACATTGCCGGGTCATCCGTTGTTGCGTGACCCGTTCGACCCGGCCAACCCGCTGACGCCAAAAACACGCGAAGCGGTGCAGGACGAAGTCAAAGAAGCCGACGGTCGCCCGAAGGACAAGGGATGGTTTGAAGAAACGATGGCCAAAGCGTTTGCCGAAGGCCGGCGCGTGCTCAAGGACGACGGCATCGGTTGTGTCGTGTTCGCCCACAAAACCACCGAAGGCTGGGAAGCGTTGTTGTCGGGCATGATCCGCGGCGGCTGGACAATTACCGGTTCGTGGCCGATTGCCACCGAGCGGCCGGGACGGCTGCGCTCGCAAGCGTCCGCTGCACTGGCGACCAGCGTCCATCTGATTTGCCGGCCGCGCACGGACGACGCGGTGGGCGATTGGAGCGCCGTGTCGCGTGAACTGCCGCAACGTGTGCGGGATTGGATGGAGCGGTTGGAGCGTGAAGGCGTGCGCGGTGCTGACCTGGTGTTTGCCTGCATTGGTCCTGCGCTGGAGATTTACAGCCGCTACGCCAAAGTGGTGGACGCCGAAGACCGGGAAATCCCGTTGGGCGGCGACTCCGAAGCGCGCGAGCCGCATCGGCGCGGTTTTCTGGCTTACGTCTGGGAAGTGGTCGGCCGCATTGCGCTGGAGCAGGTGCTCGGCAGCGCCGAAGCACGCGCCACCAACGGCGTTGCCGGCGCGCTGGAAGAAGACGCCCGGTTGACCGCGCTGTTTCTCTGGGCGCTGCAAACCACTGCCGGCGATCCGCCCGATCTGACCGATCCGACCGATCCGCCCGATCCGTCCGATCAGGAGGAAGAGGAAGCCCCCAAACCTGCGCGCGGGTTCTCGCTGGTCTTCGACGTGGTGCGCCGGTTCGCCCAGCCGCTGGGGATTCACCTGCCGGACTGGGAAGGGCGGATCATCGCCACCGAGAAAGGCGTGGTGCGGCTGTTGCCGGTGCATGACCGGGCCGAGCAGTTGTTCGGCAAAGAGGGCGCGCAGGCGATTGCTTCCCGGCTGGAACGGGAAACGCAAGGCGACGCGCAGTTGGTGTTGTTCCCCGACCGGCAAGAGGCCGCCGCGCCGCGGGTGCAGGGCCGGCGCCGGCGTAGTCGCGGCGAGGAGGCCGTTGCCACGCAGCGTGCCGCGACGACGCTGGATCGGGTGCACGCGGCGATGCTGTTGCAGGCCAGCGGCAAGTCGAATGCGTTGCGGGCGATGTTGCAAGCTGAGCGCGAGCGCGGTCCGGAGTTTCTGCGCTTGGCGAACGCGCTCTCAGCGTTGTATCCTCGCGACAGCGAGGAAAAACGGCTGCTGGACGCCATGCTATTGGCCATGCCCCGCTAAAACCGATCCGCCCGATCCGACGGATCCGACTGATAGGACTGATCATGGAACCCTGGTACAAAATCGTGACGCCGCGCAAAGAAGTCCGGGAGGGACGATCGTTCAACCCGGACGATTTTGCCATTCATCTGGAACAGGTCGTGGCGGGCAAAGCGCCGGAGGATTACCGGGATGCCCGGCAGTTTTTCGCGCGGACATGCTGGACGAGCGCCCTGCGCTTGCACGCCGGCATGGTTCTCCGCCGACTGGACGGCAAAACCGAGAACACCTCCCCGGTGATGACGTTGGTGACACAGTTCGGCGGCGGCAAAACCCACACGCTGACGGCGTTGTATCACCTGGCCACAAGCGGCAAAAAAGCCGCCAGCTACCACGGAGTCGAGGACTTGCTCAAGGAAGCCCGGCTTAGCGAAGTGCCGCAAGCGCGGGTCGCCGTGTTCGTGGGCAACGCCTGGGATCCGCACGAGGGACGCGAGACGCCGTGGATGGATGTTGCCCGGCAACTGGCGGGCGAGAAGGGCGTAGCATTGCTCGGCAAAGACGCCAAGACCACACCGCCCGGCACCGAGGCGTTGGGCCGGATTTTTGAGGCGGCCGGCGGGCCGGTGTTGATTCTGTGCGATGAAGTGCTGAATTTCGTCAACCGACATCGCAAACTGGCTGAGCCGTTCCACGCCTTTATCCAGAACCTGACGGTCGCCATGACCGGCACGACGCACGGGGCGGCGATGATCAGCCTGCCACGCAGTCAGGTGGAGATGACCGAGTGGGATGCGCAGTGGCAGGACAAGATCACCAAGGTCGTTAAACGGGTTGCCAAGGATTTGATTGCCAACGACGAGACGGAAATCAGCGAGGTGGTGCGTCGGCGGTTGTTCGAGGACTTGGGCGACGAAAAGATTCTCAAGACGGTGGCCCGAACGTTTGCCCATTGGTGTTTCGAGCGTCGGGCGCAGTTGCCGCCCGAATGGACGGCGGTGGACGTGGCAGCGACGGAAGCGAAAGCGAAAGAGTTTTTGCGAAATCGGTTTGAGCGTTGTTATCCGTTTCATCCAGCCACGTTGTCGGTATTTCAGCGCAAATGGCAGACGCTGCCGCAGTATCAACAGACCCGTGGCACGCTGGCGATGCTGGCGCAGTGGATTTCGTGGGCCTACCGGAACGGGTTCCAACACGCTCGACGCGAGTCGTTGATCACCATCGGCTCGGCGCCGTTGGATGTGGCGGAGTTCAAGGCGACGGTGTTGGGTCAACTCGGCGAAGCGCGACTGGCGGCGGCGATTGATACCGATATTGCCGGACCGAACTCGCACTGCCGGGCGCTGGATGCCGACACCCGCGGGCCGCTGCGCGACATTCACCGTCGGGTCGGCACAGCGATTCTGTTCGAGTCGTCAGGCGGCCAGGTCAACCGGGTGGCGCATTTGCCGGAGTTACGGTTTGCCATCGGCGAGCCGGACGTGGAAACAACCTCGGTGGATAACGCGGCGCATGCGTTGGAAGCGCGGGCGTTTTTCATCAGCCGGGTCGGCTCGGACGGCTTCCGCATCTATCACAAGGCGACGATCCGAAAGGCGGTGGGCGACCGTCGGGCGTCGTTGGACGAGGACAGCGAGATCAAACCGGCGATGCGCAAGCTGGTGGAGACGGAGTTTCGGCGGGGAGCAACCGTGCCGCTGGTGCTGTTTCCCGCGGATGGCAGCGAAGTGCCGGATTCGCCGCGATTGACCGTGGTGGTGCTGGCTCCCGAAACGGAATGGAGCGGGCAGAACCCATTGCGCGCACAGATCGCCGAGTGGACGAAGCGGCGGGGCAAATCGGATCGGTTGTATCCGGCGGCGTTGGTGTGGTGCGTGAAAAAGCCCGGCCGAGATTTTCGCGAAAAGGTGGAGTTGTGGCTGGCGTGGAAACGAGTGGCACGGGAAGTGGCCGACGGCACGCTGGGGGCGGATTACGATAAAGCCGACCGGGCAGAGATTGAGGCCAAGGTTCGAGCTGCCGAAGAGGAAGCCAAAGACGAAGTTTGGGGCAGCTACCGGTATGTGATTGTAGCGGATGGAACGGAAACCGACGGCCTGAAGGTGATTGATCTCGGTGCCGGTCACGCCAGTAGCCATGAGACGTTGAGTGGACGGGTGATCCTCGCGTTGAAAACGCAAAGCTTGCTCAACGACTCGGTCGGGGCCGGTTACCTCGAACGCAACTGGCCGGCGGCGTTGAAGGAGACGGGTGCATGGCCGTTGTCGGGCTTGCGCCAGAGTTTCCTCAACGGATCGCTGACGCGGCTCCTCGATCCCGACGCCGTGCTGCGCGGCAAGATTCCCGAATTCGTGGCCCGGGGCGAGTTCGGTCTCGCTTCCGGGCCGAAACCGGACGGCACCTACGAAACCGTTTGGTTCGAGCAGCCGATTTCAGCGGATGAAGTCATGTTCGAGCCGAATGTGTTCCTGCTGACCAAAACAAAAGCCAGGGCGCTAAAATCCGGTGCGACAACGGTGGTGGTTGTCCCACCCGAATCGCCGAAACCTTCGGAACCGCAACCGAAGCCGGAGCCGGGCAAGGAATCAGGCCCGGCGCAACTGGTGATGTTGACCCTCAGTGGCAGTGTGCCACCAGAGGTCTGGAATCGGCTCGGCACCAAAATCCTGCCCAAGCTGAAAACCGGCAACAACCTCAAGGTGGACGTCGCTTTCACCGTAACCGTCAAAGCCGATGTCGCCAAAAGTCTGCGGCCAGACTTGCAGCAGAGTCTCAATGACCTCGGGATCTCCGACAAAGTGCGGATTTCGGAAAACTGATACTGAGCGCCCCGAGGTATGGGCGGCAGTCTTGAGCATGCAGCGTGTCCGCGATGATCGCACTCTACCGGTGGCCGGTCAGCGCCACATGGAGGACGTCGTCCACGGTTTCGACGGGGATCAGTTTTAGTTTGGCACGGGCGTCGGCAGGGATGTCGGGCAAATCCTTTTCGTTGTGTTTGGGGATGATGACCGTTTTGATGCCGGCCCGCAACGCCGCCAGGCTCTTCTCTTTCAAGCCGCCAATCGGCAACACCAAGCCGCGCAAGGTGATTTCGCCGGTCATCGCCACGTCGGCGCGAACCGGCCGATCGCTAAACAGCGACGCAATCGCCGTGAACATCGCCACACCCGCCGACGGGCCATCTTTCGGCACGGCACCGGCCGGGACGTGGATGTGGAGGTCGGTGTCTTTGAAGGCATCGGGTTCAATGCCGAGTTCTTTGGCGCGGGCTTTGACCAGACTCAAGGCGGCTTGAGCACTTTCTTTCATCACGTCGCCAATCTGGCCGGTCAGCAGGATGTTGCCCTTGCCGGGGTAACGAATGGCTTCGATGTGCAGAATGTCGCCGCCGGTCGGTGTCCACGCCAGGCCGGTGACGACGCCGGGTTTGCTGGTGGCGAGTTTGGTTTCGCGGATGTACTTGGGCGGGCCGAGGATTTTCTCGACTTCCGTCGGGGTGATGGTTGTTTCGGTGATTTCGTTGCGAGCGACGCGGGCAGCGACGGCGCGGCAGATGGCGGCGATCTGGCGTTCGAGTTCGCGCACGCCGGCTTCGCGGGTGTAATCGTCAATGATCCGGCGCAGGGCAGCCGTCTCGAATTTGCACTGGCCGTTTTTGAGTCCGTGTTCTTTGAGCTGGCGTTTGACCAGATAGCGGCGGGCGATTTCGAGTTTCTCGCGGTCGGTGTAGCCGGGCAATTCGATGACTTCCATGCGGTCGCGGAGCGCGGGCGGGACGGTGTCCATCATGTTGGCGGTGCAGATGAACATGACCTGCGACAGATCAAACGGCACATCGAGGTAATGATCGTTGAAGGTGTTGTTCTGGCGCGGGTCGAGCACTTCGAGCAGCGCGCTGGCCGGGTCGCCGCGGAAATCGGCGCCGACCTTGTCAATTTCGTCGAGCATCAGGACCGGGTTTCGGGAACCGCAACGCCGGATTTCCTGGATGATGCGGCCCGGCATGGAGCCGATGTAGGTGCGGCGGTGGCCGCGGATTTCGGCTTCGTCATGGACACCGCCGAGCGACATGCGGGCGAACTTGCGGCCGAGGGCGTCGGCGATGGATTGGCCGAGGGAGGTTTTGCCGACGCCGGGCGGGCCGAGGAAACAGAGGATCGGGCCGTGACCGGTCGGGTTGAGTTTGCGGACGGCGAGGTATTCGATGAGGCGGCGTTTGACTTTTTCGAGGTCGTAATGGTCGCGGTCGAGGATTTTCTGGGCGCGGTCGAGGTCGAGGTTGTCGGTGGTGAGTTTGTTCCAGGGCAGTTCGGCGATGGTTTCGACGTAGCTGACGATGACGGCGTATTCGGGGCTGGCCGGATGGAGGTGACCGAGCCGGCGCAATTCGCGTTCGGCCTGTTCCATGACGGCGGCGGGCGGGGCGGCTTCTTCGAGTTTTTTGCGAAGATTGGCGATTTGTTCTTCGACGCCGCCTTCGGCTTCGCCGAGTTCTTTTTGGATGGCGCGGAGTTGTTCGCGCAGGACGACTTTGCGTTGTTGGTCGCCGAGTGAGGAGGAGACATCTTTTTGGATTTTCTGCTGGAGGCGTGCGATTTCGAGCTGGCCGGTGACGGCGCGGAGCACGCCGCGGACGCGTTTGGGGATGTCGAGTTCTTCCAGCAACGCTTGTTTTTGGGGCACATCGAGGTTGATGCTGCCGGCGAGGAAATCGGACAGCGCGCCGGGGTCTTCGATGTTGAGGATGACCATTTTGACCGGCTCGGATTCTTCGAGGGTCAGTTCGACGAGTTTCAGCGCGGAGTCGCGCAGGCCCTGGACGGCGGCTTCAAATTCCTTGTCGCCGGTGGGGGCGGGTTTGGATTCCAAGGGCTGAACTTCGGCGCGCAAATAGGGTTGGGTGGCCAGCACGCGGCGCAGGGCGACCCGTTGGATGGCTTGCACAACCACGACGAGTTGGTCGGGGGATGGCCGCAACAGTTTCAACACCGTGGCGGCCACGCCGACGGGATAGATTTCTTCGGGTGTTGGGTCGTCGGTTTTGGGGTCTTTCTGGGCGAAGACGCCGATGATTTTGTTTTGTGGGAGGGTGTCCTCGATCAACTGGCGCGAGCCGGGCCGGCCGATGGTCAGCGGGGTAACCATGCCGGGGAACAGGACGGTGTTGCGGATGGGCAGGATCGGCAACGCGCGCGGCAACCCGCTGGACGGTTCGGTTTCGGGCGACGACGGCGCGGCGTTATCGTTCGTCGCGCCGGGCGGCGGCGTGTCGGAGGCGACCGGGAAGGTGAAATACGGGGAGAGGCTCACGTGGCATGCTCCTGGGCGGGATGAATGGTTTGGGCGGGCCGGGCCAACGGCAGCGTGATCCACAACAGCCCGTCACGATATACCGCCGTCACCCGCTCGGCGTCCACCGAATGCGGCAGTTCCAGCGCCCGTTCAAACGGGCCGTAATCAATCTCCATCATCAGCAACCGGGCCGCGCGTCCTTCCTGGGGCGGCGGTTCGGGCGCGGGGCGTGTGCCCGAAACGATCAGGCGCCGCGCCTCGACGCGCACGGAAATGTCTTTGCGATCCATGCCGGCCAGATCGAAACAGATGACAAATCGGTCGTGGAGCCGGTAGGCATTGACGGCGGGCCGCCACTGGGCGGTGGCGCTGAACGCGCCGAGCGCGCCGCGGCGTAGTTCCGCGGCCAGGCGGTTCATTTCCGCGTGGAGCCGTTCAAATTCATTCATGACGCACCTCCTCCGGCGATCAGGCCGAGCGATTGCAGGGCATTGATGGCAAACTGTACCGCCACTGCCGCCAACAGCAGTCCCATCAGGCGCGTGACCAGCCGCATTGCCAGCGGGCTGAGCTGACGCGCGCCGCGGGCGGCCACCGCCAATATGACATAACTGGCGGCGGCCACCAACCCGATACTGACAAACAACGCCGCGCGTTGGGCCATGGTTTGGGCCTGGTGCATGAGAATCAACGCGGTCGAAATCGCGCCCGGTCCGGCCAGCATCGGCACGGCCAGCGGCGTGATCGCGATGTCGTCCTTGGCCGCGCCGGCGTCGCGTTCCTCGTCGGTTTCCCGCGCGGCGGAACGGCGAGCGTACAACATGTCCAACGCGATCCGCAGCAACAACAGGCTGCCGGCAATCTGGAAAGCGGGCAACGTGATGCCCAGAAACCGGAAAATCCACGGCCCGGCCAGCGCGAACACCGCCAGCACGCCCGCCGACACGACGGCAGCCAGCCGCGCCATCCGCAGCCGGTCGGCGGTGGAATCGGTCGGCGTCATGGCCAGAAAAGCCGGCACGGCCGCGATCGGGTCCACAATCACGAACAGCGAACTGACGGCCAGCAGACTGTACTCGACCAGTGTCATCCGAATTCCTTTTCGCCGCTCTACCGCTCTGCCGCGCGGCTCGTTTCTTCCCTCCCATGATTACCAAAAAAACGCCGCGATCACCAACGGTTTTGACCGGCGCGGGACGACCACTCTCGTCGTCCGTTCATGACCACGGCGAACAAGCAGCCGGTGCGCTCCGCTCTTTTTGTTCCCATCTTCATGCCGTTTCATGCGTCATTTCCCAGCGCAACCGCGTTTGCACGGCGCCGATCAACATTTCCACCTCCTTGCGAGAGCGTTTCAGCAACATCGCCACCTCGTCCGGCTCGAAACCTTCGACAAAATACAACTCAAACACCGCCCGTTCCTCTGCCGGCCAGTTTTGGGCGGCGTGTTGGAGGTGTTCCAGCCAGTCTTTGCGCGCCGCTGCGGCATCGGGCGCCGTTTCGATCGTCGGTTCCACCGGCGCCGTCTCGCGGGCGTCCTCGCGCCAGGCGCGGAGACGGCGCTGCAACTCGCGTCGGGCCAGCTCGTACAGCCATACCCGGTAAGTGCGGTCGTCCGGTTTCTCCCACGGCGCGGCCAGGGCCTGCCGGGCCGTTTCATCCACAACGGCGCGGGCGTCCAGCGCGCCCGGCGGCAGTTCGCCGGTCAGTTCGTGTTGCCGCAACAGACGCCGAACATGCCGCAACAACGCAGCCTGTTCGCGTTCCAGCCATTGTGCCACCACGTCGCGCGCGGTTTGCGGGCCGCTGCCCGGCGCCATCGGTTCGGGCGCAAACCCGGCGCTGAGCGATGGACGGCGTTCCCTGCGTTTCCACTGCGACGCGCCGCGGAGTTTTTCCTTGAGCCTCTCCAACTCGCGCAGCAGCGTTTTCACCGCTTCACCGAACGCCTCGATAAGGTCGTTGGAGGTCTTTTCACTGCGCAGGATGTTGCTGGGGATGCGCAGGGTCAGCGTGGCGGTGAACAACGGTTTCCTGGGCGACCGTTTCAGCGCGATGTGCAAGTGGACCGTGTCGGGCGGGAAATGTTTCAGGTGCCGTTCCAGTTTGCCGATTTTCTGGCGGAGTTTTTTCCGCAGAAAATCGTCCTCGCTGACGTTTTCGGTTACGATGTTCCAACGGATCATACCGATTCCTCCCTGTTGGCGGGTTGACCCCGTGACACGTGAGGTTTGAGCGCCTGGAGCAATTCCCGTTGGCCGGCCTTGACCAGATCGCGCGGAATGGTTTTCTCCACCCGGCGTCGGACCGGGGCCGGCAGCTCGTCGAAGATCGGGCGGCCGATTTCCTTGTGCGCCACCAGCCACACGCCGTCGCAACCGCTCTCCCGCGCCAGCCGGGTCGTGTGGCGGGCGATTTGTTTGATGAGGCGGCGTCGGAGTTCCAATCGCAGATTATGGTCGTCGGCCATCGGGGCGCCCCATTTGTGTTGGGTGGGCGAGACGTGGCGGCCGGCGAGATCGGCCACTTCATCCAGCAACCGGCGATGGGCTTCTTCCAGGCGCACCTGCTCGATCGGCCCCAACCGCGGCGTGCCGCGTGGCGTGGTTTCCAGCCGATAGGCTTTCAACAGGCCGAGGTCGGTGACGATTATCAGTTTGTTGTTCATGCGATCCCCTCCTTTTTCTCCGTCGGGACGCGATGGGCGCTGATTCGATTTCCTCGTTTCGTTATTTCACGCGCAGCACGACGTAGAGGCTGGCGTCCTTGCGTTTGACGAGCAACAACGCGGTGTCCCTGGAATGGGCCAGCGCCTCACGCAACTCGCCGATCGTGGCGACCGGCTGGCGGTTGGCCTCGACGATGAGATCACCGCGCCGCAATTGCGCCGCCTCGGCGGGACTGTCCTCGGCAACGTCGGTGATGAGCAGTCCCCTGGCGTTTTTGTCGTAACCGAACTCCTCGGCGAGAGCGGGCGTCACAGGTTGGACCGTCAGGCCGAATCGGTCGAGGGTGCCGCCCTTGCCGGTGTCGGCGGCGGCCATTTTTTCGGGAGTCAGTTCGCCGATGGTGACGGTGAGCGTTTTTTCCCTGCCGTCGCGGCGGATGGTCAGTTCGGCTTTGGCGCCGGGGGCGGTGGCGGCGACGGCGTTGCGCAACTCGCGGGTGTCGGCCACGGGTTTGTCCTGGTATTTGATGATGACGTCGCCGGGTTTGATGCCGGCCTTGTCGGCGGGAGAATCTTTGTTGACCTGGGAGACAAGGGCGCCCTTGGTGTCGGCGAGTTTGAATTGGTCGGCGAGTTCCTCGGTGATGTCCTGGATGATCACGCCGAGGAAACCGCGTGTG
The DNA here is from genome assembly GCA_964541945.1 of uncultured Verrucomicrobiota bacterium. Lineage (GTDB taxonomy): Bacteria > Verrucomicrobiota > Verrucomicrobiia > Palsa-1439 > Palsa-1439 > CAIKAP01. Next base: position 133,379 of record CAZISE010000003.1, read on the forward strand.
ACGGTTTGGCCTTTGAGCAGGGTGGGCATCATGTGTTTGGCCATGTTGATGGGGATGGCGAACCCGACGCCGGCGAATTGGCCGATGGGCGTGGCGATGGCGGTATTGATGCCGATGACTTCGCCGCGCATGTTCACGAGCGGGCCGCCGGAGTTGCCGGGGTTGATGGCGGCGTCGGTTTGAATGAAGTCCTCGTAATCGGCAATACCGACATCGGCGCGGCCGACGGCGCTGATGATGCCGGCGGTGACGGTTTGGGCGAGGCCGAACGGCGCACCGATGGCCAGGACCCAATCGCCGACTTTCAGCGTGTCGCTGTCGCCGAGCGAGGCCACCGGCAGATCGCGCGGGACGCGGCCTTTGATTTTGATGATGGCGACATCGGTTTTCTCGTCGCGGCCAACGATTTCGGCGTCAAAGGTCCGTTTGTCGGCAAGTTGGACCTTGATTTTGTCCACGTCGCGGACAACGTGGTTGTTGGTAAGGATGTGGCCGTCTTTGTCCACAATAATGCCGGAGCCTTGACCGCGTTGCGGGATGCGGTACTCGCGGGGTGCAGGCTGCGAGCGACGGCGAGGGAGTTCCCGGCCAAAAAACCGCTCAAAGAAGTCCTCGCCAAAAGGAAATTCCCAGTCCCAACTGCGGAAACGGACGGTTTTCTCCGAGTACACGCTGACCACGGCTGGTTTGACGTGGGCAGCAACGGCTTCGAAGGCTTTGCTCAGGTCGCGGGCCGGCGCGGTAACCGATTCGTCGAGCGCGGCTTGCGCGGGCGCGACGAGCAGGCCGATCAGGATCAGGACGCGGATGGCGGACGTTTTGAGCGTGGGATGCGACAGAAAACCGTGAATTCGGTCAGTCGTTCTGCAGAGTGGAACATCCATTTTGGTTGTCCGTTCGGGCGACGGGCAAGTTGGAAACTTGTCCCACTTTAACTCTGGCAACATGGCGTTGGTGGTTTTCATGATGCCTTCCTTTCTCCCGTGGTATGGGTTGAGGGTTGGTTGTTGGCAGCGGCGTGTTCATCGGATTCGAGGGCGCCGACGAGTTTGTCGGTCTCGGCGAGGACCCGTTCGATATGTTGACGAATGTCCTGGGCCTGGGCGCGGACGGCGTTGATGGCCTCGGCGAGGGTGCGTTTCAGCAGATCGAATTGCTCATCGTAGGCGTGGTCGGCACGCATGGTTTCGCGGGCCAGAGCCAGGAGCGCGGTGGCTTCGTCGAGCCGTTTTTCGGCGCGCGGCAATTCGCCGGCCTTGGCGTGTCGAATGGCCAGGACGGCAGCCGCCTTGGCAAACAACAGCGAGCCGCGGGCCTCGATACGGCGAACGCGGCGACGCAATTCGACCTCGACGCGGTGAGCCGTGGCGAGGGCGGAGGTGCGGGCGGTTTTCAGTCCTTCCTCCAGGTGTTGTTCGAGGGCGGCGAGTTGTTGGGTGGCGCGGTGGAGTTGTTGCGCCACTTCGTCAATGGCCTCGCTCTTGAGCTGCTGCAAGCCCTCGGCGGTTTGCCGCAAGCTCAGGCGGCTTTGCTCGTAGGCGTCCTCCAATAGAAAAAGTAAGGTATCAGTGAGTTCTTTTTGTTTGGCGCGCACTTGATCGAGGTCGCGTTGGCCGCCGGCGCGCCACCAGGCGAGTGCGGCCACGGCGAGGCTGATCAGGGAAATCAGCAAAGCAATCCATTCCATCACGATTTCACCTCCAGTCGAAAACGCGCGGAAAATTACCTCTTGCCGCCGGTTCCTTCGCGCCGAAGGAAACCGGCGGCACAGAAAAGTGGGCACAGGACTCAGCCCACTTTGACTTCGATCTGTTTGGGTTTGGCTTCTTCGGCCTTGGGTAGTGTGATCTCCAGCACGCCGTCGCGGAAATGCGCGTCAATCTTGCCGGCATCCACTGCCACGGGCAGTTGGATGGTACGGGTGAAAGTGCCGGAGACGCGTTCCTGGGCGTAATAGGTGGCATCCTTGGGCGCGGAGAGCTTGCGCTCGCCTTTGACCGTGAGGACGCCTTCCTGGAGGGTCACACTCACGTCTTCCTTCCGCAACCCTGGGAGATCAAGTTGAACGACCAGTTTGTCCTTTTCCTCGTAGAGGTCGCACGGGGCGAGGAATTCGGATTCAAACGCCCGACGGCTGCGACGCAATGAGGTGTCGAACAGCCGGTTCATTTCCTCCTGGATCTCGGCCAGGGTGCCGAACGGATCCCACAGATCGGTTCTCGGACTCCAACGTACCAATGCCATAGATCATCTCCTCCTTTCGATTGCTTGTTTGTTTCCGAAAACCTCGCTTAGCACCGCCGATGCCAGCGCATCCGATGGTTTTTGTTATTACTTGGCTATAAAGTAGATGCAACAACGCGATCACAATTAAGCATTGACGGCGGTGTGCCAGTTTGACCTTTGGTATGCGAGACACTGTTTACGTGTTGTGTCAGCCGTTCACATCTTGAACTTCAGTGTCCCGTTTCCAACTATTTCTGGCTGAGTAGCGTAGTGTACAAACCGAACCACCATAAGTCAGGTATTGGGGGCTACTCGATTCCACGTAATCGCGTGTTCGGTTTCGCGTAGATGCGTTTGTGGTCAAAGTCGTATGATGCGGAAAAAGCGTCAGGGCAAGAGCATTGTTAAATCGTCCGCACGATAATTTCGGTGAAGATGCTGTGGGCATGGGTGACGGTGTTGGTCGTAGCGATGATTGTCGTAACGATCATCGTTCTGAGAACCGTTACCGGTCTGCATAAAAAAACAGAATTTTCTTTTGTCCCCGTTCGTCGCATTAGTGGTTTTAGCCATGAAAGCATTTATTCCTCGACGCACGTTCTTGAAAGGAGTATTCGCGGCCACGGCATTGTCAGCCATGTCGTCGTTCGCCAAAGCCGCCGTCAGCAAAGTGTCCGCCAATTCCAAAGTCAATCTCGCCTGCGTTGGCATCGGCAACCGAGGCGCGGCTGTGGTGGAAGGCCTGATGAAAACCGGCCACGCCAATCTCGTTGCCTTGTGCGACGTGGACATGGGCGCTTCGCAGACACAGAAGATTCTCAAGAAGTACCCGGATGTGCCCCGGTTTCAAGACTTTCGCCGTATGCTTGACAAGATGGGCCGGGAAATTGACGCCGTCAGCGTCGCCACGCCCGACCACAGCCATTTTCCCGTTTGTATGATGGCGATGGCGCTCGGCAAACACGTGTATGTCGAGAAACCAATGGCGCAGTCGTTTCAAGAAACGGCGTTGCTGATGCAGGCAGAGAAAAAATACAATGTCGCCACGCAGATGGGCAACCAAGGGCACTCCGGCAAGAATTACTTCCAGTTCAAAGCATGGACCGAGGCCGGTATCATTCGAGACGTTTACAAAATCGTCGCGTACATGAACAGCCCGCGCCGCTGGCACGGATGGAAGATTACCGGCTATCCGCCCGCCCAACCCATCCCGAACACGCTTGACTGGGATACGTGGCTGGCCGCCCGACCGTTCGTGGATTACAACAAAGACTTCGTCAACGGCCAGTGGCGCTGCTGGTACGCTTTCGGCAACGGCGCGCTGGGCGACTGGGGCGCGCACATCCTCGACACCGCGCACGAGTTTCTGGATTTGGGACTGCCCAGCGAAATCAACGCCGTCTATATGGACGGCCCCAATCCCTTCATCTTCCCGCAAGCTTCTACGCTGTCGTTCAAATTCCCGGCGCGCGGCGCGATGCCTCCCGTGGAAATCCTTTGGTACGACGGCGTCAACAATGTGCCGCAACTGCCCGCGGACTTTGGCGAAGCCATCGGTGGCGACGACGTGCCTCCACCCTCGAGCGGTACGTTGGATGCCAAAATGCCGCCTGGCAAGGTGATTTACAGCAAAGAACTGGTATTCAAGGGTGGCTCACACGGTTCCGCCCTGCAAATCATTCCGAAAGAAAAAGCCGACGCAATGGCCGGCAAACTGCCCTCCATACCGGGCGGCCAATCCGACCATTTCAAAAATTTCCTGCTGGCCTGCAAAGGCGTTGAAAAATGTCGCTCAAACTTCGCTGTGGCCGGGCCATTGTGTCAGGTTTTAATGCTGGGCGTCATCGCGCAACGACTCAACACCAAACTACTCTTCGACCGCGCCGCTCAGAAGATCACCAACAACAAACTTGCCAACGATCTGCTTGTCGGTCCCCCACCTCGAAAAGACTGGGAACAATACTACAAGGTCTGATCCTCTCTTCCCACCTCCAAAGGAAGATGGAGTCGCCCGTCGTAGAAAAAACATTATAAGCCCCCTGAGAGCGCAACTTTGGCAAAAAAGTGGAGCCTGGAACAGGGCTTGGACCTATACGGCTTTCGCCATACGCCTCTCAAACATAAGTGTCTGCCAATTCCAATATCCATGCACGGGCTATGATGGCTCACAACAAAGAGCGAACAGTGCCCGCCAGAAAGTCCAAAGTTTCATCAAGGCACGATTAGTAACGATGATCAAGGTAGGGTAAATTTTTACGGTGTAGGTGGGTGAGCGCAGGCGCTTCCGTTGGTGAACAAACTGGAAACATGTCCTAGATGTTGGGCGCTACCCACCACGGTAATTTCTCTCCGTTGCAACAACCTTGCACGACGCCATTACCGAAGCAATTCCCCAAACAACGAACGCATAAACCACATTCTCAGTGCACCCAGCCGCCGAAAAAATGGACGGCCCAAAGATTGCTTCTTTCTATCCAAAACCACGTCTTGCCCGACCAGTTATGTGGTGTGAGCTGGTCATAAGAGGACAAAACGACGAAATCGTCTCCAACACGAAGCTCATGAAACACGAACGCGATGGGGAAAATGTGGCTCATCAGACTGCATGGCGTGAATCGGCTCGCAAATGTGAGAAAGCCGCTCCACAGACACACAATACCCTCTCAAAAGAGGGTCCGACCTGTTTGACCACCACCGAACAGGAGTTCAGAGAGGCACAAGAACACCTGAAACACCGTCAAACGGAACAGGCGCTGCGCCAGAGCGAGGAGATGTTTCGCGCCCTGAACGCCTGTTCGCCGGTGGGTGTTTTCGTGGCGGACGCAGAGGGTTGCCTTGTGTACGTGAACCCTCGCTGGCGCGAAATTTTCAAACTGAGCTTCATGCAGGCCGTCGGCGATGGATGGCTGAAGGCCGTGCACCCGGCCGACCGCCAGAAAGTTCTTTCCTCATGGAAAAACGATCTGACGGCGGGACGTGTGCATGACATGGAGTACCGCCTCCAACATCCCGATGGTGTCATCCGTTGGATCCATGCGCGCGCGTTACCCCGCCATTCGGAAGACACCACAAACCGCGAATACGTCGGCATCGTCGAGGACATTACCGACCGCAAAAAAACGCTGGAATCATTGCGGGAAACCAATGAACAACTGCAAAAGGCGTTGCAAGACCTGAAACAAGCACAGGCAAAGATGCTCGAACAGGAACGGCTCCGCATCGTCGGCCAGATGGCCAGCGGCATCGCCCACGACTTCAATAACGCGCTGGCTCCAATCCTCGGTTTTTGTGAATTACTCCGCAACCACGCCGATCTCCGACGAAACGACGCGAAACTGTGTGAGTTTCTCGACCTGATGTTTGCCGCCGCCAAAGATGCCGCCGAAACGGTCCGGCGATTGCGGGAGCTATACCGCCACCATGACCCCGCCGAACGGACCCTTGTGAATCTCAACCGACTGGTGCAACAAGCGGTGACACTAACCGAGCCGCGATGGAAACAGGAAGCCGCCGCCAGCGGCATCACCATTGAGTGCGATCTGGATTTGCAACCCGTGCCGGACATCCTGGGCAACGAAAGCGCCCTGCGAGAAACGCTGACCAACCTGATCCTCAACGCCGTGGACGCCATGCCGCAGGGCGGAACGATCCGGTTGAAAACCCGCGCCGACAATCGCTCCGTTGTTCTCGAAGTCACCGATACCGGCGTCGGGATGTCCGAAGAAACTGTTCGCCGTTGTTTCGAGCCGTTTTTCACCACCAAAGGAGAAACGGGAACCGGTTTGGGGTTGGCCACTGCCAAAGCCATTGTCCAGAGCCACGGCGGCGAGATCACCGTCGCCAGCCAACCATCGAAAGGCGCCACATTTACCCTTCGATTCCCACTCCCCACCCACCGCGCGCACGACCGCGACCGACGCGCCGCCGCAATGTTTCCACGCGGCTTACGCGTGTTACTGGTGGATGACGAGGCGCCAGCCCGTCGGGTGTACACGGAGTTTCTCCAACAGGACGGCCACGAGGTTGTCACCGCGAAAAACGGCCCGGAAGGACTGGCGGCGGCAGCCCGCCAAGCGTTTGATCTGGTCATTTCGGACATGGCCATGATAGAAATGAGCGGTGAACAGTTTGCCGCTCGTCTTCAAGAAATTGCGCCGGGCACACCAGTGATCTTGTTGACGGGATTTGGCGACCTCATCAAAGAGCGCAGGCAAAAACCGGATGGAGTCGCCGCCGTTGTCAACAAGCCGGCCACCTGGCACAGCCTGCGCGCCGCCGTGCGAGAAGCGCTTGCAAAGGCAGCGGAAGGGAAAAAATGACACGACGTATTCTGCTGGTGGATGATCACGCGATTTTCCGCGCCGGGCTGCGGCATCTGCTCGCAGCGGAGTTGAAGGAGGCGGAATTCGGCGAAGCCGGCAATGCCAAGGAAGCCGTTGCCCTGGCATCCACACAGTGTTGGGACCTGGTCATCCTCGACATTGACATGCCGGGACGCAGCGGCTTAGAATTGTTGACGGACTTGAAGGCAATGTCGCCCAAGCTGCCCGTGTTGCTGCTGAGCATGCATGATGAGGAGGAATTCGCCGTGCGCGCCCTCCGTAGTGGTGCCGACGGGTACCTCTGCAAGGACGGGCCGATGTCGGAAACCCTGGCCGCGGTGCATAAGTTACTCGACGGCGGCAATTACATCAGCCCGCGGATTGCCGAACAACTCGCTCGCGGTTTGGGGCGTTACTACAATGCGCCGCCGCATCTGGAGCTGTCCAATCGCGAGTTTGAGGTACTGCGCCAACTGGCTGCCGGCAAACATCTTCAGGAAATTGCCGATGCCCTGGGCGTGAGCATCAAAACCATCAGCACCTACCGGATGCGGCTGATGAAAAAACTCGGATTCAACACCAACGCCGATCTCGTCCGCTACGCCATCCAACACCGACTCATCACCTAGGCGGGCACCATGACCCAGCCTCGCCCACAACCGATTCCGACGGACACCGCTTCCCCGGACAGCCGACGCGACGGCGTTTCTCGTCGAAACGAAATCGCGTTGGTGCTGCTGTTTTTGCTGTTGACGGGCCTTATCCTGACAGTCGGGTGGGTATATCTGAAGCATCAACAGAGGACGCTTCGGACAAAAATCCTGCAAGACTTGGACACCATTGCCACCCTCAAAGCCCAACAAATCATCCACTGGCGAAAAGAACGCCTTCAGGATGCCCGCTTCTTTTCAAATGCCGCTTTTGTTCGACAGGACGTGGCGGCTTTCCTGGCAAACCCTTCCTCGGAGATCACACGGGACAATCTGGTCAATTGGCTGCATCTGTTGAAGGGAGGCGACCGTTATGAGCAGGTGGCGCTGTTTGATGCCGACGGCAACGAGCGGTTGGCCCTCGTACCATGGTCACATCCTCCGGATGAGATGATACTGAAGAACTATTTGCAGTCTTGCTTGCGTTCTTCCGAGATCATCCTGACAGACCTTCACCGGGGCAAAATAGCCGATGACATCCACATTGACATCTTGATACCAGTGCTCGCTCCTGGCGCCGAGTCGACGCCGCGCCCGATTGGCGTCATTCTGCTGCAAATTGATCCGCGCAAGTTCCTCTATCCGCTCATCCAATCCTGGCCCACCGCCAGTCGTTCGGCAGAAACATTGCTGGCGCGACGCGAGGGCGAGGAAGTGTTGTTTCTCAACGAGCTGCGCCACCGCACGAACACGGCTCTGCGTCTCCGATTTCCTCTCACCCAAAAAGAGTTGCCGGCAGCCATGGCCGTTACCGGGCGCACAGGCATTGTCGAAGGCGTTGACTACCGCGGCGTGCCGGTGGTGGCCGTCTTGCGGTCGGTGCCTGAAACCGCCTGGTTCATGGTGGCCAAAGTGGATCGGGCGGAGATTGATGTCCCGTTGCGGCGTCAGGCGTTGTTGGTGGCCAGCACGGTTGGCGCATTATTGATGGCGGCGGCATTTGGAGTGGGTTTCCTGTGGCGGCAACGCGACGCGACACTTTTGCGACGAGCACTGAAGCTGAAACGGCAGCAGGAACAGTTAACCACGCGTTTGGCATTGGTCACCGAACACACCAACGACATGATGTTGATGACCACCGCCGAGGGGCAGATTGTGGAGGCCAACCCACGCGCGGGGGAAGGTTACGGGTGGCCCCAAGAAGAGTTGCGACGGAAAACCATTACCGATCTCTGTATCCCGACAGAACGCGCTCGCGTCAACGAGCGTTTGGGAGCGCTTGGCGAGAATGAAAAGGCGGTGTTGGAGACGGTCCACCAACGCAAGGATGGAAGCAGTTTCCCTGCGGAGATGAGCGTTCGCGCCACCCGGATTGCCGAGGCTCGTTATCACTTCTTTGTCATCCGCGACATCACCGAGCGCAAGGCGCACGAGCGAGAAATCGAGCGTCTAAACCGGCTGTATGCCACGCTGAGCCAGGTCAATCAGAGCATTGTACGGGCCGTCTCACAGGAGGAATTGCTCCAACAGGTGTGCGAAACCATGGCCACGGGTGCCCGGTTCAAGGTGGTCTGGATTGGCCGTCACGATTCCCAGACCCATCAGGTGAGGCCCGTGGCCAGCGCCGGCGCAAAAACGTATCTCGAACATGTTGTCTTTTATGCGGATGACCGTCCGGAAGGACGCGGCCCTGTTGGTATCTGCCTCCGGGAAGGTAAGCCCGCCATCTTCAATGATTTCCTGAATGCTCCGCAAAGCCTGGCATGGCGCGAGGCGGCGCAAGCATTTGAATTGCGAGCGGCCGCCGCTTTTCCGATCCGTTTTCAGGGTGTCGTTTGGGGAGCGCTCACGGTGTACGATACGGAAGCGGGCGTCTTCCAAGACAAGGAAATCGCTCTTCTGGAAGAGGCGGCGCTGGACATTTCTTACGCGCTCGACAACCTGGACAAAGAGGCGAAACGCCGCCAAGCAGAGGAGGGCCGACTCTTGTTGGCGACCGCCGTGGGACAGGCGGCAGAGACCATTGTCGTCACCGATGTCAACGGCGCCATCCAATATGTCAATCCAACCTTTGAACGCGTGACCGGCTATTCGTCCGCGGAAGTCATCGGCCAGAACCCGCGCATTCTCAAGAGCGGCCAGCAGGACGAGCGTTTCTACCGCGACCTCTGGCAGACCATCCTGAGCGGAAACACCTGGCGAGGACGATTCGTCAACCGCCGCAAAGACGGCAGCCTCTACGTGGAAGAAGCCGTCATCTCGCCGGTGCGCGATACCGCAGGCCGGATCACGAATTTCGTTGCGGTGAAACACGACGTAACCGAGCGTGAACAGGCCGCCAGAGCGATGCGGGAAAGCGAGGAAAAATATCGCATCCTGTTTGAAAACTCCCGCGACGCTTTCATGATCCTGGCAACGCCGAGCTGGCAGTTTACCGATGTCAATGCGGCCACCGTGGAAATGTTTCGCGCCGGCGATAAAACGGCTTTACTGGCGGCAACACCGTGGCAGTTGTCGCCGGAATTTCAACCGGATGGCCGTCGTTCCGAGGAAAAGGCCAGGGAAATCATCGAGACAGCTCTGAAGAAGGGCTTCCATTTCTTCGAGTGGCAACACAAACGGTTCGACGGGGATGAGTTTCCGGCGACGATTCTGTTGACCCGGTTCGAGCTGAACGGGGTGACCATGCTTCAGGCCACTCTGCGCGACATCTCGGCGGAAAAGGCTGCCATGAAATCGTTGCGCGAAACCAATGAGCGCTTGGACCGGGCGCTCAATGAACTGAAACAGGCGCAGGCGAAGGTACTGGAACAGGAACGGCTCCGAATCGTGGGTCAGATGGCCAGTGGCATCGCTCACGACTTCAACAACGCGCTCGCGCCCATTCTCGGTTTCTGCGAACTGCTCTGCGAAAATACCAACCTGCGAAAGAATGACGAGAAACTGCGGGAGTTTCTTGGCCTGATGCGCGCCGCCGCCAAAGACGCCGCGGAAGTGGTCCGACGACTGCGCGAATTGTACCGGAAACGGGAGGACTACACACAGTTCGGCGCCGTCAATCTCACCAAGCTGGCACAACAGGCGGTGATGCTGACCGAACCGCGCTGGAAAGCGGAAGCGGCCGCCGCCGGGGCGACCATCCGGTTCGATTTGGATTTGCAGCCGGTGCCGGACATTCTGGGAAGCGAGAGCGCTTTGCGGGAAATTCTAACCAACCTGATCCTCAACGCCGTGGACGCCATGCCACAGGGAGGAACGATCCGGCTCCGTTGCTACGCGGATAATCAGCTTGTCACTGTCGAGGTGAGCGATACCGGGATCGGCATGTCCGAGGAGGTCCGCCAACACTGTTTCGACCCATTCTTCACGACCAAAGGAGAAAAGGGAACCGGTCTGGGGCTGGCAATGGTGGATGCCATCGTCCGCAATCACGGCGGCACCATCCACGTCGTCAGCCAACCCGGCGAAGGCGCAACGTTCACCCTCCGGTTTCCCGTTGCCAACATCAGCGATATAACGGAGGGAAATGCTACGGGCAAAACCTTGCGGCGCCGTCTGCGGATTTTGTTGGTGGACGATAAGCCGATGGTCAGCCGCGCCTACAGCGAGTTTCTGCGCCACGAGGGGCACACCGTTTATGAGGCAACCAACGGACAGGAGGGATTGGCGGCATTCGCCGCGCAACCCTTTGATGTAGTGGTCACCGACATGGCCATGGCAGGCATGGGCGGCCAACAACTGGCGGAACGCCTCCAACAACAGGCGCCCGGCACTCCGGTGGTGTTGCTGACCGGTTTCGGTGATTTGATCAAAACGCAGTCCCAGAAACCGCCGGGCGTGACGGTTGTACTCGGCAAGCCGGCTACGCTGAAGGAATTGCAGACTGCCATCGAAGAAGCGGTCAAAACGCGGTCAAAAGACACAACCTGACGCCACGCGGGGTTGGTGTGGTGTTTGTCGGAATTTGCCGACGAAAAATTCCGTGGTTTTTACGGGGTAATCGGGAACGATCATGCACCGGTTCTGCTTCGAGGGTATCTCATGAAAAAAGGGGGAACGATTCCGAGTTTTGAGAATCTCAGGGAAAACTTGTCCTGTGAAACCACCGCAGTTCTCTCATTTGGAAGGAGGCCCTGACATGTTTGGCGAAGGAAACAATCCATATCCGGCAACTCCGCAACTCCCTTCGCTGGAACAAAACCATTCACAGTGCGGCGGACTGTGGACCGTCAAGAAAAGGGCGCAGACCATGAAAGTGGCGATTGTGGATGATTCCTTATTGATCCGTCGAATGCTGCGTGAGCTTTTGATGATCATCCCGGGCGTGGAAATTACAGGAGAAACGGGAAACGCTGCCGCGGCAGACTCCATGATCCGACGCGCGCAACCCGATGTGGTCATTTTGGACATCAACCTGCCCGGCGGCGACGGCATTGAACTGCTCCGCCGTGTTAAGGAAACCCAACCGGGATTGAACGTCATCATGTTCACCTCTTACTGTAGCCCGGAACATCGAAAACGGTGCCAGGAAGCAGGCGCCAGTCTTTTTTTTGACAAAACCTGTCAAATCAGTGTGCTCATGGACGCCATCCGACGGATGGCTGAAACGAAACAACGTTCCAGAGTAAACTGCCCTAATTCGTGACACCGGTTACGTTCTTGCTCGTCTGATTTGCCAATCGGTCGGGGCGTCGTTTTTTTCTTTATCCTCACAAGCGTGCGAGCGGGACACTTCCATTGACAATCGTTTTCGCTTCCGCAAGAATCGTCGCCATGACAGCGTTCATCGTCGAAGCCGTTCGCCGTCCCTACACGCCGCCAACCTCCTCCTAACCCGAAGGAATGCCACATCATGTCACCGCGTCACGCTTTTTCGTCATCACGCATGTGGGTTTTTATTCTTGCCGTTGCATTGGTCTGTGGGCGGACAACAACCGTCGCCGCACCACTCGAAGAACGTTGGGCGCCATTCTATTTGCCGTGGGAAGCGCCTGACGGCGCCGTGGGAGACGCCCGTTTCTTGTTGGATGCTCCGGCGGGCAAACACGGTTTTATTCGGGTTCGTGACGGTCATTTTTGGTTTCCACAGGCCGGTCGAGCGCGGTTTTGGGGCGTCAATCTTTCCGGTGAAGCGAATTTCCCGCCGCTGGATGTTGCGCCGCGTCTTGCCGACCGGCTGGCAAAATTCGGTTTTAATCTCGTGCGGATGCACGGGCTGGATACGCCGTGGGGTAACACATTTTTCGGTTGGAACGCCCCTGATACTCTCCACCTGAAACCGGAGCGGTTTGAGAAATTCGATCGTCTCGTCGCCGAACTGATCAAACGCGGCATCTATATCAACCTCAATCTTCATGTTGGCCGCAAGTTCACCGCCGCCGATGGTGTTCCACAAGCCGAGTGGCTCGGTTACGGCAAATACTGTGTCATCTTTGACCCGCGAATGATCGAGTTGCAAAAGGAGTACGCCCGACAATTGTTAACCCATCGCAATCCCCATACCGGCCGCACTTATGCCGAGGAACCGGCAGTGGTAATCATCGAATTAACCAATGAAGATTCGCTGTTCCTGGCTTGGACCTCCGGTTTTCTTCGCGGACGACAAACCACCCGTCCCGCCTCCGATTGGTGCGACATCCCTCCGTATTACGCCGAGGAGTTGACACGATTCTATAACGAGTGGCTGGCAAAACGCTACCCCACGCGCGCCGACCTTGTCCGCGCCTGGCAACAGGGCGCGCGCCATGCCGGGGCGCCGCTGTTGCAAAACGGCATGTTCACCGATGGAGCAAAACACTGGGATTTCTGGGCTGCTGAAAAATCCCCCGCCCGCTGGGAGATCACCGGCGACGCTGCCCAGGTCACCATCCACGGCGTGGACGGTACACCGTGGCATGTGATGTTGACACAACGAAACCTGAAACTCCAAAAAGGAATGAAATATCGCGTCACGTTCCGCGCCCGCGCTTCCGCCACGCGAACCGTGAGCGCCGAAGTCTGCCACAACGACCCATGGCGCGGTTATGGCTACGCCCATTGCGATCTCGGCGAACAATGGCAGGATTACCAGTTTACCTTCACCGCGCCGGATAACGATGATAACGTGCGACTCAGTTTTCAGTTCGGACAAGCCACCGGGACAGTCTGGATCGCCAACGTCAACCTGCACGAAGCCCCAATCCATGGCCTGCGCGACGACGAAGACCCCGCCCGCGGCACCGTGCGGCGACTCGACCCGTCGGAATTCGACAGCGCCACGGCAGAGCGTTTCCGCGATGAGGGCCGGTTCTATTTCGAGTTGGAACAACGATACTATGAAACCATGCGACGGTTTCTCCGCGATGAGCTGAAAACGCGTGCGCTCATCGAGGGCACCAATGAAAACTACGGCCTGCCCAGCCTGCGCGCACAGGCAATGCTGGACCTGATGGATTGCCACGCTTATTGGCAACACCCGCGGTTCCCACGTCAAGCGTGGTCAAACACCGATTGGGACATCGAAAACACTTCCATGCTCGACACGCCCGCCCGTTGCACCATCAGCGCCATCAGCCGCTCTGCCGTGCTTGGCAAACCCATGACCGTCAGTGAGTACAATCACCCGTTCCCGAATGATTACGGCTGCGAGATGCCGCTGCTGCTGGCTGCCTACGCCAGCTTGCAGGACTGGGATGCCGTGTACAGCTACACCTTTGGCCACAAATGGACCGAGCGTGAACTCAGCGGTAACGTCATTACCGGCTACTTCGACATTTGCAACGAAGCGAGCAAACTGGCACAGATGCCCACCGCTTCACTGCTGTTTCAACGCGGCGACGTAAAACCCGCCCGACGCCTTGTGAAACGCTGTTACGACGAACATCGCCTCTACGACAGCCTCAAGGAAAAACGTTGGGACCTCATCCAATTTTTCACCGTGGGCGAGCTTTCACCACTGTTACCACTGGTGCATCGTGTCCGCATCGAAGATTTCACCGCCGATCGTACCACACGCGCTGAAGAAATTGGCTTTAACGCCCCGAACACCCGCATCGCCAGCGATACCGGCGAACTGTTGTGGGAAACCACCGGTCAGCGCACGGGACGCCTCACCATCAACACCTCACATACCCAAGCCGCCCTCGGCTGGATCGGAAACCAAACCCTGCGCACAAGCGATGTCGAGTTTCGCCTCAACACGCCGTTTTGCGCCGTCAGCCTGATCGCGCGGGATGGACGCCCGTTGGCAAACTCAAAAAAAATACTGCTCGTGGCTGTCGCCCGTTCCGCCAATAGCGGCATGCAGTGGAACGCCAACCGCACCAGCATCGGCAACCACTGGGGCAATCCACCGCTGCTCATCGAACCAGTGACGGGCCGGGTCACGTTGCAGCGCGCAGATCGTGCGAGCAATCTCTCGCTGGTCCCACTCGACGGCACCGGTCAGCCACAACCTGAAAAAGCCACTCCACTATCACAACAACACGGCACCTACATCATTCCCCTGACAGAGCCAACGGTCTGGTATGTTTTGCAATGAGTCTTGCCGTGCGTGTATGGCTCAGCGTTCCCCAATGCAAAAGAGATGTTTCTCCCCACGAAATAAAAGACGCCCTTCTACCGCCACCGGCGATGCACTGACCTGTTCACCAAGCTCATTCTGCGCAATGACTGACGGCATCTCGCCAAGCTGAATAACGTAAACGCTGCCGTTCTCGCGAACAATATAGAGCTTGTCATCCGCCAATGTGGGCGAAGCGTAGAAAATGCCAGGCCCTTTCGGGAGAGAGACGCTCCAGCGCGTTTTGCCAGTCACAATGTCAAGCCCGTCCACACGAGACTTGTCATTAAGAATGCACACACAGTCCTTGTACACGGTCGGCGATGGCGAATAGGCGCCGGTATCCTCGCGCAACCAGAGCCGTTGGCCGCCAAGCTTGACTCCATGACACCGCATTCCGCGCCCGTATGGCACTACCACAATGCCGTTGGCAACCACAGGAGAGGCCACCGGCGGCCAGTTGGCTTTTTTCTCGGGATTAAACTCGCCACAAGACCACAAAAGCTTGCCATCGGCAGCCGAATGCAACGTGAGATGCTCCGCCCCCCAAACCAGCAATGATTCGATCCCTTGAAAATCCAGTACAATCGGCGTCGTATAACCGTGGTCAGCTTCAAAAGCGACTTCGTAATCACGTGACACCTTCCAGTGGAGATTGCCAGTGCGCTTGTCAAAAGCCGCAATATATGAATCGCCGGCCCGCATCATGGCCACCACAACATCTTTCGCAGTCAATACAGGCGAAGAACCCGTATCCCAAAACAATTTGTCCGGACCGTATCGCTCGATAAGGTTGGTTTGCCAACGAAGTTTTCCATCCATTTCAAGCGCGGCCAACGTCCCACTCTTGAAATAGGCGAATAACCCGTCACCATCTGTGGTAACCGATGGATTGCAACCTGAACCGGCCTTGTGTTTTCCAAGACGCCCAGGGCCGAGTTTGGTCTGCCAAAGTAGTTTCCCATTCCAGTCAAATGCCAACACAGCGTCTTGCCCTTCCACGGGTGCGGTCAGGTAGATGCGATGTGCCCACACAATTGGGGTTGAACACCCCTTGCCCGGTAGCGGAACTTTCCAGAGCAGATTCGTGTTGGCTGTCCAAACCGAAGGATAGATGCCAGCCGCGGCGGTCCCATTGTCGCGCGGTCCACGCCAACGTGGCCAGTCTTCTGCCATGACAACGGAACCCAATAAGCACGTCCACAACAGCGTCCAGACTAACATACGTGGAGAATCACATGCCCCCTTTGATAGCGCAATCACAAAAACATTGCGGTACGGTGTTGGCGCAGTGTCACGTGGCGCTGTTTTTGGTCCACTTCAGCCTTTTCGTCCTCCCTTAATCTTGGAATTTGGCTGCCTCGCTAGGACTCGAACCTAGACAAACTGATCCAGAGTCAGTTGTGCTACCATTACACCACGAGGCAGTCGTGGGAACTCAAGTACTTTATGGCTGGTTTTTCTCTTCCGTCAAGCCTCGCACGATTTTTAGTTCAATCGCATGGGCATAATAACGTAGAGGAACGGGGCGTTGACTTTCAAGACCCCAGGGCTTAGTTCGTCGGTCAACTCCAAAGTAACTTCGTCGGCGTCCAAATTCCTCAGCGGGTCCATGAGGTACAAAGGGTTGAACGCAATGGTTAGTTCTTTTCCTTTGTAATTGATGGCCAGTGTCTCTTTCGCTTCGCCGACTTCCGGTGTGGTGGCGGTGATGGTCAGGGTGTTTTTTTCGAAGTTAAGTTTTACCGACTGGGTTTTCTCGCTCGCAAAGATCGAGGCTCGATGAAGTGCTCCCAAGAAAGCTTCTCTTTCGAGTGTGACCCGTTCCTTTGCTTCCGTCGGAATAACTTGGCGGAAATTGGGGTATGTGCCTTCGATTAACTTTGACACGAGCACTGTATCCCCCATTTCGATGATGACTTGGTTTTCCCCCACGGACAGCTTTGCCTCGCCTTTTTCGCCAAGGAGTCTTTGGAGTTCGGTAACCGCTTTGGTGGGCAGAATAAATTCGGTTTCGTTACCTTTGGGTATGGTCACATCGGATTCTGCCAAGGCTAATCGGCGACCGTCGGTTGCCACAACGGTGAGTTTTTCACCCTTAAAACTCATGAAAACACCATTGAGGACAAACCGGGTCTCATCGGTAGAAACCGCATAGGCTGTTTTCCTGAGCACATCTCGGAGAACCGATTGGTCTATGGTCAATGCCCGATCACTTGTAGGTTTTGGAAACCGTGGAAATTCTTCCTCTGGCAATCCCATCATTTTGTAAAACGAGGAACCACATCGCAAAGAGGCCAGGTTCTTATCATCCACGTCCAAATCAATGTCTGTTCCAACCACCTCTCGAAGAATGGAAAACAACTTTCTCGCTGGAAGTGTTGTGGCACCAGGCTTCGTGATATCGGCGGGAATTTTGCATCGCACGCCGACATCCAAATCAGTGGTGGTCAAGGAGAGTGAGTCTTTATCTGCTTGTACCAAGACATTCGAGAGAATGGGAAGAGTGGTCTTGGTACTGACGACGTTTTGAACTCGTTGGAGTCCCTCCAATATTTTCTCTTTTGTGATGTGCAGTTTTATTGCCATGGGTATGTACCTAGGATTAGTTGATTATCCAAAAGAACCGTCGTCTTCTTTCGGCTGTGAATATCGGAAACAACTTCTGTTGTCAAGGGAACAGCAAGGACTTGGACACAAGAAAACTTGGAGAAGAACCCGGACAAAAAATGGGAAACAAAGGAGGAAAAAGAGAAATTCAACATCATGGGATGTTATTCACATGATTTACACACGTTGTTCTCGAAGAAGCGCTTCTTTCAAGTACGAGATTGATTGACGCAGTCGCTGGTCTTTTTCCAGTCGTGCGCTAATAAGTCGGCAGGCATGTAGTACGGTGCCGTGATCACGTCCCCCAAAAGACTCTCCAATATCTACAAGAGAGCGATCCGTGAGATCTCGACTGAGAAACATGGCTACTTGACGAGGGAAAGCTACATTTTGAGGCCGCCGCCGGCTGGTCATATCGGCCAAACGAATGTCAAAATGCTCTGCCACACGCCGTTGAATGGCCTCAATTGTTACAGTGCGTTTGGCCTCCTCGTGCAGGAGGTCCCGCAACAGAGACTCCACGGAGTCGAGAGCAATTTCTTTGCTCGTAAAGGAGGCATAGGAAGCCACCCGTACCAAAGCGCCTTCCAGACGGCGGATATTGGTTTTAATTCGCTCAGCCAGGAATTGTAACACTGCGTCGGGCAGGGTCACCTGTAAAGCAGCTGCCTTTTTTCTCAGGATGGCGATCCTGGTTTCCAGGGCGGGCGGTTGCAAATCAGAAACCAAGCCCCACTCAAAACGGGAAACTAATCGAGCTTCGAGATTGGCAATTTCAGCCGCCGGACGATCGCTGGAGAGCACGATTTGTTTGTGCGCGTCAAACAGAGAGTTGAATGTGTGAAAAAACTCCTCCTGCATCCGTTCTTTACCGGCCAGAAACTGGATGTCATCTATCAACAACACATCCATCTGGCGGTATTTCTTTCGGAACTTGGTCATGGTGCTGTTTTGAACCGCTTGGATGAAATCATTGGTGAACACCTCGCTGGTGACATAGCATACCCGGCGATTCTTGCCGTGACTAATGGCATAATGCCCAATGGCCTGCATGAGATGGGTTTTTCCGAGGCCGACTCCTCCGTAGAGAAACAACGGATTGTACGCTTTGCCTGGCGCCTGCGCGACGGCGAGGGCCGCAGCATGGGCATGATGGTTGTTGGGGCCGACGACAAAGGAGTCAAAGGTGTAGCGGGGATTCAACCGCATGTCTGCGCTTGATCCTGACGAAACAACCTCGGCGGTAATCGGTGTGCGCTTTTCAGAAGGAGATGCCGATTCGGTTGGAGCGGAACCAAACGCGTCCGATGCCACAATAAACTTCACCTGCATTGGTTCCTTGGCCGCCTTGGAAACAGATTCCCGGACCAACGGTAGAAAATTATCCTGTAACCAGATGCGTGAGAAATCGTTAGCAACCGCCAGGAACAAGGTTCCATCACGCACTTCCAGCGGTTTGATGGGGGCGAACCATCGGTTGAACATCTCCGTGCTCAACATGGCCCGCAGTTCGTCACACGCCTCTTTCCAAAGTTTGTTATGTATGTGCATTGTGCCTCCATTGCCAAGTTATTCACAGGCTGTTCACAAACAGCCTGACTGGGTCCTTGGCACCCCGGCCAGAGGCAGAAACGAAATCACAGACGCCCAACACGCGGTGTAACAAACTTTGCAGCCAAACAACACAACTTCCAACACATACTTTTTCGGTGATTACCTCGCAAATCTCGCATTGTTCCGGTCATTACACCGGATTGGCAACCACACAAACCTCATCGCGTGTTCAACGAACAAAAAGGCTGTTTTTTCCTGTCAAATCGTTACCTTGAGCCACCGTATGGATCGCCGGTTTCACCCGGATTCAGGCTCAAGTTATACACAACTTATTCACAGCCTTCTTTTGCTCTCGCCTTTGCCTTTGGCGCGCGCAGCATAGCGAGCGAGAAAGAGTGCGACAAGAAAAATTTTTTTGCTCCGCGAAATCTTCCACACCGGCGCGGCGAATCGCGCAAAAAAAGTTGGGGCACGTCGCGGAACGTGCCCCAACCGGGAGAAGCAACGTGGGTGTGTGTTAGCAGTCGTAGTACATGTGGAACTCGTACGGATGAGGACGCAGCCGCACTTGATCCTGTTCTTTGCGCTTCATTTCGATCCACTGGCTGATGACGTCCTCAGTGAAGACGTCGCCCTTGAGGAGGAATTCATGATCCTTCTCCAGGTTGTCGCACGCTTCCGCAAGGCTGCCCGGCATCGAGGGAACTTTCTTCAATTCTTCCGGCGGCAGCTCGTAGATGTTTTTATCGAGCGGCTCGCCCGGATCGATTCGGTTTTGGATGCCGTCCAGACCGGCCATGAGCATGGCGGCCAGGGCAAGGTAGATATTGGCGGACGGATCAGGGGGCCGGTACTCAAGGCGTTTGGCCTTGGGGCTGGGCGAGTAGGTCGGGATACGAATGGCGGCGCTACGGTTACGGCTGGAATAGGCGAGGTTGACGGGTGCCTCGTAGCCGGGGGTCAGGCGTTTGTAGCTGTTCACGGTGGGATTGGTGATGGCCGCGATGGAACGGGCGTGTTTCAGGATGCCGCCGATGTAGTACAGCGCCAGTTCACTCAACCCGCCGTATTTGTTGCCGGCGAAGAGGGGTTTGCCTTTTTTCCAGAGCGATTGGTGGACGTGCATGCCACTGCCGTTGTCGCCGAACAGGGGTTTGGGCATGAAGGTGACGGTTTTGTTGTGTCGTTTGGCAACATTCTTGACGATGTACTTGAACAACATAATGTCGTCGCCCATGGACGCGAGCGAGTTGAAACGGAGGTCAATTTCGGCTTGCCCGGCGGTGGCGACTTCGTGATGTTCCTTTTCGACTTTGAGGCCGCAATCACGCATTACGTTGATCATCTCATTGCGGATGTCCACCTGCGTGTCAGCGGGCGGTACGGGGAAGTAACCTTCTTTGTGGCGGATTTTGTTGCCGAGGTTGGGAAACTCTTCGCGACCGCTGTTCCAGATACCTTCGTTGGAGTCAATGTAGTAGAAACTGCTGCGGCAATCGCTGCCGTAGCGGATGTCATCGAAGATGAAGAATTCAGCTTCGGGGCCAAAGTAGGCGGTATCAGCGATGCCAGTGCTTTTGAGGTAGGTTTCGGCTTTCTTGGCGACGTTGCGTGGATCGCGGCTGTACGGTTCGCGGGTGATGGGGTCCACGGCGTCCGCTACCAGGCTGAGTGTTGGCGTTTGAGGGAACGGATCCACAATGGCCGTGTTGGGGTCGAGCAACAAAATCATGTCGCTGGCCTCGATGCCTTTCCAACCCCGGATGGAGGACCCGTCAAAACCGATGCCGGCTTCAAAGACATCTTCATTCAGTTCTGCGACCGGCAGGCAGAAGTGTTGCCAGGTGCCAAGGAAATCGCAAAACTTGACGTCCACGAGTTGAAGGTTCTTGCTCTTGCATAATGCTAGGACTTCTTTGGGTGTCATATTGTCTCCTGATGGTGCGGCGGGTTTCGAGATCGTCTAGACGGCCTGTTCGCCCCGTTCCTCCGTGCGGATACGGACCGCCTGTTCGACCGGCACGACGAAGATTTTTCCGTCACCAATTTTGCCTGTCTTTGCCGCCTTGACGATGGCTTGGATGGCTGCATCCACGACATGGTCGGGCAGGACGATCTCCAGCTTGAGTTTAGGAAGGAAATCCACCGTGTATTCGCTGCCGCGGTAGATTTCCGTGTGGCCCTTTTGGCGGCCAAACCCTTTCACCTCGGAAACAGTCATTCCTTCCACGCCAGCGGCGGAAAGAGCTTCTTTGACGTCTTCGAGCTTGAACGGTTTGATGATCGCCTCAATCTTCTTCATGAGTTCCTCCAGTGTAGCGTGCCGATACTAGAGAACGGCGATAGGCACTGCAAACAGAAAAGCTTCCGTTTGCCTGTTCCTGTTACATCCACTATGGAAAAGCTCAGGGTCACGCCAAACTCCTTAGCAAGGGGGGTGCCAGCGCAATAAAAAAGAGGGAACAGACTACAGCTAACCTATTGAAAGTAAGGAAATTACCGACATCTCATGAATCCACAACAAGAGAGGGATGCCATATAATGCTTGTTGTGTTTTATCCACTCTGGCCAGTCTCTGCCCAGCCGTTGGGACGCCATTTGACAGAGGTGCTATGATAAACGTATCGGAATGAAACCGGCAAAAAAGAAGAGGGTCTTTATTGTGGATGATCACCCATTTGTCCGGGAGGGGTTAAAACAAATTATAGATCAGCAACCTGATCTTGTCGTCTGCGGAGAAGCTGCCACGGCGGCCGAGACGCTTGACAACCTCAAAACAACCCAGGCGGATATTGTAATCTTGGACCTCGCGCTGGAAGATCGCAGCGGTTTGGAACTCATCAAAGAGATCCGACAATGGTCTTCCACCCTCCCCATCCTGGTGTTGTCCATGTACGATGAAAATCTTCATGCGGAACGAGTGTTGCGAATTGGGGCCAACGGCTACGTCATGAAACGCGAATCCCCACCCACATTGCTTGCTGCCATCCACAAGGTGCTCGGCGGTCAGTGTTATCTCAGCCATACTGTTTCCGCACGCCTGTTGGGCCGGAGCATGGGACGTCGAATCACAGGTAGCGCCGATCCAATGGAACGACTGAGCGATCGCGAGCTTGAGGTATTTGAACTCCTTGGCCAAGGAGAACGACGCGGCACCATTGCCAAACGGTTGAATCTCAGTGTGAAAACCGTCGAGTCCCATTGCCACCGGATCAAACAAAAACTCGGTCTCCACAACGCCGAAGAATTGCGACAACGCGCCTACCTCTGGATCCGCGAAGACCGCCCGCAGCAGCCCGCAACAGGGCTGAGAGGATAGGGAGTCTCCCTACACAAAAATCAGCATTTGCCCGATTGAGTCCCGAACGAATGACAGTTATGTTGCTTGCCGGGGTGGGAAAGGGAGGCGTGATGTGGAAAGCGGCGCAAAAGACCGAGTTGATTGTTCAGTTGGGTGTGGACAATACAGCCAGCCGGTCCATTTTAAGTGATCTCGGTGCCCGGGGAATTCGCATCATCGCGCACAACATTTGCCCCGGCCGAACCGGGAACGCATTGCTGCTGGTGGCCGATGACCTTGACAAAGCAGGACACACCTTGCGCGACGCCGGTTACCATTACAAGACCGACGAGGTTGTTCTCATCGAAACGGACCCACTGCCTGCTTGTGCGGCGCGGGTAGGACTGCGTCTGCGCCAGCAAGGGATTGGCGTGCTGTATTCCTATGAGACGACAGCCGGTGGAAATTCCCGTTGCGCGGTCTTCAAAACCACAGACAATGCGCGCGCCCTCCACGCCCTGATCTCATCATGATGGAGGTGGCCACTATGGAGAGCAAAGCCGTCGAGTTTTCCATACAAATGCCGTTCGCGAAAGAGGTGGGTGTTGCCGGCAACTTTAATCACTGGAACCCCGCCTCCACTCCACTAAAAAAGGATCGAACCGGCCTGTGGAAGGGCACCATCAACCTGCCGCCAGGACGGTATGAATATCATTTCGTCGCTGACGGACAGTGGATCAAGGACAACAGCGTCCCCAACACCGAGCCGAGCCAGTACGGCCCCACCAACACGGTTCTCCGAGTCTAAACCCGCTTTCGTGTCGCCAGGTAATAAATGACGGGAACCGCCATGCGGCTGAGCAACAGCGACGCGATCTCGCCGGCCATCAACGAAATCGCCAACCCCTGAAAGATGGGATCGAACAGGATCACGCTGGCGCCCACCACCACCGCGGCCGCCGTCAGCATCATCGGACGGAACCGGACGGCACCGGCGTCCACCACCGCCTCGGCCAGCGGCATTCCCTGACTCATGCGAAGCTCGATGAAATCCACGAGGATGATCGAATTGCGGACCACAATGCCCGCGCCGGCAATAAACCCGATCATGCTGGTAGCGGTGAAAAACGCGCCCATTGCCCAGTGCGCCGGCAAAATGCCGACCAACGAGAACGGGATGGCAGCCATGATGATAAAGGGCGTCTTGAAACTGCGGAACCAGCCGACCACCAGCACGTAGATTAGGACCAATACCACGGCAAACGCCGCGCCAAGATCGCGAAACACTTCGAGTGTGATGTGCCATTCGCCGTCCCATTTCATCGCCGGCTTTTCGGTCGAGAACGGCTGTCGCATGTTGTAAATCTCCATGCCAAGTTTCTCAATCGGCTCGTTCATCTGGAGGATGGCATATGCCGGGCTTTCCTCCGCACCGGCAATGTCGCCCAGCACGTAAACGACCCGTTGCAGGTTTTTGTGGTAAATACTGGTGTCTTCCGTGGCCGGTTTGGGTTTGATGAGTTCGCCCAGGGGCACCAGCCGGCCCGACGAGGAAGCCACGCGCAGCGTCAGCAGATCGCGGACACTGGAACGTTGTTCCACCGGCAGTCGCACCAAAATGGTCACGTCTTCCTTTTCCGTCGGGACATGAAGCAGACCGACTGTGGCGCCTTCGAGCGCGATTTTCAGGGCTTGTGCCACCTGTTCCGCGCTGATGCCACTGAGAGCCGCCTTCTCATGATCAAATTGGAAAAGATATTTCGGCCCGCCGCCTTCCATATACCAATCCACGTCCACCACGCCGTCGGTTCGCTCGAAAATAGCGTGGACCTGGCGAGCCGCCTCGATCTGTTTTTGGTGGTCCGGACCGTAAATTTCCGCCACCAGTGTCTCCAGCACCGGCGGGCCCGGCGGCACTTCGACGACTTTCATTCGGGCATGATGTCGGGCAGCAATTGGCGCCAGTTTGGCTCGAACCCGTTTGGCGATGTCGTGGCTTTGGGCTTTGCGTTGGCTTTTTTCGACGAGATTGACCTGAATCTCGGCGACCGTCGGTCCCTGGCGTAGGAAGTAATGGCGGACCAGGCCATTGAATGTGTATGGCGCGGCGGTGCCGACGTAAATCTGGTAATGAGTCACTTCCGGTTCGTGGCGTAACGCCGCTGCCAGTTCCTGCGCGACGCGGGCGGTCTGTTCCAACGTGGCCCCCTGATCCATGTCAATGACCACCTCGAACTCGCTCTTGTTGTCGAACGGCAGCATCTTGACGCGAACCAGCTTGAAATAAACCATGGACATGGCGCCGAGCAGCAACGCCACCATCGCGACCAGAAACGCCGCCTGCCACCACGGATGATGAATCAACGGCCCCATGATGTGCCGGTAAAGACGAGTGGTCCAGTCTTCCTTTTCCCCGTGCTGATGCGAGTCGTGGGCAGCACCCTTCAAAATCCGGTAGGCCGCCCACGGCGTGACGACAAACGCCACCACCATGGAAAACACCATGGCAGCACTGGCCCCGATGGGAATGGGGCGCATGTACGGCCCCATCAGACCGCCGACGAATCCCATCGGCAGAATGGCCGCGATCACGGTGAGCGTTGCCAAAATCAACGGACTACGGACCTCGTTGACGGCTTCGACGGTGACTTCCAGCAACGGGCGTCCCTTGTTTTCGGGCAATCGAAAATGGCGAACGATATTTTCGACATCCACAATGGGGTCGTCCACCAGAATGCCGATGGAAAAGATCAACGCAAACAGCGTGATCCGGTTCAGCGTGAATCCGAGAAAGTAAAACGTCGCCAGCGTCAGCGCCAGCGTGACCGGAATCGCCACGCCGACCACGCCCGCCTCCCGCCAGCCGAGCACCAGCGCGATCAGGAGGCTGACGCCGACCACCGCGATGGCCATGTGAAAGAGCAATTCATTGGATTTTTCCTTCGCGGTTTCGCCGTAGTTGCGGGTGACGGCGATTTCCACGTCGCTGGGGATCACTCGTCCCTTGAGCGAGTCCACCTTTTTGAGCACGTCTTCGACCACCCAGATGGCGTTGGCGCCCTTGCGTTTGGCCACCGAGAGGGTGACCGCCGGGTATTCGCCGTCGCGCTGCCCGAACAACACGTACTGGCTGGGTTCCTCCGCGCCATCACTGACCCGCGCCACGTCGCGCAAATACACCGGTCGGCCGTCGAACACGCCGACCACCACGGAGGCGACCTCCTCGGCATCCTTGAGAAACCCGCCGGTGTCCACCTGCACTTCGCGGTTGTCGGCGGAGAAACTGCCCGATTTCAACTGTTGGTTGGCTGCCTGGATCATTTGCGTGACGCGCAGCGGATCAAGGTGGTAGGCGGCCAACCGGGCGGTGTCCAGCGATACCCGCACCTGGCGCCGATAACCGCCGATGAGGGTGGTGACGGAGACGTTTTTGACCTGGGCAATCTCCTCGTTGAGCTGGGCAGCCACCCGCCGCAAATCGTAGTGGTCGTAGCGGCGGCTCCACAAGGTCAGCGCCAGCACCGGCACATCGTCAATACGTCGTGGCTTGATCAGCGGCGGGGAAACGCTGGGCGGGATGCGATCGAGATTGGCGTACATCTTCTGATTGAGCCGGACAATGGCGGCCTCTTCGTTCTCGCCCACCAGAAACCGGACGATAACCATGGACATGCCCGGACTGGAAGTGGAATAGATGTATTCCACGCCGGGAATCTCCCAGAGCAGTTGCTCCATCGGACGGGTTACCCGTTCCTCAACCTCTTTGGCCGACATCCCCGGTGCCTGCACAAAGATGTCAATCATCGGCACAATGATCTGCGGTTCCTCCTCCCGCGGCAACAACGCGACCGCCCCCGCGCCCAGCAGAACCGAGGCGATCACCACCAACGGCGTCAGTTTCGAGTCAATGAAGAAACGAACGATCCGCGATGCGAATCCGAACTGGTGACTGTGATGTGGCTGGCTCATTGGATCCGTTGCCCGTCGGTGAGGTCGCCCTCGGCGCCGACAATGAGTTGTTCGCCGGCGGCCACGCCGGAAAGCAGTTCCACTTTGCCGTCAAACGGTCGCCCGGTCTTGACCAGGCGCATCCGAACGCGGCCCTCCTGGGCGACGTACACAAAGGTGAGTTGTCCGCGCTGATGGATCGCCGGGGCTGGCGCAAACAGACCGGTTCGTTCGCCCACCACAATCTGGGCGCGCCCAAACAATCCGGACTTCAACGGCTTGCGACGATGGAGGTCCACCTTGATGAGAAAACTGCGGCTGGACGGATCGCTGGCGGGAATCACCTCGCCTACAACCGCATCGCATTCGCCACCGACCGCCTCGACGATGACATGCACTTTGGTGCCGACGCTGACGGTGTTGACAAAGCGATCCGGCACGGGCGCTTCGAGGCGGAAATCGCTCGGTTGTTCCACCGTAAACAGCGTTTTACCGGGCACCGCCAGATCGCCGACATCGCAGAACTTCTCAGCCACAATCCCGTCAAACGGCGCGGTGATCGTGGCGTAACTCAGCGCCGCGCGTGCGACGCGAAAGCGTTCCTCCACGGCCTGAAACTCCGCCGTGGTGGCCGAACCTTGTTCGTGGAGTTTTTTGTAGCGATCGTAGTCGGCCTGTGCCCGCTCAAACGCGGCCCGCATCTCGCGGTCGTCGAGTTGCGCGAGCACGTCGCCCGCCTTGATCGTGTCGCCGGGTTTGACGGGGATGGCGAGGATGGTGGCCATCACCTTGGCGGCCACCGTGGCGCTGACCTTGGCGCGGACAGTGCCGATGACCTCGTAAATTTCCGGCACTTTTTGTGGTTCGAGTGTCACGGTTTGGACCTTGATTGGCGGCGGTTCCGGAGCCGGTTTGGACGGCGGATGGCCGCAGCCGATGGCGAACAACAGGGTGATGAGCATCATGGGTTTCATCGGTTATTCCTTCCCGATTTTTCCGAGCGCCTTTTCCAGGGCGGCACGGGCGATCAACACGTCGGTCTCCGCTGCTGCGCGACGTTGGTGGGCGGCGGTCAGGGCCGTTTCGGCGTCGAGCAGTTGGGTCAGAAGCGCCAGGCCGCCGGCGTAACGTTCTTTGGTGAGTTGGACGCTTTCCTCAGCCTGTGCGACGGCCTGTGCGGTGGTTTCCAATCGTTGTTCGGCCTCGCGGAGGTTGAGTTGGGCCTGTTTGGCTTCCAATTCGAGGGCGAGCTGGACTTTACGCAATTGTTCGCGGGCGGCGGTGAGATTGGCGCGGGCTTCGGCGACCTTGTTTTTGGTGAGGAATCCGTCGAACACGTTGAGTTCGACGCTGACGCCCGCCAGCCAACTGCCGGCGTAACGGGTGGCGTTGCCGCTGTCGAGGTCGTAGCTGGCAAAGACATTGGCGCGGGGCCGATAGCCGCTTTGGGCGACACGCACCTGTTGTTCGGCGGCTTCGACGGCTTTTTGCGCGGCAGCCAGTTCGGGTCGGGCGGAAAGGTCCAGGGCGGCCTCGTCGGAGGCGAGGGTGACGGTCTTGGCGGAGGCCGTTTCCGTCTCGGCGGCGGTGAGGTTTTCCTTTTGGCCGATGCCGAGGGCGCTGCGGAAATAGACTTCAGCCAGCGATAGGGCGTTGTGGGCGCGGACGAGGTTTTCTTTGGCTTCGGCAAGGCGGACCTCGGCGTCGAGCACGTCGCTTTTGAGGGCGTTGCCTTGTTGGAAGCGGTTGCGGGCGAGGGTGAGGTTGGATTCCATGCTGGTAACGGCGGCGGTGGCGGTGCGGAGGAATTGTCGCGCTTTGCCGATGGTGTAGAAGGCGCGGGTGACCTCGAAAATGAGGTCGTTACGGACGGCCTGGCGGGATTGTTCCTGGGCCTGTGTGCCGGCGCGGGCGGCCTGGCGCAGGGCGGTGTCGCGCCCGCCGTTGTAGAGTGGGTATTGAGCGAGGATTTTGGCGTTGAGATTATCGGTGGTGTCGGGGTGATTGAAGTCGCCGCCAAGACTGAAGGCGCGCTGGTTGAGGTTCATCATGAATGCCTGAACCGGGTTGTCACTGCCAGTGTAGGCGCCGCTGAGGCGGACCTGGGGCCAGAAAGCGGCCTCAACCTGCTGCAATGCGGCGCGGGCGGCGGCGACGCGTTGTTCGGCGATGGCGAGATCGGGGCTTTTGTCCAGCGCGAGGCGGATGGCTTCTTGCAGGGACAATGTTCGTTGTGGTTCCGCCGCTTGCACGGCGACGGCAACCCCGATCAGCAACATCATCGAGACACGGCAACACCATTGGATTGTTTGCGCGAACTTCATTTCTCCCTTTCAGACCCGCCAGCGCGCGCAAGGTTACAGCCCGGTGGCTCGTCGGGTCAGTCTTTATTGCGGCCGTTGGAACGGGTGCGTTTGGAAAGACGATCGGTCTTGCGTTTACGGAGACGGCGCTCAATCTTGGCCGTCACGATGTCCAGCGCGCTGGCGACGTCGGGGCCGCATTCTTCCGCCGAGATGTCCGCGCCGCGCACTTCGCAGAGCACGCGGACGGAGTATTGGCGGCTTGAGGCATGGGCGCTGTCTTTGTGGACAAACACACGCGCCCGCAAAATCGTCGGGCCGTAATGCTCGGCTCGAGCGATTTTTTCTTCGATCAAGGCTTCTTCCGCCTTCGTCAACTTCAGTCCAGATGTGCGAATCACAATATCCATGCGAGCCTCCTGTTAGTAGCTGAACTTGCTCACTTCGACTTTACCACGGAACACCCGGTAAATCACGCACGTATAAATCAAAACCAACGGCATCCCGCTCAGGGCAATGACGGCCATAATCCCCAGCGTCCTGGCCGAGGAGGCGGCGTTGTAGATGGTGAGGCTCCATTCGGGGTTCAACGACGAATGGACCAACTCCGGAAACAGCGCCGCGCCCAGCAGCCCCACCAAACCGAGCAGGGTAAGACTGGAGGAGACAAACGCTTGCCCCCAACGTCCCGCGCGAAGGGCACGCCCGATGTTGAGAATGGCCAGCACGCAAACCACCGGCAATACCCACAGCCACGGATGCGCGCCAAAATTCCGCAACGCCAGCCGTGTACCCGCCAGCGTGTACACCGTTGTGGCCCCGTACAGGACCAGAAACACCAGATAGGCGCGTCCTGCCCAGCGGCGCACCTGTTGCTGGAGGCTGCCGTCGGTTTTCATCCCAAGATACAGCGCGCCATGCAGCGCAAAGAGCGCGACCGTAAACAAACCCGTCAACACCGCGTACGGATGCAACAGACGAATCAACCGCCATTGCAACTCCATGTCGGGCCGAACCGGGAACCCGCGCATCGCGTTGCCCACCGCCACACCAAACAACAAGCTCGCCAGCAGACTGCCCACGCAGAAAACCGTGTCCCACAGATTCCGCCAGCGGGGCGACTCGCGTTTGCTGCGAAACTCAATCGCCACCGCCCGCAGAATCAGCATCAACAACACCAGCATCAATGCCGTGTACAACCCCGAAAACACCGTCGCATACGCATGTGGAAACGCCGCAAACAACGCCCCGCCAAAGGTCAACAGCCACACCTCGTTGCCGTCCCAAACCGGGCCGATGGCATTGAGCAAAACGCGGCGATCCTCGTCCTTGCGCGCGCCCAGATGCAAAATCCCGACTCCCAGATCGAACCCGTCCAAAATGGCATATCCGGCCAACAACACACCCAACAGTAAAAACCAGAGCACATTCAGGTTCATGACAAACCTCCCTTCACCGGTTCCGGTCCTTGTCGAATCTTGTCCAGTAAAATGTACAACCACAGCCCGAACAACAGCGCGTACAACACGGTAAACATCACGATGGACCCCAACAATTGATTCGCCACCACCGTCTTCGAAATCGCGTCGCTGGTCCGCAACAAGCCGTACACCACCCACGGCTGACGCCCCACCTCGGCGGCCACCCACCCAAGCTGATTGGCCGCGTACGGCAACGGCACCGCCGCCACAAACACCCACAACAACCATCGTTTCTCAAACAACGTCCCGCGCCACCCCAACACCACCGCCACCAGCGTCAGCGCCACAAACAAAAAACCCAGCCCCACCATCAGGCGAAACGTCACAAAAGTCAGCGCCACCGGCGGCCAGTCCGAGCGCGGCGCCCGATCCAGCCCCGGCACCGGCGTTTTCCCGTCATGATGCACCAGCAAACTCACCCCCGCCGGAATGGCCACGCCCATCCGCACCTGGCGGGCCTGCTCGTCAGGAATCCCGAACAGATACAACGGTGTCGGCTCGTTTCTGGTTTCAAAAACGGCCTCCATCGCCGCCAGTTTCACCGGTTGAGTCCGTGCCACCTGACGCCCGTGCGCGTCGCCCGATCCTGCGGCGGCCAGCGACGCGAGCAGGCCCGTCACCGCGGCGATGATGAAACAGCGTTTCGCAAAATCCAGATGTCGTCCGCGCAAAAGATACCAGGCCGACACGCCCATCACGAAAAACGCCGCCAACACATACGCTCCAATCACCGCGTGCGTCAGTCGGATCACGCTGGACGGATTGAACACCATTGCCCAGAAATCGGTGATCTCCGCCCGCGCCTTCAATCCCTCGCCCACAATATGAAATCCTGCCGGCGTTTGTTGCCAGGAATTGGCCACCACGATCCAGGCGGCCGACAACGTGGCGCCCAACGCCACCATGCAGGTCGCCAGGAAATGCATCCGCGGCGACAACCGGTCCCAGCCAAACACCAGCAGACCGAGAAAACTCGATTCCAGAAAGAACGCAAACACCCCCTCCGCCGCCAGCGGCGAGCCGAACACATCGCCCACATAACGCGAGTACGTTGCCCAATTGGTGCCGAACTGGAACTCCATCACAATGCCCGACGCCACACCGAGCGCGAAGTTGAGGCTGAAAATCTTTGTCCAGAACTTCGCCATCGCCAGATACTGCGGGTCGCGGGTCTTCAGATGCAATGCCTCCATCACGACCAAAATCCCGCCCAACCCAATGGTCAGCGGCGGAAACAGATAATGAAACATCACCGTCAGCGCGAACTGGGCACGCGCCAGCATCTCGACATTCATCTCCAAAGCCTCCGTTTCGTGTGAAAACTGGTAGCCCACAAATTCCCAAAACGCAACCCGCTCCTGCGTTGTGCGAGAAAAAAGAATGAGACAAGTCTCCTCCTTGTCCCGTGTTGCTCACCCCCGGTCGGTGTCCGACCGCGGATGGGTGTGATCCGAAATAAGGTCAAGGTGGGGTAAGCTTCCAGCTTGACCCAATTCGTGCTATGGGAGTGACGGAGGCGCGTCCGTTGGTGGACAATTTTGAAGCATGTCCTACAAGATACACGCTGCCCACGGCTTTTGATCACATTCTCGTCATGCCCGAGGGCAAAGAGTTCGGTGCGATTACGAAAAAGGCGCGCGCCACCTAATGGCCGCAGCCGCAGGAGGGTTTGGGGGCGCCAGATGAGGAACCGGTGCAACTAGAGGTGCCGATGCCGAGTTTTTTGAGGATGTCTTCCATGAGGCACCAGTTGGTGATGCCGGATTGGAGAAGATTGGCTCCGACAAACAGGGTGAACCAGAGCCATCGTTTGTCCACAAAATACCCCAGCAACGCGCTGGCCAGCACAAACGCGCCGGCAATAATCCGAATGTAACGTTCGATTGTCATGACGGGGTTCTCCTCAAAATGAACCGGAAACAAGGGCACCGAGCAGGGCGCCGTAAAGGGTGCTGATCCACGGGTTGCTCGTCAACGGACAGGCGCCCGTGGAACAGCCTACCAGACGATAGTAGGCAAAACCGAGCAGACCGCCGATGACTACGCCGAGCAAGAGCTTGACTGCGGCATTCATCTCACAAGCCCTCCTGCGCGAGTCGGTGATAACTTTGCCGCAGCGACCGGGCGTCATAGCCGTGGCGTTTCAGGATTCTGGCGGCAATAACGGATCGGAACCCCGATTGGCAATGCAGGTAGATGGGTTTGTCCGTGGGCAGGATCGAGGTCGGGCCGGTTTCTTGGAGGCGGCTGAGCGGAACAAGCCGGGCGTGTTTCAAATGGCCGTTGTCCCATTCTTCCGGTTCGCGCACGTCCACCAACAGGGCACGACCCTCGGCCACAGCGTTTCGTACCGCCGTCAGCGTTTCGGTTCCGCCGCCCCATAAGGTTGTCAGCAACTTCATCATGGTGTTCCTTTTGACGAAGACTGAGCCGCGGGATGGCGAAAGGTTACAGCGGGTTGATTTGTGCCAACGGCGCGGTGGTTACTGGTAGTAGGCTTTGAGGACGTATTGGAGGATCATGCGCTGGGTGTTGAAGAAAGAGCCGTTCAGGGCAATGGCATGGCGCATGACGTCGAGGTAACGGTCGCGCTGGCGGTAAAAGAGGGGCAGGACGACCGTTTCCAATTTGTCGTAGAGTGAAGCGGCGTCGTGCGGGGTGCGGTCGCCCGTAGTGGGGGCGGTGGAATCAATGGCCCAGCCGGTTACGCCTTCGATGCAGCCTTCAATCCACCAGCCATCGAGGATGCTGAGGCTGGGAACGGCATTGATAGCGGCTTTCATGCCGCTGGTGCCGCTGGCTTCCATGGGAGGCAACGGCGTGTTCAGCCAGACATCCACGCCGGCGGTCAACAATCGGGCCAGCGTCCAATCGTAGTTGGGCAGGTAGGCGATCTTGATGTCGCGGCGCAGGGCGTCGCGGGCGGCGAAGATGTGTTGGATGAGCTCTTTGCCGCCGCGGTCTTGCGGGTGCGCCTTGCCGGCGTAGAGAATCTGGAAACGACCGGCGTTGCGGGCAATGGCCCGGAGCCGATCAACGTCGTGAAACAGAAGCTCGGCGCGTTTGTAGGCGGCGGCGCGTCGGGCAAACCCAATGGTGAAATCGCGCGTGTCAAAGCCGGCGTTGGTCTCGTGATTAACGAATTCGATGAGCCGTCGTTTGGAGGTTTCGTGGGCGGCCCAGACTTCGGCTGGCGGGATACTGAGGGCGTAGCGGAGGCTGAAACTGTCCTCGCGCCAGCCGGGGATGTGTTTGTCGAACAGTTCCTGGAACGCGGGCGCGGCCCAGGTGGGGACGTGGACGCCGTTGGTAATGGCGTCCACCTGGTACTCGGCAAACATGTGGCGGCTGACTTCGGCATGTTTTTTGGCGACACCGTTGACGTAGTGGCTGAGGTTGAGCGCCAGGAAAGTCATGTTGAGCACGGTGTCGGTGCAGAACAACGCTTTCATGTCCTGCCCGCCGGGAGGCTGTTGGAGGATTTTGGCGGCGAAATTGATGCAAAACTGGTCCTGCATCCGGGCAAAAACCTCCGGCATCCCCAACACACGATGAACCATTTCCATCGGAAACTGGTCATGTCCCGCCGGCACGGGTGTGTGTGTGGTGAAAATACATTTCTGGCGGACGGCTTCGACGTCTTCGGGGGTGACAGCGTCGTGCCGGGCGTGGCCGACCTGTTCGAGGAGCAACTCCACCGTCAACAACGCCGCGTGCCCCTCGTTCATGTGAAAACGTTGGAGCGAATCCAGACCGAGCGCCCGCAAGAGGCGGACACCGCCCAGACCCAGAATCGCCTCCTGACAGAGCCGGTAACGGTTGTCGCCGCCATAGAGGTAATGCGTCAACGCGCGGTCGGCCTCGGTGTTTTCCGGCAGGTCCGTGTCGAGCAGATAAACAGGAACAACACCGCCACCGATGCCGGTGACGTTGTATTGCCAGGCCCGGACCTGCACGGGGCGGCCCTCGATGGTGACGGTGACACGCGGAGGCAGTTCGGTGAGGAAATCCTCGATCACCCATTCGGCGGGTTCCTCCGTCTGCCAGCCACTGGCATCGAGCCGCTGATAGAAATAACCTTTCCGATGCAACAGCGAGACGGCCACCATCGGCACATTCCGATCGGCAGCGGCGCGGATGGTGTCGCCCGCCAGGATGCCCAGACCGCCGCTGTAGGTGGGGATGGACGGTTCCAGCGCAATCTCCATCGAGAAATAGGCAATCAAGGGCTTGGTCACACGCCCATGATGGGTTGAAGCCCGTGAGAAGTCAACGCCAGAGGCGCGCGTTGACAAGCCGCCGCGGGGTTCGTAGGCTGACAACACTCATGGCAGCACTCTCCAAACGCGAACAACGGCTCCGATTCGCCGGCATCGGCGACCGCGAGGCCGCCCTGTTGCGGACGCTGCGCCCGCTGGTGGAACAACACTGCGACGCGCTGGCGGAAAACTGGTGCGCCCTGTTGGAGACGCTGCCGGAAACCGCCGAGATGTTGCGGACGCGAACCACCAAGGACCGCCTGAAAGCCGTCTATCGCGAGTATCTGCTGCGAATCACCGACGGCCGGTTCGACGAGGATTATTTTGCCGAACGCCAACGACTGGGCCACATGCACGAGCGCATCGGATTGCAACCACGCTGGTACCTGCTGGGATACGGCTCGTTGCTGGGCGCGCTCACTCCGCTGGTTCGACGCCACTGCCCGGACACGGCGGACGAAACGCTCGTCGCCCTCCAAAAAGTTTTCTTGCTCGATGCCTCGCTGGCCGTGGACGCCTACATCGCCAGCGACCGCTATCGTCGGATGCAGGAGCTGGAAAGCATTATCAACGATTCGGCCGATGCCATTTTTACGGTGGATGCCGAGAAACGATTCCGCTCCTGGAACCGCGCCGCCGCCGAGCTTTTTGGTTGGAAGGCGGAGGAGATTATCGGCAAACCGGTCCGGTTCCTGGTACCGCCCGATCTGCTGGAAGCGGGAGAACTCGAACACATTGACCGACAGGTGGACGCCGAGGGACACATCCATCTTGAAACCGTCCGCCTCGCCAAAAACGGACAGCGCGTGCCCGTGGAGTTGAGCGTGTCCGTCGTGCGCGACCCGCAGGGCGACCCGATCGGCCGCTGCGCCATCCTGCGCGACATCACCGAACGAAAACGCCTCGAAGAAGCCAAACTTCAGGCCGAACGTCTCGCCGTCATCGGCGCCATGTCCGCCAAACTCGCCCACGAAATCCGCAACCCGCTCAGTTCCATTACCCTCAACCTCGCCCTCGTCGGTGACGAAGCCGCCGTTCTGGCGGAAGCCGAGCCGTCCGCTACCGCCGAAATGCGGACCCTGCTCAGCGCCATTGACGCCGAGGTACGTCGCATCCAGCGCGTGACCGAAGACTACCTCCAGTTTGCCCGAATGCCCAAACCGCGCCGTGACCTGGTCTCGCTCAACGACCTGCTCACCCAGGGACTTTCCTTCCTTCAAAGCACCTTCGACGCCGCCGGCGTAACCGTCGTGCGACGGCTCGATCCCTCGCTGCCCGCCGTCTGCGGCGACGAAGCCCAACTCTGGCAGGCCATCCTCAACCTCATCCGCAACGCCCTCGAAGCCATGCCCGACGGCGGCACCCTCACGCTGGCCACCGCCCACAACGATACCCGCGCCCTGCTGCGCGTCACCGACACCGGCAAGGGCATGGACGCCGCCACGCAACAGAACCTTTTCAAACCGTTCTTCAGCACCAAATCCAGCGGCACCGGCCTCGGCCTGCCACTGACCCGCCAGGTTGTCGCCGAACACGGCGGACGAATCAGTTGCGAAAGCGCGCCCGACCGTGGTACGAGTTTCCTGATCGAACTGCCGATCCCCGACAATCATGCCCAGGAAAGCTGACATCCTGCTGGTGGACGACGAGGAAGCGCTTTGCACGGCGGCGGAGAAAATCCTCGCCAAGGAAGGCTACGCCGTCACCTGCGTCCACACCGCCGCCGACGGGCTTGCCCGCTTCGAGCAGGCCGGTGCCGATCTCATTATCACCGACCTCGCTCTGCCCGATCAGGACGGACTTGCCGTGTTGCGCCGTGCCAAACAACTGTCCCCCGCCGTCGAAGTCATCGTCATCACCGGCCACGGCACCGTCGAGAAAGCCGTCGAAGGCATGCGGCTCGGCGCGTACGATTTCATCGAAAAACCGCTTGACCGCAGCGCGCTGCTGAAAGCCGTTGCCAAAGCGCTCGAAAAACAGCGGCTCACCGCCGAAAACCTTCGCCTGCGCGACGCCCTCCAACAAGCCCGCGGCGAGGAAGCCCTCATCGGCAACAGCCCCCCGATGTTGGCCGTCAAAAAACTCATCCGCCAGATTGCCCCGACCGATGTCAGTGTCCTCATCCAGGGTGAAAGCGGCACCGGCAAGGAAGTGGTAGCCGACGTGATTCACACGCTCAGCCACCGCCGCAACGCGCCGATGGTGAAAATCAGTTGCGCCGCTATCCCCGAAACACTGCTGGAAAGCGAACTGTTCGGCTACGAGCGCGGCGCGTTCACCGGCGCCGCCAACACCAAGGCCGGCAAACTCGAACTGGCCGACAGCGGCACGCTTTTCCTGGACGAAATTGCCGAGATGAGTCCCCCGTTGCAGGCGAAACTGCTGCGCGTGTTGCAGGATGGCCGATTCCAACGACTCGGTTCCACCCGCGACATCCAAATTGACATCCGCATCATCAGCGCCTCCCACGTGGACATCCCGCAGTCCATCGCCGAAAAACGATTCCGCGAAGACCTCTACTACCGGCTCAACGTCGTCCACATCCAACTTCCCCCCCTGCGCGACCGGCCCGAAGACATCCCGCTGCTGGCCAGTTTCTTCCTCAACAAATACGCCGCCCGCATGCACAAAAACATCCGCGCCATCGCCCCCGCCGCCCTCGACCAACTCCTCGCTCACCCCTGGCCCGGCAACGTCCGCGAACTGGAAAACGCCATCCAACGCGCCATCGCTGTCGCCAGCGACGACACCATTTCCTCCTTCATCCTCTGCGCCCCGCTGGCCGGCGGCCCCGCCATTGCCGCCACCGCCGCGGCGGCCGTGCCCGTTCCGACACGCGGCCCCGGCGCCGGTATCACCATTCCAGTGGGAACAACGCTGGAAAAAGCCGAACAACGCCTCATTGCCGAGACCCTCTCCCAATGCGGTGGCGACAAGGAGAAGGCTGCCCGCATCCTCGGCGTCAGTTCCCGTACCTTGTATCGGCGCCTCAAAGCCCCAGAGTGACCTGGACGTACACGAAATCCGCGTCGTCGTGCGCCCCGGTCCGGCTCACAAAACTGCCGCAAAAGAAACGTGAGTAACCAGCCAGCAGTTTCAGGTGCTTGTTGACGGTGTAGCTGGCGGTCAGATCCATCTCCGAGCCGACAAAACGGCCCGCCGCGCCGCTGAGACTGCGGCGAACCGCGGTCTGACTCGCCCGGTACCAGGCATCCTCCTTCTGGGCCAGCCAGAACAAATGACCGTCGAGCTGGAGCTTGAGATTTTTCAGCGGCGTCACCGCAAACAGGGCGTGCGGGTTGTGGACATTTTTCCAGGCGAAAAAGTCTTCAAACCCGTAGAACTTGTGGTTGGTCGGGAAAAGATTGTCGAACGTTTCGTTGACGCCGTCGTTCGGGTTGCGGTCGCCGCTGGCGTAGTTGTATTCGAGCGCCAGACGCGGTTTCCAGTCGTGCGAGAAGGTGTAACCGGCGCCAATGGTGCCGGCAAAGGCGCGTTGGACCGCCGCGGTGGTGTTGGTTTCGCCAAAGTAACTGCCGCCGCCGCCCTGGATGTGGCCGAATTGCCCGGCGAACTCCACGTAGTAATCCCACGGCGCCAGTTTTTCCGTGGAAGCGAGACGAGCGCCGAGCGTGTAGATGCGGCGGGCAGGGCCTTGGTAGGCGGCGTCGGTTTTGTTTCGCAACAGCGCGTACAGTTCCCACACATGTTTATCCATGGCCCGGCACTGGCCGTACAAACCGAAAAAGTCGTCGGCCCAGTCCGCCCGGTCGTCGAAGGTACCGTCACGGCTGCTGGTGACGTTGTTGTTGACGACATTGGCGCCGAAGGCGTCCACCCACCATTTGTCGGCCTGCCAGCGGAGTTTGGCGGCATCGAACACCCGTCCGATGTTGTTCCAATCAAAGGCGCCGATGAGGCGTTCCTCGCCGTAGCCGAGCGTTTGGCGGCCGACTTTGAGGAGGAGAGGGAAATCGTTTCCGTTGCCCACCTCGATCCAACCCTGTCGCCAGTCGAGGCGGTCTTCTTCCAGATCGGTGTTCAGCGGGTAACGGGTGGAGCCGATTTCTCGGGAATCCTGCAGTTCACCGTAAAGTTTGAGCCAGTCCAGCGGTTTTACGCCAAGCCCCGCCCGCAGACGCTGGAGCAGCCAGACATCGGTATCCTGGCGGATGTCGTTGTTGAAGGCAATGTTGTTGGCCCGGTACTCGACGCGGGCGCGTTCTTCCGCCGTGGCCCAAAGTTTGCCGTTGGCAAACTCAAACTGGCCATAAACCGCCATCGGCGCCGCGGCCGTGATGGCGGCCAGCCACAAGATTGGTTTCATGGTCATTCCTCCGTTGCAGTGGGGCATTTCTGCCACCGGCAAGCCCGGAAGGAATTGACGCGGGTCAACCTGTCCGTTACTTCGCGGCTTTGCCGTCGCGGATGGATTCCAGATACTGGATCATGGCGGCGGCTTGATCGGCGGTGAGCTTACCTTTTTTCTCGATGTGCCCCTTCATCTTCTCCAGCGACTTGCCTTTCAGGCCGTCGGCGGTGAGGGGATGCTTGTTATTTTTGTGGCACATGTTGCAGGTGGTCTGGAGTTTTTGTGCCGGGTCGAAGTTCTCGGATTTGGCCGCGTCGGTGTGAGCGGCGCCGAGCATGACGGCGAGAGCGAGTGTGGGGATGATCATGGATGCTTCCTTTGTTGGGCGCGTAGTACTTCAGGTCAGGCACCAAATCAAGAACAATCACTATCGGCGGGGCACCGCCAACTGGCCTTGTCGGGCGTAGTCAATGGCCTCGCCGAGGATGCGGGCGGCTTCCTGCGGGGCATGGAAGCCCATCGAGTTTTCGGCGTTGACGAAGTCCACGCGCCACTGGGCCTTGCGCTGGAGGGCGCGGGCGGCGGCCAGTTGTTCATCGGTCGCACCCGCTTTCATGGCGGCAGCAATGTCCTCGATGAGGGCGACGGTGGCGTCTTCGGCCCGCAACAGCAGCGCGAAATTGCGGTCTTGGATGGTGGTGACCCGCGCTTTCATTTCGTCCTCGGAAAAATGGTGGCAGACCTGACAGGCGTTGTTGACGTTGAGCAGGGGGCTGCGGACCCAGTGGTCACTGATTTTGATGGCGCCCTCGCGTTTGTAGGGCATGTGACAGTCGGCGCAGGCCACGCCGCTGCGGGCGTGGATGCCCTGGCTCCACATCTCGAATTCGGGATGCTGCGCCTTGAGGACTTCCGCGCCGGTGTCGGCGTGTTTCCAGTCGAAGAATCGCTTGCCGTCGGGGAAAAAGTAGTGGTCGTAGTATTCCTCGATCTGTTCGATTTTCAGGCCGTTGTTCCACGGGAAAAACAACGTTGTTTTGGGGCCGCAGTAATATTCGACATGGCATTGAGCGCAGACCATGGAGCGCATTTCCTGGCGGGTGGCAAGTTGATTGGCGTCATAGGGTGTCTGGCGATCGCCTTTGCGCCATTTCTCAATGGAGGGCAGGTGCGGCAGCGGTGCGGCGGAAGCAGCCAGAGCGCGAATCCCGTTGATAAACGCGGGTCGGGTGACGCGCAACTGCATTGTTTGCGGGTCGTGACAGTCAATGCAGGCGACGGGATGTTCGACGAGTCGGGTGGCGTTGCTGTAGGCCATGGCGCTGATTTTCTCGAAACCAAGCTGGAGCTGGGCATAGCCGGTCGGACTGGTCAACGGGTCAGCGAGTTTACCGGGCGCGCCGGCTTCAAGACCGGCCTTGCGGTAGGCGACCGTGACCGCCGCGTGGCAATGCAGACAGGAGCCGGTCTGAGGACGCTGGGTGACCCGCTTGGTCGTGCGCTGGTCTTCCAACATGTAGGCATGACCGCGCCGGGCGCGGTAATCAATGGCGAAGGCATAGCCGTTGAAAATCTTCAACAGACGTGGGTCTGCCTTGAGTTTGTCAGTCGCAATGGCGTCGGAACCGCCGCCACCGTATTTGGTGACAGTGCGCTCGGAGGTGCGTTGGTAACCGTCGAACTGGCGCGGGAAGTTTCTTCCCCATTGGGCAGGGTCCACGGTGGTCTCGTCGAGATTGACCAGTTGGAACACAATTTGTCGCGCCTCCCTTTGACGGGTGGCAATGTTTTCGTACAGCCACATCACGCCGACGGTCGCTCCCGCGACAATCAGCGCCAGCAAAACATAACCGATTTTTTTCATGGGCAATTCTCCTACTGACGGGCACCGTGTCCGACACCGGCGTGGCAACGGGCACAATACAGGTCCTCATCCTTTCCCACGCGGTGCGCGATGATTTCAC
This sequence comes from uncultured Verrucomicrobiota bacterium, assembly GCA_964541945.1. GTDB lineage: Bacteria > Verrucomicrobiota > Verrucomicrobiia > Palsa-1439 > Palsa-1439 > CAIKAP01. Next base: position 173,828 of record CAZISE010000003.1, read on the forward strand.
GCACGTAATCCTTGTGACAATACAGACAATTCGCATTGAGTACGGCGGCATTGCCGGGTTTGATGCGAATCGGCTCGTGAAAATTCTGGAGGGTAAACGCCTCCGAATGATGCCAGCCGTTGGCGGCCTTGATCAGCCATTTGCCGACAAAATCATGAGGCACATGACAGTCGTTGCAGGTGGCCTGCGCATGATGACTCGCCTTCTGCCAACTGTCATACTGCTCCCGCATGATATGACAATTCACACACGCCTTCGGGTCGTTGGAAAAATACGACAGCCCGCGCGCATAGAAAAATGTGTACCCGCCGGCGCCCAGCAGCGCGCCCAATAAAATTGCCAGAACCGCCTTCATTACCGCAACGCTGCCACCAGCAACACGCCAAACAAAACTGAAAACCCCACCTCCGACCAGCCGAGAACCTTGATGCGAAGCGGCCACGCGAGTCGCCCCACCCCAACCGCGGCTCGTGTCACCGCCGGCGCAAACGCCAGCAACAAGCGGTAAGAAAACACATTTGCCATGACCAACGCAAGCACGAACAGCGACAATCCCGCAAAAAATCCCAACACCGGCCACCGCTGCCCGCGCCGCGCCGTCACCGGCGCCAATCGCATCCGCACGTACAACAATCCGCCAACAAAATAAAGCCCGTTCCACAACCACAGCCAAAACGCCGTGGCATCCAACCGCCCCGTCGCGGTGTACCACGCTGCCGGCGCCGTCAACACGAGACCGACCGTTGCGGTCAGTTGCATCAACAAATGACGCCGGGTCGGTTGTGCCGCCAACACGGCAGCCACCCCGCTGAACGCGACCAGCCACCAGAGCTTCCACACAACAAACAACGGCAGCGCCGCCGCCAGGCTCGCCGCCAACAGCAGCGCCGTCCAACTCCATTGTCGTTTCAGCCAACTGGCGCGGGCCACATAGAAGAACAAGGTGCTTGCCAGCAGCAACGCGGTTTTCAAGTCAAACACACCCGCCACGCCGAGCGCCGTGCCAAACGGCACCAACAACATACCCCACGCGCCGTGTTCGCGCGGTACCGATGGTCGTTCAATCATCGTCATGGGAAGACGTTTACAACGACCCCGGAACGACCGAGTTGACGCCGGTCAACTCAGAGCCGCGCCAACACGCCTTGGTTGACCTCAAGAGCCTTTTCCCGCCCGCAGAGGAGTTCCACCAGCTTGAAGGCGAATTCCATGGCGGTGCCCGCCGCTCGGCTGGTGATGACATGGCCATCCACCACCACGCGATCCTCGGAAAAACGAGCGCGTGCGGCGACCTCCTCACGAACTGCCGGATGCGACGTGGCGGCGTGACCGTCCAGCGTTCCCTGTGCCGCCAGAATAACGGGCGCCGCGCAAATGGCGGCCAACCAGCGATGGTTTCGATGGAAACTTTCCACGAGACGCTGGATGCGGGGATCGGCGCGAAGATTGTTCACGCCGGGTTGTCCTCCCGGTAGAATGAGCATGTCAAAATCGGCCTCTTTTACATCATCAAGGACGCAATCCGGTAAATGTTTCGTCTTGCGCGAGGCTTCGATCGGCCCCGGTTGGGTTCCCGCGGTAATCACCTCCACGCCGGCGCGCCGCAGAATGTCAATCACCGTAATGGCTTCGATCTCCTCAAAACCGGGAGCGAGAGGTATCAAAACTTTCTTCATGGCGGCGTTAGTGGCGGAAGCGCTGCCGTGTTGGTGTCCACTTTGATGCGGACAACCTCCAGGCGATTGCTGGCGGCGCTGAGAATGCGGAGTTTGAGATAATCACCGGGCTGTAACTTGTCGGCGGTGATCTTTTCTTGGCCGCGGAAAATGTAGGTTTTGGGGGTGAGAAAAAAAGACTGTTCCCCAGAAGAAGTTTTGAGCCGCAGTTCTCCCGATTTGGCGTGGAGTTGGAGGAGAACGCCGCGCACAAACGGATAGCCAGCAGGAAACGACTGGGATTGCTGCGCGTGAACGGTGGAAATCCAGGCGCAAAATAGAATGACAATGAACCGCCACGCGATCATCATAACGGCTGTCTGGTTGGCGTAATTACGCCGGGAAGACGGGAAGCAGTCGGCGCTGTTTCCGCTGGTGAGCAATGGCGAAGCACGGCATGGCCATTTGTCGGGTCCAACTCGAAAATCAACGTCGTGTTGCCGACCTGGATGCGATCGCCCGACACCAGGGGGCATTGAAACACCCTAGCTCCGTTACGGTAGGTTCCATTGGTGGAACCAAGGTCTTTGAGGTGAAACTGATGATTGTAGTAGGCAATGCCGCAATGAACACGAGAAAGAAAAGAATCGTGGACCTGTATCTCCGATTCCGGCAAACGACCAATAATCAACGGCTTATCGCCGGCTTCAAAGATTTTCTCCGTGCCATCAGGTTTCTTGTGAACGAGCGCCGCCATACGTGAATTCAGCCAGAAGATTTATAGCGGATTTTGCCCGGACTGTCCATTGCAAGTTAGCGACTTGACATGGGGAAGGCAAAGGGTTAGATACACCGCACACGACAACCCAGAAAGGATTACTCAATGAAACATGGTTGGATAGCAGTCAAAAGCGCCGTTTTGGCGTCTCTGTTGGTAGGCACCGTGGCCGTTGTCTCTTGCGCACAGGCCCCGCAGACACCCCCGCCTGCGCCGCAAGCGCCGCAACTCACAGCGGCCGATAATGGTAGGTTCCAAGTGGTGGTGAAACCAGAAGCCCAAGGCAACTCGATTCTGTTCCTCGTGGACACCCGAACGGGTGACACTTGGATCTATCGCCCCCCCCAACCGCCGACTTTCAACGGCTACTGGAGCGACATCCCGCGCATGACATATCCGCCGCAGGTGTGGCAACAAGCTTTCCAAATCTTGTTCCAGCCGCCCAGCACCAATGCCCCCGCTGGGAGCACCAACGCACCTGCTGCCACGCCGCATAGATAAGCTGGAAAGATCCGTCTAATCTGACAAGCCACGGTTCTTCTCTGAGGAACCGTGGCTTTGTTTTTCTCAAAAAAAGACAACAAACGCCACCACATACCAGTAAAACGGTGGCTACCACAAGAAAAGCAGAACGCAAACGTCAGCTTGCGGCTGCTGAAGCGGACGACTCGGAAACGGATTTGTTTTGTTTCGAACGTTGTTTGAGGCGTTCCAAGTAACGACGACGACGTTTGCGTTTGATCACTTTGTTATATTGCTGGCTCATGATGCAAATTCTTCTACAGAAAAACAGAAAATATTTCAACTACAACACGAAAAGACCGCGTTGCCAAAACTCATCAAAAACCCGGTGAAACGACGGCGCCCATTTCTCAGGAGAGTCCATTAATTGCCGTGCCACCTCCGTTACGGGCCAGTATGATCCAGATTCGATTTCAACGGGATTGATGATCGGATGGTAATCGCCCTGGACGCTATACACCCAAACGAATTCCCAGCCTGTCTCACTGCAGGCCGCGATCTGGAAATGTTGGCGCAACAACTTTTTCGTCAGAACCAGCCCCAGCTCCTCTTCCATTTCCCGCCGGGCGCAGTCGTCATACGATTCGCCACTGTTCACATGGCCCGAAGCACTGGAATCATAGCAAAGCGGAAAAGTATCTTTTGTAACAGCGCGTTTCTGAATGAACAATTCTCCTCGCGGGTTAAAAAGGAAAATATGAACTGCCCGATGCCAAAGCTTGTAAATGTGAACAGCCGACCTTGTCGCCTGTCCAACAACTCGGTTTTGGGCATCCACTATATCCAGAATTTCCTCTTGCACAGACACTTGGAAAAAAGAACCCCCCGAATCATCGGGGGGTTCTCTGTGTTGAAGATCTAACCGTTCAGATTAGAACTTGACGTTGACTTCACCACGGATCATGTGCGCAACAGCGTCGAATCCGTAGTAGGTGGTATAGGCGCGATCCGGAATGAATGCAGCGTACACGAGCTGGAAGCGGACGTCCTTGCTGTAGTCGTAACCACAGATAGCGTCGAGTTCCCAACCGAGTTCGCGCTTGTCGGCATTATACCAATCCAGACCACCAAACTCCTGTTGCCAGTAATCACTACCGGCCCAGCTGTTAGCGTCATCCTTCAGGTAGTAGTAAGCCTGAACTGCGAGAGTGACATTCTTGGCAGGCTTGACCGAAGCACCCACGTTGAAGATGTGGATGTTACGGAGCGCCGGAGCAAACAGGTAACCGTTATATCCGGCAAACGACGGGAAGAACGGCAGGTAGCCAGCGCTGTAGCCGGACGCGTAGATGTAGTTCGCATTGATGCAAGGCTCCATCTTGACGTCCTTGAAGCAATACTTGGCACCAACGTTGGCCAACCAAGCTTCCACTTCACCACCGTAACCATAGGTGCCGCCTTCATAGGCGCCTTCCAACCACACGCTCAAGCCCTTGATGGGGGCGAGGTCCGCACGGAGACCAACGGTCCACGGGGACGAACGATAGGACGGAGTGGTCGGCCAATATTCGGGCGGATAAGCACCACCAGCAGAGGCAGCAGAAACCCAACCAAAGTAGGCTTCCACAGCCTTGATGATGGAATCCTTCATCTCATAACGGCCATTGATGAAGAGCAGGTTGTTGCCACCATGGTGTGAATCAGCATCAAACCAGTAGGTGTTGGCGGTTTCATCCGAGAGACGGGCGCCAACGATGTCAATCGTGAGAGGATAGAAATCCAACACGAGACGACCGGCATCGAAGTTGTAGGTCTCATTGGCACTGCTCAGGACGAATCCTTTGCCGTAGTTCAGGTATTGACGACCGAGCTTCAGGGTCGCCGGAGTGAAGAACATCTCGCTGAACTGGACATAGGCTTCGCTGATACCGACTTTCCAGCCGCGGTCACCGTTGTAATAGCCATTACCTTCGCTGTAATGACCGTAGGCAGGGTAACCGACGCCGTCAGCCTGGCCCCAGAGACCTTCGGCCTTGAGGGTGATCACCACGAGCACGTGATCTTCGAGATCCGCTTCGCACGTGATGCGAGTGCGCTGCATAATGAACGCGTTGTCTCCATTCCCGGCAGTCCCATAATACTGCTCCTTGCCTGCGCCGTTCAGATAATAACCGCGGATGCGGACATCGCCGCTGAGGCGGATATTCTGAACATCAGCGAAAACGCTGGTGGCCATCGTGCCAATGGCAGCCAACGCTGCTACTAACCATACTTTTTTCACTGTGTCCTCCTGTTGTTGTTGTTTGCGTTTCCTTCTCTACTTCTGCCTTGGGAACCTTACAGCTTCCCAAGACCGCTCAGCTGCTCGTTGTCATACTGTTTCCGGTCGTATGAACCATTGTGATGTTGTCTTATCGTCAACATCTCTTTTGGTTCAAAACAACCTTCAACAGTCCGCTGAGAAGTCGCCTGACCCACGACTTCTCAACCGACAATACTCCTAGCAACTGGCACCATTATATGAATTGTCCTTGAACTGTCAAGCGTCTCGACAAATTATTTCACGGGACAAACCTGTTTCTCCTCCAAAGGCTTACGGAGCTTTTGGAGGCTGCACAGTCCCCGGAGAAGCGGATGGCTGTGCCAATTGACGCCCCAAAACCGTCCACCGGAAAAAAGCTTCTCCCTGCCAGATACCGCTCTGATCCGATGCCATTACCTCGTTATAAAGCTGGCGCGCTTCGTTTACTTGACCGAGCAACTCCGTGCACCGGGCCATACCCAGTTTGGCAGCGGCCTGCGCGTATGTGTTTGGATTGGCAGTGACCAACTGGGAATACAAAGAACGGGCGGCTTCAAAGTTCCCCGCCGCTTCCTGAACAGCAGCCAAGCCGAGTCGGGCGGCATCGGCCAGAAAGCTTTTGGGGTAATTTTGCAAGAACTGTTGGTATGCGTTGGCGGCCTCGGGGTAGCGACCTTCCCGATAATGAAAATCAGCCAATCGGAGAAGAGCGGCTGCTGCCAGATCGGTATTGGGGTAGTCTTTGACGATTTGTTGCAATGAAACCGCGTCTTGTGCCTGGGCAAGTTTGACGGAAGCTGTTTCCGCCTCTTGGAGACGTTGTTGTTGCCACAGATAGGCAACAACGCCCAATGCCAGGGCGGCTGCCGTGGCCCATATAATCTTTCGGCCATGTTGTTGCCAGAACAAATCCGGCTCAAACTGTTCGAGGTCTGCGAAGTTGATTTTGTTGCTTTCCGTCACGGTTGGCTCCTACGGTGCGGCGCATTGTCGGCAAACCCGCCCAAAAAGCAAGCTCGAATCCTTGTGCCGTTCCTGTCAGGAACGGGGAGTGTTGATCATAAAGTCAATCACCCGCTGGCTGACGCCGGACTGCGACAAATCAATAATCTCGGCTGTGGTCAACCGGTACACCGTGCGGGAATTGCGGATTTGGCTGATAATCACCTCGTCGCTAAGACCGGCCTTGGCCAGTGCCTTGATGTCGGCCAACCCCAATGGTTGACTTTGATTTTGCGGAGCCGCAACAACCACCGGTGGTGGCGGTGGCGGTGGTGGCACGTACACCACGGGACGGGGCGGCACGTACACCACCGGCGGCGGACAATAAACGACCGAGTAGCCCACACCCCAAGGATGACGATGACCGCTGCTGTACCCAAATCCGAATGACACGTAACTGCCCGCCCGTGCTTCCGTGGCGGCGGCACAGGCCAGCGTCACGCCGGCCGTTGTTCCTGCAATGAGCTTCCAAATGGTTTTCATGGCATTTCTCCTCTTCTTCTGGCGGCTTTGACGGGACGGGAAACGGATTATTCAAAAAATGAAAGTGAACGCTTACAACGCAAAAGAGCTTGAGCCTTTCCCGAAATATGATGGGATACGAGCCATGCCCGGATTGGACAAAAAACAATGGTGGTTTGCCATCGCGCTCGCGGGTTTGACCGTGCTGGTGTACCTGCCGGCCATGCAGGCGGGGTTTGTGTGGGATGACAACATCCTGTTGACCGACAACCCGGTCATTCATTCCGCCGACGGCTGGTGGCGGGTATGGCTTCCCGGTGCCATGATGGATTATTACCCGGTCACCTGGATGACCTTTTGGCTGGAATGGCGGCTTTGGGGGACGAACGCGACCGGATATCATGTGACCAACATCCTGTTGCACGCCTTGTCAGCGGTGTTGATCTGGCGGATTTTGCTTCGGTTGCAGGTCCGGGGCGCCTGGCTGGCGGCTCTGTTGTTTGCGGTGCACCCGGTCAACGTGGAATCCGTCGCCTGGGTGTCGGAACGCAAAAATACGTTGTCGTTGTTATTTTACGCCCTGACGATGTTGGCGTACCTGCGGTTTGAGCAGGAAAGGGATCGGCGCTGGTATGGCACAGCGGTGGGATTATTTCTGCTGGCGTTGCTCAGTAAAACGTCGGGAGTGATGTTGCCCGCGGTATTGCTGCTGTGCGACTGGTGGCAGCGCGGGAAAATTGAGCGCAAGGACTTGGTGCGGTCAGCGCCGTTTTTCCTGTTGGCCGCGGTCTTCGGGGTGATCACCATCTGGTCGCAGCAAATGCAGCTATCGCCGGGGTCGGGTGGCGGTGTGGAACGTCCATTGCTTTTTCGCCTGGGGGCGGCGGGACATGTGTTTTGGTTTTACCTGTTCAAGACGCTGGCACCGGTGCGGTTGATGACAGAGTATCCGCTCTGGAAATTTGACAAGCCAACCGCTTGGTTCTGGTTACCGTCGTTGGCGGTGGTGGCGGTGGTGGCAGTGGCATGGTGGTATCGTGCCAAAGGCGGCAAAGGGGTGTTGTTTGCCCTGTTCTATTTTGGCGCGATGTTGTTGCCGGTGAGCGGCCTTTTCAACATGCCCTACGTTGGGCGGTCGCCCGTGGTGACGGATCATTTGCAATATCTCGCCATGATCGGTGTCGTTGGCTTGGTGGCGTCGGTTGTCGTCAGTTTCTCGCGTGAATTCGTCAAAGGGATTGCCGTGGTATTCGTCGGGGTGTTGTGTTTCCTAACATGGAGCCGGGCAGCCAGTTACGAAAATCATGAGAGACTCTTTGGCGATACGTTGGCCAAGAATCCCAACGCTACCAAGGCACACTTGGAAGTCGGCAATGCCCTCGTCAAACGAGGACGACTTGACGCAGCGGTGTTCCACTTTACAGAGGCGGTACGGTTGAAACCGCGATTTGTGGAGGCGCGCTGCAACCTGGCCAACACGTTGGCCCAACTGGGCAGGGCCGATGAAGCCATTGCCCATTTTCAAGAGGCTATTCGCCTGCGACCAAACACCGCCGAGTTGTATTACAACTTTGGCCTGGCCCTGGTCGCGCTTCAGCGGCTTGACGAAGCCATCCCGCAATTCCGTCGCGCTCTCGAACTCAAACCGGATTTTGCCGCCGCCCGCGCCAATCTCGTTGCCGCACACTACAACCACGCCCTTGCGCTCGCTCGTCGCGGACAACTCGACGGCGCCATTGCACATTTCACGGAAGCCGTTCGCCTTGATCCCTCCAACGCTCTGGCCCACAACAACCTCGGCATCGCCCTGGCCCAACAAGGCAGAATCGCCGAGGCCCGCGCCCATTTTGCTGAAGCGGTTCGGCTTGACCCGAACGATCCCGATTACCGTCGCAACCTCACTCAAAGCACGCAAAACACAAAACGGCCATGAAAGACAATAAAACGGCCTCGTTATTGCGAGAAACCCCCGTTGTGATTACCGGCCTCGGTGTCTTCGGTGCCGCCGGCACGACGGTGGACGAGCTTTGGGATTCCGTGAGAACAAGCCGCAACCCCGCGCAGCGGTGCGGCACTTTCGCCGTTTGCCCGGCGCCGAACATTCCTCTGCAACCGATCGTTTCCAAACTGGACCGGTCCGTCCAAATGGCTCATACCGCCGCCCGCCAGGCTTGGGAGGACGCGAAACTGTCGTCCGCCCCACCGCCAGCGCAACGTATCGGTATCATCGCTGGTACCTCGCGCGGCCCTCTGGGCAAATGGACAGAATCGGTACGTTGCGCGGAAACGGGCCGGATGTTGCCCAGTCTCGCAGCCAACAGCAGCATCGCCTCCCTCAGCGGCGCGCTCTCCATCCTCTTCAAAACACAAGGCCCCAGTTGCACCGTCTCCGCCACCTGCGCTTCCTCCGCCAATGCCATCGTCCTTGCCGCCCAACAAATCCTGCTCGGCGCCGCCGATGTCATCCTGGCAGGCGGCGCGGAAGCCTCGTTACACCCCACCATCCTTGCCCAACTCCAGGCGGCCGGCATCCTCGGATCCCACGCCGACCCCGCGAAAACCTGTCGTCCATTCGCCCGCGACCGCAACGGCACGATCCTCGGCGAAGGTGCCGCCTTTCTTGTGCTCGAATCTCTTTCCTCAGCCCGACAACGCGGCGCGCGGGTTTACGCGCGTCTTGCCGGCTGGGCGGTGGCCGCCGAAGGTCATCAGCGCACCGGCATCAGTGAGACCGCCCGCGGCCTGCGTCAGGTTATGGAAAACGCCCTCCAAATGGCGGGGCTTGACCGCAACGCCATTGGCTACGTCAATGTCCACGGCACAGGCACCGTGCTGGGGGATGCACAGGAGGCCAAAGCGATGCGGCACGTCTTTCCTGACGGCGTCCCCTGTTCCTCCACCAAACCAGTTACAGGCCATTGCATGGGTGCCGCCTCGGCACTGGAGGCCGTTATCAGCATCCTCGCGCTGCAACAAGGTCTGTTGCCGCCCACAGCCAACAGTCTCCCGCTCGATCCCGATTGCGGACTGGACATCATCCACACCGCGCCACGTACCACCCAAACCCGCGCCGTCATGTCCAATTCCTCCGGTTTCTGGGGCAACAACGCCTCGTTGGTATTTTGCTCCGCTTGACTCGCTCATTGCGCAGAACGTGGCCTCCGTCGCATTCTCCACTACGGCAAACACGTGTAGGCACAGAAAAAAGTTGCGCGATTTGTTACCCGAGACGTAAACACCGTTACGCTATTGCTAGGCTGAATGGTTCGACAGCTTCGGAGAGGGAGTTGAGGAACCGCTGGCAGTCGGTGTCGTCGCGGAAAATGGGGCGAAATTCGTTACCGCGGGCCATGACGTGATAGACGGCGCCTTCGAATTCGACGCGCAAGGCTCGGGGCATAAGAAGATGGAGAAGGAACATCTTCGGTCAACCCCGTGAAAAATGAAGTGCGCCCCCTCAGCACGACCTCAATCACGCACCGGTTGGGACGCAGCGAAACATATTTGCTCATGTCTTCTTTGCCCCCAACACATTCACCCAAAACAGCCTCCCTTCACGCTAATGATTCAGACATCGGAAACTAAAAAAAGTTACATCAGGGAGTGGGAACGACAGTACTCACCGCAAACAACCCGAGTGCCAACAGCAATTTGTTCATCGTCATTTTCTTTCGTTGCGCGGAACTCTACTCGATTGCTCACTCCAAGCAAAGACGCAACGGCCTCTCTGGATTGCGTGTTGACTTGGGGCAGCGAAACTCTACAGTGCCGGCCAATGCGACCTCCGAAAAACTTGTGGTCACCGATCTTGCTCCTGGCAACCGGTTTGTGGATGGGCGGATGCGCGACGCTACGGCAAACGCAGGCGTTCCGTTTCTTGCAGCGGTGTGACGTGGAGTTGGAAGCAGTGGCATTCCGGGGCGTTTCGCTGAACGGAGCGGCCTCCACATCGCAGGACGGGAAATCCGCCGAACCCGCCTCGGAGTTGGACGTTTTATTTTTGTTGGAGCAGTTTCTGAATGGCAACCGAGGGGGCGCGGTTGGCCAAGTGGAAGTCGAGTTGCAATTACGAGTGGAGAATCGCAATCCGGAGGGGGTTTGGGTGAACCGATTCGATGGCACCGTGTCGTTGGATGATCTGATAAGCAACCCCGTCCGATTGGCCGACAAAGTCCTGTTGCGACCGGGCGTTTCAACTGTCATTCTGGAAACCAGCGTGCCGTTGGATGATCGCCTGTTTAAGCTTGCCAGTGTGCGCAACTACCGTCTGCAAGGCGTCGCCATCGGCGTGTTTCCCGACAGGAACCAGCGCGTGGAATGGGAGTTTGACCAGCAGCGTCCCGTTTCCGGAAAGGTTCGGGAGCGCCTGAAATCCGCCAAGAAACTTCTCACGGAACTGTTGTTCTAGGTTAGCGGGTGCTTTGGTGGCTCGTGTTGGCGGCGGAATGTCTCCAAGTCCACGGTTTGCCTCGTGAGCCGTGATTATTCGGAGGCGAACCCGATGGGGTGGCTGTAAACGGTGGAGTCCAGTCCTGCTGTCAATCGTTCGCCCGCCGGCTTTGTCATTTCCTCGTAGAGCGCGTTTACGAACTCGACTTTCGCTACTGGAGGGAGGATTTCAGTTTTTTAAGGGGGAAATCCGCAAAATGTGCAAAGGGGGCGCACCTTCACATTTCACTTCTGATGGATGATTTGTCGTGCCGGCTCGTACCGACACACCGCCCCGGCGGCCACGACAGTGGTTGGGTGTCAATGAGCGAGTGCATGATGAGGATTGAAGGGTTGGGCGTGTTTGAGCACGCCGTAGGCTTGGTGTAACAACTTGCGCATCACGGCACAGACGATCTGACGTGGTGCCTTGCCGGCCGCTCGCAGCCGATCCGCAAACTCCCGCAACAACGGATTGGCCCGCATCGCCACAATCGCTGGCATGTACAACGCCCGCCGTAACCGTGCGTTGCCGGTCTTGGCAATCCGACTGCGCCTATGTACCGAGGTGCCGCTTTGTTGGTATCGTGGCGTCAGTCCCGCATGAGCCGCTGCCTGGCGAGCACTCGGCAGCGCCTTGATATTCGGCAGTTCGGCCAGCCACTTGGTCGCCGTCAACGCACCGATGCCGGGAATGCTCATCAGCAATTCGTGAGCCTGACGCAGCGACGGATGCGCCCGCAGATGCTCGGCGATCTGCCGACACAGTTGCTCCATCTGTCCGTCCAGATGCGCCGGGTGTTCACGCAGACTGGGGGCCACCACACTGTCGGCCGACTCCAGTTCGAGGCGATTGGCCTCGGCTTGGCGCATCGCTTGCACTGATTCCAGACGCCGCACCAGACTCTGCAGTTGGCGCCGTTCGGGCGGCAGAGGCGTCCACGCGGGCGGATGTTGCGTAGCCACGAAACGGGCGATGAGTGCGGCGTCCGTTTTGTCGGTTTTGGTGCGCGACAGTTCGCTTTGAGCGAAGGCATGGATGCGGGCCGGGTTGACCACGCTGATGCGGACACCACTTTGGTGCAGGAACAGTGCGAGTGCGTCGCCGTAGGTGCCGGTGGCTTCGAGGGCGGCGTGGATGTGACCGGTGGCGTGGCGGCGCAACCAGGCAAGCAATTGCGTGAAGCCATCGCGGGTGTTGTCGAAGGAATTGTGGTGGCATCGGCCATCGGCGGGCAGCAAGGCGACAGCGAAGCTGCGTTTGGCGATGTCGATGCCGAGAGAGGTTGGGCTTGTCATGGAAGGCTCCTGAGTGTTGGAATGCGTGACGCCGAGCTGCTGGGTAGCTGGACCAACCTTGTGCATGCAGGTTCAACCCGCTGAGGGCGGGAGACCTTCGATACCGTTCGGTCTGCGCAACCCGGAGAGGGGAAAGGGATCTGATCTCCGATCCAGGGCGATTGCATTTTGAGTGGGATGGGGATTGTGGTTGTAAGTAGGCCGGCGCGCACCGGTTTACAACAGCACATTTTTTGCTTCCGGTTTGCTTTGGGTTTTGGT
>CAZISE010000004.1:0-128948 GCA_964541945.1 uncultured Verrucomicrobiota bacterium
TTTCGTTGAGCGGGTTGAAGACGATACAGGTGGGCGTGCCGAATACGCGTCCGACGGTGCAGACGGGCGGATACGCGGAGCGACGGGCAAAGGAGATGGAAACGCTTTGCGCTATGATGAAAGAAACGCCGAAGGAAGCAACAAGTTTGATGCCGCGTATTTCTTTGGCTGGATTGACGACGATGCAGGTTGGCGCTCGGAATATGCGTCCAACCGTGCAGCCGGGCGGATATGCTGAAGAGCGTTCGATGGAGATGGAAGCCGTTGCGGCAGAGGTGACGCGGCGACTTGCTGAAACAGGTCGCCGGTCGAGAATGTTGAACCCATGAAGGAGATGAAGATGAAGACGCGAATGATTCAATGTGGACTGGCGATTTTGCTTGCCGTGTTCGGTGCGGCAAGCCAATTGCGGGCAGAGGTGTTCAGCAACTTAACCGTGACGGGTTTTACTACCTTGAGCAACAACCTGACAGTGGTGGGAAACGCCACTGTCAGCGGGTTTGTAGATGCGAACGGTTTCGGATTCGAGGCGGCATGGTGTGCCACTAACAGCGGCGGTTCATTTGCTGGTGGTCATTACGCGCAGCGCGACGCAAGCAACTGCCAGTTTTCGGTTGCCATTGGCTGGGCTGCCAGCAGGAGGCCAAGAATGTCATGGGCGCCGTGGCAGTTGGCCCTTGGGCACAGTTCTGCGGAATCACCGGTGGCGATTCGGTTGCTGTAGGAAATAATGCCCAGGCAGGGGCGAGAGATTTCGTTTGGACAGTCGCCGTCGGACCCGGTGCCCAAGGAGTGGCCACTAATATGCAAAGCAGTGTCGCCATTGGTTATTGCACACAGCAATGCGCCAGCAATTGCGTATTTACCGTTGCCGTCGGACAACAGGCGCAAGGCCATGCAGCCAATTCTATTCAAGCCATCGCCATCGGCTATAACGCCCAAACCTGTGCGACCAATTCAGTAGGTGCGGTTGGGATCGGTTGGTTTTCTCAATGGGGCGCTTATGGTTGTACGGGAGCGGTGAGCATTGGGGCGGTTTCGATGACAGGGGCAGTGAATTGTCCAGATTCAACATTTGTGGGAGACGCTTCCGGATGGGGAGGCTGGCAAGCGCCGTTGACGAATGCTGCTTACTGCGGCGGCTTCGGGGCGTATGCGACCGTTCCCAACAATTCCCAGTATCGTTTTGCGTACGGGTACCGAACGGTGAATGATGTGCAAGACTACTCGCACGTCTTCGGCCATCTCGGTACCAACTACTGCGTCATTAGCAAGGATGTCGCGCAATTCAATGTGCCTGTCATCGTTCCCGCCAGCGGCGACATCCCGATGGGGAGCTATACGAACAGTCCGTAAGAAAAGATTATAAGCACAATTTTCGCCGTGGCCGTGTGGTGAGGCGGGGGATGAACGACCCACTCAACCAACTACGACATGACCGGCTTCGACGAATTGGACTTTGAGGAGGTTTTTCAACGAAGAACCGCCAACACCCCACGGGGGAGACATATGGCAGGAGAGAACTGTTTCGTAACCGAATTGGACGGGGGGTGCCGATCAGATCAGTGTGTCGCTGAGCGGTTGAAAGACCCGTTGGTTGCCAAAGAGCGATCCGCGCGTTGCCGAAGCGTTGTGGTGCGATGCCGGATGTCGAGGGCTCCGCCGGGTAGTTGTAGGACAACCGTTCCGGTTGCCAATCGGGACAGTGGGATGCGGCGCGTCTGCACGGACGGTTACTTGGACTCGATGCGGTAGAGGTGGGTTTTGGTACGTAGGTACAAGGCTTTACCGTCCACGGCGGGAGAAGCCAGGCAACCGGTATCCAATTTGTTTTCGGCAACAACTTCGAAGGTACGGCCCGGTTTGATGACGGTGGTTTTGCCCTGCTGGTTGGTGAAATAAAGGAGACCGTTGGCGCAGATGGGCGAGGAAGCATACGTGCCGCCGAGGCGTTCGCGCCAGACGGGGTTGCCGGTGGCGACTTCGACGCAGGTGGCAAAACCATCGTCGCTGACCATGTAGAGCAGGTTGCCGACAATGATGGGGGAGGCGGTCTTGCAGACACCCTTGTCGAATTTCCAGACGATGTGAGTGTCGGTCACGTCGCCCTGGCCGTCGGGGCGGACGGCGTAAAGCTCGGTTTTACCGAGGCCGGTGACCAGGAGGACGAGGCCGTGGCTGTAGAGCGGCAACGGGGCGGCGGACCAGGCGCCCTGGTGTTGGACGCGCCAGAGCTCCTTGCCGGTACGGGGGTCGTAGGCGTAGGTGGCCTTGGCGCCAGAGGATAGCATCTGAAGTTTGCCGTTGATGGTGACGATGACGGGGGTGCTATGGGCTTTGCGCAGGTCGCCGTCCTTGGCGAGCTTGGAGGTCAGATGCTCATCATTCCACGGAACGGAACGATTGGTTTTCCAAACGGTCTGACCGGTGGTCTTGTCGAGGGCGACGAGATACTGGTGATCAACACCGTCCATGGTGAGGATGAGCAGGTTTTCGAACAGAATCAGCGAGGAAGCGGGGCCGCGGTAGTGTCGGCAGGGAAGATCGTCGCGTTTCCAGAGAACCTTGAAGGTGGCGGTATCGAGGCAGGCGGTGCCGTAGGAACCGAAATGGACATAGACGCGGCCCGGCTCAATGGTGGGGGAGGGAGAGGCGTAGCAGTTGACGTTGTTGCCGAGAGGTTCGGGATTGTCGCAGTGGAAGAGGCGCTCGTTGTAAAGGATTTTGCCGGTCTCGGCGTCGAGGCAAAGCGCGTAAAAATCATGGCCATCCAGCGTGGCCGTGGTCAGCCAGACCTGGCCGTTCAGAATGACGGGGGTGGACCAGCCGCGGTGTGGGATTTCGGTTTTCCAGACGATGTTGTTGGTCTCGCTCCAGGTGGTCGGCAGGCCGGGAGCGGTGACATGGCCGTCATTGGCAGGGCCTCGGAACTGTGTCCATCCCGCGTGCGCGGCGAGTGAAGTGAGGAACAGGGCGGCGATCGTGATGATGTGTGTTGTATTCATGGTGTGTAATGGTCAGGCACGTGAACGAATGATGGTAGCGGCGGCTTCTCCGTTGATGTCGCCGTGTTCGCCGAATGCGACACCGCGGGCGACAAACCGGGCGCGAACTTTCTCGGCGGCTTCGGCGGCGTTGATCTTGTAGGCGCTGAGCCGGGTCGGCATGCCGAGCGCATGGAAAAACGATTCGGTCTTTGCCATGGCGGCTTTCGCCGTTTTCACATTCCAGACTCGACGGCCGTACTGTTCGAGCTTCTGCTGTTTGGCGGCGAACTTGTATTGCCAGACACCGGGCATCACGATGGCGAGTGTCTCGGCGTGGTCGAGCCCGTAAAACGCCGTCAACTCGTGACCGATCATGTGCGTTGCCCAGTCCTGCGGCACGCCGCAACCGAGGAGCGTGTTCAGCGCCAGCGTAGCGCTCCACATGAACGCGGCACGCGCGTCGTAGTTGCGGCGCCTGGCAAGCGTGATCGGGCCGACCTCGACGAGCGTCTGCAGCACCGACTCCGCGAGCCGGTCCTGCAACGGCGCGGCGGCGGGGAAGGTCAGGTACTGCTCCATCGTGTGAGCGAAGGCGTCCACGATGCCGTTGCGGATGTATTTTTTCGGGAGCGTGAACGTTGTTGTCGGATCGAGCACGGAGAAGACCGGGAACGAATGCGCCGAGGTGAAATGAAGTTTTTCCTGCGTCGCGGCACGGGAAATGACAGAGTTGCCGTTGGCTTCGGTGCCAGTGGCGGGGAGCGTGAGGACGGTGCCGACGGGGAGCGCGGACTTGATGACGGCGCCGGTGGTGCGAAGGATTTCCCACGGATCGTTGCCGTCAAACGGCGCCGCGGCGGCGATAAACTTGGCAGCGTCAATGACCGAGCCGCCACCGACGGCCAGCACGAAGCCAATCTTTTTTGCGCGAACAACCTCGACGGCTTTGAGGCAGGTCTCGAAGAGCGGGTTTGGCTCAATACCGGGGAACTCGATGACGTTGTGCTTCTTCAACGCGGCGCGGACCTGGTCGTACACACCATTCCGTTTGATCGAACCGCCACCGTACACGAGCAACACAGGACGGTCCAACGGTACGCGCGAGCCGATCTCGGCGATCATTCCCTTGCCGAAGAGAATTTCCGTTGGGTTGTGAAACGTGAAATTGTTCATGGCGCATATCATTCCACAAACAGTGCCGTGGTGGCAACGTGGAAACCGACGTCCGAGACGCTTTCTGTCCCGATCTCGCCGCCGCCGTAGAAACCAAAAAAGGCGCGTTCGCACGAGCTTTTTCATCGCGTCAAGCTCGGCGGCGATCTTCTTCTGCTTCACGAGTTCGCCGATGCGCTTGCCGCTGGCGGCAAACCGTTGCCCTCGACCGTGTCACTGACTGCCGTCACCTCCGTGGAGCCGCCGAGCGCTAGGACGGCAACGACGTTGGCGATGGTGTGTTCGCCGTCAGGAAAATTCCCCACTGCCGTGATGGGCGAAAAAACTTTTGCGCCCATAGAAGATTGTCTTGTCAAACGCCGTGGCGATACCCACGACGAGGTCGGGACCGACTTGCTTGCGCGCGGCAAACACGACAACGAGCTTGGAAGGCGATGCGCCCAGCGCCGCCCTGGCTTGCCGTGCGACCTCCGCTCCGACCGATTTCGGATTGGTAAGCGAAGATTGGCCGGTACCGCAGACGAACTCACCAGCCAGGGTGAGGGTGGCGACAGACAACGACAAAGCGAGCCGTGGGATTTTCATATTGTTAAAATACCTTTCCAAAATCGCGGGCCTGTGGGATGGCGACGGCGCCCGGTATGTCCATGCGCGGGCGGGCTTGCAGAGCAGCGGCGCCATCCATGAGTGGTTTGCAAAGCGATTGGTAGATGGGACCGCTGGTGCTCTGGAAAACCGGTGGCAACGCTTTTCCTTTCATCTTCGTGAGTTCAAGGCCGCCGGCGGATTTTGCGGGGTGGGCATTGAGCAGACGGCTGAACTCGGGGCGCGTGAGGTTGATCCAGTGTGGTCGGGGGAGGCGTCGCGGCAACTGGCGCAACTTTTCTGGTACGCAGCCGAGAGCGCCGCAAACCACGGTTCGGGTTCCTGTGGGCCGCGCTTGTTGTCGGGGACGAAGTGCCAAGTGTCGCGTCCGCCGGTGGTGTGTGTGGAGGCGGCTCATGTCCCACGTCGCGTAGTACTGGATGTTGGAATCAATCCATGCGTACACGGCGCGACGCTCGGTGTCGGTAAAAGAAGTTTTCGACGGGACGCGCAAAGACCATTATGGGTGTGCCGTCGTAGCGCGAGTTTGGAACGGTGAAGGTGTTACCGAAGTAAGGTTGTAGCTGGCGTCCGTCGGGATGAATTGTCCAGAGGCTCTGCCAAGAGAAGATGTTCTTGTCCTGGCACTCTCCATGCGTGCAGAGGATCGAACCGTCGGGCAATACCGCCGTCGCGCTGGTCCAGAGCGTCGTGAAATCAATGCAGCGCATGTTTGAGCCGTCGGCATTGACGATGTAGAGCGCCGACGCGAGAAAGTCCTGGCATAGCGAGCACGACTCGACGCGCGATGAGCAGAACACGAACCGACCGTCGGGGTAGTAGATCGGGTTGCAATCGTGGTACGGGCCGCGCGTGATTTGGCGCAGTTCCGTGCCGTCAACGTTGATCTCCCAGACGTGGAACGGGTCGTTGTTCTTCTCCTTGTAGCTGAACACGAGCCTGGTGCCATCTCTGGACGGGCTGATGTCTCAGATGAAACCGTCGTTGGTTTCGAGAATGACCTTTGGCGGCTCGTCGGGGTTCGACGGGTCCCAGACGAGAATCGCCGCGCCGCGGTCGGTGCGGTGCGAGACTATGGTGGTGTTGGTGCCGTGCAAACCATACGAGCGATGGCGGAGGAACGCGAGCCGCGACAAGAACGTCGTTTCAGTGTGCTGAACGGATCGGCTTGTGCGTCGGCAATGCCGATCAACGGTCCGGCAACCAGACAGCGCGCCAGGGATGGGAAGGATGCTTTCATTCGTCAACGCGCGTTGGCGCAGGGCAGGGGACGGTATTCGTTCCTGATGATATGATAACTACTCGGAGGCGATGTTGACGCGGATGACGGTATTGGAGTTCAGGCGCCAGCAATTATTGAGGCTGTCAAAGAGTTGCTGGATGTTTTCTTTTCGTTCCACGCGGTACTCGACGGTGTGGGCGTGGGTGGTGGTGGGATAGTCTTTGACGACTTTTTTCCAGACCTGTTCCTGGCCGAGGCGATCGGTGACCGCGCCGACTTTTTCCTGGGCGCGTTCGAGGAGTTCCTGAACACGGGCGGTGGGGCCGCTGCCGGTGGAGACGAGCGGTTCGATGTAGTAGAAGCGGGCGGTGACGTGAGAGGTGGTACCGATGGTCAATTCGGTGACGCGTGCGGCGGCGTTGAGGACGTATTCGTGGGTGCTGATGGAGACGATATGGACGGTGTTGACGACGTAAATGCCACCGGGCAAGTGGCATTCCCAACGGGCGGCGTGCGCGGCAGAGACGGAAAGGAGGGCAGCGGCGAGGATTGCGATGGCTGTTTTCATGATACCTGCTTTGGTTGTGAAAAATCTGGTGAGGCGGCTGGGGATCGAACCCAGGACCCACGGCTTAAAAGGCCGTTGCTCTACCAGCTGAGCTACCGCCTCACCGGCGTCTAGTCAGGTTGACGCGGGCGGAAATCTGCCATAGTCGCTCGGCGCTGTCAAAGAGAATGCTTCTGGAAAGTGCGATCAGAAGTGATGGTCCGGGGAGGGGACGGTTCCAGCCTGCCCCCCATTCGTGTTGTGGGCGGGGTGACGGAGCCGCTTCTGTGGGTGGACAAGTTGGAAGCATGTCCTCCACGATAGCGCGATGCCCACCACTTCTAATTGCGCCTGCTTCTCAACGTGGCCGATCTCGCAGCGGCGGATTGTCGGCAGGCGGGCCGGGACGCGGAGAGGGGATCGCGAACAGTTCCTTGAAACTCGGCTCATCGCGCAAGGAGGCAAGATCAGGGTCTTGGAGGGCGAGTTGACGATAGGAATCCGTTGGATCAACCGCAAAACACCGTTTCAAGGTTTCGATGGTCATAATGGGGTTGCCCATCAACGCATGAGCACAGGCCAGCGCATAGAGCGTGGCCGGATCGTCGGGATTGAGCGAAAGGCTGAGGTTGAACTGGTTGACGGCGTCGCGAAACTCGTTGCGCAAACGGGTGAGTTTGCCGAGCTGCACCAGCGCCGATCCCCACATAGTGTGGGTCACGGCGGCATTGGGCACGGCGCGGGCCGATTGCTCGAATTTTGAAATGGCTTCCCGCAACAGTTTTTGTCGCTCCTCGGCGTTGCTTGTCGCGCGCGCTGCCCGCACCAGCGCCGCCCCCCAGTTGGCGCAGGCGCGCCCGATGTCGCCGCTGAACGTGGCCCGTTCCACGGCGTTGCTGTACAACCCGGCGGCTTCCTTGTGAAACCCGATACGGGCGCGTTCGTCAGTGGCAAACTCCACCAGTTTCGTGGTGAGAATGTTGGCCCACTGATAGTATGGCTCCCAGTCTTTCGGAGCGAGTTCGACCGCTTTGCGGCATTTTTCGACGGCTCCCTGATAACAACCCAGGCGCAGGGCTGGTTCCACCGGCAAATCGCCGATCAATACCAACGATTCACTCCACAACAGCCACGTCGCCCGATCCTCAGGCCGCAATTCCGCTGCCCTGCTGAATTTCGCGGCCGCTTCCTGCAACCGTTGCCCGCGCAAATGCAGCGTGCCTGCCAATCGGCCCAGTTGCAACAGCGCCATCCCCCATTGCTGGTACGCCTCGGCCATGTCCGGCTTTGCCTGCGTCGCCCGCTGAAACGCTTCCGCCGCACCGGCAAAATTGTTCTCCCGCAACAACGCCTGTCCCATCTGAAACTCCCGTCGAGCCACCGCCGCCGACAGGGTCGCCGAGGGCGCGTTGGTCTCCGTCTCGCCGAGAGCGCTTGCGGCCAACAGAATGACGACCAACCACAACCTCATCATTCGTCTTTCAACCTCCGGGGCGCCAAACGATGGACTTTTTTCACCCGCTGTCGCAACCCGCCCGCCACCTGCTCGAACCGCGGCCAATATCGTGCCGCCGCCGACGCCAACTCCACCAGCCCCTCCAGGTCATCGGCGCTCACATATTCCGGCGCAGGACGTTTACCGGGACCGATGTTGTGATAGTTGCCCAACGCCAGACACAATCCGCCCACACGATATCCATAAGCCGCAAACGCCGTCGCCTCGCACGTGCCGCCGTCCATCAGACATCGTTGCGCCCGAATCGCTGCTCGTCGCGCCACTTCCGTGAAAAACCAGGTCGCTGACGGATCAAAGACGCTCGTTCGGTCTCCGACGCGAATCACCGGACCGTTGCCAATCTGCGCCCACGGGCGTTCCTTGCTTGTTTCCACCGATACGACCAGCGCCGCCCGCGGAATCCGTCCCGCGCGCGCGGCCACGACAGCACCGGGAAAGCCGACTTCTTCGGCCCGTGTGAACACGCCCCAGACATGCGTTTGCCAGCGCCGCCGTGTCACCTCGGCGAGCGTTGCCAGAACACCGCCAACGCCCAGCACATCGTCAATGTTCGTTGCCCAAATCTTCCCGTTGCCCTGCCGAAACTCCGTCAAATCCCAGCTCCCAAAATCACCCCGCCGCACCGTCGTCGCACCAGCCAGTTCCACGCACCGTTCATCGCCGAGACGGCGACGTATCCGAGCCTGCACCACGCCGTCGGCGGTGTAAAACCGCACACCGGCGCCCCGTCGGAACATCTCTTTCGGTACGCCGCCGAGGAACCGCGCCCGATTCGGTCCGAGCGCCTCAAATCCCGGATGATCCATGTGCGCCACCAACACCAGCGGCGCGCCGCGGGCGCCCTGCTGATAACGGGCAAACACATTGCCGGCTGCGTCGCGTTCCACGCGCAATCCGAGGATGCGACAATACTCCGTCACCAACGCTCGCACCGCGTGCTCGTGGTATGGCGCCGTCGGCAGCGACAACAGCCGCTCCGCCAGCCGCAGTAGTTCCGTGGTTTTCATGGGAAATTATTCGCACCTCGTGTTGGTCGCGTCCAGAAACTTCAGTTGGCGATAGAGGCTTTCCAAAAGCGGGACGTTCGCGCCGTGGAGCCGTGCGGCGCGGAGCGGGTTGCCGAAAATGGCCTCCACTTCCATCGGGCGGCGTGACTCGAAATCGAGCATCATACTGGTCTTGTAGGGTTTCATCTGTTCGGTGTCGCGGAGCATCTTCTGGATGAACTCTTCGGGGATCGGGTGACCACAGGCAGCGGACGCCGCGACGACTTCGCGCATGAGGCTCTCGACAAGGGCGCGGGTGTGCGGGTCGCGCATGAGTTGGTCGGTGGTGGCGCGCAGGACGACGGAGAGACCATTGTAGGGAATGTTCCAGACCAGTTTGCGCCAGCGGGCGGCCACAAGGTCCTCGACGCATTCGGCCTCGATCCCGGCCTGCTTGAAATCGGCGGCCACGGCCCGAAGACGGTCGGTAACGCCGCTGGCATATTCGCCGAGGCGGAGATACCCGTAGTCGAGGTGTCGGATGTGACCGGGGCCGATTTTGTTGGAACAGAGGAAACAGAGACAACCGGCAACGCGCCGGGGGCCAACGATGGCGGCGACTTCGTCCTCGTTGCCGAGACCGTTTTGCATGACCAGGACAAGACCGTCCTCTTTGACCATCGGCGGGAGGAGACGGGGGAGGAGCCGGTTTTGGGTGGTTTTCAGGCAGACGCAGACGACATCGCAACGCGGCATGTCACGGGTGTCGCAGTAGGCGTGGACGTGGGGAAGGGTGAAATCGCCGTCTTTGGATTCGCAGACGATGCCGTATTGGCGAACATGCTCGTAGTCGGTGTGCAGGAGGAAATGGACTTGCTGGCCGGCGCGTTGGAGGCGGGCGCCGTAAAAGCCGCCGAGCGCGCCGGTTCCGAGGATGGCGTAGGTGCGGGACATGGAGCGAAAATAGCACAAAACACGTCAGATTCTGAACGAAAAGTTTTGACCGTAATGGGGGAAAGTGTATAAATACATATGGTCGTTCTGCGCGACCGCAAACAAGGAGGTTTGTACAGTTATGAATGCCGTTTTGGGAACGGGCTTGTTGTATGCCTTTCAGCAGGCCGACTTGCAAGGCAAGGTAATTGTTGTCCTGTTGTGTCTCGGCTCTGCCCTGACATGGTCGGTGATGTTGACGAAATGGCAGCAATTGGTGCGGACCCGACGCTCGGGCGAGGAGTTTTTGAAACACTTCCGCCGCGAGCGCGACCCGCTGCACCTGTTCATCAACAACTTTGAAATGCCCGGATGCCCCTTCTTCAACATCTATCGCATGGGCGCGGAGGAACTCTCCGCCCAACTCGGCGGCAGCCCCGCGCAGCGCAAGGCCGTCTCCGGCTACAAAACCGCCGGCAACGGCGGCACGGCCCTGCTCACCATGGAATCGCCCGCCACCGTGGCCGACACCGGCGTGGTCAGCATTGACACGCTGCGCAACGCCCTGGGGCGCGCGATTGACGCGGAGGTGTTGCGGTTGGAATCGCATCTGCCGATCCTCTCCACGGCGGTGCAGGGCGGACCGTTCCTCGGTCTTCTCGGCAGCGCCTGGGGGGTGATGAGCGTGTTCGGTTCCATGGGAGAACAAGGCACCGTTCGCCTGGGTGCCGTCGCTCCCGGCATCTCCGCCGCGTTGCTGGCCACGGTCGTCGGCCTACTGGTCGCCGTCCCATCGCTGTTCGCTTACAACTGGCTCGCCGCCCGGGTCCGACATCAAACGATGGAAATGGAAAACTTTGCCGACGAATTCGTCGCCGCCGTTGAACACTGCTACCTGACCAACTGACCCATGAGCCGCACCCGACAACGCCGCTACGGACATCTCGACGAGATCAAAGAAATCAACGTCATGCCCCTGGTGGACCTGTTGCTACAATTGTTCATCGCCGTTGTCATCTTCTTCCCCGTCGTCGAATACGGCATGAACATCAACCTGCCCAAGGGAACTACCGACACCATCAAACGCGAACAAACCCGTACCCTCTCAGTGGACAAACAAGGCCGCGTCTTCCTCAACGACGTGCCGAAAACCTTCCCACAACTCCGCCAGGACCTGCGGGCGCTCGCTCGATTCAACCCGCCCGTCACCGTGCTGGTCAAAGCCGATGAAGTCAACAACTACGGCACTGTGATGCAGGTACTCACCGAATTGCACGCCGCCAAAATCACCCGCATCGCCTTGCTGACCCAGGAAGACACTCCACCCCGTCGTTCCCGCTGATGAGTTCACTGCAAAAAAACTTCCGTCGCAACCTCATTGTGGTGACCCTTACTCACCTCGCTCTCATCGGCGCTCTGATCGCATGGGAAGAATGGCTCCCGCACCTGCCCAAAAACGCCGAAGCTCACGTCGAACTTGTCGTGCCCGCCGATATCCTCGGCGAACTCCCCAAAGGTCCCGGTCACGGACGCGGCGCCTTCGCGCCCCCGCCACCCGCACCCGCGCCCGCGCCAGCGCCGTCAGAAGGCTCACATGGAACCGATACCGTCATGCCGACGCCACCCGACGAAAGACCGGCACCGGCTCCCGCGCCCACTCCGGCTCCGCCTCCTCCTTCCCAGAACGAAATTGCCATTCCGCGACCGAACGCAAAAACGGTCAAACCGACACCGACGCCGGCTCCGACACACACAACCCGCGCCACAACAACGACAACCAAAACCACAAAACCTGTTTCCGCATCCGCCACCAGCGCCTCCGCCACCGCAACCGGTACGGCCAAAAGCGGCCCGACCGCCGACCAGATCCGCCAACGATTCCTCAGCGCCCTCCGCAATGCCGGCGGTGGTGAAGGCGGTACGCCGTACGGCGACAACCGCCCCGCCGGCGGCGGCACCGGCAAAGGACGGATCGGTTCTCCCGACGGTTCGCCCGACGGTGTCGTGGGCGGCATTGGCCCCGGTTCTCCGCACTGGCAATACTACCTCCATGTGCACGACAAAATGTACGAGGCATGGGATCAGCCCGGCTCCGTCACCGACCGCAAACTGATGGCCGTGGTCCTGATCAAAGTGGCCCGCGACGGCAGTATCGTCGGTGTCTCGCTCAAACGATCTTCCGGCAACAAGGCCATGGACAACTCGGCGCTGGCGGCAGCGCGACGAGTCCAAATGTTGGAACCGCCGCCCGACGCGCTGCTCAAAGGCGCGACCGCGGAAATCTCCGTGGAATTTCAAATGGAAGGATGAAAAATAAAATGGTTTCCAGTTTTCGATGTTCAGTTTTTAGTGTGGTGTTGGCAATGACGATGGTGGCGGGCGTGGCGCACGCGCAGGTCACAGTCGTAAAGGGGTTTCAGAAACGACTCGTTGCCGTCAATGGATTCAACGGCAATCCCACCCTGACCGAGATCGTCCGCAACGATGTGCGGCTGTCCGGTTACCTCGGACTGGCCCGACCGGAAGCCGCCGAGTTTATCCAACAAGGCGCCGTCACCGCCGCCGGCACGATCGAATGCACCGTGACCCATCAGGTCACCAAAAAAGTGTTTCTCTCCAGAGCCTATCCTGCCACCGCCGATATGCGACGGTTGGCCCACACCATCAGCGACGACATCGTCATGGCCATTACCGGCCAGCGCGGCATTGCGCAAACGAAAATCGCCTTCATCCTCAAGCGCGGCAAAAATAAGGAACTGGCGGTGATGGATTACGACGGCGCCAACATCCGCCAGTTGACGCAGGACGGTCTTTGCGCCCATCCTCGCTGGTCGCCCGACGGCACACGGATCCTGTACACCAGTTACTGGCAATCGTTCCCGGATATTCTGGAAGTCAACCTGCAAACCCGTCAACGCCGCGTGGTCGCGCGTTTTCCCGGTCTGAACAGCGGCGCCGACTATTCACCCGACGGACAACGAATCGCACTGATCCTGAGCAAGGACGGCAACCCCGAACTCTACACCATGAACGTCGAAGGCGGCGGCCTGCAACGGCTCACCCAGACCCCCGGTGCCGAGTCCTCGCCGACCTGGTCGCCCGACAGTCAGCAGATTGCCTACGTCAGTGATGACCGTGGCAGCCCGCAGGTGTACCTAATCCACCGCAACGGCGGCGAACCGCAGCGCCTTACCATTTCTCCTTCGTACAACACCGAACCCGCTTGGTCGCGCCCGCCGCCCGGTTCCGACATGAAACCCATGTTGGCCATCACCTCACGGGTCGGCGGCAAGTTTCAGATCGGCCTCTACGACGAAAGCACTCGCGAAGTGCGCCCCCTGGCAGCCGATGGCGCCGACAACGAGGACGCCTCGTGGGCACCCAACGGGCGGTTGTTGGTGTTTGCGAAGACGCGAAACTGGCGTTCCCGTCTGTATCTGCTTGACGTTATTACAGGCGAACAATTAGAGTTGCCCGCGTTGGAAGGCGCGTCAGAACCATCGTGGGGACCGCAGTAGGTTTCGGACGCGCAGGAAACAAAACAAGCAGCAACAAGGAGGAAGCAAAATGCACAGTAAAGTTCTCACACATACCGTTGTATTGGCGTTGATTGCGACACTGGGGCTTGTGGGATGCAGCAAAAAGAAAACCCAGCAAGCCACCGGCCCGACCGGTCCCGGTGCCACAACCAGCGCCACTCCACCCCCCATCAGTGGGACGGACATCCCTGGCGGTATCAACATCAGCGGCCCCGGTGAACGGCCCGCAGTTAGTTCGGCCGACCTGGAAGGCCGTGGCCAGTTCACGCCGGTGTTTTTCGATTACGATAGCGCGAAAATCAAGCCGAGCGAACTGCCGAAACTCAAGGCCGTGGCCGATGCCTTGAAGGGCAACAACAAACGACTGATCATCGAGGGCCATTGCGACGAGCGCGGCACCGCGGAATACAACCGCGCCCTCGGCGAGCGACGGGCGCAGGCGGCGCTGGCGGAGTTGAAAAAGTTGGGTATTGACGCGAGCCGTTTGTCCACCATCAGCTACGGCAAAGATCGCCCGCTGGATGAAAGCCACGGAGAGACCGCCTGGTCGCGGAACCGTCGTTGCGAGTTCGTGCCGCTTGACAAGTAGGGAAAAAGCCCTGCTGGAGTCGTTGACAAAGACGGGTGGGGTGTGTAGTCTGAACTGCACACAAAAAAGGAAAACCTATGTCTCTTAACCTAGCAGTTATTAGCGAATGGCATCTGATCCTTCTGGCGCTGATCGTCTTCTTGCTGTTTGGCGGCAAGAAATTGCCCGAACTGGCGCGCGGCGTCGGCCAGGCAATGAAGGAGTTCAAGAAGGCTTCCCGCGAAGCGGATGACGTCATTCATGGCCGTGACAACACGCCCTCCAGCAGCGCCGGCGCGTCCAGCACCGAGCCGCACGGGAACGATACAAAATCCAGCTAGGATGAGTGATCCGCTTGTCCCTCGGGTTTTGGAAAAAGAAGCCACCTGAAAACCCCGATGTTTCCCCTTCCGCCGAAGAGGACGGCGAGGGGGCGGTCAAGCCATTTTGGGAACATCTGGAGGACCTGCGGTGGACTCTGATTAAGAGCATCATCGCGCTCTTTGTCGGGTTCAACATCTGCATGGTCTTTGCCAACCGGATTCTGAAGTTCCTGACGGCACCGTTGTACCATGTCGTACCGAACCCGGAGAATTTCCTCCAGACGTTCGATGTCATGGGCGGTTTCATGCTCTGGATGAAACTCTCGTTCTATGGCGGACTGGTGCTGGCCGCTCCGTTCATCTGTTATTTTCTGATCCAGTTTGTCCTGCCCGCCCTCAAAAAGAACGAGAAAAAACTGATTCTGCCGGTGTTTGCCTATGGCAGTCTTCTGTTTCTGGCAGGGGTGGCCACCACCTATTACGGGTTGCTGGTGCCGGCGTTGAAAGCGTTTGTCCAGTACAACAAATGGCTCCAAATCCAGACCAACTGGCGCGTCGAAAGCTATGTCCAGTTTGTGACCCAATTTATGTTGGCCATGGGATTGACCTTTGAAATGCCGCTGGTGGTGCTGGTATTGGTTCGCTTGGGCGTGATCAGCGCGGCGGCCGTCCAGCGAAGCTGGAAAGTCATGATCGTCATTTCCGGCAGTATCGCCGCCATTGTTGCGCCCGCCGATCCCGGCTCGATGATTCTGATGATGATCCCCATGGGAGTTCTGATTCTGATCACCATCTGGCTGGCGTGGATCGTGGAAGGACGCCGCAAGAAAGCCGAACGCGCGGCATCGGGCGAAGAGTCCGGCGCGATGTTTGAGTAAATAGCTGCCCGCTGGGGCGACCGAAATCACGGCAGCGCGGGTTAGTCGTATTTCTTCTGGAACCGGACTTTGGTCTCGTCGGCACCAGTCTCTTTGGCTTCGGATTTTGACGGTTCGGTGGACGCTTTGGATTCCTCGACAAACATGAGGCGCAAATCGGTGAGGGCAGAACGGAGAACCTTGGCCTCGTCAGCGGTCAGATTGTTCCTGGTTTTGCGCTCCAACATGTCGAGCATGTCAATGAAAAGCTGGGCGGCCGCAAGGTTTTTCTCGGCCTTGCCGGTGGCCGGATTGGCGAGTTTGCCGAGCGCCATCATTCCCTGCGTGCTGAACAAACCGACCAGATCAAGGAACCGCAACGTGTCCTCGCGGCTACCGATGGTGTCTTTCTGAACTTCCGCCATGACGTTTCCTCCGTGTATGCGAACGCGAACCAATTCAAGCACAACCGCGCCCCCTCTTCAAGCGCCCGCCTCGGAGCCAGTGGCGAGGACTTTCCACAGTGGCCATTGTGCGGTATGGTTCGTCTCCTATGAAGACGTGGATGGCGGCTCTGTTGGGCCTCGGCATGACGGTCATCGCGGTAGCGGCATCGCCCGAACCGCTTTCGTATCGCATTGTCGTCACCGGCGGCGAACTGTTGAACGGCGTTTATCCGGATTCACACACCCATTTCCTCACGCGAACGTTGCGTCCGCTGGGCGCGCACTGTCTCGGCTCGATGATCGTGGACGATGTTCGCGAACAGATGCTCGATACGCTGCGTTTTGCCACCAACGGTGTCCGCCTGGTTATCGTGACCGGCGGGCTGGGGCCGACGCCGAACGACATCACGCGCGAGACGCTTTCAGAATTCACCGGCATCCCGTTGCGCGAGGATCCCGACCTGGTGTCGGGGATGGCACAACGCAGCCGACAGCCCAGAGAACACCTCCGCCCCAATCTCCGCCGTCAGGCAGAAGTGCCGACGCGCGGCGCGTATCTGAAAAGTGTTAATGGCACGGCGGCGGGGCTGGTGTTTGAAATGGAGTCGCTGGTCATTGTCGCGTTACCGGGGCCGCCACGTGAGTTGCAGCCGATGGTGATCAAGGAATTGTTGCCGTATCTGCGGCGGAAGTTTGGAGTGCGCCCGTTGGGGGCGACGCTAACGTTGCGGTTTGTCGGTGTCGGCCAGTCGCAGATCAGCCAGACGATCAAAGACCGGGTGATAATCCCGCCGGAGGTGGTCGTCACCTCTTTGTTTGAGGATGGGCGAGTGGATTTCTTTTTTAGTTTGCCGAACAACGACACGGCGTCGGAAGCGACGTTGTCGAAACTAAAGGAGCAGATCCGTGGTCTGTTGAGCGACTATCTTTATGCGGAGGACGATTCGTCGCTGGAGGAGGTTGTGATTCGGAAATTACAAGCCGCCGGCGGCGCGTTGACGTTGGCAGAGGTCGCCACGGGCGGCCAGTTGGCGGCGCAACTCAACCGCGTCACGGGCGCGACGAACGTCGTGGCGGGAGCATACGCGGCACCAACGGAGGAGACGTTGGCGCGGCTGTTGAAGACGCGGCCGGAAGCAAGCGAGTTGGCAGTGGCGGCGGCGCGTCAAACGCAGAGCGCCTGGGCATTGGCTGTGGGACGGTCGCAGGTCGCGTTGAAGTTTCCCGATGGACAGGTGCTGACAAAACCGCTGGTCCTGCGCGGTCCCGATGAGGAGGCGCGCGCCTTGTTGGTGACGCAACTGTTGGATTTTCTGAGGCGATCGCTTCGCGGAAAAGCAGAAATCCCATGAGAGGCAACCGGTTCATCGCGGGCATCCTGGCCTTGTCACTGGTGTCGGCGCAGGCCAGAGAACTGCGCGTCTATATGATCGGCAACAGTTTGACCGACAACGTCAATTATGACGGTTTCAGGAAACTCGCCGAGAGCCGCGGCCATACGCACACGTGGGGACGCTCGATGACGCCGGGCGCGCCGATATTCTGGCATTGGACGCACGAGCCGGCCTTCACGCAACCGCCGTTTGGACCGTGGAAGAAGGCGCTCGCCGAGTATCCCTGGGACGTTGTCACGCTCCAGCCGTTCTCGACCTATACGAACGAGCTTGACGCGGCAAAAAATTTCCTGTCGTTCATCGAGAAGAAAAACGCCGCCGCCCAGGTGTTCATCTACGCGCAATGGATGGCGCGCGACAAGGGCGACTTCGACGTGGCATGGACGCAACCGGGCGGCACGGCACCGGGGACGCGCGACTATTATGAACGGTTCGTCCTCGATCTGCGCGTCGCCTGCCCGAACATGAAACCATGTCGGCTCATCCCCGTCGGGCACGCAATGTATCTGCTCAATCAGAAAATCAAGGCGGGCCAGGTGCCCGGCTTCCACGACATCCGCGAGGTCTATAACGACGGCATTCACCTCAACAACATCGGCGCCTACATTGCCGGGCTGTCGTTTTTTGCCACCCTTTACGGCGAAACCCCGATCGGCCTGCCCGCGGAACCGTACCAGCCGCAACCCGGTCACCGTGGCTCGATCATCACTTCCGAACTTGCCCGTATCATTCAGGAGACCGTTTGGGAAACCGTGGCCACTCATCCGCTGAGCGGGGTGACCAGCAAGACCCCGGTCAAAATCGCCAGCCCGATCCTGCCCGACGCCGTGCAGGGGCGCCGTTACGAATTCGCGTTGTTACCCGCTTTCGGCTCGCCTCCGTACAAATGGTCGCTCGCCGACGGACAGCTTCCCGCCGGGCTGACGCTCGGTTCCGATGGCGTCATTCGCGGCACTGCTTTGACACCGGGCGAATCGAAGCTCGTGTTTCAGGTCAATGAGGCCAAACGAGAATTGACATTGAGAGTCGTGGCCGACACCAAACCGGAAATCACCGATCGCGTCCTCCCACCCGGTCGAGTTGGCCGATTTTACCGTCATCTGCTTCGCGCCAGCGGCGGCAACGGTCCGCTGACGTGGCGTCCCTCCCGCAAGGAATTGCTGCCGCCGGGCTTGGAACTGCAGATCAACGGCGAACTGGTTGGCACACCGATTCGGACGGGCGAGTTCACGTTTCCGGTCGAGGCGCTCGACTCCGAGGATGTTGCGACGGCGAAGATCACCTTCACGGCCACCGAGGCGGACAAAGACGTCTTGTTTGTCAAAAAAATTGCGTCCAAATCGGTGATGGTGGACGGCAAACTGGACGAGCCGTTTTGGAGACTCGAACACCCGATCGCCAAACTCGTGGACGGACGGAAAACCGAGCTGGAAGCCTCTTTCGATGTGGCAACCGATGGCGAAAACCTGTACGTCGCCATCCGCGTCAAAGACCCCCGGCTCGCGGAGAACCCACAGGAACTTTGGAACGGCGACTCGGTCGAAGTGTATCTCGACACGCTCAACAGCCGCGAAACCGTGTATAATTTCCAACATCGCCGCCTGGTGTGCGGACCGTCGGGCAGGCGAACCTACATCATCGGCGAAAAATGGGGTATCAAGTTCGCCACACAAAAGACCGACGACGGTTACACCGTCGAAATGTCCGCGCACAACTACGGTCTCGGCGTTCGTCTCCACGGGCGCGCGCTCGGCTTTGACGTGGCTGTCAACGATTCCGCCGACGGACAGACCCGCGCCTGCCGACTGGTCTGGCGCGGCACGAATCACAACGACACCGATCCCAGCGGCTTCGGTACCATCGTATTGCCGTCGGAGGAGAAGAAATGAAGTTTTTCGGCCTGATATTGCTCGCGGCAAGCACGGTACATGCCGGGTTGGAGGTGAGTTGTCTCGGCAAACGATATATGCCTGAGCGGGATCCTGTGGTGATTCGTCAAAACCGAAGCGATTCCAGCGGCGACACGTCGGTGCGCAACGAATGGCCGTTGCGTTGGAAAGAACAGGGATACTTCCAGCGAAACCGCGATCTTGGTCAGGCGTTCATCGCCGAGAAGGAGTTCACGCTTGCCGCCATCGTCCTGCGCACCGGCAACGGCACCGCTGCCTTCCTGCCCGGCGCCGCGGGCGCGCCGGTGTTTGTCCAGTTTTTCGAGGTGATGGGGACGCCCGTCATTGACGACAACGGGACGCCGCCCGGCGCGAAGGCCACACATGGATTCTCGGCGAATCATCGGTGCGATGATTTCATTCGCGGTGTCACCTACAGGTCGTTACGCGTTGTTCACGGCGGCCTGATGCCGAATCTCGCCGCGGCAGGCGACGGACGGTTGACCTACATGAAATGGACACTTACGGGCGACGACGCGCTGCGTTGCGAGGCGGGCAAACGCTACGCCTTCATGGTGGGTATCTCCGAGCCGGGCGCAAAACGCGCCTTCACGCTGGCCAATCACAACGCCGCCGCCTCGCCGGCGGCGCCAAGCCTGACTGATGCTCATGATGTCTATCCCGGCGGCTGGGGGCTGCGCCGCGAAGGCAACGGTAAACTGCCGCCGACCATGATTCCCGGCGAAGCCCGCGACGAGTTGCAAAAGGAGGCGTTATTCCCTGAAGGCGACGCTCGATTCGCGCTGTCGCCAACGACCGATGGCTATCCCGATGTGGATACCTATCGGGATCTGGAGTTTTACCTCATTGCCAGGTGATCATGCGTTTTCTTTCGTTTTCTCTCGCGCGTGTTGCGTCCTCAACGCGCGTCCCCGCGAGTGCGATCTCGTTCGCGGTGTTTTCGTCCGCCAAGGGCGATATCACGATCAACCGCGGTGACGGCCTGTTGATGGCAAAAGCGCGCTGCGCGCCATGGCTGTTGGCGAATTGCATCACGCGAGCGACCCCGTCGGGACCGGATCTGGATTATGAATTGCCGACAGGGACGGATACGAAGTTGGCGTTGTTCGTGATCGAGCGGACGCCGGGCAGGATGGTTCACGGGCGGCGCATCGTGGCGATGGACGGTGGTTTGCGTTTTAGCGTGAGTCTTTTCACTCCCGACAAACTTCCTGCCATCCATAAGGCCGGGAACGCGGCGGTCGGTAAAATGTGGAAACGGGATCCTTCATCGAACAATTTGCGCGCCTCATCGTCTGAACAGCGGAGATTCCCATGAAAACCATCCCATACAGTCTGACACTCGCAACCGCGCTGGCTTTCGCCACGTTTGTGGCGGAGGCGGCAGATGCCCGGAAAGAAATCGTCTTGATCCACGGCAAGGCCAGCCACGGCTACGGTGGGCACGCCTATGGCCCGGCGTTTCGGATGCTGGCTCGGATACTCAACGAAAACATGCCATCGGTGCATGCGGTGGTCATTCCCGAAGATCAGGATTTGTCGCCAATGGAAAAGGCCGACGCGATCATGCTCGGCAGCGACGGCGGCGCGTTGGTCAAGAAACTCGGCGACCGCCTGGAACCGTTGATGAAGAAAGGGGTCGGACTCGGTTGCATCCATTATACCGTTGACCCGACCGACCCGAAAGCGATCCAGCGGCTGATCCAGTGGATCGGCGGCGCGTATGAACAATACTGGTCGGTCAACCCACACTGGGAGGCCGAGTTCAAGTCGTTCCCCGACCATCCCGTTGCGCGCGGCCTGAAACCGTTCAAGCTTTCGGACGAATGGTACTACCACATGCGGTTTGCCGAGGGAATGAAAGGTGTCACGCCAATCCTGTCAGCGGTACCGCCAGAACGGACCCGGCAGGGCAAGGACGGTCCTCACAGTGGCAACCCGCACGTCCGTGCCCGCAGCGGCATGGCCGAAGTCGTTGCCTGGGTTTATGAGCGTCCGGGTGGCGGACGCGGATTCGGCTTCACTGGAATGCACACTCACTGGAACTGGGCGCAGGACAGCTTCCGCAAAACAGTCCTCAACGCCCTCGTCTGGATTGCCGGTGCCGAAGTTCCGCCCGGCGGCGTGCCGTCCAAAACGCCAACGCTGGAGGAACTCGAAGCCGACCTCGGGATGCCGCGTCCCGCCAACTTCAACGCCGACGCCGTTCGCAAACAGATCGAACAAATGAACCGCTAGCTTCGCCTTGCATTCATCAACCGTAAAGGTATCCTCGACGGCATGAAGAACACCTCCTTTTCTCCCCGCATCGGTCGCCGAAAGTTTCTCGGCACGCTCGGCGGCGTCGGCGCCGCCGCTTTCGTTGGCAACTTCTGGCCGAACGTGGCCATGGCCGCGCCCCGCAAAGGGCGCCTCAAACAGGCGATTTGCCGCGGCGTGTTCAAGGGACTCAAACTCGATTTTGAGGGCCAATGCCGCGAGGCCGCCCGGCTTGGCGCGTATGGGATTGATCTCGTTGGCCCGAAGGAATTCGACACGCTGAAGAAGTACGGCCTGATCCCCACCATGGTCAGCGGCGGCAGCGGCATCAAAAAAGGCATCAACGACAAGGCCAACCACGCCGAAATTGACGCCAAAATGCGCGAAGCCATTCTCGCGGCCAGCGCGGCGGGCGCGCCCAACGTCATTGTGCTCGCCGGCGACCGTCAGGGATTGACGGACGAGCAGGGACTGGAAAACTGCGTGGCGTTCCTCAACAACATCAAGGGCCTGGCCGAGGAGAAAAACGTGACGTTGTGCATGGAACTGCTCAACAGCAAGGTCAACCATCCCGGTTACATGTGCGACCACACTGCATGGGGCGTCGAGATGTGCAAGCGGGTCAACTCGCCGCGCGTCAAGCTGCTCTACGACATCTATCACATGCAGATCATGGAGGGCGACATCATTCGCACTATCCGGGCCAACATCCAGTACATCGGCCATTTCCACACCGCCGGTAATCCCGGTCGCAACGAGTTCGACGAAACCCAGGAACTCTACTACCCGGCCATCTGCAAGGCCATCGCCGACCTCGGCTATCAGGGCTACATCGCCCACGAATACACGCCGACCAAGGAACCGCTTGAGACACTCGAAAAAATGATGAAACTCTGCGAGGTGTAATGGCGTCGCCATCCCGACGCCAATTCCTTCTTCGCCTCGGCGCCCTCTCTGCCGCCTCGTCGTTACTGGGTGCCGAACAACCGTCGCGCGCCCCGACGCCGTTTCGTCGTCTAACTGCCGACGTCCTCGTCATTGGCGGCGGCACGGCGGGAACCATCGCGGCAATCCAGGCTGGGCGACTTGGCGCTCGCACGATCCTAGTCGAGGCCGGCAGCCAACTTGGCGGCACGACCACGACGGCGGGGGTGGATTATCCCGGCTTGTTTCACGCTTGGAAAAAACAGGTTATTGCAGGCATCGGCTGGGAACTGGTGACAAAGACGGTCGAGTTGAACGGCGACAAACTGCCCGATTTCAGCCAGCAGAGCGCGAAACGACATTCGCAGCATCAAATTCGCACCTGCGGCCCGTTGTACGCCGCGCTGGCCGAGGAAGCCTGTTTGCGGGCCGGTGTGCAGCTTCGATACTACGAGTTTCCCACCGCCATCGAGGCCGTTGCCGACGGTTGGAAAGTTCGAATTAACGGGAAGGGGACCGAACTGGAAATCACAACCCAACAACTCCTGGATTGCACCGGCAACGCCTCGGTCGTTGGTATGATCGGCCTGCCGCGCCGACGCGAGGCCGTCACACAACCGGGCACCTTGATGTATCGGTTGGGCGGTTTCGACCGCGACCGCGTTGACCTCGCGGCGCTCGAAGCGAAGGCGAGGGAAGCCCTCCGAACCGGCGCGCTTCTGCCGACCGACATGAACGGCGGCGTTCGCGGGTTCCTCGGCAGTGGCGGAGCCAACAACATGCACGTCCTGCGCGCCGATTCCTCGACCTCGGAACTTCACACCGACGCCAACATTCGCGGACGCCAGTCCCTGTTGCGGGTGTTGCGCTTTTTCAAGGCGCAACCCGGCTTTGAGAATCTGCGCGTGGAGCGTCTCCTGCCCGAAACCGGCGTCCGTGAAACCTTTCGCATCATCGGCGAAACGACCGTCACGCTGGACGACTATGTCGGGGGCCGGGTTTTCCCGGATGCCATTTGTTATGCGTTTTATCCGATTGACCTCCACGACGAGCATGGGGTTCGTCCCCAACCGTTGAAGGAGGGGGTCGTTCCAACCATCCCGCTGGGCGCGTTGATCCCGCAGGGAAGCCGCCATCTCATGGTTGCGGGGCGTTGCCTCAGCAGTGATCGTCTGGCCAATTCCGCGCTGCGCGTTCAAGCGCCTTGCATGGCCATGGGGCAGGCGGCCGGCGTTACCGTCGCGCTGGCTGCCCAACGGTTCGTCTCTCCCTCGCAAGTGCCGCTGGCGGAGATCCGCCGCGTCCTTGCTGAACACAACGCCATCGTCCCACAACCCCCGCCAACCTCATGAACAAGCTTTCTCTCAGCCGACGCTGTTTTTTGCAAACGCTCACCGCGGCTGTTCCCGCCGCCCTGGTGGCGCGCGTGTGGGCCGACGACCAACCGCCGCCCGTCCGGGCCGTCACGCGCGGACCGCGGTTCCACTGGCGCGGCTATTACGACAAACTCTTGTTCGATCCGACCGATCGTTTCCTCGTCGCTCACGAGGTGGATTTCGAGGGACGTTCGCCGACAGCGGACGACACGATTCGCGTTGGCATGGTGGACACGCAGGACGACGACAAATGGATTGAACTCGGCAGTAGCCGCGCATGGAACTGGCAACAAGGGTGCATGCTCCAGTGGGTGCCCGGCACCGCGAGCGAGGTCGCCTGGAATGACCGCGAAGGTGACCGGTTTGTTACCCGTATTCTCGACGTGAAAAGCGGCCAACAACGAACGCTGCCGCATCCGTTCTACTGCCTCAGTCCTGATGGTCAATGGGGGCTTGCTCCCGATTTTCGACGCCTCAACGACACCCGACCCGGTTACGGCTACGCGGGACTACCCGACCCCAACGCCGCGGTGGGCGCGCCTGACAACGCGGGGATCTGGCGAATGAACATGCGCACGGGCAAACAGGAGCTGATTTTTTCCTTCGCCGACGCGGCGAAAATACCGCAACCCGGTGGTTTCCCCGATGGCGCAAAACACTGGTTCAACCACCTGTTGTTCAACACCGACGGCACGCGGTTTGTCTTTTTGCATCGCTGGCGCGCGCCTGGCGAGAAAGGCTGGTCCACACGGATGTTCTCGATGGATCCCGACGGACGCAACCCGTACCTGCTGATTCCCAGCGGCAAAGTCTCGCACTTCGTCTGGCGCGATGCCACGCACGTCACCGCCTATGCGGGGTATCCGCCCCAAAACGAGTGGGCGTTTTGCACCTTTGAAGATAAGACCGGCCAATTTGAGCTGATCGGTCCCGGCGCGCTCAACAAAAACGGCGACGGCCACAACACCTACATCCCCGGCACCCACAACCAGTGGATCGCCAACGACACCTACCCCGACAAACAACGCCTCCAACACCCGCACCTCTACCACATCCCCACCGGCCGACGAGTGGAGATTGGCGCCTTCCGATCGCCGCCCGAATACAAGGGCGAATGGCGCTGCGACACCCACCCCAGTCCCAGCCGCACCGGCCGCTGGCTTTCCTTCGATTCCTCGCACAACGGCGGCCGCCAGGTGTACCTGGCCGATCTTCGCGAAATTGTGGGATGAAACGGGGCAAAATCGGGGGAGCGCGTTACCGTGTGCCGCGCAAGGACAGGGGAACGCTTGCCCTCCAACGCTGCCTCGGATACCATGACGACCACATGAAAGTCTTGCGTTACAACCAGCCTGATTTTGAGACCGCGCTCGACAACGCGCTGGCGGTCAACAGTCTTTTTGATCCAGCAATCGAAGAACGCGTTCGCTCGGTCATCCGGGACGTTGCCAGTCGTGGCGACCAGGCCGTTCTCGAACTGACCGAGCGGTTCGACAAGGTCAAACTCACCGCTGCCGAGTTGCGGGTCACGCCGCCCACCGCGCCGGCCACCTCATCGCTGCGTCGGGCTATTCGCATCGCCAACAAAAACATTGCGGAGTTCGCTCGACGGGGAATTCCCCGACCGTGGCGAATGCGCAATGCCCAGGGCGCTCGCGTTGGCGAAAAGTTCGACCCCATTCGACGGGTCGGCGTCTATATCCCCGGCGGCACCGCGCCGTTGGCTTCGACCGCGTTGATGACCATCACACTGGCCAGAGTCGCCGGATGCCGCGAGATTGTTGCCTGCACTCCCAGCGTCAACTCCGACCTACTTTACGCCATCAAGGTGGCCGGAGCGACGGAAATCTACCGGGTGGGCGGCGCCCAGGCCATCGCCGCCATGGCGCTTGGCACCGCCACCATCAAGCGTGTCCTGAAAATTTTCGGCCCCGGCAATGCTTATGTCACTGCCGCCAAGAAACTCTTGTTCGGCCAGGTTTCCGTGGACCTGTTGGCCGGGCCGAGCGAAATCCTGGTACTGGCCGATGATACGGCCAATCCGCGATTTGTTGCCGCTGACATCCTTGCCCAGGCCGAGCACGGTAGTGGCGAGGAACGTGTCTGGTTGGTTACCACTTCCGAGCGCATCCTCGATGAAACACAGCGGGAGATCCAGCGCCAAAAGGAACAGTTGCCCCGTTCGGAACTGACCGAGCGGGTGCTGGCCAAGGGCGCCGTCGGCGTGTTGGCTCGCCATCTTGCACAAGCCGTGGACATCACCAATCGGTTTGCTCCCGAACACCTCGAAATCATGACCCGAAACGCCAGCACCGTTGCCGGGAGGATTACCACCGCCGGCGCCATTTTCCTGGGGCCGTGGACGCCCACCGTGGTCGGCGATTATATGGCCGGGCCGAGTCACACCCTGCCCACCGGCGGCGCAGGCAAGGCTTTTTCGGGGTTGACGGTGGATCAGTTCATGCGGCGAACCAGTGTGATCGAGTACACCGCGTCGGCGCTGTGCCGGTCATTGCCGACGTTGGAAGCGTTTGCGCAGGTCGAAGGGTTGACCGCGCATGGTGTTTCGGCCCAGATTCGCGTGGCGGCGACGTCGGCCGTTGGCGATAGGAGGCGAAAATGAGCCGGATTCGTCCCAATATCGAGCGGATGAGCGGGTACGTCCCCGGCGAACAGCCTCAGGTGGCCGGCCTGATCAAGCTCAACACCAACGAGAATCCCTATCCACCGTCGCCCGAAGTCATCAAGGCTCTCCAGTCAGCCATGGATGGGCGGTTGCGACTGTATCCGGACCCGCAATCGTGGGGGATGCGGCGAAAGATCGGGGAGCGATTCGGGTTTGATCCGACGCAGATTTTGATTGGTAACGGATGCGATGACATTCTGAATTTGTGTGTTCGCGCCTTTGTCGGTGAAGGTGAAAAGTTGGCCTATTTTTGGCCGAGCTACTCGCTGTACCCGGTGTTGGCCGATATTCAGGGTGCCCGGAAGGTCGCCGTGCCGCTGGACGAGCAGTTTCAGATTTCGACGGTTCCGGCGTTGGACGGAGTTCGACTCTTCTTCATCACGCAACCGAATGCGCCCAGTGGCGTGTGGCTTTCGAAAGACAAACTTCGGCAGATTGCGGAGACGACGGACGCCGTGCTGGTCATTGACGAAGCGTACGCGGATTTTGCTCCTGACAACTGTCTCGATTTTGTGGGCCGATACCCGAATGTGCTCGTGGCGCGCTCGTTTTCGAAGTCGTACTCGCTGGCCGGGATGCGCTTGGGTTGGGTGGTGGGGCCGGTGGAACTGATCGGTGCGCTCGACAAGGTCAGAGACAGCTACAACGTCAATCGTCTCAGCCAGCTTGCGGGTGAGGCCGCGATTACGGACGTGCCGTATTTCGAGCAGGTTGTGCGCCGGATAAAGGCGACACGGGAACGGGTGACGTCGCGGTTGCGGGAGTGGAACTTTTACGTGTATCCGTCTGCCAGCAACTTTGTCTTTGCCCGGCCGCCGTCGCCGTGGACAGCGCGGCAATGGTTTGACGGGTTGCGCCAGCGAAAGGTGCTGGTGCGGTGGTGGGATGTTGACCGTATTCGTGATTTTGTTCGGGTCAGCATCGGGTCAGATGAAGAAATGGATAAGTTTTTGGAGGCCACCCATGAAACGCTCCGCTGAACTTCAGCGAAACACCGCCGAGACCCGGATCAGCGTGAAACTGGTCATTGATGGAAGTGGTCGGGCTGACGTGAAGACTGGGTTACCGTTTTTTGATCACATGCTGACGTTGCTGGCGAAACATTCGCTCTGCGACTTGACGATTCGCGCCCAAGGTGACCTCGCTGTGGACGCGCATCACACGGTCGAAGACGTGGGTATCGCGCTCGGCCAGGCGTTTCTGAAGGCGCTCGGCGATAAACGCGGCATTCGCCGTTACGGATGGGCGTTGGTGCCGATGGACGAGACGCTGGCGCAATGTCGTGTGGCGCTGGATTTCAGCAATCGTCCCTATCTGGTGTTTACCGCCAAAGGCTGGAAACAGATCGCCCCGGTGGAATTGGGTGGGTTTCGCGTCGGGTTGACGAGGGAGTTTTTGCAGGGGTTCGCCAATGAAGCGCGGTGCAACCTGCACGTGGATGTGTTGCGCGGCGATGAGCCGCATCACGTGGTGGAGGCCGTCTTCAAGGCGCTGGCCAAGGCGCTGGATCTGGCTTGCCAACGTGATCCGCGCGTCAAAGGTCTGCCCAGCACCAAGGGCAGGCTGTGACGTTTTTTCCGCAACGGTTTTGTTTTAAATGACAAACTGTTCTCGGTTGCGGAGGAATGAGGGACGAAGATTCGATAGGTGCTCGTGCAATACCCAGGAACGTTTGCGGCGCTCAAACACGAAATATTCGACCCGCATGTTACAGAAGATAATGTGCGGGTACAGCGTCTCATAAAGGTCTTCAGGAAAATAGACGCGGGGTGGCAACCGATTTCGCAACAGCGTGAAAAGCGCGCTGTACACGCCCACCGCCACTTGAGCGCAGGTGACGTTGGTGCCGATGACTGTGTGATTTTTTCCGTCGTGTGCAGGTAATAGACGCGATGCTGGGGATACTCCAGATATACACCGATGGAATCGGCGCCCCCTAATGGAATGGTGGTGTTATCGCCGATCGCCCAATCGGATTCCTTTGTCCGCGTCCGGTTTTGCGCGTGTGACACTGACAGGTTGTACGTAGGGACGGCAGAAACAGTCGCGCCAAAGGACAGTTCCCGTGGTTGCCGGGACGGTGTTGTAATCAAAATGAGCGTGTTCTCCTACCGACACAGGGAATATGAGGGGGCAAGCCGCGACGGGGAGTGGGGGATGGGATTACTTTTTTCCGGTGAGATGGCCGTTGCCGGTGCTGACGCCGTTATAGGCGTTCACATGGGAGGCGTCAGCAACCGGTTTGGGTTTTGGGCCGAAGTTGTACCGGATCAGTTTCCAGAGGTCGCCGGGTCGGCGGTCGTAGCCGAGTGATGCCGTGGGTTCGTAGCCGCAATGGGTCATGCAGTTTTCGCAACGCGGGTCGCGGACCTTGTTGTGGAAGACTCCGTAGCGGCTCCAGTCCACTTTTTCCAGTATGTCACGATAGGTCGGGTAATGAGCGTCGGTGATGAGGTAACAGGGGGCTTTCCAGCCGCGGACGTTGCGGGTGGGGATGGCCCAAGCGGTGCAGTGGAGATCGCGTTGGCCGGCAAGAAACTCAAGATAGGCCGGTGTGCCCAGAAGCGGATATTTTTGACCCCATTCGATGACACGAGCGAATTTTTCGTGAGTGAGTTTGCGGGTAAGGAAAAAGTCTTCGGGTTTGCCTTTGCCCTTTTTGACCATGTCCAGCTTGGCGGCATCGTAGTCATACCCCGGACTGAGGGTGAATCCGTCCACACCGAGGTTGGAGAGGAAATCGAAGAGATGCTCAATTTCCTTCATGTCGGTCTCTTTGTACACCGTGGTGTTGGTGGCAACCTGGAAGCCGAGAAGCTTGGCCATCTTGATGGCCGCAACAGCCTCCTTGAAAACGCCTTCGCGCTCGACGATGAGGTCGTGGACATATTCGAGGGAATCGAGGTGGACATTCCAGTACAGCCATTTGGTCGGGGCAATACTGGGACGGCCGTCCTTTTTGCCCTTTCGGATTTCGGCCAATTCCTTGTCGGTAACGAGTTGTTGTGCGCGAAGTTTTTCCAGAAGCGGTTCGTGCTCGGCAGAATAAACGCGGGCGAGGTATTCGCGCAGTTTTTTCCGCATGAGCAGGGCGTTGGTGCAGATATAGACGATGCGACCCTGTTTCAGAAGGCCGTCCACAAGTTCCTCGATGTGCGGGTAAATCAACGGTTCACCCCCGCAGACGGAGACCATTGGAGCGTCGCACTCGGCGGCGGCGGCGAGGCATTCGTTCAGCGACATGATGTCCTGCAGCGAGGTGGAGTATTCGCGGATGCGACCGCAACCGGTGCAGGAGAGGTTGCAGGTGTGGAGAGGTTCGAGTTGGAGGACAATGGCAAATTTCTCCACCCGACGAAGACGGTTGCGGAGAATATGGCCGGCGATTTTCAGCGACAAAGCGAGCGGGAAACGCATGAACGTCAGTCTTCGCGCAACTGGGCGAGGGTGCGCAGTCGCGCCACGGTGCGGTAGATGCGCGGTTGTTTGTAGAATTGCTTGAGCGCCCGCGATTTTTCGTGTTTCCGCGGCACCGGCGGAAAATCGCAGGCAGTGGCCCGTGCGTACATGCCGAGTGCCATCAATGGCCAGTAATGGCAATAGTAGTGGTAACGCAGGTAAAATACCTTCG
Source organism: uncultured Verrucomicrobiota bacterium (assembly GCA_964541945.1). GTDB lineage: Bacteria > Verrucomicrobiota > Verrucomicrobiia > Palsa-1439 > Palsa-1439 > CAIKAP01. The sequence continues at coordinate 29,884 of CAZISE010000004.1, forward strand.
GGAACCCGGTGCCGGTAAAAAGATGTTCCTCCCATGTCCCTTCGGCGGTCTGGGTGCGAAGCAGGTATTCGATGCCACGGGCGACTTCGGGCGAGTGTGCCTCGCCGGCGGAGATCAATCCCATGAGCGCCCACGCGGTCTGGGAGGCGGTGCTTTCGCCGATCCCCTTGTAATGCGGGTCATCGTAGCTGTGGACGGATTCACCCCAGCCGCCGTCGGCGTTTTGGACATTTTTGAGCCAGGCAACTGCCCGACGGACGTACGGCAGGCGCATGTCGGCGCCGATGGCATGGAGGCCGCGCAACGTCTGCCAGGTGCCATAAAGATAGTTGCAACCCCAGCGACCAAACCACGAACCGTCGGCGCACTGATCGCGTTGGATGTAGTCGAGAGCCTTTTGGACACATTCGTCCTCGCAGGTGAACCCGAAATGGCTGAGGCATTCCAGTGTGCGGGCGGTGATGTCGGCGGTGCTCGGATCAATCATCGCATTGTGATCGGCAAACGGCACCTTGGTGAAAATATACTTGTCGTTGTCCTTGTCGAAGGCGGCCCAGCCGCCGTCGCGGCATTGCATTCCGAGCACCCATCGGACACCGCGGCGGATGGCGGCGGATTTCTCGCGGTCAAACGGCGTCTGCGAGCGGTTGAGCGCCATCAGGACCATGATGGTGTCGTCCACGTCGGGATAAAACTCATTGTCGTACTCGAAAAACCAGCCACCGATCGGTTTGTTTGGCTCGGTGTAGCGATGGCACTCGGAGTGTTTTACGCGCCAGTCGCCGGGCCGACGGACCTCCTTGTCGAGCAACCAACGGGTGGCAGCTACCAGCGACGGATGATCGGGTGAGAGACCAGACTCGTGGAGGGCGTTGAGGCTGATGGCAGTGTCCCAGACGGGGGAGACACAAGGTTGGAGGCGAAGCGAGTCCTCCTCCTCGATGCGGAGTTTTTCCAGTTCGGCGATGCCGTGGGCGACGAGGTAGCTGTCATTGGCGTAGCCGAGCACGCGCAACGACATCACGTAGTTGGCCATGGCGGGGATGATGGCGCCGAGGCCGCCGGGGGTGCGTCCGTGTTCGATGGTCCAGCGTTCGGCACGGCGGATGGCGAACCGTCGCAGGAATGGCGCGGGATGATGGCGCTGGATGAATTTCAGGAAGGTGTCAATTCGCAGGAAAATGTTGCGCCAGGTCAGGGTGCGCGGATCCCACGGCAAATGGATGTCAGCCTTGTCTTTTCCGCCGACCCAGAGTTCGTCCAGTTGACAGTGGGGCGGCAACGGTTTGACTGGTTCTTTGGAGCGGATAATGGAGAGCGGCACAAACATCGCGCGCGACCAGGCCGACATGTTGTAGATGCTGAACGGAAACCATTTTGGCAGCATCATCAATTCGGGCGGAATCGCCGGGCAGCCGTCCCACGGGTAGAGGCCGAGCATGGCCAGATAGATTTTCGTCCAGGTGTTACACCGGGTGATTCCTCCGGCATCGAGAATGGCCTGGCGGGTTTTGATCATGTGAGGGGCATCTACCGGGTCGCCCGCCATTTTCAGGACGAGATAGGCTTTGACAGAGGCGCTGATTTCCATCGGGCCGGCAGGGTAGATGGCGACGCCGCCGTCGGGGAGCAGTTTGGAGCGGATGTAATTGGCGCATTTGCGGAGCGTCGTCGGGTCGAGACGCTCGGTAAAATGCAAATAGATCACATATTCCGACTCCAGAATGGTGTCCCCCTCCAACTCGGCACACCAATGACCATCGGGAGCCTGCCGCTCCAGCAGCCACTCTTGCGCAGCCGCGATGGCGACACGAAGTTGCTCCTCCAATTCGTGTGTGTGATGCAGTTTGAGCTGAATCATGATGGTTGTTTCCCCGTCCTTGTGAAGATGGGCGATATTATAGGCGAAGAAAAACGATTGTAAAGTGCCTTGCCCGGATGGTGGATTGCCGTCAACGGTGTTTTGCGCGTTTTCTTACCGGTTGCTGTGGTCGCGGAAACGCTGCGATAACGATTGGTCCGGCTTCGGGCGATGACAGGGCCGACAGGAAGCGGTTACGGGTCGGCCAAACGAACCCGGTAAAACAGCGATTTCGGCGCCGTGGCGCCACCGACATGCAGATAGTTGGTGGCACTTTCGCCGGTGCCGGTCACGATGATCGGCGGGCTGCAATCGGCAAAGTTGTTGGTGAAACTCCCATTGGCGGGCGGCGCGTTGGTCTGAAGAATGTAACAGTGGCCACCTACGGTGGTCCATGTCACACGGATGTCGTTGCCTTCCCTGGCGATGCGGGTAATGCGCAAAACCGAGGCGCTGTTGGTCGGTTCCGTGCCGCAGCGACATTCCATCCAGTTCAACATTCCGTCCCCGTCGGTGTCGAGGTTCGGATCAAGGTAGGGACGGAACACGCCGCTGCCGGTGACGTTGGCGGTGCCGGTCCAGCCATTGGTGCTGCCGAAATACACTTTCATCCCGCTGCCGATGTTCAGCGTTCCCGAACCGAGAATCTGTTGAACGTAAATCGCGTCATCACCAGCGGAGTTGGCATAATTGTCCACCACCGTCACTGACCCGGCGGTGACAAGAGTGCCGAAAGCCCAGTTGTTGGAGATGGCGTTGGCGCACGGGCCACGGTCAATGCTCGCCTGTTCGAGGTTGTGTGCGCCGATGCCGGTGAACTCAACGGTTGCGGTGAGGATGTTGTATGCCGTGTTGGTGGACTGGTTGTTGAAACTGCCGCCGACACGGAACAGATCGTTGGTGTCGCCAATCAACACGCCCTCCGGCCCGATGTCGAGATCGCCGACATAAATGTTAGTGGCGGCAAAAACACCGGCCGTCCACAGCCAACAGAGCGTTGTCAGGCAGATAAGTCGGTATGTCATGTTTGAGTTCGTTTGGCGCGGGTTCCCAGCAGGACGGCAAGCGACAGTACCGCCAGCAGGCCGCTGCTCGGTTCGGGGACGGCAACAAGGGAACCGCCACCGGCAAGGCTGTAGGTCTGGCCATCGAGGTCAGGGTTCTGTGACGGGTCGTAGTAGATAGTTTGGGCCGTGAGGAATTGGCCGGTACTGGCTTCCAGTATGCCAACGATGAGGTCGCCTCCAACCAGGGTGAGGGTGGCGTCGTTGTCCAAAGCCAGCGCGCCAATGGTGGCAGCGCCAGCAAGGGTGAAAGAGTGACTGCCGGCATCGAAAACAATTTTGGCATCGGCAAGGTCAAGGCCGTAGGGGTTGGCGCTGGCAAGGTCGGCGCCGATGACGAAGACGTCGCCCGCGCCGCCCTGGAGTTTGCCGGTTTCGCCGAGAAGGAGATCGGCGTGGAAGGTGTTGGTGGCCGGGTCGGAGAAGTAGATGCCGTTGTTGTAGAAGGTGCTGAAGAAGGTAATGGCAGAGCTGGTGTTTTTGAAGACGGCGCCGGAGTTGTTGGTAACGGCGCCGAAGAAGGCGGCAGTGGCGTAACGGACTTCGGTGGTACGGGTGGCGCTGTTGATGTATGCGCCGTATACGTTCACGTTGCCGCCACTGAAAAGGGCGCGTCCGTCGTTGATGGTCGTGGCAGCCTTGAATCCGCCGTAACCGGTGAGGGTGCCCTGATTGGTGAGGGTGTTGGAGCCGAAGTCCATATCGCCGCCGCGGTTGTTGATGACACCTTGGTTGAGGAAACTGCGGTTGATGCGAAGGGTGCTGCCGTCGGTGGCCTCGAAGATGCCGCCGGGTTGGTTGGCGACGCTGCTGCCGACAAGTGCCAATAAACCGCCGTTGGCACGAATGGTGCCGCCGATATTGTTGACGACGGGCGCCAAGACGGCGCCGACGCCTTCGATGAGGCTGGCGTTTTGGATGGCGCCGCCGCCGATGATGCCCTGGGTGAGTTCGATGGCGCCGTTGTTGGTCCATGCGGCGGTGACATTGAGTTGGGCAGCACTGTTCAGGAACATGATACCGTTGTGGCGGTTGTTGCGGAAGTTGTCGGCGTTGAGGACAGAAGCGTTGCCGGCGATGATGACGCCGCCTTCGTTGCCGAGGCCGCCTTGTACAGTAATGATCTGGTTGGCGGGAAGGCTGAGGTTGCCGAGGTTGTCGAGGCCGCCATGGAAGGTGACGGGGTTGTTATAGATTTGGATGACGCCTTGATTGGTAACGAGGCTGGAGATGGTGGTGCCATAGAGTTGTAGGATGCCACTGGGAGTGACGATGAGTGAACCGCCGGTGAGGGTGCCACTCTCCATGTAAAGTGTGCCGGGGTGGGTGCCGTCGCCGACGTTGACTTGTCGGGCATTGACCGTGCCGCCGCGCATGTACATGGTAGCGTCGCCACCAGTGCCGATGTTGATGGAGGCAGCGGCGTTGGTGGCGATGACCTGACCGCCGTACACGTAAAGGGAACCTTGACTGCCAACGGTCTCGGCGATGGTCAATGGCCCGGACATCTCAAGAGATCCGTCGGCAATGAGCATTGTGCCACGTCCCAAGAGGTACTGGCCGATTTTGAGGTTACCAGAGCGGAAGGTGCCGCCGTACAGGTAGAATTGGCCGGTGCCGACGCTGCCGACATCGGTGGCGCTGTTGGTGACGATCAACTGTCCGCCCGTCATCGTGATGATGCCGTTAGCGCCATCATAGTTGCCGAGTATGAGGACGTTGTTGAGAGTGATGGTGCCGCCGTTGATGGTGAGCGTGCCTTGGGAGCCGACGGAGTCTCCAACGTAGATGGCTTGGGCCAGCCACGTACCGCCGTTGACGGTGGCCTGCCCGGTGCCGTAGCGGCCGATGCATGTGGTGTCGTTGGTGGTCACAAGTAGCCCGTTGTTGAGTTGAAGTGTGCCGTTGGCGCCGGCGGAGACGCCGAGGCGCAACCATCCGCTGAGCAGATTGGTGCCGCCGTTGATGGTCAGGGTGCCGGTGGAACCGTCCGAATTGGCCACATTGACGTAACTGGCGCGCCAGAGTCCACCGTCCACAGTCATCCGTCCGTTGCCAGATTCGCCGATGAACGTGGAAGCGTAAAGACTGGTGGTGACAAGTTCGCCGCCGCTCAGCCGCAGTTCGCCGCTGGAACCGGCAACGGTGCCGACGAATAAATTGTAGTCAATTTTGTTGATGCCGCCGGCGATGGTCAGGGTTCCTTGGGATCCGGCAAAGACGCCAACCCAAAGGGAATTGCCTTGGAACAATCCGTTGGAGACGATCATTTGGCCGGTGCCGCAGTAGCCGATGTAAGTGATGTTGTTGGTGACAATCAACTGTCCGCCGGTCAGCCAGATCGTGCCGGTGGCTCCGGAGTTGAGTCCGGCAAACAACAGTGAAGTCAATGTGTTGGTGCCGCCAGCGATGGTCAGAGTACCTTGCGAACCGGCATTGTATCCAACATACACGGACCGAGCTTTCCACAATCCATTGGAGACGGTCATCTGGCCGTCGCCCGAAAACGCGAAGAAGCTGTCATTATTGGTTGTAATCAACTCTCCTCCAGTGACAGTTACTGTGCCGGTGGCACCGGAGTTCAAACCGACGTAAAACGAGCCATTCACTATGTTCGTGCCGCCGGCGATGGTTAATCGGCCATTAGAACCGTCGTTTTGGCCGACGTACACATCGTACCCGAGCCAAGTGCCGTTGCTGACAGTCATCTGCCCCACGCCAACAAACCCCACGCGCATACTGCCGTTTGTTACGACCAGATTGCCACCGGCAAGCCAGACGGTGCCGGTGGTGCCGGGGACACCCGCCAAGTACAAGGATATCGAGGAGGAAACAATCCCACCGTCAGCCACTGTCAGAGTTCCAGCAGAGGAGGTCCCGTTTGCCACCATTATGTTCTGTGCTTTCCAGGTCGCGTTGGAAACTGTCACGCAGCCTGAGCCGAGGAGGCCAATGTTGCTCTGGTCATTGGTTGTCACCAACTGTCCGCCCGTCAGCCAGACCGTGCCTGTCGCGCTGGTGGCGTAGCCGACATTGAAATTACTGGCCAGCATGGAGCCGCCCTGAATGGTTAACGTGCCCGTGCTGCCGACGGTGCTTCCGAGCCAGGTCGCCGCATTGGTGGCCACGATTTGGCCGCTGGTCAATTGCACCATCCCGTTTACGGTGAATCTCCCGCCCGATGCGCCGTCCACGCGCAGCGTGGAATTGACGATCTGTATGGAACCGCCACTACCGAGCGTGAACGAGCTGAGAATTCGCAAGGAGTTGGTTGTGGCATTGATGAGCGAGAGCGTATTGGTCGTAGCAACCGGCCCCGATAGGGTTAGGTTGCTAATGGTCATCATGCCGGGGTCAGTGGCGGAGTCAATGAGGACGGTTTTGGTGTTGGCGTTAGTGATCCAGATGGCGCCGAAGTTGGTGGAGGGCGCCGCGCCAGCCGACCAGCGAAACCCTTCATCCCAACGACCCGAACTGGCGGTGTTGGTCCAGATGTTGTCCACCGCAAGGGCGGTGGAAATGGAAATCAAAAGGCTGACGACGATAAGCCAGAGGATCCGACGGGTCTGTTTCATGGCGCTTCTCCTTTGTTTTGCGCTGCCCACATGCGTAATAACAGAAAACGCCGTGAAGTCGAGTGGAATCGGACGGTACCTCTGCCGCCGCGCCGATCAGACAAACAGATAAACGTACACGGCAAAAACAATCGCCAGCAGACCGGCTGCCGCTGCCAGTGCCCAGAGCACGTTGCGTTTTCGGGCGGCCATGGCGAAAGTGGAAATGATGACGCCGGCCTGGGCGGCGAGCATGCCAAAGAAGAATCGTTGGCTTCGGGCGTGGTGGCGGGAGGCGAGGATGTTGCTTTTGCGGACCTGAAGTTCGTAGAGGTTGGCAATGGCCTGATTGAGGCGGGCCTCGACTTCATATCGTTGGGCGGCGTAGGCGAGACGGGCGACGACGAAACTGGTGTTTTTTCGCCCAAACTTTTTGTCGAGCGCGTCCACGGCCTGGTTGATCGGGCGGGTGGCAGCGTCGAATGCCTGTGCCCGGTCACGCGCAGCCAGCAGGGTATCGGCCAGCATCTTGTCGGTCACATTGGCCAGCAGCGCCGTCACCCGCGTTTCTGGTTGGAGTGTTTCGACGGCTTCAATGGCGGCTGCGATTTTGGGGTCCAACGGCGCCGCGGCGGGCACGGGAGGCACTTCGCCTTTGACGAGGTAGTTGAGCGCTTCCTGTTCGGGTCCGTTCAAGTTTCCGAAGGCCGACGGGTCGAGGGGCTGGAATTCCGTGGTCGCCTGCAACAGGTCAATCGAGTTTCGCTGGAGGGCGCTTCGGAGGCGTTTGGCTTGAAAAAAACTCCATTGATCGCCCGCTTTGGATTGTTGTTGTGCCGCGAGCGCGCGGGCGTACTGGGCGCGGGTCATCTCGCTGGAGGCCAGCCCGGCCAACATGGTGGAGACGACCGCCATGACCACAGGGGTGGCCGCGAGGATTTTGCCGAAAAGGGTTTGGGGGAGGTCGGCCTTGAGTTGGTCGGGAATCTGTACCTTCATGGCCCGGAGTTTGGCACGACTTTCTTTTCCGGTCGAGCAAACAAATCCGCCTCCCAAAACTGTCGCAGCGCGGTCGCCAGGGCGTCGGCGTTGCGCGTTTCCACCAGTGTCTCGGCCCAGTCGGGCGGGAACAGCGAGGTGTATTGGGTTTGTTTGAACCGTTGACAAACCAGCACGGCGACTCCGCGGTCGGTTTCGGCACGGATGAGGCGTCCGACGGATTGGATGACGCGGTTCATGCCGGGGTAGAGATAGGCGAATTCGAAGCCTTTGCCGTACTTCTGATCGTAGTAGCGCCGCATCAGTTCGCGCTCGAAGGCGACCTGGGGCAGGGCCGGGCTGACGACGATGACGCCAATGAGTTGTTCACCCGCAAAATCCACGCCTTCGGCAAAGAGACCACCCTGCACGGCCAACACCAACTTGGGTGGCTCGGTTGTTTGGAGCGATGCCAGTAACGCCGCCCGCTGCGTTTCATTCAAGCGCGGTTCCTGCGCCAGCAGCTCCCACTCACCCGGCGGCAATCTTTTCGCGACCGATTGAAGGAACTCGTAGCTGGGAAAGAGGGCCATGTAGTTGCCGCGACGGGCCTGTGCGGTGGCGGCGATGATCTCGGCGATCTTGCCGTAGTGGGCCGCGCGTGCATGGTAGGTGGTCAGGACATTGGGCACGACGATGATCCGACGGTTTTCCTTCGGGAAGGGTGACGGCAGGCTCAACGTGTCGGTTCGCGCCGCGTCAAAACCGAGCATCTGACGATAAAACTCCATCGGAGCGAGCGTGGCCGACATGGCGATGACACTGTGGAATCCATCGAGCCGTTCTGCCAGGAGGCGGGAAGGATCTTTGCAGACGATCTGAAGTGCCTGCGGCGAGGAGGCATCGAAGACGTGCGAGAATTCCTCACCCTCCATCGCCAACACGGCGCCATAACGGACAAACTCGGAGAAAAACTCCTCGACCGGATCGTCGGGAATGGCGCGTCCGCTGGCGGTTTTATCCAGCAGATAACGGATGCTCAGCTTCTGGAACGCAGATTTCAACTCGTCAAAACGCGCCCGTGGCGGTTCGATGACAAATTTCTCCACGCCGCCACGACCCGATTCCTCCTCGTCCAGTTGACTGTACTCGTCACCCCGACGACGAACGAGCGACTCAAAAACGTCGTCGAGCGCGCCGAGCCACTGGCGGAGGTCGCGCGCCAGCGACGGTTCGACGTGACGGAGGTTTTGGCCGGCCTCGTGGAGTTGGTCCCGGCGCAGGCGGGGGGAGTAGTAGTCCGTGGCTCGCGGAAGAAGATTGTGCGCCTCGTCAATGACCAGCACGGCGTCGGAATAATCCTCGTCGAGGAAAAAACGTCGGAAATAGACCTGTGGGTCAAAGACGTAATTGTAGTCGCACACAATCACGTCGGTCATCTCCGCCAGCATCAACGCCAGCTCGAACGGACAGACGCTCGCGCCGTGTCCCGCTTCCATGATCATTTCGGGGGTGATAATGCGTTTCTCCAACAGACGGCGAAGCGCGCCGGTTTGTTGTGCCTTGTATGCGATCATTTGCAGGAACGGGCAGAACTCTTCGCGACAGGCATAAACGGAGTGGATACACATGTTCTCGCGCGCCCGAAACGCCACCGCGGTGGGCGTTTCCATTTTTCGCAGCGTCTCCAGCGCCACCGCCTGTTGGGTGTTCTTGGCGGTGACGAAAAACACGCGCCGGTCATGGGCAAGCGCGTCCTTGACGACCGGGAAGAGCGCCCCGGCGGTCTTCCCGATGCCCGAAGGGGCGTTGACGAGTAGGTGTCGCCCCGTCGCCAACGCCCGTTCGACGGCCGCGATCATTTCGTCCTGATGGTGTCGCGGCTTGGCGTGCGGGAACGACAACGTCGCGGCCAGCGAGCGTCGTGCCGCATGTCGGCGTTCTTCTTCGATGGCCTGCGCGATGAGGACGCGGACCCGTTCCGTAATCAGCGTCGCGCAATCATCAAACGGTCCGGTGAACTCAAACTCCTTGCGGGCGCCGTCGGCGACGTTGATGAACACCAGACGGCCCATCGCCGGTTTCTGTTCCTGCGCGGCGATAAAAAAACAATAGAGGCGGAGTTGTTCCACGTAATGGGGGTGGATGTCCGGCGTCAGCGCGGCGAATTCCAGCGGGGTGAGCACGACCGATTTGATCTCCTCGACGAGTGTCGTTTCGCCGCGAAACACGCCGTCAATTCGTCCCTGAATGGTCACCGTGAAGCCGTCCACGTCGGTTTTGTGGCGCACGAAGATTTCGCTGGCGTAGGCGGCGTGTCGGGCTTGTGCGCGCTGGTGGTCGGCGTGCGCTTCGCGCCCGAGCGCCATCCGTGTGTGGGCGCTGACGCCCGCCACGCGGCCGGTGCCCGTCAGGGGTTCGGCCAGGAGATCGCCGACGCCGAGCGAGAGTTTCCTGCTTTGCAGATCAATGCGGATTGCCATTGGAAGCGGCAATTTCGGATGTTTCCGCGTTGGGCGCCAGTTTCTTTTGGAGGGCGTCCATGTAGAGGAAAATGCCGGGCGTGACAAAAAGGGTGATGACCTGCGCAAACGCGAGGCCGCCGACGATGACCAGGCCGAGCGGGATGCGGGAGGTGCCGTCTGCGCCGTAGCCGACCGCAATCGGAATCGCCCCGGCGATGGCCGCCAGGCCGGTCATGAGGATCGGGCGGAACCGGATGAGGCAGGCCTCGTGGATGGCATCGAAAGCGGATTTGCCGGCGTGCATTTGTTGCTCGGCGAAGTCCACCATCATGATGCCGTTTTTGGCAATGATGCCAAGCAGTGTGAAAATGCCGATGTAGGCGTAGAGATTGAGTTCGGCTCGGAAAATCAGCAACGTGGCAAGCCCGCCAAAAGCGGCCACAGGCAGCGTGGTCAACACGGTAAACGGGTGGACGTAGCTTTCGTAGAGGATGCCGAGGATGACGTACATGAGGAAAACGGCGGCGATCATGAGGACGCCGAGGCTTTTCATGGATCGCTCGAACTCCTGTGCCTCGCCGCGCAGCGATCCCAAAATTTCCGGTGGCACCACTTCGGTAGCGATCCGATTAAGCGCGTTGACGGCGTCGCCGAGCGGGATGCCGGGGTTGACGTTGAAGGAGATGGTGGCGGCGTCGAGTTGCTCGGAGTGAGGGACGTTGGACGGGCCGACGGTTCGGCGGATTTCGGCAACGGTACTGAGCGGAATCAGCGCGCCGGTTTTGGAGGAGCGGACGTGGAGGAAGGAGAGATCATCGGGGGAGCGCTGGTGTTGCTTGGCCAGCTCGACGATGACGTCGTACTGGTCGTTGTCGGTGGTAAACGTAGTGGTGCGGCCCTGGGCGAAGGCGAGGGCGAGGGCTTGTTCGATTTCCAAGGGCGTGACGCCGAGGGTGGCGGCGCGCTTGCGGAGGATGTGAATGTCGAGTTGGGGCATGTTGATTTTGACGCTGCTCTGGACGCTGTTGAAGATTTGTGGCATGGCCTGGAGACGTTGGAGCAGGCGGTCGGCGACCTCGTAGAGTTTGTCGCGGTTATCGCCGCGCAGGGTGTAGGCGTATTTGCTGCCCGCGGCGGTTTCCTCGCCGCCAGCGCTGAGTTTGAGCACGGGTAGGGGCATCATAAAGACAACGCCATCGGGGAAACGGAGCAATTCGGGCTGCAACCGGGCAATGACGCGGTCTATCGGGAGACGGTTTCGCCGTTCGTGGACGGGTTTGAGGCGGGCGTAGAAGAAGCCGGTGCTCTGGTCGGGGCCGGGTGTGGTGCCGCTGATGGTGAGCACCTGTTCAATGTCGGCGTCCTGAGTAAGGAAGTTGGTGATCTTGGTTTGGTAGGCCCGCATCTGTTCAGAGGAAGCGCCTTGCGGTTTCATCATGACGCCCATGATCAGGCCGCTGTCGCCGGCCGGAAGGAACCCTTTGGGAAGGACTTGAAGCAGGCCGAGCGTTCCGACGATGCAGAGGAGCCAGGCAACGGCGGCAATGAACTTGTGTCGCAACGTCCAGGTCAGCAGGATGCCATAGCGATGGACCATCCCCTCGATCAGGGTATCCATGGCGCGTTCGAGACGGTTTTTCGCGCCGTTCTTGGGACGCAGAATGCGCGAGCACATCATCGGCGTCAGCGTGCGGGCGAGCGCCAGCGAGGCGACAATGGAGAAAATCACGGTGAGCGCGAACTCGCGGAAGTTGCGTCCGACAATACCGCTCATGAACACCAACGGCACAAATACGGTAATGAGAGCAAGACTGGTGGAAATGACCGTGGTGGTGATTTCGTGGACGCTCTGAATGGCTGCCGGAATCGGTTTCAACCCGAGGTCAATATGGCGGACAGTGTTCTCCAGTTCGACGATGGCATCGTCCACCAGGAAACCGATCGAAAGAACCAGGGCCATCAACGAAAGCGTGTCCAGGCTGAAGCCGGCCGTCATCATCAGGATGAACGCGGCCAGCAACGAGATGGGGATGGTGATGCTGGGGATGATGGTCTCGCGGAAACGGCCGAGGAACAGGTAGATGATGGCAATGACCAGCACAATGGCAATCACAATGGTCTGCTCCACGTCGTCAATGGATTCTTTGATCGGCTCGGAGGCGTCGTAGAGCACGCTCATCTGGACAGAGCGGGGGATTTCGCGCCGGAGCGTTTCGATCAGGTTGTGAATGTTGCGGCAGACGGCAACGGTGTTCACGCCGGCCTGGCGCGAGATGGCGAGTGTGATGGCGTTGTAGTTGACCGGTTGACCGTGCACGGCGTAACGGACATCCACCAGATCGTTGTTGAGGCTGTCCACACAGGTGGCTACGTCGCGGAGGCGGATGGGCTGGCCGTCCTTGTAAGCAAGAATGATCTCGGCATATTGGGCGGCGTCGCGAAGCTGTCCCTGGGGTTCGAGCGAGAAGGTGTGAGCGGGGCCGTTGAGGCTGCCGCCGGGGATGGAGACGGTGGCGGTTTTGAGGGCTTGAGCGACGTCGTTGAGGCCGAGTTGGACGGCGGTCAGTTTGTGTGGGTCAACCTGAATACGAACGGCGGCCTTGGCAGCGTAAATCTGGACTTTGGAGATGCCGTCGAGGGTGTTGATTCGGTTGGCGATGAGACGTTTGGCGTAATCGTAAAGCAGGCCGGGGGGAAGCGTGTCGGAAGTGACCATGAGATAGAACACGGGCATGTCCGACGGGTTGGTTTTGGTGTAGGACGGCGGCGTCGGCAAATCGGAAGGCAGATTGTTTTGTGCGCGTGAGATGGCGGCCTGAACATCGGGCGCGAGGAGGTCAACGTTGCGGTTGAGGTTGAACGTAATGGTGATGGTGGTGTTGCCGGGGACATTTTGGGAGGTAATCGAGGTAATCCCATTGATTTGCATGCACTCCGCTTCGATGGGAGTTGCCACGGTCGAGGCCATGGTGGAGGGGGTCGCGCCGGGGTAGGTGGCGGAGATCTGAATGACGGGATAATCCACATTGGGCAGGCTGCTGACCGGCAGGCGCAAGTAGGAGACAATCCCCAGTCCGACCACTAAGACGGTGGACAACGTCGTCATGATCGGCTTGCGGATGAAAAGTTCGGAGAAGTTCATTTGCCGGCGGGGATTTCGACGGTCTTCGCGCCGGGATACAAGCCCATGTGGCCTTGCAACACCACGCGTTCGCCATCGCGTACGCCATCCTCGATGATGACATAGCCGATGGTGGCGGGACCTTGCTTGATGAGGCGTAGTTCGGCTGTGTGGTCGGGAGTGACAACAAAACAGTAGGGACCGTTTTTGCCGGTTTGGACGGCGATTTCGGGAACGAGCACGGCATTGGTGCGGGTCTCGACAACCAGGCCGAGGCGGACGAATTGGCCGGGCCAGAACTTCTCGGTGTTTTCGCGGATGATGGCGCGCAGGGCAATGGCACCGGTGTTGTCGCCAACGGTATTGTCCATGAACGCGAGGTCAGCAGTGTAGATTTGGTCAACAAATTCGCGGACAACCGCTTCATAGGCGGCACCCAGTTTCCCCTCGGCTTTTTGTTCGATACGAGTGAGCTGGCGCTCGGTCATGAAGCCGACCTTCAACGTGCCGCGTTGTTTGGCGGCGCGAATCCGTTCCAGGTCCTGCTCGGAGACGGAGAAATCTATGTAGAGCGGTGAAAGCTGGCGGATGGTGACGAGCTTGGTGGTGTTGGCCGTGACGATGTTGCCGGGGTCCACCAGTACCTTGCCGGTTACGCCGTCCAACGGGGATTCGACGGTGGAGTATTCGAGGTTGAGGCGGGCCTGGACGAGAGCGGCCTCATCCAGTTTGACCTTGGCCTCGGCCATATCCACGTCGAGTTGAGAACGCTCGAAGGTTTCCTTGGAGATAACCTTGTCGCGCAGCAACAACAGGTTGCGGTCCCGCGTGTCGCACTTCAATTTCAGGTCGGCCCGGTCCATTTCGAGCGTGGCTTCGGCTTTTTTCAGGCCGGCCTCGAAGTCGCGCGGATCAATGGTAAAGAGCAGTTGGTTGTTGGTGACGACCTGTCCTTCTTGAAAATGCACCTGCAGAAGTTTGCCGCTGACCTGCGGTGTCACAACGACGTTTTGGTAGGCGCTGATCGTGCCGAAAGCGCTGATATACACATCCACGTTGCTCGTGAACGCGCTAAATGTAATGACGGGTGATGGGGGACGTTCCGGTGGAGGCGGCGGCTTGGAACATCCTGCAAAAAACAGGCCGACAATGACAAACAACACAACGCTATCCCTCGTTTGGCGCATGATCGTTTATCTTTCTACAGTGGTTGTGAGGTTGTTTCTAAAGTTTTTTTCTTCCCGTCACAAGACATATATGAATACCCGCATGGCGGCAGCGTCTTTTTCAACAAACTCAGTCACTCAAAACGGATACCATTATGCGACATTCCATTTCCTCCCGACGAGCTTTTTTGAAACAACTGGCCGGCGCCGGAGCCGCGCTGGCGTTTCCGACGATTCTTCCCGCGCGCGTGCTGGGCGCGAACGCGCCGAGCAATCGAATTACCTTCGGCGCCATCGGCACCGGCGGGCAGGGAAAACATGACCTGCGCGGGTTCCTGGACCGGGCCGACACCCAGTTCCTGGCGGTCTGCGACGTGGATCGCGCTCATCGCGACGAGGCCAAACGAATTGTGGACCAACACTATGGCAATACCGAATGCGCCGCCTACAACGATTTCCGCGAACTGCTGGCCCGTCGCGACATTGATGCTGTGCTCATCACCACCCCCGAAAACTGGCACTCGCTCATCACCATCGCCGCCGCAAAGGCCGGAAAAGATATTTACTGCGAAAAACCGTTCGCCCCGAACATCGTCGAAGGACGCGCTGCCGCCGATGCAGTACGCCGCTACGGTGTCGTGTTGCAGGTGGGTAGTCAGGAACGCTCCCGCGCGGGCGGACGTTTCGCCTGCGAACTGGCTCGAAACGGTTACCTCGGCCGCCTCCACACCATTCGCGTCAATCTACCCACCGACCGTCGCACCTGCCCGCCACAGCCGCCGGAGCCGGTGCCAGAGGGTTTTGATTACGATATGTGGCTCGGCCCGGCGCCGTGGGAGCCATACACCCGGCTACGGTGTCACCGGAATTTCCGATGGATTCAGGATTACTCGATCGGCGAACTGATTGACCGCGGCGCGCACGTCGGCGACCTCGCACAGTGGGGCAACGGCACCGACCATTCGGGGCCGATCGAGATCGAAGGCCGCGGCGAGTTCCCCACCGAGGGACTCTGGGACACGGCCATCGCCTACGAGATTCAGGCCAAATTCGCCAACGGCGTCACCATGCACATCACCAGCAACGCCCCCCGCGGCGTGCGCTTCGAGGGCGACAGCGGTTGGGTCTTCTACGGCGTCCACGGCGGCGAACTCGAAGCCAGTTCCCCGTCTCTGCTAAAGGTTCAGTTCGGGCCAAACGACCGTCGCCTGTACGACGACACCAATCATCACCAACAAAACTTCATCAATTGCATCCGCACCCGCCAACAACCCATCGCCCCCGCCGAGGCCGGCCACCGCACAGGGTCATTGTGTTACCTAGCCAACATCGCCCTGCTGACCGGTCGCAAACTCCGTTGGGACCCGTCCTCCGAACATTTCCTGAACGATCCTGCCGCCGACGCGTTGCGCGGACGCGCCATGCGGGCGCCCTGGACCATCGCCTGACTAAAACTTCTCGCCACGCGCGGTGAAATTGCCCTTCTCGATGGCCATCTCGTTCCAACTCATCGAGGAAACATGCCCGTCAAACGCCGCCCAGTTGCCGCGTTGCCGATGACGTAGCGCTGGCTGGTTGGGCGGAAACGCCCCGGCAAAAGACCAGCCACCCACCTTGGACGGACGCCCAAAACTGCTACCAGGACGAAAATAACGGCCCTCGCCCGGTTCGCTGTCCGGCGCCGGTTGACCGACATCGCCAATGAGCCAGGTCTCGGCAGGACGAGGAATATGGATGGTCCGCAACGGCTTGTTGCGAACCTCCTGCTGGTTCATTTCGTAACGGAAAATGTTGGCACAAACACCATAACCGCCCCAGCGGGACGGATACCCCCACACATCCGGCTCGCGCAACTCCTGATCGCGGACAGACCGACAACGCCAGACACCGCTGGTAACATCATTGGGAAGGTACTTCAAATACCGCAATGTCTCGTGCCAGCAACGATCTTTGGGCGTCAACCCCTGCGTCCCATCGGGACGGGTGTAGGGAACCCAGATGCCAGAATCAAGCCACGGCATCTGCTTGTAATCGCTCTCATACGCCAGAAACGCCGCCGCAAGCTGGCGAAGATTACTCACACAATGGGCGGCCCGACCGCTTTCCTTGACGCGGGACAACACCGGCAAAAACAACCCCGCCAACACCAGCATGACAGCGATAACCACCAGCAATTCCACCAAGGTGAACGCCAGCCATGCGCGCTGCCGTCTCATGCGGCCAGTCTGCCCGATTTTCGCACAGTGGACAACGCTAAAAAAAGCCGCTAGGCTGCCCCCCATGAAATGGCGAATCGGAAGCGTGCCGCACCTCAATGCGCGCCCGCTCATTTATGGCATCCAACAAGAGGTCGCGCTCTGCGCCCCGGCGCGGTTGGCCGACGAATTGTACCGCCACGGCTTCGATCTCGGCTTGGCCCCCGTCGCGGAGGTCTTGCGGCACGATCAGTATGACGTAATCAACGGAATCGCCGTCACCTCCCACGGCGCGGTCCGCAGCGTGTTCCTGCTACACCGCGCGCCGCTGGACAAAATCTCCACCGTTGCGCTCGACCCCGCCTCGCGCTCGTCGTCGTTGCTCCTGCGCGTACTCCTCGAACAACGCTATGGGCTGAAACCGGAATTCGTGCTGCGCACAGGAGGAGATTCCCCGACCGACTACGAAGCGGCACTGGTGTTCGGCGACGAGGCCATCAGCTACGCCGCCGCACACCGCCAGACCGGGCTGGACCTCGGCGCCGCATGGACGGAGTGGACAGGACTGCCGTTCGTGTATGCCGTCTGGGCCGTTCAGCGCGGGATCGCCAACGGCGAATTGAGCGCCATGCTCCACCGCGCCAAGACCGACGGTTTGACCCATCTCGAAGAAGTCATCCAAAATTCCCCCGAAGGCACCCCCGAACTTCGGCGCGACTACCTGACCAAACACATTCGCTACGATCTCGGCGACGCAGAGAAAGCGGGTCTGAAACGTTTTCAGCAATGCCTCTGCGAACTGAAACTGGCGCAGCCACATGAACTGCGATTCGTTGACTGACAAAGTTCGCGCCGGCGAGCGCATCACGCCCGACGAGGCTCTGACATTGTATCGCCACCTGCCGTTGACGGCGCTCGGCGCGCTGGCCGACGCCGTTCGCTGGCGGAAACATCCACAACGAATCATTACCTACATCGTGGACCGCAACATCAACTACACCAATGTCTGCGATGTCTTTTGCTCCTTCTGCGCGTTCAGCCGACGGGAAGACGCGCCCGACGCCTATGTCCTGACCCCCGAACAGGTCGGCGCCAAAGTGCAGGAACTCGTGGACATCGGCGGAGTCCAGATACTCCTGCAGGGCGGTCATCACCCGCGCCTGCCGCTCGATTACTATCTCGGTCTGCTCCGCTACCTGCGCGAGCGATTCCCACAGGTCAACATTCACGGCTTTTCCCCGCCGGAATTCTGCCATTTTGCAAAAGTATTCAACATGCCGCTCGAAGAAGTTTTGCGCCGCTTCAAAGAGGCGGGCCTCGGTTCAATCCCCGGCGGCGGCGCCGAGATTCTCGTGGAAAACGTTCGCGGCAGGGTCTCCCCCTTGAAATGCCCCGCCAAAGATTGGCTCCGCGTGATGGAACTCGCGCACGGTCTCGGGTTGCGCTCATCGGCCACCATGATGTTCGGGTATGTTGAAACCGTTGAGGACCGCATTGAACATCTGCGGCGGCTGCGCGAACTGCAGGACCGCACCGGCGGTTTCACCGCGTTCATCGGCTGGACATTCCAACCGGAAAACACCCGCTTGGGCGGACGGGAAGTGGGCGCGCACGAGTATTTGCGGATGCTAGCTCTGGCGAGGATTTTCCTCGACAACTTTGACAACCTCCAGTCTTCGTGGGTCACGCAAGGTCCGCAGATCGGTCAGATTGCCCTGTTGTTCGGCGCTAACGATCTCGGCAGCGTGATGATGGAAGAAAACGTCGTGTCATCGGCTGGCGCGACCTTCCGAATGGATGAGACAACCATGCAACGGCTCATCCGTGAACTCGGTTGCGAACCGCGTCGCCGCAACAATTGGTACGAACTGTTGAACTAACCCGGACAGGCTGAACGGCAACAGCACATTGTAACTGGAGACATCCACGGCGAAAAATAATGCCCTTGCCGGTCCCGATAGGCTGGATGGCGGGATGCGTAACTCGACGGCGAGCAAAGATAGCGCATCGTCCATAAACCTCCCAATCGCCCACACCCCAAATCAGCGAGGAACCAAAACTGTAAATCTTATCTGGTGACGGCGGAGTGGGTGAGGGAGAAGAACGAGGATTTTTCTCGACAACTTCAGCAGCGTCTAGTCATCTTGAACCAAACGGTAGTGAGACGTGTAACTCGCCGCGAGCGCGGCTCGCGGCTACAATGAGGAGAAAACAATGTCAGAAAAATATAAATCAATCCTGTTAGTCGGCCCGCCGGGCTGCGGCAAGGGCACTCATGGCAAATGGCTCGGTAACCTGCTCGGCTTCGTCCATGTCGCCAGCGGTGACCTGTTCCGCGCCCTCGACAAAAACAGTGAACTGGGCAAAATCTTCGTCCAGTATTCCAGCCAGGGACTGCTCGTGCCCGACGAGTTTACTGTCCGCCTCTGGGAAGACCACATGAAACGCATGGTGGCTTCCAAAAAATTCGATCCGGCCACCCAGACACTCGTGCTCGATGGCATCCCCCGTAACGTGAACCAGGCCAAGATGATGGACCCGCACCTCGATGTGCAAAAAATCATCGTCATCCGCGTCGAACACGACCTGGAGGAAATCGTCCAGCGCATGAAACTGCGCGCCGAAAAGGAAGGCCGCCACGACGACGCCAATGAGGCGACCATCCGCAACCGGTTCGTCGTGTACGAGAAGGAAACCAGACCCATCTTGGAACATTACCCGGCTCATCTCCGCGTCGAAGTCAACGGCCTCCAGGGCGGCCCATTGCCCGTGGCGCACGACATCATCTGTGCCCTGCTCGGACGGACCAATGAGATGAAACCGGTCCCGCACTGACCAACATGCGGATCCTCTTCATGGGCTCGGCAGAGCTGGCCTGCCCCTGCTTGGAGGCACTGGCCGCTTTGCCGGGCCATGAAATCGTCGCCGTCATCACGCAACCCGATAAACCCAAGGGACGCGACCTCAAACTCTCGCCGCCGCCTGTCAAAATCACGGCAAAAAAACTCGGTCTCTCCGTCCACCAGCCGCCCAGCCTGAAGGACCCCGTTGCCCAACAAACCCTTCGTGCGCTACGTCCTGACCTCATTGCCGTGGTTGCCTACGGTCAGCTCCTGCCAAAAAACGTCCTCGAACTTCCCCCGCGCGGTTGCATCAACGTCCACACCTCGCTGCTGCCGCGCTGGCGCGGCGCCTCGCCCATTCAACACGCCATTCTCGCTGGCGACCGCGAAACCGGCGTCACCACGATGTATCTCAACGAGAGAATGGACGAAGGCGACATCATTTTCCAACGCGTCGAGCCGATTCGCCCCGACGACACCAGCGGCACGCTCCACGAACGGCTTGCGCGACTCGGCGCTGAACTGCTGGTCCAAACCGTGTTGCTCGAGAACCCGCCGCGCCGCCCGCAAGACCATTCACAGGCCACCTACGCCCGAAAACTCACCAAGGAAGACGGACGGGTGGACTGGACAAAACCGGCGGTTGAAATTGAACGGATGATCCGAGCGTTCGACCCGTGGCCATCCGCCCATACCTATGCCGGCGACCTGCTATTGAAACTCTGGCGGGCGACGGTGGTGCCGCTCGGTAAGGAGTTGCCCGGCAAGGTGTTGGATGGATTCGTCGTGGCAACAGGCGACGGAGGGCTGAAGATACTGGAACTGCAACCGGCCGGGGGACGACGGATGATGGTGGCGGAATTCCTGCGAGGACATCCGCAGGTTGTAAGTATGTGCTTACAATAATTTGAATGAATCAACCTGCCAGGCGTCGAAACAGGCAGAAAGGAGTCATACCATGAAGACTCGCACCATTTGCCTGGCAGCCATCGCAGGAACGCTCCTCCTCCTGCCGATGAATACAAGCCATGCCGGAACATCGTTTTCCTTCGGAATCTCCGTTACCAGCGTTAGCGACTTTTACGAACCGCTCGGCGCGTATGGATCGTGGATCGAAGTGCGCGATTACGGTCGTTGCTGGCGCCCCGCCTACATCGGAACCGACTGGCAACCCTACGGAGAAGGCCATTGGGTCTGGACAGACCAGGGATGGTATTGGGAAAGTGACGAACCGTGGGCATGGGCCGCCTATCACTACGGACGCTGGGTATGGGATCCCTATTATGGTTGGGTATGGGTGCCCGACACGGTCTGGGCCCCAGCCTGGGTCTGCTGGCGGGAAGGAGGCGGATATTGGGGATGGGCGCCGATGCCACCGGCCCGGTTTTGCGGACGGGATGGTCTGGTGTTCTGGGAAAACATTAGCTGGGCACCACGCGCGTTCATCTTCGTGGAATTCCATAGCTTCTGTCGTCCGATCCATCGCCATCACCATCTGCCGATGGATGAAAACCGTCGCCTCATCCACAACACCGTCAACATCAACAATGTCACCATTATCCATAACACCGTCATCAACAACGCGCCGCATATTGACACGGTTCGCCAACGCGTTGGCCAGGATATCCCAACCGGCCGAGTGGATGACCTCTGGCGGCATGGCTCCGAACAGGTTGTCCAACGGGCATCACTCGACCGGGCAACCCCGCCGCCGATGACGACAAGGCCGGCGATTTCCGCGGATCGGACTCAACGCCACGACAATTCTGTGGCCACAACTCCACAACGCGAGCAACACAATCGTCCTTCTATCATGGCCCGCCCTGACAACACCGTGACCTCGACGCCGCGCCGCGAGCAGGAAGGACGACCGACGGAAACCGCACGCCCCGCCGAACCACAATCCCAACCGTCGCGACCCGCTCCCACAATGACAAGCCGTCCTCAACCGCAGATCGTCGCGACACCATCGCGAGGCGCGTCCGTCAACAACCCGCCAGCGGCAGGATGGGAACAACGACCATCCCCGTCCTGGTCGTCGGCTCGCCCGCAACCGCAAGCCCCGCCGCAACGCGAGTTTCGCGCATCGCCGGCGTCGCCCGACCGATCGGGCTTGTCCTTTACGGCGCGCGAGCAGCGTCCCGCTCCGAGCAGCCCCGTATGGAGCCAGCGAAACGATGACACGCGCGGCGGCAACAGTGATCCCCGCAGCTACGATCGCGGCAACCGCCAGCCCGGAAACGCTCCGACACGCGACTGGGTAATGTCGCGTCGGTAGGCAACAGAGACGGCTTGCTACTGACGGCGTGGCTCATAGAATACGCCTTATGCGCTATGAGCCACGCTTTGTTTTTCTCCCGCTTGTCTGGACGGTGAGCGTGGTATTGATTTGGTTGGTTCAATACGATGCCTGGGCGTGGCCGGTGCAGTTTGTGAGGCTGGCGGCGGTTTCGACATTTCGGTTCGGACCGCATTTGGGTTGGTTTGTGGGGCATGCGGCGGCAGCAGCAGGATGTGTGGGGTTATTGTTGCTGACAGCGTTTGGCGTCGGCGCCAGCGCGCTGGGATGGTGGGTGGCGGAGCGGAGTCTTTTCACCGGACTGGTGGCGTTGGCGGCGGGATTGTGGATGATCTCCGTGGCGGTGTTGTTGGTGGGAGTGTTTTCCGTGGCGGCGGCCCCGTGGGTGCTGGCGCTGGCGGTAGCGTGGGTTTTGCCGTGGCCGCGGCAGTTCATTCGCGCGCCGCGTCTTCCGCCGATGGATGGGTGGATGAAGTTGATGGTTGGGTTTTTGGTGCTGGCCGCGCTGTTGAATCTGTTGGGAGCGTTAACGCCGCCGTTTGAGTACGACGAACTGGAGTATCATCTCGGTTCGCTGGCGGATTATCGTCGGGCGGGGAGAATTGTTTTTCTGCCGCACAACTTTTACTCGAACCTGCCGCAGTTGACCGAAATGCTTTATCTGGTCGGGTCTGATACGGCGGCGAAACTGTTGCACTGGAGTTTTGGCGTGCTGACGGCGCTGGCGTTGTATGCGGTGGCGAATCGCTTGTGGACGCCTCGCGTCGCGATGACAGCCGCGGCGCTGTTTTACTGTCTGCCGTTTGTGCAGGACCTGAGCATGACAGCGCGGGTGGATCTTGCCACGACCTTTTTTGCAATGCTGGCATTTGGGGCGTTGTTGTTGGGGAATAGCGGCGGCAATGGCACGCGGTTTTCCGTCGTGTTGCTGGCGGCGCTGGCGGCCGGGGCTGCGGTGGCGACGAAATGGACGGCGGTGCCGGTGGTGTGGTTGCCGTGCGCCGTGGCTGTGGCGGTGACGCAACGGTCATTTCGATGGGTGACGGTTTTTTGCCTTGTATCGGCGGTGTTGGTGGTCCCGTGGTTGTTGAAGAACTGGTTGTTGGCGGGCAACCCGGTGTATCCGCTCTGGAGTCATTCGCCGCACTGGAGCGCAGAACAAGCGGCGTTGTTTGCGCAGAAACATTATGCGCGTTTTGACGGGGTGGGATGGTGGCAGTTTTTCGAGCGACTGGGGCGCTATGCGTTCGCGGAACCGGGCGCAACACCGTTGTTGCTGTTGGCGGCGCCATTGGCGTTGTTTGTGCGTACGGACAGGGCGACTCGTCATGCGGCGTGGCTGTTGGCGGGAGGATATGTGGCGTGGTATTTGCTGACATTTCGTCCGTGGCGGTTTTTGTTTCCCGCGTTTCCGCTGGCGGCCATGGTGGGGGCAGTTGGTTTGTGTGCGACGCGCGGGACGCGTGGGGGCGCGGTCGCGGTGATGGGGATCGGACTGACGATGATGGGCTTGAATACCTTGGTGGATGTGGGGTACCCCGACCGAGTGCCGCCGCGGACGAGTTTTGTGAGCCATGCCATGGGTAACTCGTCGCGCGAAGAGTTTGTGTCGCGAATGGGAGCCGGAAGTTTCGAGCCGGTGTTGTGGATGAACGAACATCTGCCGCCAAATGCCAAGGTGCTTTACCTCGGCGAGGGACGCGCCTATTACGCGCGACACGCAGTCGTTTGGGCAACGGCCTTTGACCGCTTCCCGCCAGGAGCGACCAACGGCGTGACGCATGTGTACGTGAATTTTCCCGAACTGAAACGCTTGCGCGAGAACTACGGTTACCCGCGCGGCCTCGACCTGACCGACATCGAGGCGCATCTGGGGAGAGAAATTCATCGCACCGAGCGCGGCGCCGTGTTTGAATGGAAACGATGAAAATTTGTCATGTCATCACCCGCCTGATTGTCGGTGGCGCCCAGGAAAACACCCTTGCCACCTGTCGCGGTTTGCGCCAGCGCGGACACCAGGTTGACCTCGTGATCGGGCCACAGACCGGCCCGGAAGGCTCGCTACTGCCGCAAGCCGGCGATCTTCCCATTACCGTGATCAACGACCTGCGGCGCGAGCCAAACCCCTGGCGGGATGCGTGTGCATGTGTGGCGTTGACACGGTTTTTTCGGGCGCGCCGCCATGACATCGTTCATACCCACAGCGGCAAGGCCGGTATTCTCGGACGGCTGGCAGCGCGACTGGCGGGTGTGCCGGTCGTGGTGCACACCATTCACGGACCGTCGTTTTATCCCTACCAAAACCCGCTTGGCAACTGGTTGTTCCGGTGGCTGGAACAACTCGCCGCGGAATGGACAACCCACTTTGTTTCGGTGGCCGACGCGATGACGGAGCAATACCGAGCTGCCGGGGTAGGCGGCAAGTTTGTGACAATCCACAGTGGAATGAATTTGGAACCGTTTCTGCAAATCGAGCCAAAACGAGGTTTCGTGGTCGGAAAAATCGCGCGCTTGTTTCGGTTGAAGGGGCACGAGTTTTTATTGGAGGCCGCGCCGCGGATTGTCGAGGCGGTGCCAAGCGTGAAATTCCTGCTGGTGGGCGACGGAATTTACCGTGCGCGATACGAGCGATGGGCGGAACGGCTGGGGCTGCGCGACCGATTTGAGTTTGTCGGACTGGTACCGCCATCGGAGATACCGCGTTACGTTGCGCAGATGGACGTGTTGGTGCATTTGTCGTTGCGCGAGGGATTACCGCGCGCATTGCCGCAGGCGCTGGCCGCCGGCAAACCGGTGGTGGCGTTCGACGTGGATGGAGCGCGTGAAGTCTGCCGCGACGGCGAGACTGGTTTTCTGATTCGTCCCGGCGACACCACGGCGCTGGCCGATGCGGTCATTCGGCTGTTGCAGGACAGGGCGTTGGCGGAAACAATGGGCGCGCGCGGCCGCGAACTGGTGCGCGCACAGTTCACGGAAGAACGGATGGTGGAACAGATCGAGCAACTCTACCGGAGATTGGCAGGTCATTTCTGCGCATTGTAAATCGCTTTGATTTCCGCCTCCGTCAGTGCCCGTTTGAAGACCATCACTTCGTCAATGCAACCGAGAAACATGTTTTGTAAGTTATCACCTCGTGCGCCAACAGCTGCATCTGTGGTGAACTCGAAGACAGCCTTGTACTCCATTGTCTGAACAGGAGCCCCATCTCGATAGAATGTCACTTGATGTCCTGACTTGGTGACGGCCAGGTGATGATAATCCATGTCGTTCGTGGTTGCTTGGGACATGATGCTGCCTTGATCAACCTTGGTAAGAATTAGATGGCCATTTCGTCGTAACCCGAGCCCATAACCATAACGACCGTAGCTAAATATCAGACCATCCTCATGGTCCGCGCATACTTGCGTTTTGCTCTCCCGTTTGACCCAGGCGGCGATGGTGAAGTCTTGAAGACGAAGGCCGGGAGGATTACCCACCCGGATGGCGGCGCCGTATGCGCCAAACCGCATGGCGCTACCGACTTTTCCCTCTGCCACGCGGGTTGCCTTCTCCATGCGCCCGTGGTGTTCGTGGCCGCTTTGGTCGGTTACCTGGTCTTCCGTATCCGCATCGAATGAGTACCACAGCACCAGACCATCGGGCAGGTTCCCATTGTTTTGCGGGAATATCACGATACGCGTCGCCAGCTTGAGTGGGACCGATACGCGTCCAAAAAGTGTTTCCAGATCGAGGTCGGATAATCCGACCACACCCTTCACATGATCACGATTGCGCAAGATTACCCTGGCTGACGGACGATTTGTGATGAACTGGATCATTGCGATTCGATCCAAGGGGATTGAAAAACTACCTGCCGCTTCCGATTGCAGTGGAAGCGAGACCAATCGGGTCGTTCCCACAAGGCGCGACCCGTCCTCCAAGCTCACCTGAAGCCGAACCGGATTGTTGTTGGAAGACTCACCCCACGACAGGATACCAGAAAAAACAAGAAGTAAAACCCATCCACTGCCACCGAGCCACGCCGTTGAACGCTTTCCAAGGCACATTTTATATCCCCTTCCCGTAAGGGATTCTATGAAATGAACGGGGTCGGTCAAGATTCGATTGCCGTTGGGTGAGATCGGAAATGGTAGGCAAGGTGGGGTAAACGGTCAGCTTGCCCCAATTTGTGTAGGAGGCTGAGTGTCAAAGAAGCTTCCGTTGGTGGACAAACTGGGAGTCTGTCCTACAAGATAGCATGTTGCCCATCGCTGCTGATCACAACCTCGCTGTTGAACACATGATTCGGTTGTTGCAGCAGAGAGAAGGGATGGCTAGACTTCGCGACGGAATCCAACGATGCACTGGGTATTGGTTTATTTCTATGTATTCGATGTCAGCTTTGTGCTGGCATTGTTGCTGACGCCGATCATGCGACGGCTGTCGTTTGCGACGGGGTTTCTCGACGAACCAGACAAAGAGCGGAAAATTCATTCCGAACCGATGCCGTTGCTGGGCGGATTTGCGGTGTTTGGCGCCTTCGCGCTGAACATCCTCCTGAACTATTTCTTTCTGATGCCACTGGCGGCTCGCTGGGCACCGCCCGACCTGGCTATTCACCTGCCGGGCGCCTTCTCGGTCTGGTCGAAATTGCTGGTTTTGCTCGGTGGCGGCGCTGCGATGGTGGCGTTGGGGTGCTACGACGACAAACACGACCTGCGCGCTCGCCCGAAACTGCTCGGTCAGCTTGCCATTGCCGCGGTGAACTGGCTCGCGGGAATGCGAATCAAGCTGTTTCTGGACAGCGAACTCGTCAGTTTCGCGTTGACGGTGCTCTGGATTGTCACCGTCACCAACGCCCTGAACTTCCTCGATAACATGGACGGTCTCTGCACCGGGGTCGGCTTGGTCTGTGCGCTTCTGTTTGGTTTTATTGCGGGCGCGCAACAACAGTACTTTGTCTGTGTGCTGGCCGTGGCATTGGCGGGGGCGTTGCTGGGGTTTCTGCCGCACAACTTCAAGCCGGCAAAAATCTTTCTCGGTGATGCCGGCAGCCACTTCATCGGCTACATGCTGGCGGTATTGCCGGTATTGACAACGTTTTATCGCGAAGAAACTACACCGACTCATCTTCCCGTGTTGATTCCGTTGCTGGTGTTGGCGGTGCCGCTGTTTGACATGGCATTGGTGTGTTGGATGCGGTTGCGACGCGGCCAATGGGTATCCGTCGGCGACACGACGCATTTGTCCCATCGCCTCGTGAAACTTGGCCTGCCACAAAGCTGGGCGGTCACGCTCATTTACCTCATCACTCTCACGCTTGGTCTTGGCGCCTCTGTCTTGCTCTGGGCGGAATTGCCCGCCGCCATTATTGTCCTTCTCCAAGCGGTCGGTATCCTGGCCATTGTGACCTTGTTGGAGCAACTCGGTGGGAAACGATGAGAACGTTGTCGTTGTTTGTGGCCGTTGTCTTTGTCGCGGCGTTGGCGCTGGGCTTGAGCGGCTGCCACATGAGCGAGATCGCCGTGCCGCCGCCGCTCGATGCGCGGGCTGATGGTAGCCCATGGGGTTTTGCCACGAGCGCGGAATGGTCGGGGGAATATCCGCGTTTTGAGCCGTTGATGCACCAGGCGGGCGCGACCTGGTTTCGGCATTTCCCGACCTGGGAAACACTGCAACCGAAGCCGGGCGAGTGGAACTGGAAACCAGCAGATGAATTGGTGTCCATCAGCCGTTCCAACGGCATCCGTGTGACGGGGTTGTTGTTTTACTTTGCGCCGTGGGCGTCCTCCGGTGGCGATGGGCGGACGTTTCCCATTCGTGACATGCAATTCTGGCGCGAGTATGTGACCGGCGTCGTGTTGCGCTACCGCAACGACATCAAATACTGGGAAGTCTGGAATGAACCGCAGTCATTCCAGAAAAACGGTACCCCCCGGCTCTACGCCGACATGGTCCGCGAAGCGTTCAACGCCGCGAAGAAGGCGGACCCAGGGGCCAAACTCGGCCTGACCACCGCCAACTTCGCTGTCGCTTACCTCAACGAGGTGCTCAAAGCCGGCGCCACCAATCATTTTGATTACCTCTGCGTGCATCCCTACGAGAACGTGGAGGTGTTGAAAGAACCGGACGGCGAAATCCAGTTCCTGAGTCTTGCCGACAACCTGCGCCGTCTGCTGGCCGCTCATCGCCAGCGTCCCGATCTTCCGCTCTGGATCACCGAAATCGGTTTTCAGGCGCCTATCAAACCCGATGCCGACAAGGACGCGCTTCAGGCGGAATTACTCGTCAAAACGTATGTGCTCGGTCTTGCTCAGGGATTTGAGCGTGTCTTCTGGTTCGAGGCGCGCGGACCAGCCTACGGACACGAAACCGACCACGGCCTCATCCGCCGCGACTGGTCGCTACGACCTGCTTACACCGCGTTGAAAACCATGACTGCATTGCTTGGACAATCGCCTCGCTACCTTGGCTGGCTTGATCTCGATGGCAGCTACGGGTTTGCCTTCCAAAACGCCCTCGTCGCATGGTCGCCCGTCGGCAAGCAACAGGACATGAAGTTCGATGTCCCAGTCCGCCTCATTCAACTCGACGGTAGCGAATCGGAACGCGCCGCCGGACAGTCGTTCACGCTCTCAAACACCCCTGTTTTCATCCTCGGTGCTCCGTCGAAACACGCCCAACGCGGGCCATTCCCGTGGGGCGGCGACTTCTCTCGTTGCGAAGAACAAATCTGCTTCTCCGGCCAGCGGCGGCTCGACAAAGGACAATCGGCTGCCTTTCGCGTTCATCCGAGCTTTGCCGGCTTTGGCACGACGAACCTGGCAATCACGGTTGTCGCCCGACGCCTTGATCCCGCGAAAACGGCGGGGATACAACTGTTTTACGAGACCCTCAAGACCCTTCACGGGTACGAACGCGCTGGCTGGTGGACGATTCCCTCCGACGACCGCTGGCATGAACACACCTGGCGCCTCAATGACGCCAACTTTGTCGGTACCTGGGGCTACCATTTCGCCCTCACGGAAGCCAGCGGCAGTTTTCTCATCAAGGAAATACGCGTTAAACGGGAGCGACACCCCTGAGAGCGTTCCGAATTGACTTTCTTCCTGCCTCTGTCATCCGCCTTGTTTTGTCGCGGTTTTGAAAGACGGGTTAGTTGGCGCGGAACTGCGCGATACACCGTTGGTAGTCGGCGATGGTCGCATAACGTCGTTGTTTGTCGTGAAGTTGAAAGTCAAACGCCCAAACAAAAAACTTCAAATCATACGCCTGCAGCCTTCGGAAGGAAATTTGCATTGCTTCGAGGTTGTCGTTCCCGTCATTTTCCCCCGCCACAGTGAGTGGCGGGCGATGTTGTGCGGCACACGATGCCAGATAATGAATCGGGCTCCATTTGCTGGGATCGTCCCCGTCGTCGTCAACCATGCTGACGGTGCAGGGCCAGGGCGCCATCGCGTTCACACAGGTGCTGTAAACGACAACATTGGTGTCGTTGATGGCGCCTATAAGCCGCGCAAAATCGTAACCCTTGTGTGTTTGTTCGTAGCGTTCGGCGAAACTTGTACCGTTGAGGTCTCCTGTGACGGCCTCTGCAATTTGTCCCGGTCGTATTCCCCAGTTGGCATAAGGCACAATGATTCGTCCCTGATAATGTCGTCGCAATGTCGTTATTTGGAAATTTTGAAACTGAGCAAGTGAATCCAGATACCAATTCAGAAACAAGCGGGCGCTTTCATGATGGTTGCTGGGCGTCCCCGGCAACCATCCCGGCACGGGGCACGGTTTCATATTGGGTGGAAGTCCGTTCGTTTTTCCCTGTGCGATGGGATCAAATCCCCAGTAACAGTTCTGCTTTCCCTTGTAGCCCTTCCACGGATAATGCAGTTCCGAGTACGGTCCCCAACCAATGCGTACGGCAAAAAAGTCAGTGCCCAGATCATTGAAGACACGATCAACGTATGCCATCTGTTGCTCGCGTACGGTTTGATTGAATACGGCATTGACCACGTTAAGCCCCGGTTTGTTAACGATAATGAATGGATCGCCATATTGATTGACAAAACGACTATGCGGAATCTGAAAAACCCACGACGGGGGATAATGCATCCCCAGATCAAGAATGATCTGTAGCCCGGCTTCTCGAAACGCCTTTATTCGAGACTTTATCTCGGCCAAATATCTCTCATCCACCTGTTCTTTTCGTGGTACGTAGCGACCCCATGCCAACGAAACCGTCGCCAACCGAATGCCAGCCCGGTGGTTTTCTCTCGCATATCTTGAGTCACTCAGTAAGGTGCCAAACATCGGCACGGGTTTGGTTGGACAAGGCGTTTTTTCGGCGCATGCCAACAACACAAACGTAAATCCAAACAGGCCAAACCAATATATTTTAAACACGTTCGTAATTTCCCAAGCTTGACGTTTTACTGACAAACACGGTTGCGTTGTTCCAGCCCCCAGCCATCGAGGCGGTGAGGGGATTTACTTCCCCTTTTTATAATTTTGTCGAAGAATCAGCCGCCGCCAAGTTATATTTGACATCATCATGAAGCCATTTACTGTCGCCGAGGTCGCCGCCAAGATTGATCACGCCGTCCTGAAACCAAACTTTACCAACGCCGATGTCGAGAAGAATGCCAGGATGTGCCAGGCGCGTGGCGTGTTCAGCATGTGTGTGCGCCCGTGCGATGTGGCGCTTGCGGCGAAATGCCTGAAGGGGAGCAAGGTGCTGGTGTGTGCCGTCGTCGGTTTCCCGCACGGGCATCACCGTCCCGAAGTGAAGGCGCTCGAAGCGGAACTGGCGATCGAGGATGGCGCCCGCGAATTGGACATGGTGATGAACATCGGACGGTTTCTCTCGGGTGATTACGATGCTGTCAGGAAGGACATCGCTGCTGTTGTGGCTGTCGCCAAACCGAAAGGGGTGCCGGTGAAAGTTATCCTTGAAACCGCCTACCTCACGCTTGACCAGGTTGCCAAAGCCTGTTTGCTGGCCGAGGAAGCCGGCGCCGATTTTGTGAAAACCTCGACCGGCTTCGCCCCCGGCACGGCCACGCCGGAAATTGTCGAGGTAATGAAGAAAACCGTCGGCGGTCGCCTGAAAATCAAACCGTCGGGTGGCATCCGCGACTGGAAGACTGCTGTTGGCTATCTCCAGCAAGGCGTGGATCGTCTTGGCGTCGGCTCAACGGAAGCCGTGTTGGACGGAGGTGTTGCCGGTGAGAGTTACTAAAATCGTTGTTTTGGCATTGTTATCCTCGCTGGCTGCGAGCGCCGCATCGTTGTCGGAACGGGCGCGCGAATATCGGACGCAACTGGCCGAGAAAATTTTACCGTACTGGTATGACACGGCTCAGGACCCGACAAACGGCGGTTTCATTTTGGCCGATCCAGGGCCGGCCAAGGACAAGGCCGTCGTCACGCAGGCGCGGATGATCTGGACCTTTTCGTTGGCGCATCGCAAGGGGTTCTCCGATCAGCGTCGCAACTATTTGAAAGCGGCTGAACAAGGCTACCGATTTCTCCTGGTGCATTTTCGGGACAAAGCTCATGGCGGTTATTTCTGGCGGACCGACCTCGCGGGGAAACCGACCAAACCGCACAAGTTCATTTATGGACAAGCCTTCGTCATCTACGCGCTCGTGGAGTACCACCGCGCCAGTGGTGACGAAGCAGCGCTTCAACAGGCGATAGACCTCTATCACACGCTCCAAAAACACGCCCATGACACCCGCTACGGCGGTTGGCTGGAACATTTCACGGCCGATTGGACGCCGCTGCCGTTGCGCGATCCGTCCGGCGAAGTCGAGGTGGCCGGGCTCAAGAGCGCGAACACGCATCTGCACCTGATGGAAGCGTTGACGGAACTTTACGAGGTCACTCGCGATGACGAAGTTCGCAAATCGCTGGAGGAATCGCTGGAGATCAATAGGAAGTATTTTTATCCGCCCGATGCCGCACGGTCGTGTTTCCATCGAAACCCGGACTGGTCACCGGTGACCGATCCACGCAGCGCCGGGCTGTCGTATGGGCACAACGTCGAGTTTGCGTGGCTGATGATACGCGCCGAAACGGTGTTGGGACGCAACCCATCGTGGCCGCACTTCTATGCGCACCTCGACCATGCACTGCGGTACGGCTGGGACAACCAACGCGGCGGCCTGTATCACCGCGGCATCGGCAACGAACCGGCAACCGACACAACAAAAGTCTGGTGGGTACAGGCGGAGATGTTGGCGGCGTTGACCGAGGCGCTTCAGCACGAGCCGAATCCGACCCGTGAGGTGGCGCTGATGAAGTTGCTGGACTTCCTCGCAAAACATCAGGCCGACCCGAAGGACGGTGTTTGGTTCGACAGCGTGACGGCCGATGGCCGGCCCAAAAACGTCGCGAAAGCCCACAACTGGAAGGCCAACTACCATGATGTACGGGCTATCCTGAAATTTGCGGAAGCATCATGGAACTGAACCTGAAAAACAAATTGGCGTTGGTGACCGGTGGCTCTCACGGCCTCGGCAAAGCAATCTGTCTCGGCCTGGCGGCGGAGGGGGCAACCGTCGGCGTGAACTACCACCGCAACCCGCAAAAGGCCGCCGCCGTGGTGGAAACGATTCGCGCCGCCGGCGGCAACGCCGTGACGGTGCGCGGGGACGTGACAGTGGAAGAGGACGTGATGCGGATGTTCGACCAGTTCGGCACCGTGGATGTGTTGGTGAACAACGCCGCAGTCTGTCCCGTCGGGTCGTTCACCGAATTGAGCGAAGCGGACTGGAATCGCACATTTCAGGTCAACATGACCGGCGCGTTCCTCTGCAGCCGTGAGATGGTGCGGCGGTTGGAGAAGGCGAAACGGACAGGTCGCATCGTGAACATCTCCTCGCAGGCGGCGTTTCGCGGCTCGCAATCCGGCAAGGCGGCCTACGATGCCAGCAAAGGCGCGCTGATTGCCTTCACCGTGTCACTGGCGCGCGAACTGGCGCCGAAAGGAATTTGCGTGAATTGTGTCGCGCCGGGGTTTATGTACACAGAAATGATGGCGCCGTTTATTGACGCCGATCGAGAAAAGTTCGAAGCGCGCGTGCCGTTGCGACGCATCGCGACACTGGAAGAAGTGGCCAACGTTGTGGTATTCTTGGCATCCGAGCGCGCCAGTTACATGACAGGGGCGACGGTGGATGTGAGCGGCGGCCTGGCAATGCATTGAGAGAACCACAAACCTGGAAAGGTACAGGATGAAGAGATTGAGGCTGATTGTATGTATCATGACGGTTGGGGTTTTGGGGGGTGGCTGTGCCGGTGTGGGCGGCAGGAGCACGCCGATTTCAACCGCAGCGGACCCGGAGGTGAACATCCATTTTGCGAACTCCTACTTTTACAAGGATGGCAGGTTCGATGTGGAACGGGGCCGGGATGCTGTGCTGGCGTTGATGAAGTATCACGGGTATCCGGTCTATCCCGGTATCCGGGAAAAAATCTGGGTCTCGGACTACGGGCTCGGTCATTTCACCGAGGTTGGTTTGGCGGCGGTCATGTTCAAAAACAACACCAAAGACCAGTATATGCTCATGGATCTGTTTTTGATGCCGGGCCAGATGTTGCCGGAGCACTGGCACCTGGATGGCGAGGGTAACCCCGCCAAACGCGAGGGTTGGCTGGTTCGTCACGGTCTTTCGCACATTGTCGGAGAAGGGGACCCGAACCTGACAGTGAAAGTGCCTGCCATTCATAACGGCGGCAAGGTCACGGTCGAACATGAGGTGATTGCCAGACCCGGTGATTTTGTGCCGTTGAACCGGGTGGGCGCGCACCACTGGCAGATGGCGGGACCGGAAGGGGCGATTCTCACGGAAGTTGCCAACGTCCACACCGACAGCGCCGTGCGCCATCTTGACAAAACCATGAACGATTTCTTCCTGCGCGGCGGGAAATAGAAGAAACAGGAGAATATATCCATGAACGGACTTTCTCGCGGTATTCATGTTCGTCTTCTTGTGATGATGTTCCTCCAGTATGCAGTGTGGGGGACATGGTTCATGACACTCGGCGGTTACGTCGGCAAGTATCTTGGTTTCGCCGGATGGCAGATTGGTTGGTTGTATGCGCTGTTGCCGCTGGCCAACATCGTTGTGCCGTTCACCGGCGGCCAGATTGCCGACCGTTGGTTACCCACCCAGGTGGCGCTCGGCATCTTTCACCTGGCGGGTGCGGCGGTTTGTTTCGTGCTGGCGTATGTGAAATCGTATCCGGCGATGATGACCTGGCTGGCTGTCTATTGTCTGCTGTATGCGCCGACACTGGCGCTGACCAATTCGCTCGCGTTTCGCAACCTCCGCGATCCGCAACGAGAATTTGGCATCATCCGCGTCGGTGGCACCATCGGCTGGATTGCCGCGGGTTGGCTGCTGACCTTGTTGCGTCGCGTATGGGGAACCGAGTCGCCGCAATATGTGGATTTCTTTCTGCTTGGCGGCATGTTGTCGGCGTTGCTGGGCGTGTACTGTTTCACGTTGCCGCCGACGCCGCCGGCGAAGGAGGGGCGCGACCCGCTGGCGTTTCGGGAGGCGTTGGTGTTGTTCAAGGATCGCAGTTATCTGGTTTTCTTCATCATTGCCTTTGTTGTCGCGACCGAGTTGCAGCTCTATTATGTGTTGACCTTCCCGTATCTTGAAATCATCACGCCGGTCATCGGCCTGAAATCCAGCAGTTTGCCCGCCGTGATGACGGTGGCGCAGGTGGCGGAAATCGTGACGATGACGTTGTTGCTGCCATGGGCGATGCCGAAGTGGGGTGTCCGCAAGTGCATGTTGGTGGGCATGATTGCCTGGCCGATCCGTTACATCATTTTTGCTGCGACCTATCCGCTCTACAAAGAGATGCCCGTGATGGTCTGGCTGACCATTGGTTCGCTGGTGCTGCACGGTTTCTGTTATGTCTTCTTCTTTGTGGTTGCGTTCATTTACACCGACATGGTTGCGCCGAAGGATATTCGCGCTTCCGCGCAGGCTCTCATCAATGTTGCGGTACTCGGCATTGGTTTGTTTGTCGGCAGCAAATTTGCCGGGTGGCTCTCTGATCTCTGCACCGATACCGCCAGCAAGACGGTCAACTACGGCATGGTTTTTGCCGTGCCAGCCGTTATCACTGTTATTTGTGCCGTGGTCTTTGCCATTCTGTTCCACGGCCCGCAGACAACCGCATCAACGGAAAGGACCAACACATGAACTCCGTCTCCAGCATGACCCGTCGCCAGTTTATTGGCGCAACCGGCAAGGCCGCCGCCGCGGTGGCGGCCGTCACGGCGTTTCCCGCCATCCTCAGTGCTCGCTCGCCCAACAGCATCATCGGTGTGGGCCACATCGGCATGGGCGTGCGCGGTGGCGATCTCATCAACGGCGTTGTCAATTGCGATGGCGTCAAGGTCGTCGCCATCAGCGACGTGTACGCGCCGCACCGCCAGAAAGGCGTCGAGCGCAGCAAGAATCCCGATTGCAAGACCTACGTGGATTACCGCGACCTGCTGGCCGACAAGAACGTGGACGCCGTCGTTATCGGCACGCCCGATCACTGGCATTGTCGGATGGTGCTTGACGCCGCGAAAGCCGGCAAAGACATCTATTGTGAAAAGGCATTTGGCCGGACATTGCGCGAAGCAAAACTCATGCGTGCCGCGCTGAAAAAGAGCAATGTTGTTTTTCAACTCGGCCATCAGGCACGACAGGCGACCTGCGCGTTGCAGGCCAAGGAACTCATCGCCAAGGGGATTCTCGGCCCGATCACACTGGTGCGCACCGGCCGCTTTGGCAACAATGATCCGTCGCATCCGATCTGGCGTTGGTACGGCTATTACGATCAGTGGGAGCATCCCGATCCCGCCCAGGTCGAGAAGGAAGTTCATTGGCCGCTGTGGCTCGGCGACACCAAGCCCGAACCGTTCAACGAACGGCATTTCTGGCACTGGCGTTGTTACTGGCGTTACGGCACCGGCCAGGCGGGCGACCTGCTCTCACACGAGCTGGATTTCGTCCAGTACCTCCTCGGCCACGGCATTCCCGACACCTGTTGTTGCACGGGTATCAATGCGCTTCTCAAGGACGACCGCGAGGTGCCGGATACCTGGAACGCCATTTATGAGTTCGAGAAGATCGGACGTACCGTGACCTTCAGCGCCAGCATGAATGCCACCACCAAACAACCCGTGGAAATCTGCGGCAAGGAAGCCACGCTTCAGTTTGATGGCATCGCCCACGATGTGACCGACTTCACCATTATCCCCGCCCGCTTCAACGAGCGCACCGACCTGCCGAAACGTTACGCCCGCGGAAAAACACCGCAACAGCCGAATCACATGGAAGACTTCTTCAATTGTGTCCGCACCCGCGGCACACCGAAATGCGGTGTGGACGAGGCGTTCATCGAAAGCGTCACCAGCCTCATGTCCATTGAGTCGTACAAACAACGCCGGCAAGTCCGCTGGGACGCGGCCCGCGAAGAAATCGTTTGAGCTAACCGCGGTAGGGATGTTGCCAGGGTGAGCGATACTCGCGTCGGAGCAACGTTGCCGCATCGGGGTTGCCGACGATCTGCTCCGACGCGGCGTCCCAGGTGATTTTGGCGCCCGTCTCGTAGGAGATCATGGCCAGTTTCACGGCCGTCGTTGAAAGATGGGCGTCGGCGGTGGAACAACCGGGTTGTTTTTGCTCGCGGACGGCATTCAGGAACTCCGCCATGTGCAACGTGGCCGTGTCGGCGGCGACGTCGTTGACCTGGCGCTCCTTTCCTTTGCCGCGGGGGATGACGATCCAGCGGTTGTCGGTCACAAACACGGTCTCTTTCTCCCCGTAGAAAAAGATGCCGTTGTTGACCTCTGGCGTGAACTCCTCCGCGCCCCAGATCCGGTGACGCCATGTGACCGGGCAACGCTCGAACTCGAAATGCGCCGTCAACACATCCGGTGTCGTGATTTTGCCCTTGAAATAGTAAATGCCACCCGCGGCCGTCACCGCCCGCGGCGCCCCCTCGCCGAGGATGACGCGGGTCGCATCAATCAGATGAATGCCCCAGTCCACCAGATGACCGTGGCCGGTGGTTTTTTCCAGCCGCCAGTTCTTGTGGCCGACCTGCGGGCTGTACGGGATTTTCGGGCCCGGTCCGCACCACAAATCCCAGTCCAGCGAGGCGGGTGGCGGCTGCGGCGTCGCATCGAGCACGCCTGCCTTGTAATGAATCTGCGCATCCACGTGAACGATCCGTCCGGGGTGGCCGTCGGCAATGTATTGTCGCACGGCTTGAAACGCGGGGCTTTGCCGCCGTTGAAACCCGATTTGCACGATTCGATTGCTTTTCTTTGCCGCCTCGACCATGGCGCGTCCCTCTCGCACGTCGTAGGCAAGCGGTTTCTCGCAATACACGTCCAGGCCGCGCTCCAACGCCGCGATAAACGGCAACGCATGCCACTGCGGTGGCGTGGCAATGATCACCGCCTCCAGCCCCGGCACGGACAACATCTCCTCGTACAGCTTGAACGTCTTTGGTCGCGCGCCCTGCAACTTCTCGACCTCCTCGGTGCTTTTGGCGAGATGCTCGCTGTCCACATCGCAGAGGGCGAGGACCTCGACCCCTCCGGCTTTGAACGCGGCTTTCACATCCACCATGCCATACCAGCCGCATCCGATCAGGCCGAGCTTGAGTTTTCTGTTTGCCGCAGGCTCGGCGGCGGCCAGGTAGGGGAGACACGAGAGACCGGCCGCGCCCGCGGCCACGGTTCCGAGAAACTGTCGTCGGGAATAGATGTTCATGGGAAAACAGTATTGTCAAAGACGAGCACAAAGAAAAGAATCTTCTCGCTTTGCCGTCCCGGGTGTTGCTAAACAAGCGCCTGACAGGAGGACGTTTGATGAAGAGGTTTTTGTTGATAGCCCTGATCGCGGCTGGTTGCGCCACGAAAGTGGCGGTGACAAAAGTGTATCAACCGACGCCCATTCGGTTGCCGGACAAATACAACAGTCCCGACGGCATGGCGCTGGGTCGGGACGGTTGTATTTACGTCGCCATGAACAATGCGGGCGAAGGTTTCAAATTCGAGTATCCGGCAAAAATCGTTCGCATCACGCCGAAGGACAAGATCGAGGAGGTCTGCGACCTGCCGAAACATCCGCAGACGGGCGTCGCCAGCCCGCTCGGCATCTGTTTTGCCGCCGACGGCAACCTCTATGTTTCCGACAACCAGATGTTCGCCACCACCCAACGCGGGTTGTCACGGCTGTTGCGCGTCAACATAGCCGACGGTAAAGCGAAGAACGTCGAAGTCGTGGCCACGGGCCTGAACGTGGCCAACGGGATTACCTCGCGCGGCGATGCCATCTATGTCTGCGACAGCACACTCGACGAGGAATCGCCCATGAGCAGCGGGGTTTATCGCATCCCGTTGTCCGAACTCAACGCCGCCAACCCCGTTCGCCTCACGGGCAAGGGTGATCCGCACCTGATTTTCACGCTGAAAACAAAAAACCCGGACCACAAAGTGGGCGCCAACGGCATCGCGTTCGACCTGCACGGTCACCTGTATGTTTGCAACTTTGGCGACGTGGAAATCTGGAAACTGACACTCGACACCAGCGGCAGGGTGATGGCCTCCGATCTTTTCGTGAAAGGCGGCGGCTTGGAAAGCGTGGACGGACTCCAATGTGACGCGCAGGGTAACCTCTGGGTCGCGGATTTCCTCGGCAACGCCATTGCCTGTATCTCCACCCGCACCGGCCAGGTCAACATCATTGCCAAAAACGCGGTCAGCGACGGCGCGTATGGCGAACTCGACGGCCCAAGCGAATGTATCCGCCGCGGCAACAAGGTGTACGTCTCCAACATTGACATCACGTACGGCCCGAACAAGGCCGACAACGTGCACACCATCTCCGTCATAGACCTCAACAAATGAAACTCCAACATCTCCTCCCGCTCCTTGTACTGCCTCTGGTGGTTCATGCTCAGCACGAGTTTGCCTGCACCGACTATACCGGCGGCAAGGTCTTTCTCGTGGGGCAGGACGGCGCGGTTACCTGGGAATACCCGGCCCCCCAGTGCAACGATCTCTGGGTCCTGCCCAACGGCAATCTCCTTTTCAATACCGGCCACGGCGTTCGGGAAGTCACCCGCGACAAGAAAATCGTGTTCGACTATCAATCCAAGAACGAAATCTACGCCTGCCAGCGCCTTCCCAACGGCAACACCTTCGTCGGCGAATGCAACAGCGGTCGCCTCCTTGAGGTGGCGCCCGACGGCAAGACCATTGTCAAAGAGGTCCGCATCCTCCCCGAAGGCAAAAACGGCGGCCATTCGCACATGCGCAACGCCCGCGTGCTCCCCAACGGCCATTACCTTTGCTGTATGTACGGCGACCAGGTTGTCCGCGAATTCGACCCGCAAGGCCGACTCATTCGCGAAATCAAAGCTCCCGGCGGCCCGCACAGCGCCGCCCGACTCCCCAACGGCAACACCCTCATCGCTGTCGCCGACAGAGTGAAATCGGCCAAGGGCATCGAGACCGGCCTGATCGAGGTGGACAAGGACGGCCAGATTGTCTGGCGAATCACCAACGAAGATCTTCCCGGCGCGCCCCTGAAGTTCATGGCCGGATTCCACCGTCTTCCCAACGGCAACACCCTCATGTCCAACTGGCTCGGCCACGGGCACCTCGGCAAAGCGCCGCACCTGCTCGAAGTCACTCCCGACAAAAAACTGGTCTGGACCTATGAGAACCACAAAGACATGAAAACCATTTCCTCCGTCGTCCTGCTCGGTGTGCCCGCCGAGTCTGCCCACTGAACCGTCTCAACGGCTGCGGATTTGCCTCCGATACTTCAACGGAGTAGAACCGGTTTCCCTCCGAAAAATGTAGGCGAGATACTCCGGCGAGCCGAACCCGGCGGCGTGCGCCACGTCGGGGATGGGCAGGTCGGTCTCCACCAGCAATTGTTTGGCCCGCTCAAAATGCGCCCGCCGAATCTCGGCCGCCGGTGTGCGACCGAGAATTTCCCGGAAACGCCGTTCCAATGCCCGACGAGAAAGCCCGGCGTGACGGGCCACCGCGTTGACGGAGAGAGGAGTGTCGGCGTTGCGACGGATGAAACTCACCGCTTTGACCAGCGCCCGGTCGTGGATGGCGAGGGTATCGGTGGATTGTCGCGTGACGATTCCCAGCGGTGGAATGGCGATCGGTTGTCTGGCCACCTCGCCCCCCTGTATCAACCGATCCAGCATCGCTGCGGCGCGATAACCGATTTGTTCTGCCGCCACCAGGATCGCCGACATCGGTACCTGGGCCACCTCACAAAGCAGATCGTCGTCCGACGCGCTCAACAGCGCCACCTCTTCGGGCACATGCACCCCAACATGTTGGCAGGCATAAATCACCTGGCGACCGCTGTCGGCGTTCCAAGTGAAGACGGCGACCGGTTTGGGCAAGGAACGCAGCCAGGCACCGAGCTGTTCGATGTCAAGGTTCCAATCCGGCTCCGCTCCGTCGTGGGATTTCACCCCGTACACAGCACACTCAAACCCAGCCTTTTGAATGGCGGCAATGAACGCTTCCTGTTGCGCCGCCACATACGGAAGCCCCAAAAGACTGAAATAGGCGAAATGACGAAACCCGCGTTCCAGAAAGTGTTCAGCCGCTAGTTTGGCGCCGGCTTCAAGATCGTTGGTCACACCGGGAAAATGAACATCCGGCAAGCGGATGGCAGAGACGTTCACCACTGGTAACCCCAACGCCAGTAACTCACGAGCCATGGCCAGACTGCCCACCCGCGCGATGACGCCTTCGCCGCGCCAGCCGGGGGGTACTCGGATGTGTTCCTCCAGACCGCGGGCTTCCACAAACAGTTGCCACGGGCCTTTTTTACGGGCGTAGTTGTGGACACCGGTGACCAGTCGTCGTCCCCAACTGGTGGACGTGTCCACCAGCACCGCCACCCGTGGCGCCAAGCGTCTGATCGTCATGGCGCATTTTCTTAGAACAAAAACGCAAGTTTGCCTACACAATTCATTTCCAAGCCGATAAATTGTCACACATGAACCTTGTCGCCGTCTTGTTGGCCGTTTCGGTTCTCGCCGGATTCGCGCCGCGGTTCACCGTGTTGATGACCGCCAACGAGCCAAAACCCGAATATCGTTGGGCCGACCTTGGCCTGGGAATGTGCGACAAGTGCAACGTCATTTTCTGGCCTTCCGACACGCCGTCAAAACGAGAACCATCGCCAATCGGGCATGTGTCCGATGGTTTTGACCCGACGATGAACATCGCGGCCAACGCAGACCGCGTGTTTGATGCTTTTCGCGCCGCGCCCGCGGTGAGCGTGACCGGCAATGCCGACTGGAAATTTTCCGATGCCCTGCGGTCCAATCTTTGCGTGTCGCTGGAAGGAGACCTGTTGACGGCGCGTTTTACGCCGAAAACCGTCCGCAACGCGGCGGGAAAAGCGCCGCCGACATTGTTCGCTCCGATCCTCGGCGGCGCGCTCGTCACCGATGGCGAACGGATTTTCGAGTGCCGCGTCAACCCCCTTTTGGAAGCATTATTGACCCGCCAGAACTTTCGGTTGGCCCTCGCAAAAACATGGTACGGCAAAACACGCGCATTGAACCTCAATGACGCCGTGCCCGACAACATCTGGCAGAATACCCTCACGCGGTATCGCGCCACGGGCGACGCCGCATGGCTGGAAAAAGCCAACGCGGGTGCCGGCACCTGCCTTGGCGGGCGGATCGTCACGGCACAAACCTCGTTCCGAGATGAGGCGGGACACGGGATGTTTTTCTGGACCGGTTATGCGTCTCGCTGGATGGAACTCTACGAACTGTTTACGGAGACCGGCAAGAAACGTTATCTCGAAACCGCCTGCCAAGGCACCCGACGGTTCCCGTTCGAGTTCAGCGTGTCGCTGCCGACGAACACGATCGGGTTCGAGTTTGCCGTTGAAGTGATGCGGTCAAACGACGAAACGGCGGCGTCCGAAATCAGGAGACTGTGCGCATGAAGGTTCCGGGATTGCGGTGGTGGATCATTGTTTTGGTGTTTCTGGCGGCCGTGCTGAATTACGTGGATCGCCAGACTCTTTCGGCGTTGGCGCCAACCATTCAAAAAGATTTGGGCATGGATGACCGTGCGTACGCAGACATTGTGAATATTTTTCTGGTCGCCTACACCGTTTCGTACCTGATTTCGGGTAAGATCGCCGACAAGATCGGGACGCGCTTCGGGATGCTGGTCTTTGTCGCCTGGTGGTCGGTATCGAACATGTTGACGGCGGCGGCGCATGGCGTGCGGTCCATGGGGGTGTATCGGTTCTCCCTGGGGTTGGGTGAGGCGGGAGTATGGCCGGCGGCGTCAAAAGCGGTGGCAGAATGGTTTCCCGCGCGTGAACGGGCGCTGGCCATCGGGTTTTACACGATGGGTGCGACCATTGGCGCGACCGTGGCGCCGTATGTGGTGATTCCTCTGGCCACGTTTCCGTATGCGGAGAAATTACCGTGGTTGGCTGCTGTTCTCGGCCAGGGAACCGGCTGGCGAATGGCGTTTATCCTGACGGGAGCGGCCGGGCTGGCCTGGTTGACGCCGTGGGTGTTGCTGTACCGGCAACCGCGCCAGAGCGCGTTGATTACGGAAACGGAGTTGCGCTTGATCGAGGAAGGTCATCCATCCGCGGAGAACACGGTGGCGGACAAACCATGGACCTGGCGACAGGTGTTGGGATTCAAGGGGACATGGCTGTTGCTGGCCGGGCGGCTGATAACGGATCCGGTTTGGTATTTCTACCAATTCTGGTTTCCGAAATATCTGAACGCCGAGCGCGGGATGTCACAGAAACAACTGACGATCACCTGGATTGTGTATGCCGCGGCCGGTGTGGGGAGTCTGCTGGGCGGCTGGTTGTCGGGTTGGCTGGTGAAACGCGGAGCGGCGCCGGCGGCCAGTCGTTTGTGGGTGATGCTTGGATGCGCCTGTGTGTTGCCGTTGTCGCCATTGATTGCCAGCGTGGTCAATGTTCATATCGCCCTGGCGTTGACGGTGGTAACGGTGTTGGCGGCTCTGGCTTGGTTGATCAACATCAGTTCGTTGGTGGTGGACGTTGTGCCCCGTCATTCGCTCGGCACGGTGTTCAGCGTCGTGGCGGCCGGCAGCACCGTGGGCGGCATCTTGATGAACACGATTGTGGCGGCCATGGTGTCGGGACCGTCCACCAAACCGGCGGGATTTCTCGACCAGGCCGTCAGGACGGTTCTGGGCGGTGTTCTGGAACTGGTGCAGGGTAAGGGCTATTCCCAGTGGTTTT
This sequence comes from uncultured Verrucomicrobiota bacterium, assembly GCA_964541945.1. GTDB lineage: Bacteria > Verrucomicrobiota > Verrucomicrobiia > Palsa-1439 > Palsa-1439 > CAIKAP01. The sequence goes on from CAZISE010000004.1 coordinate 72,738, forward strand.
GGGTTATGGCCTTTTTGCATCCGCTTGCATGGTTGTTATTGTGGGGGTTGAAAGTTCATAAAACACAGGAGAACCCGACCGTATGAAACAGTTTGCCATTCTCCTCATGGCGGCGCTGATGGCGCTGCCGTCGGTGGCGCAGGAGAAAGAGGTCATCGCCACGGCCAACTATCGGTTGGAGATCATCAAGAAGGGGTTTCGGTATGGTTTCGCGCGGCCCGACGGCTCGATGATCCTGCCGCCGCACGCCAGTTCCGGGCTGGTGTTTTCGGGCGGCGCGGCGGCCGATTGCGCGCGAAACAGCGACGGGACATTTGAAGTCGTCAACGATCGTGGCGTGAAGGCGACGGTTGAGATCGAGGCGGCGGAACATCATGTGCGGTTTCGCGTGCGACCGCAGACCGGCACGCGGATTGTGATGCGAACCGGTGGCGTCGCCTCGCCGTCCTACGGTCTGGCGGATCATGCGGCGTTTGGGCGGAACACCACCGATGTGACCGGATACCGGGATGACCGTTTCCGCGCCCAGGAACCGCCGGGACATAAACGGATGATCAGCAACTTCGTCATCTTTTCGCGTCAAGGAATCGCGTTGGTCAACATGGAGAAGGGATTGAAACTGGTTCGCGTTACCGAGGACGAAATCGCCCAAGGATCACAGGAGGCCGGGGAGATGCCGGCGATGTATTATTTTCTGGGAACACCGGAACAGATTTACGCTGCCTTTCTCAAGGCGCGGAATCGGGAGGGGTACCCGGTGTACAAGCCGAAGTATGAGTTTTTTGGGGTGGGGTGGGAGGCATTCGGGGCGCTCGGCTGGAAGACGAACGAAAAAACCGTGACCGAAAATGTCGAAAAATACCTGAGCCTGGGATATCCATTGAGCTGGATGGTGGTTGGTTCGGGATTCTGGCCGAATGAAGACCCGAACCTGTGTGCGACCACCAGCTTCGGTCTTTGGGACAAGGTTCGGTATCCCGATCCGAAACGATTTATCCAGCATTTCAAGAGCAAAGGACTGAAGTTCTTTCTCGGCCTGCGGATCAGCTTCATCAAAGATGGACCGTACTCGGCGGAAGGCGTGGCAAAAGGTTATTTCCTGAAGGAAGACGGTGTGGCGAAGGCATACAAGATCGCGTTCCCGAAGCTGCCGTCCTACTTGCTCGACGGATCGAATCCCGACGCGGTGAAATGGTACGTCGGGCTTTGTCAGAAATGGATGGACTACGGCGTGGACGGGTTCAAAGAAGACCTCTTCGGTTACGGCGTGGTCAGGATGCGCGAGGGCAACATTGACGCCGTCAATCGCGCCCTGATGGACAAGGGAGTCTTCATCATGGGACGCAACAATTATCTCGGCTCGGCATGCGATGTCCATCGCTTCGAGGATTTCAACTTCGACCAAAATCAGGACCGCGGCCCCATCAATGGCCTGGCCTTCTCCTACAGCGGTTTCCCGTACACCTATCCCGACATCGTTGGCGGAACCTTCGGAGAAGGACGGAAAATGCCTCCGCTGAACTCCCCGCGAATGCAGACCTACATGATGCGCAATGCCCGCTACGCCTCGGTCAACCCCTCCATGGCCGTCGGCATGGGGCCGTGGAACTTCGGCAGCGACGAAGTCGAAAAAGTCATGCGGGAGGCTGCCCAACTCCACGGACGCTTGCTCCCGTACATCTACAGCGCGGCCATTGACGCTTACGAGACCGGTTTCCCATGGACCATGGCCCCGCTGCCGCTTCTCTTTCCCGACGACCCGCAAGTTTATGGCCGCGAAAACACCACCGTCCGCGGCTACCAATGGATGCTCGGCCCTTCGTTGCTCGCCTGCCCGCTCTACGGCAACGATTATGACACGGCTAACACCCGCGACGTTTATCTGCCCGCCGGCAAATGGATGGACTACGACACCGGCACGGTCTATCAAGGCCCCCGGCTGCTGAAGGATTTCCCGTTGCCCGTCGGCAAAACACCGCTGTTCGTCGGCGGCAAAGGCGTGGTCGTCGAAACCGGCCTCAAAGCGGTTGTGTACCCTGTCGCCGCCGGCACGTACCGTTTTACGCATTCGGACGGCACCACGCGTACGATGATCACCACCGACGCCCGCCACTGGGACAAAGCGCAGGTTACCGACATCACTGTCAACCAGACGGTTCACTTTGAACGCGACCCCGGCTCCGGTGCCATTCGTTTTCTCATCGTGCCCGGCCATGACTACGAGATCAAATGAAGACGCTCCTGCTGGCCGTATTCCTATTGACATTGGGCGCGCACGCCGAACCGCCGCCGGGCTACCGGCTTGTTTGGGCCGAGGAGTTTGACGGCACGACGGAGGACCTGGACAAATCCTGGGTGTTCCAAAACGGTCCCAGCGGCCATATCCTGTCCAGCCGGTGGCGCGAAAACGTTGTGGTCACCAACGGCCTGTGTCGTTTGATCAACCGCAAGGAATCACGCGGCGGCCAGGCGTGGACTTCCGGCAATATCTGGACCAGGGAACAATTCCAGTACGGTTATTTCGAGTGCCGCTACCGATACGCCGCGGCAAGGGGCACCAACAACTCCTTCTGGCTCATGCCCACCACCCCGCCGCCGCCCGGCAAAAAGCGATTCGAGATTGACATCAACGAAGGACATTTCCCGAACAAACTGAACACCAACATTCACAATCACTCCGACCAGAAAGTCGTCAACGGCAGGCGCACTCATCCCACCGCGCACAAAAGTTTCACGTTCAAAGAGCAGGATTTCGCCCGCGATTTTCACGTTTTTGCCCTGGAATGGACGGAACAGGAACTGGTGTGGTTCCTGGACGGGAAGGAAATTCGCCGCGAAAAAAATGAATTCTGTCACGGTCCCGCCGCCGTGTGGGTGAGTCTGGCCGTCATCAAATGGGCCGGGCCGGTTACCGACGACATTGACCGCACCGCCATGGAGGTGGACTGGGTTCGCGTGTACCAGTGCAAGCCATGAACATCCGAACCCCGATTCTTTTCTTCCTGTCGCGGTGGTTTGTCGCTCCCATGAGCCGATTCGCAAGTATCACGATCATGGTCCTGCTGCTGACGCTGTTGACTGGATGGTCTGCCGCCGGTGGGCTGGTTGTGTATCCGCCCGTGCCGGGGCTTGCGGCCTCGGCGCACTACAAAGTGCGTGTGCGCGTCGCCAACAGCGACAGCGAATGGCAAAACGTTTTCGCCTGGGAAACCGTCTGCAAGGCTGTCGAAAAGAAGTCGGATGCCTACTTTGCCCATCTGGCGGGCTGGACGCACACCTATGTGAACTTTGAAACCGACGGTGCCGTGGAAATCGAAATCGCCCGCGTCAATGGCCAGCCCATTCGCGCCGCCGCGGTGCATCCACAACGCAAGGCGTCCGCCTGCTTCGTCAAAGACGGCAAGGTTTTTGTCCGACTCGATAAACCCTGTCTCGTGGCCGTGGATATTGACGGTCAAATGGACGGACAAGACACGGGCAAGGGCTACAAAGGACCGCCGATTCATACGATCTCGATTTTTGCCAACCCGCCATTGGCCGACAAACCCAGGCCGGAGGATCCCGGCGTGCGGACCGTGAAACCCGGTGAGACTCCGTCCTCCGACGGGCCTTGGACCACGCTCTATTTCCTGCCCGGCGTTCACGATGTCGGGTTGGCGTTCCCGCTGCGCGCGAATCGCCAGTATTACATCCCCGGCGACGCCATCGTTTACGGCACGCTTTCCAATACGAAATGGGGCGATGGCCATCACATTCGCATCTTCGGGCACGGCACGCTGTCGGGCGCGCGGCTGAAACATCCCAACTATGTTGATCCGCCGTCCAAGGAACACGGGCGTTATCGTCCGATTGAAGTGCTGGGCGCCACCGATACCCTTGTGGAAGGTATTACCATTGCCGACTCGGCCTTTCACTCGCTCATGTTGATAGGCCCGTACAAGGCGGGGCATCCGAATGAGGTTAAATGGGCCAAGATATTCACCTGGCGCGCCAATGGCGACGGAATCAATCCTTTCGGGAACACGTTGATCGAGGACTGTTTTCTCCGTACGCAGGACGATTCGCTCTATGTGAATGGGTTGGGCATTCGCCGCACGGTGCTGTGGAACGACGCAAACGGTTCGGCGTTCGTCCTCAGTGCCCTACCGCAACTCACCGATCGCCGGTTGGTGGTGGAGGATTGCGACGTGATCTACTCGCGAGCGATGTGGCACCGATGGACCGGCGGTCGTGTCTTCAACATGCGCGGCGAAGGCAAAGGCGCCGCGGGTAATGGGGTGATCTTCCGCAACATCAACATCGAAGACCCCCGACCGACGTTACAGCAGTTCTTCATCTGCATGACCGTACCGGCGCCATATTCAAAGGACGGAGAGAAGCGTGGAGCAGGGGACTTGTCGGGTATCCTTTTCCAAAACATCTCCATCGCTGCTCCCAGTGTTTTGGGCGAACCCCAAATCCTCTGGGGGCAACCCGACGTGCGTATCCGCAATCTCACCTTCGAGAACCTTACGTTCGCAGGCAAACCCGTGTGCGACGCCGGCTTTTTCAAGACGAACGAGTTTGTAGAAGGACTTGTCTTTGCCCCAAGTACCGTTTCCAAACCATGAAACACATCGTCCCCATCTTGTGGCTCGCGCCACTGGTTGCGAACATCAACGCCGACGAGGCGTGTGCCATTCTCTCCTCTCAAGTTCGTCATGGCTGCGCGCGGTCTTACGTGACAAATCGCATTCCCCCGTACTCACTCATCGTGATCAAGGTTTTCGGAAAACAAGGGGCCGGGATATGAAGAAGCGAACAGGAATCCAATCCGGTTGTTTGTTGTTGGTTTGGTTGTGGACAGCGTCGTTGACGGCGAGTGGTTTGACGGATGGAGTTCCTGTGCCGGCGGGGGCGGTGGGGCAGACCAACCGGGCGTCCGATTTCGATGCGTTGCCGGGGTTTCAGAAGCCGCCGCCGGGGTACGGGACGGTACCGTTTTTTTGGTGGCTTGGCGATCCGTTGACGAAGGAACGGCTTGGATGGATCCTCGAACAAATGGACGGCATGGGCGTGTCCGGTTACCAGATCAATTACGCTCACTCCGACAAGGGTGGACGCAGTTGGGGGCTGACTTATCCCAGCGAGCCGCCGCTGTTCTCGGAGGCATGGTGGAAACTGACCGGCTGGTTCATGCAGGAAGCCAAGAAACAAGGCGCCGCCATCAGCCTTAGCGATTACACGCTCGGATTCGGTCAGGGCTGGTGCGTGGACGAGTTGTTGCGCGAGCATCCCGAAGTGACCGGCATGACGCTGAAGATGGGCAGGGACGGGAAGGTTGGCGTTGAAAAGGTGCCATGGTCGTTGAACCCGATGCATCCGATGGCGGGCAAATGGTACGCTGAGAAATTCTTCGGCCAGTTCGAGCGCCGATTCCCCGGCGAGGGCGGCAAGGGACTGAACTTCTTTTTTTCCGATGAACTCGGTTTCGGCGTGAGCGGCAGGCTTTGGTCAGCTCAGTTTGCCGAGGAGTTCAAGAAACGCAAAGGGTACGACATCACGCCGGAGTTGCCGGCGCTGTTTCGGGACATCGGACCGCGTACGCCCAAGGTGCGGCTCGATTACAACGACGTGCTCGTGGCGCTCAGCGAGGAAGGATTTTTCAAGCCGGTGTTCGACTGGCACCAGCAACGCGGCATGATCATGGGCTGCGACCACGGCGGACGCGGTCGCAACGTCATCGAGTTCGGCGATTACTTCCGCACCCAACGCTGGAACCAGGGACCCGGCGCCGACCAGCCCGGTCTCGGCAAAGACCTCATCAAAGCGAAGGTCGCCGCTTCCATCGCGCATCTTTACGAACGCCCGCGCGTTTGGCTCGAAGGTTTCTACGGCAGCGGTTGGGGTACGACCGCGGCGGGACTGGTGGACGCGACGTTTGCCAACTACGTGATGGGCTTTAATCTGCTCAGCCTCCACGGGATGTACTACTCAACCCACGGCGGTTGGTGGGAATGGGCGCCGCCCGACAACACCTTCCGAATGCCGTACTGGAAACATCTTCGCGGCTTCATGGATTGTGTCCAACGCCTCAGTTACCTCCTCAGTCAGGGACACCACCGCTGCGACGTGGCGATTCTCTATCCCGTCGCGCCGATGGAAGCCGACATGGACGGCGCCGCTGCCGTCAAAACTGCCTTCGCTACCGGCAAACAGCTCTACGCCAAGGGCGTGGACTTCGATTTCATGGATTTCGAGTCGCTCGACCGGGCCAGGATTGTCGGTAACGAACTTCACATCGCCGGCGAAGTTTATCGGGTGCTCGTGTTGCCTGCCATGAAAGCCATCCGCCACTCGACGCTGACCAAGTCGCTCGAATTCCACCGTGCCGGCGGCATCGTGCTGGCCATCGGCGCGTTGCCCGAAGCCAGCGATCGCGTCGGCCGCGACGATCCCGAAGTTGCCGCCATGGCAAAGGAGATCGGCTTGACCCGGGATATCTTCGCCAGGCTCCCACCGCGCGATTACGAAGGCCCCGGCTACATCCAGCACCGCAAAATCGGCCCACGCGACCTCTATGCGGTCTACAATGCACCAAAAGGCCGTGAGGTTTTCTTCCGTGCTACCGGCAAAGCAGAATTGTGGGACCCGTGGACCGGCACGACCCGCCCACTGGCGGTCACCGCGCAAACCACCGACGGCACGCGACTGAAATTGCCGCTCACCGAGAAGGAAATCCAATTGATCGTCTTCAGCCCCGGCCAACCGCTGCGCGTGGAATCCGAAATCTCAAATCCTCAATCACAAATCCCCCTGGACGGCGATTGGGAATTCGAGTTGGAGCCGACGCTCGACAATCGCTTCGGCGATTTCCACTGGCCGCCGACGCCGACAAAGATCGGTCCCGAAGTCCGTCAGCTCTGGTATTGCGAGGGAGACCACACCAACGGCCCGTGGCGTAAAGTCACCTGCTCATTCGGCCCGCAGTTCATAAAGGACGGCCAACCGTACGAATTCTCGTGGCGTTGGGGTATCGAAAATGATCCCGGCCACCAGGGCTACCACGGGCTAAAGGCGGAAATGCACGACGAATTCCTCGCCATCGGCAGAGCCAAAGAGAATGCGCGACATCTGCCCACCGTCGTCAGCTACGAAGGCGACGGCAGCACGTTCCAAACCACGATCGTTGCCCCGCGCGACATGACCGCGCAGGCCCTGACCGGCACGCTCAAACCATCAAAAGTCACCCTCAACGGCAACGTCATCACCGACAACGTCCTCCCCTTGAAAGCCGGTGCCAACCCGCTCGTGTTGGAATACAACAAGCCTGGCCGCGCCTATTTTGTTGCTGTGACCGGCGAGGTCCCGCCGTCGCCACCGGGCGCGCTGGCCATGCGCTGGTGGAACAGCCCGAATGTGTTGGCCTTTGATGTGCGCGCCGATGAGAAAACTCCGGTCGGCTGGTATCGGTTCGTCGCCCCGCCCGGTTTGCGCGCGATGACGCTGAAAGCGCGCGGCAAAGTGCGGGCTTGGGCCGACGGCAGTCCACTGTCGGCGGTCCGTCGCGGAGACGGGATGGAGATTTACGAGTTGCCTCGCCCGCCGCAGAAGGCGGTGATGGTGTTTCTGCGCATCGAACAGGAACGCGGTTGTTACGCCGGCGCGGCCTTGCCGGAGTACATCAAGCTGGAATGCGGCCCCGGCCAGATTGCGCTCGGCGATTGGTCGAAGATGGATGGGTTGCTCAGTTATTCCGGCGGCGCGTGGTATCGGAAAACGGTTGCGATCCCCGCCGCCAAGCAGGTGATTCTTGATCTCGGCAATGTGGTGGCAACCGCCGAGGTGCGCGTCAATGGCCGTCTGGCCGGTCTCAAGGTCTCCCCACCATGGACGCTGGACATCACGGGATTTGTCAGCCCCGGCAACAACCGCATCGAGGTGCTGGTCTGCAACACGCTGGCGAATCATTACACGACTGTGCCGACTCGGTACCGGGGCGACACCACCTCCGGCTTACTCGGCCCGGTGAAATTGGAAATCGTGACGAAATGAAAACGGATCAACAACTTGATGCCGTTGCGAAGACGAAAACAGGCATCACGATTCTTCTGTTTGCCGCCGCCGTCGCCGTGGCGGATGAACTTGATCTCGGTGCGATGGTGCAGCCGGTGCCGATGGAGGCGAGATTTGCCGAGCCGGGCTATTTCGTCTGGTGCGGTGCGCCGATCAAGGGCGCCGACGGCAAGTATCACCTCTACTACTCGCGTTGGCCGGTGGAGAAGGGGTTCGCGCCGGGCTGGGCGTTGTGCTCGGAGATCGCGTACGCCGTTGCCGACAAGCCGCTCGGCCCGTACAAACACGTCAACGTTGCCCTGCCGGCGCGCGGCAGGGAATTCTGGGACGGCACGACAACCCATAACCCGAACATCCTTCAGCACGGTGGTAAGTATTACCTCTTCTACATGGGCAACACCGGCGACGGCCAATCCTACCCGATGCACCGCAACAACCAACGCATCGGCGTCGCCGTCGCCGACAACCCGGCAGGCCCGTGGAAACGATTCGACAAACCGATTGTAGATGTCAGTTCGGATAAGAAGGCGTTTGACTCGCTTTGCGTGACCAACCCCGGCGCGACGGTTCGCCCCGATGGCGGCATTCTGTTGATTTACAAAGCGGTCGAGTACGTCGAAGGCAAACCCATGGGCGGAAAGGTGCGTTACGGCGCGGCGCTGGCGGACAAACCGGAAGGCCCTTACATCAAACAGCCCGGCAGAATCTTCGAGTCCGACGACGCCGATGCCGTCAAACATTGGATGCTGGCCGAGGACCCGTTTATCTGGTTTAGCAAACGTTACGGCAACCGCTACTACGCCGTGGCGCGGGATGTGGTTGGCAAATTCACCGGTTCCTCCGGTGGTATCGCGTTGTTTCAGTCCGACGACGGTCTGCACTGGAAACCGACGGCGCATCCGAAGGTCATCGGGAACCGATTCCAGTGGGCGGATGGCTCGATGAGCAACTCCAACGTCGAACGCCCGGCGCTGCTGTTCGACGGCGAAACGCCGGTCGCTCTCTTTGGCGCAACGGACGGCTACAAGAAAAACGGTCGCATCTCTTCCAACATCCAAATTCCCTTGAAAGCCCAGCCATGAAAACATTCCACATTCTTTTGGCTCTTTTTCTTGTGCAAACCTCCTTTGCGGCTCCGCTACAACCGGTCGCGGCCAGGGCCAGTTCCTGCATGGACAACTGTCCGGCTTCGAAGGCGATTGATGGCGACACGAGCGACGCATCGCGCTGGATCAGCAAGAAAACAGACCAGACGGCCTGGCTGGAGATTGACCTTGGCAAAACCCAGAAACTGGCCGGTGTGCACGTTTATTCCGGTTACAAACAAGAGACGCCGTTGGAGAGTTTCACAATCCAGTTTTGGAGCGACGGCAAATGGCAGGATATTCCGTCGGCCAAAATTGAGAACAACAAGGCCGTGGCGCTAGCCGTTGCCTTCGACGACACGGTGGATGTGACGACCGATCGTCTTCGTTTGTGGATCACGCGAACGCATCAAGGAATCGCGCGCGTCAAAGAAGTCGTCATTTGGCCGGCAGGCGCGGATGGAGTGCCCGCCGTGCGGGGAGAGAAGAAGGCGACCGCAACACCCCAAGCGGATATCCCCCTGATTTACCTCAACCAAAGCGGTTTCAACCTCGGCAAACCGAAACGGTTCACGGCGCCGACGTTGCCGGACGGGACGAAGTTCACCGTGCGACCGGCGAAGGGCGGTGACGCGCTGTTCGAGGGAACGCTGAAGAATCACATCGGCGATTTCTCCGCCTTCAACCCGACCGACGAACAGGAATACGTTGTGGAAGCCGCTGGTCTTCGGTCGGTACCGTTTCGCATCGGTTCGTGGTGGCTGGAGCGGGTGACATACCAGAACGCCGTGAATTTCATGATAGATGCCCGCCATTACGTGGGCAATTACCGCGCTCCCTGCAAAGGTTCCTACGGCTGGCGCGACGACCACCATTTTGGCTGGGAACTACACACGCTCGTCCCGCAGTGGCTCTCAAATCCGTCGGCCTACGAACGGATGCCACGCCAGATCAAATATGAAAAACCGCGTGATCCCAAACTCTGGGGCACCCTGGAACCCTACGCCGACAACGCGCCCGACATTGTGAAGCTGATCCACTGGGGCGCCGACGTGATTGTGACACAAGGGTTGCTGCACGAGCACTTGAAGGCGCAACTGGCCTACTTCCTCTATGCTTGGCCGTGGCTGAAACCATATCTGCCCGCGCAAAACTACCAAATCGTCCGCGACTACGCCTTTACCCACTGGAGCGACCCCAGGGCCGACCGCAATTACCCGTACGACGAAAGCCCCGAACACGATCTGCTGGCTCTGAAGACGAAAATCGGCACCACCAAAGGCGCCTACCCGCCCGGCTTCTCCGTCGAGCCAAATCTGCTGATGTACGAAGTTGCCAAACGCGAGAAACAACCCGATGCCGAGCGATATTTCCAAGCGGCATACAAACAAGCCGCATGGATGATCGCCAACCTCGACTGGAACGATCCGCTCACGACCAAAGGCCAGCGCATGAGCGAGTTCCTCACCGTGACCGGCCTGGCGCATTTCCTCCGCCAGTATCCCGACCGCGCCCCTGCCGGACTCGCCGACAAAATCAGTGACTGGGCCAAAGTCGTCATTCGCCGCTCGGCCAACCTCTGGGATTTCCGCAAACTCGACGACGGCGCCAAATGGACGCCGATGGGCGAGAAACCCACCATGTGGAACGAACCCGGCAACGTCCTCGGCCTGCCCGCCGCGTTGCTGGCCGCGCGCGAAGTGCTCACTGACCCGGCCACAAACGCGCGGCTTGAACAGTTGGTCTATTCGCACTTCGACAACGGATTCGGACGCAATCCGGTAGGGCGACATTTCTCCTTCGATGCGCCCCGCGAAATCGAGGGCGTCGAACACGGCTGGTTCAAGTTCCTCCCCGGCGGCATCGGCCAGTTGGCCGATGCCCGGTTCGTCATGGACGGCAGTCCCAAAGACGCCCATTACCCGTATCATCCCGAAAAGGGCGACATCGGCTGGACCGAAGGCTGGGTCCAGTTCAACGTCGCCTTCAACCTCAGCCTTGCCTACCTCGCCTTTGCCGAAACAGAACTGTCACTCCGCCGCGAGGGTGATGAAGTCGTCGTCCGCCTGCGTGCCCCGTTGAACTTCGATTATCACAAGGTCGAAACCGGCACCGTCCAGGTCCGCATCGGCAAGGGCGATTGGCAGCCGTTGACAGTGACCGAGGAATCTCCGAACTCGCAATTCCTCACAGGCCGCCTCAAAGTGGCTGCTGGTATTGCGCTCGAAGCATCTTACGGTTTTGGTTATCTCAGCCGTCGCGCCACGTTGAAATAATGAAACCGCTACTTCTTTTTACGTTGTTGTCTATTGCGTCTGCGCAACCGTTCCCCGGTCAGGAACCGCATAACGGCAATCCGATCTTGCCGGGGTACTACGCCGACCCGTCGCTCGTGCAACATGACGGGAAGTTCTACCTCTACGCGACGCTCGATCCGTGGGGCGACAAGACGCTCGGTTGCTGGGAGTCACCGGACTTCAAGAACTGGACGTACCGGGTCTTGAATTGGCCGACGAAAGAGGCCTGCAAAAGCCCGACCAGCGGCGGGGCGGCGGTCTGGGCGCCGTCGGTAGTGCAGGCGAAGAACGGGAAGTTCTATATGTACGTCTCCGTCGGGAACGAAGTCTGGGCGGGCGTCGCGGAGCATCCGCTCGGCCCGTGGCAAAACGCGCTGGGTAACCGTCCGCTGATTCACGGTAAGTTTAAGCCGGGCTATCATATGATTGATGCGGAGGCATTCGTGGAGGACGACGGCACGGGCTGGTTGTACTGGGGGTCGGGTCACGGTTGGAAGAACGGGAAGTGCTGGGCGGTGAAATTGAAGTCGGACATGGTGAGTTTCGACGGCGAGGTGCATGACGTGACGCCGACGAACTACTTTGAAGGTCCGATCATGGTCAAACGCGGCGGGCGTTACTTCCTGATGAACTCCACCGGCATCACCATCAAGGACAACTACCAAGTCCATTACGCCGTTGGCGACAACCCGCTCGGCCCGTTCGTCGAACCGAAGAACAGCCCAATCCTCGTGACCGACAAGTCGAAGAACGTCATCAGCCCCGGTCATCACACAGTGTTCCGCCACGATGGTAAGGATTACATCCTCTATCACCGGCACAGCATCCCGTTCGACCCGAAATTCGTCGGACGGCAGGTATGCGTGGACGAGTTGAAGTTCACTGCGGATGGCTTGATCGAGAAGGTCGTCCCGACGCACGAAGGCCCAGCGTTGGTGCGTGGGCGGAAGACTGGCTTACCGGCCACGGCGAGCGCCTCCAGCGGTGAAGCGCGGTTTGCGGTGGATGACAATTACGCGACGCGCTGGACCGCCAAGGGCGGCTGGTTGCAACTCGATCTTGGCGCAGTGAAGGCGTTCTCGCGGCAGGAGATTCGTTTCGAGTACGCGTGGAAACCGTACCGGTTTGTCGTCGAAATCTCCGACGACGGTCAGCAATGGAAAAAGTTGGTGGAGCAAACCACCACGGGATCGCCAGTGGTGGTGGAGCAGCGGGCGAGCGGCCGGTATCTGAGGCTGACGAGTGCTGAGAGCAATCTGGCGGTGTGGGAATGGATGGTCTTCCAATGAGAATGGCTGCGCAGTTTTTTCTTCTCGCGTTGGTGACGTTGACGGTGGGTGGGGCGCAGGAGGAGACGGATGAGCCGGTCATGCAGGGCGGGGTGGGGAGGCTCGACGGGAAGACGGCGGCGGAGCGCGGGGCGGCGTTGGTGCGGTACGTCGCGACCTGCACGCCGAAGCTCAACGAGGAGATATGCCCGAAGGCAGCGGCTCCGGCTTACGCGGCACGGTTGCTGTTGAATGTTGATACGCAGTACGCGCTGGAGAAACTGGACGCGGCTGTCGTGGCCAGTATCGCGAAATCCAAACGCGGCGCGCTTGATCCGTTCGACAAGGTGGCCTTGGTGAACACGTATTTCCTCGCCAAGGACAAGATTCCGAGGGCGACGGCGTTGAAGATACGCGATTACGCGGCGTTGTATGCGCACAAGGTCTGGAAAGGTTACGGCGCGTGGAATTACCGTTTGATGAATGATGGCGCGGGGTTCCTGGCGGCAGAGGAATGGACGGACATGGTGGACGCGGACGGTTTGAACGCGGAGCAAATCAGGCATGCGACGCGCGAGCGGCTCTTGGGCTACTTCGACGAGATTACGAGGAAGAATTATGCCGAGTACGGCTGCCCGATTTACTCGGCAGTGAATCTGTCGGCGACACGGATGCTGGCGGAGTTCGCGCGCGATCCCGATATGCGGCGGCGGGCGGCCTTGACGCTCGATGCGATGCTGGTGGACATCGCGTGCAGTTGGAACCAAGGCTACAACGTCGGCTCGGCGGCGCGCGCAAAGTATTGGTACTCGACGGACACGAGTCCTGACAGCATGGCATCAACCGCCGCTGCGGCGTGGATTTGGTTTGGTGCGAAGCGTCCGATTGCCGCTTCGGGAACGGGTTGGATTCACTCGTTTTGGATGGCGACGACCGGGAGTTATCGGTTACCCGATCTGGTGGTGAAGATCGCGCAGGAACGCTCCCAGCCGTCGGAGTACCGTGGTTTCGTTGCGGGGATGGGCAAGCAGGACGTGCATCGGATGACGTACCACTCGTTGAACTACAGCTTGTGCAGCCAGTGGGATCATGCGTCGAGTCACACGGACGGGCTTTACAAGGAGTCCCGCCGCAACATGCTCAAGTGGCTCTCGCCAAAGCCATCCTCGACCTTTGCCGTCTGCATGGAAAACCCATACCGGCCGTATGCCCTGCACGAGAACAGGGCCAACGCGCTCGGCTACGGTGAGAACCCGTTCAGCCAATACTTGCAGTGCGAAGGGACAATCATCGGCGCGTACGCTGTGCCGGAGACGTATCCGTACTACAAACTCTACGCGCCGTTCACCAGGAAAGGTGCCATCGTCAAACGCATCGAGAAGGCTGGCTGGGTGTTTTGCCACAACGGCTCGATGCTGATGGGGTTCGGATCTGCCAGACCGTGCGCGTGGGGCAAGAAACCGTGGAACGACAACGATCTACTCTGGTGTGACACGAGAAAAAACGGCTGGGTTTTGGAGACATCGGAACTGGCTCCATTTGCCGGGGGCGGCGTGGATGCGGAACTGGAACGCTTCGCCACGGCCGTGCTCACGAAGACTCGATTCACTTTCGACCCCGAAGCTGTGCGTGTGACCTACCGTTCGCTCACGGCTCGTACACTCGACCTGACATGGCTTCCGCACAAAGCGCCTTACAGCGGCCAGTCGAAGATAGATGGCCAGCCCGTTGACTATAAATCGTGGCCGATCCACAGCAGTCCGTGGGTGTATCAAGCTGTGACTCCGCCTGTGCTCACCCTCAAGCACGGCAAGCAAGTCCTCAGGTACGACTTTGCCGCATGGACCCGAGAGGAAGGAATGGAGAAAAGATGAAGCACATCTGTACAGCATGTCTCATGACGGCGCTGGTGTTCGCGGCGTCGGCAGAGCAACGAACTTGGCGCATCATGCCTGTCGGCGATTCGATCACCGACGGCGGCAAGGACGCCGGCTACCGGAGCCTGTTGCTGAAGAAATTAACCGCGGCGGGCTACCGTGTGCAGTTTGTCGGGACGCGCGGCCGCGATCCGCTACGGCACGAAGGTTACGGCGGTAAAAACGCCGAGTTTCTAGCAACCGTGGTCGGCAAAAACTTCCGGCAACACCCTGCCAACATCGTTCTGTTGCATTGCGGTCACAACCACTTTGCCGAGGAAAAACCGATACCAGGAATCCTGGCGGCGACGGAACAGATGATCGCCGATTTTCGCGCGACCAACCCCAATGTGATCGTCCTGCTTGCTCAAGTCATCCCCAGCGGCAAACTGCCAAAGTATTCGTACATCCCGGAATTGAACCGGGAACTGGCCACACTCGCAAAACGCCTCAACGTGATTCTCGTGGACCAGGCAAGCGGCTTCGATTGGAACACCGACACCGTTGAGGATAAGGTCCATCCCAACGCGGCTGGCAAAGAAAAAATGGCCACCCGTTGGTTTGAGGCGCTGAAACCGATTTTGGAAAAACAACCATGAAATCCGTCCTCCTCTCGATTCTCGTTGTCGCTGCCGCGTGGGGCAACGAGCCGCTCACGCTCTGGTACGATCGCCCGGCGCAGAAATGGGTCGAGGCATTGCCGATTGGCAACGGCAGCCTCGGCGGCATGATCTTCGGCGGAACCACCAACGAGCATGTCCAGTTCAACGAGCAGACGCTCTGGCTTGGCGACGAAATCGAAATGGGCAGTTACCAGCCGTTTGGCGACGTGTTTGTGGAGTGGACGCACACCGCGCCCTCGGAGTACCGACGCGAACTCGATCTGGCCGACGCAACGCATCGCGTGAGCTACCGCGACGGCGGTGTGACGTTTCGCCGCGAAACGTTTTCGAGTTATCCCGACCAGGTCATGGTAATGCGGTTCACCGCCGACAAGCCCGGCTGTCACTCTGGCAGAATCCGTCTGACCGATGCGCATCAAGCGCAGATCCGCGCCGCCGACAACAAAATCCGCGCGGTGGGCCGACTGCCCAATGGCCTGGACTACGAAGCACAACTGCTGGTGTTGAGCGACGGCGGCAGCGTCAGCGCGACCGGCGACGCCATCACGGTCAACAAGGCCGACAGCGTGACGCTGTTGCTGGTGGCGGGAACCTCCTTGGCCAACGATCCGAAGAAACACTGGCGCGGCGAACATCCCCACCAACGCCTGACCCAACGCCTCGAAGCGGCGGCGCGGAAGTCCTTCGAGCAACTCCACGCCGCGCACGTGGCCGATTACCAGAGATTGTTTGATCGTGTCAGACTGGAACTTGGAGGGGCGGCTTCCGTCGTGGCCGAGTCTCCCGCGGACGCGGCGGCGCGCGTTCCTTCAACCGATCGGAGGCTGGCGGCGTACAAGGAAGGGAAAGCCGACCCTGCGCTGGAAGCGTTGTTGTTCCAGTACGGACGCTATCTGCTCATCAGTAGTTCTCGCCCCGGCGGCCTGCCCGCCAACTTGCAGGGGATTTGGAACGACAACGTCAAGCCCGCCTGGTATTCGGGCTACACCTGCAACATCAACCTCGAAATGAATTACTGGCCGGCCGAGTTGACCGGCCTCTCGGAGTGCCATGACCCGTTGTTCCAGTGGATTCAAAACATGGCCGTGGTGTACAAACGAACCACGGACGAACGGGTCAAAGCGCCCAAAGGACGCGGCTGGTCCAACTACAGCACCACCAACCCGATGGGCGGCACATCCCGCTGGGGGGTCCACCGACCCAACAGCGCCTGGCTCGTCCAACACCTGTGGCTGCGATACGCGTTCACGCAGGACAAAGAGTTCCTCCGCCACGTCGCTTACCCGGCCATCAAGGAAATTGTCGAGTTCTGGGAAGACCGCCTTGTGCCAGGACCGAACAATACCCTCATCACGCCCGATGGCTGGTCGCCCGAACACGGTCCCGTCGAGGTCAACGGCAAAATCGTCATCAAGGAAGGCGACCGCACGCCTCATCCCGGCGTCTCCTACGACCAGCAAATCGTCTGGGATTTGTTCACCAACTACATCGAAGCCAGCGAAGCGCTCGGCGTGGACGCCGAATACCGGGCAAAAACCGTCGCGATGCGCGACAAACTGCTCGGCCCAAAAATCGGCCGGTGGGGACAACTCCAGGAATGGATGGAAGATGTGGACGATCCGAAGGACAAACACCGGCACATATCCCACCTGTTTGCCTTGCATCCGGGCCGCCAGATCAGCCCGTTGACAACCCCCGAACTGGCGCAAGCGGCGCGGGTGACACTCAACGCCCGCGGCGACACCTCGACCGGTTGGAGCACCGCCTGGAAAATCAACTTCTGGGCGCGCCTCCATGACGGCAACCGCGCCCACCAACTCCTGCGACAACTCCTGCGGACCTGCATTCTGCCGAACCTGTTCGACACCCATCCGCCATTCCAGATTGACGGCAACTTCGGCGCCACCTCCGGCATCGCCGAGATGCTGCTGCAAAGCCACATGGGCGAAATTCACCTCTTGCCCGCGCTGCCGAACGCATGGCCCGACGGCAAGGTCACCGGCCTGCGCGCCCGCGGCGGGTTCGCGGTGGATATGGAATGGAAAAAAGGCCGGCTCACCCGCGCCACGCTTCACAGCATGGCCGGGACCACCTGCAAGGTCCGCTACGGCAGTGAAGTCCGCTCCCTCACCCTCGTCAAAGGAGAAAGCCAACATGTTTACTAGAGTGCTCCTCATTGTTTTGGCCGCGTTCACCGCGCGCGCCGAGCCGCCGACGGGCTACCAATTGGTGTGGTCCGACGAGTTCGATGGCAGCGCGCTCGACACCAACAAGTGGTTCTACCGGACCGGCGGGCGACTGTTGAGTTTCCAAAAACCGGAGAACGTCTCCGTGACCAATGGCCTGTTGCGGCTGGCCTTGAAAAAGGAAGACGCCGGGGGACTGCATTACACGGCCGGCGGCGTCATCAGTAAACGCGAGTTCCTCTACGGCTATTTTGAGGCGCGTTTTCGTTGCCCGAAACCGGCCGGCTGGCACACATCATTTTGGACAATGAAATATCACCCGCCCAAAGACGGCAGGGATTACGCCCAACAGGTCGCCAGCGGCCAGGCACCGCAACAACGGACACAGGAAATTGACATCTGCGAGCAGGACTCGGCCAATCCACGTTCGTACTCGGCGGGTGTCATTGACTGGAGCGGAAAGACGGGAAAGAAGTCGGTGGGTTACGGTCGGGTGTACTACCACACCCCGGATGTGCCGGATTTCACGGCGGATTTCCATGTCTGGGCGTGCGAGTTCACGCCGACGGCGGTGAAATTTTTCCTCGACGGACGCCTGACGCATGAGACCGACGCCACCAAATTCCCGCATGGCCCACAGAGCGTTTGGTTGACCAGCGTCGCGGCACTCTGGGGCAAGCCGACCTCGCCGAAGAAAATGGAGGATGAAGGTTTACCGGCGTTTGCCGAGTTCGATTGGGTTCGTGTGTACGAAAGAAAATGATGAACTCGAAACGAGCGATTCTTGCTGTTAGTAGCGCCTTTGCCCTGAGCCTGGCGGCGATTGCGAGCGCGCCGTTGCCGCCGTCGTATAACATTGTCTGGACAACACCCTCGCAGGACTCGCTTGACTCGATGCCGCTATCGGGCCGGCTCGGCGCGGGCGCGAACGTCTGGGTGCAGGACGGTTCGCTCTGGCTCTACCTGGCGCACAGTGGAGCCTTCGACGAGCAGGGCCGGTTGCTCAAGCTCGGCTGTGTCCGCATTACGCCTTCGGGGTTCAAGCTGGGCGAGCCGGGTTTCCGGCAGGAACTCGACACGGTCACCGGGGCCATCACCATCATGCAGGGCGGTTTCAAAGCCTCGCTCTGGTTTGCCGGGCAAACCTTGGTTTTTGAATCCACTTCTGCCACGGCAGAGCCGCTCGAGGTCGCCTTCGGCAGTTGGCGTGACCGCAAGAAGGAGAAGCTCAAGCTGGATATGCATTTTGATTGGACCATGGAAGCGGACAACATCTCCACCGACGAAACCGGCTTCCTCTGGTTCCACCGCAATGCCGATTTCAAGGTGGATGTGAAGGGCATAGCACAAAGCCGGGGGATCGCGGCGGATGCCGTGCAGGATGCCACGACGCGCCGGGTTTCCGGTGGAGCCATAGTCGTTGAAGGCGGGCTTTCCAAGCCGGTCGAGGCGCCGGTGCAATGGCAGTTCTGGGAGGGCAAAGCCTGGACGGGCCACACGGAAGCGCGGAAGACCCATCTAATCACCATGCGCCTTGGCGCGGCGCTGGACGCTGATCCGATGCAATGGCAGGCGGAGGCCAAGACGCTGTTGGATCCTTCCGCCCTCAAGACCGCTCGGGCGGACGAAAGGAAGCGGTGGGACGAGTTCTGGTCTCGCTCGCACGTCGTTGTGAATCCGAATGCAGCCACGAATGATGTCGGCTGGCTGATCGGACGCAACTTCAGGCTCTTCCGCTACATGCTGGCCTGCAACCGTGATGGCGAACTGCCCTTGCTTTTCAACGGCGGTATTTTCACCACCGACAACACGCCGGGCCGCATTACGGGCAATAACAACGACGAACTGCCGATTCCCAAGGTCGGCCCCATGACGCCGGATTTCCGCCGCTGGATGTTTTGCTATTTCATGTCCCAGAACCAGCGCTGGCTCGGTTGGCCGAACTTGGCCAACGGGGACGCTGATCTTCTGTCGCCTTCGCTGCGGTTTTACCGCGACCGTTCTCCCGCCGCCGCCTCGCGGGCCAAACGCCAGGGAGCCGAGGGTATGGTCTATGTCGAACCGCTCGATGTTTGGGGGCTTTGTAGCGGGGGAGTCGGTCCTCGCCCGGATGGGCTCTGCGGCGCGCCACACCTGACCTATCATTTCTCGATGGGGCTTGAGCATGCCTGGATGGCCCTTCAGGCCCACGACGCCCTGGGCATTGACATCACCAAGGATCTGCCGTGGATCGAGGGAACCGTAATCTTCTACGACACCTTTTACCGGAAGCAGACCAAAGAACGCACCGGCAAGGAGCTTGGTGATGACGGCAAACTGCGGATCTATCCTGCTTGCGGGCTGGAATACGCAGGCGGTGCCACCGATCCCATTGAGGCCGTCTGCGGCCTCAAGCGCATCACGGAATCGCTGCTTAAGTTCTCCGAATTACCCGCTGCCTCGCGTTCGCGACTCACCGAGATTCAGGGCCGCCTCCCGGAACTTCCGATGGGGCGGCGCAACGGGCGGCTCTCGCTCCTCCCGGCCCTATCCATGGAACGCGAATACAACAAGTGGGAACCGATCGAGATGTACGCGTACTGGCCCTACCGGCTGCTGGGCATCACGAAACCGGACACGCTGCAACTGGCTCGCGACACGTGGGAGACTGTCCCCGCCGACCGTGCGCGGCTTTGCAAACAGGATTACTCGTGGATGGCCAACGTCGCCAACATGGCTGCGCTCGCCTGGCCGGACAAGGCGAAGGAACGCGCCATTTACAAGATGGCCAACAACACCGCGCCGCAGGCGCGTTTCCCGGCATTCTTCGGCCCCGGCCACGATTGGTTGCCCGATCACAACTGGGGCGGCGCCGGTATGACCGGCGTCCAGGAAATGCTCCTCGCGCCCGAGCCCGGGCCGAACGGCAAACTCCATCTTTTTGCCGGCTGGCCGCCGGAGTGGGATGTGGATTTCAAATTGCACGCGCCCGGCCCGACGATTGTCGAAGGCGTATTGCGCGGCGGAAAACTGGAGTCGCTCAAGGTCACGCCAAACTCCCGCGCCAACGATGTCGTGAACTGGCTCGGACGGACTCCCGCGTACCAGTATCCGCCACCGCCACTCAGTCAGGGTAAACCGGTAACGGTCTCAAGTCAGTTCAAAGAACCCGGTTACGATGCCGCGCGAGCGGTGGACGGCGACTTGAAAACGCGCTGGGCCTCAGATTTCGCGGCACGCAGCGGCTGGCTCGCCGTGGATCTCGGCGAGGAAAAGGAAATTGGTCGGGTCTGGATTTCTGAGATCGAATGGCCGGAGACCCGCGAGTTCGCCATCGAGGTCAAGCAAGGCGACGCGTGGCAGGAAGTCGCTCGCGGCACAACCATCGGCGCGGACAAGGACATCACCTTCGCGCCCGTGAAAGCCCGACGGATCCGTCTGAACGTTTTCAAAGCGGCCGGCCCGATCAATATCAACGAGTTCCAGGTCTTTTCGCGGTGAAATCAAATCCAACAACCTTGTGGGGAGTGGCCGTTTTGGCGGCGGGCGTTTGGATGGGCACGGAGTCGTTTGTGCCCGATGGCCGCGTCAACCCCGACGATTACACGGTATTGATGGCGGTGGATGCGCCGTTACCGTCGGGGTGCCAACGATTCCAGTATGGCGGCCACGGTAAGTTCTACGTCGAGGGTTGGACGCGGCCGGAACAGGTTTTTCGGTGGGAAGCGGACGTGCCGGAGACGGATGAGTATGCCGTGAATGTATTAGCGCGTCCGCGTCATAAGGCGGCACTGACGGTAAAAGTGTCGTGCGCCGACCAATCCGTGAC
The DNA here is from genome assembly GCA_964541945.1 of uncultured Verrucomicrobiota bacterium. Taxonomy (GTDB): domain Bacteria; phylum Verrucomicrobiota; class Verrucomicrobiia; order Palsa-1439; family Palsa-1439; genus CAIKAP01. Next base: position 93,976 of record CAZISE010000004.1, read on the forward strand.
AGGACGAGTGGCTTGTGCTGGTTGGAGACGGCAAGTATTGGACGGAACGTTGCGGCTGTTGTCGGGACGGCAGACGATTACGTTGGAGGCGGTCGGGACAAACTTCGCAGCGTCCGTGATGTCGGTGGAATTGGTCAGGCCGGTTGTTCGTGAGCGGCTGCAAAAAGCCGCGCGGGCATTGCGATCAGACACCGGTTGGATGATACAGGCCCGATACGGCGTGATGGTGCATTGGACGTCGCAGAGTTTTCCTCGTCACGGTCCGCGAAAACCGTACGACGAGGCAGTGCGGATGTTTGATGTGGATCGGTTCGCCGATCAGGTGGAGGCGACCGGGGCGGGGTTTCTGGTGTTTACGACGTCGCATGCCGAGATGTATTTCCCATCGCCGGTCCAGTCGCTGGAGCGCATCTTACCGGGGCGAACCACGGCGCGCGATCTTGTCGGGGAACTGGCGGCGGCATTGGAAAAACGCGGTGTCAAATTGATGTTGTATTACCATCCCGGGGCGGGCAGCGACCCGACGTGGTTGCGGGCATGCGGGTTTTGGGAGAGCGATACGCGGAAGTTTTTCGGCAACTGGATGGCGGTTATCGGCGAAGTCGGCGAGCGATACCGGGACAAGCTGGCGGGTTGGTGGTTTGATGATGGCGCAATTAGTTACTACTACCGGAGCGCGCCATGGAAGGAACTGACGCGCTTTGCCAAGGCCGGTTACAGCCAGCGGGTTGTCGGTTACAACCCGTGGGAATTGCCGGTGCCGACGTTGTTTCAGGATTTTCATTGCGGCGAAGGATTCACGGACCCGAATGACGAGCGGGCGCATCAGGACGGGTTGACAGCATGCGCAACGTTGGTAACTGAAGGCGACTGGGGACATTTCCAGCAGGACCGTGAGATTGGCTGCCCGCGCTGGACAGCGGAGCAGTTGGGCCGCTATTTTCGACAGTTTGCCGCGCGGCGGGTTGTTCCGATTTTCAATCTCGAAATCTATCAGGATGGCGCGCTGAGTCCGCGCAGCATTGCCATGTTCCAGGAAGCCCTGGGTAAACGACATTCCGATGAAAGGAAATCATCATGATAATTCAACCACCAACCGTTCGACGACCACTCAACAGCGTCGAACTTAATTGCGATCTGGCCATCGTTGGCGGCGGTTTGGCCGGAGTTTGCTGCGCCATTACCGCTGCCCGCGCCGGCGTGAACGTCGTGCTCATTCAGGACCGGCCAGTGCTTGGCGGCAATGCCTCCAGCGAGGTTCGCCTTTGGGTGCTCGGCGCCACCTCGCACATGGGCAACAACAACCGCTGGGCGCGCGAAGGGGGAGTGATAGACGAAATCCTCGTCGAAAACCTCTATCGTAATCCCGAAGGCAATCCCGTTATTTTTGACGCGCTTCTGCTGGAGAAGGTTGTCAGCGAGCCGAACATCACGCTGTTGCTCAATACCGTCGTTCACGATCTCGACAAGTCGGATCCTGACACCATCGCTTCGGTGCGCGCCTACTGTTCGCAGAATGAGACCGCCTACCAAGTGAGCGCGCCGTTGTTCTGCGACGCCAGCGGCGACGGCATTGTCGGATTCCTCGCAGGCGCGGCGTTCCGAATCGGCGCGGAGGGGCGGGCGGAATTCGACGAGGGTTTTGCCCCCGCCGAACCGACCCGCGAACTACTCGGCCACACGATTTACTTCTATTCAAAGGATATCGGACGGCCGGTGAAATTTATTCCGCCGAGTTTTGCGCTGACCGACATCACGAAGATTCCACGCTGGCGCGACATCAAGGCGGGCGATTTCGGATGCCGGTTCTGGTGGTTGGAATGGGGTGGGGCATTCGACACCATTCACGAGACCGAAAAAATCAAATGGGAACTGTGGAAGGTTGTTTATGGCGTCTGGAACCACATCAAAAACTCCGGACACTTTCCCGAAGCGGAAACCATGACGCTGGAATGGGTCGGCACGATCCCCGGCAAGCGCGAGAGCCGACGGTTTGAGGGCGACTACATGCTGAGCCAACGCGACATTGTCGAACAACGCCGCCACGAGGATGCCGTCTCCTTTGGCGGTTGGGCCATTGACCTGCATCCCGTGGAAGGACTTTACAGCCCCCAGCCCGGCTGCATCCAATGGCACAGCAAAGGTGTTTACCAGATTCCCTATCGTTGTCTTTACAGCCGCAACATCAAGAACCTTTTCCTGGCCGGACGCCTCATCAGCGCCAGCCATGTCGCGTTCGGCTCAACTCGCGTCATGTGCACCTGTGCCCACAACGGTCAGGCCGTCGGCATGGCGGCCGCGCAAAAATGCCTTCCAGCACAAGTGGACGTGAAACGGCTTCAGCGCGACCTGTTGCGGGCCGGGCAATACATTCCCGGCTTGGCGCTTGATGATCCCGACGATCTTGCCCGCTCGGCAGAGATCACCGCCTCCAGTGAACTGCGGCTGGCCACACTCAAACCAAACAGCGAAACGCTCCGGCTGACGCAGTCCTGGGCCATGATGCTGCCCGTTTCACCGGGCGAGATGCCGACGATCGGTGTGTTGCTCGATGTAGCGCGGCCAACCACGTTGCGCGCCGAACTGCGCATGAGCAGTAAACAGGATAACCACACGCCGGATGTGACCCTGAGCCAACTGGAACTGCCCCTCACCGCTGGAGCACAGCAACGGATCGAACTGGCGTTCGACGCGACGATTGTCGTGCCGCGCTATGTCTTCGTTTGCCTGATGGCCAACGACAATGTAGCTGTTCACCTCAGCGACCAGCGAATCACCGGCGTGCTGGCCGTAACCCACAAGGTCAATAAAGCCGTCGCCAAAAGCGCCACCCAATCGCCCCCGCCCGACATCGGCATTGACACTTTCGAGTTCTGGACGCCCGAACGTCGTCCCGGCGGGAAAAACTTTGCGCTGACGATTGACCCGCCGTTGACCGTCTTTGCCGCCGCCAATGTCACCAACGGCATCGCCCGCCCCACTCATCAGCCCAACGCATGGGTGGCGGCCCTGGACGACCTTACGCCGACGCTGACCTTGCGGTGGCCCAAGCCCCAAACCATTGGCCGAATCGAAATCACCTTCGACGGCGATTACGATCACCCGATGGAATCGGTGTTGATGGGGCATCCCGAACGGGTGACGCCGTTCTGCGTGAAACATTACTGGATCCGGGATGGCGTGGGAAACCTGCTGGCAGAATGCACCGACAATCACCAGACCCGCAACCGCATTCGCCTGGCCTCACCGATCATCACCGATCAACTCTCCATTTGCTGCCTCAGCTCCTACGGTCTGATACCGGCAGCCCTGTTTGAAGTCCGTTGTTACAAGGAGTGATCCGTATGCGTTGGATACCCATCTTTCTCACGCTGACAGCCCCTGTGTGGGCGGGACAACTGCAAGAGTCGTTGAACGGAACGTGGCAGTTTAGCACCAACGAAACAGCGGCGGTCTGGGATACCCTGCCGGTGCCCGGCAACTGGGACACGACCGAGCGTTACAGCACCTACAAAGGCAAGGGCTGGTACCGTCGCGAGTTCCATGTGCCGCCAGAGTGGAAGGGAAAACATGTCCGCTTGCGGTTTGACGCGGTCTATCACGACGCGACGGTGACATTGAACGGCACGGAACTGGGCACCCACATCGGTGGTTACACGCCCTTTGAGTTCGATGTGACCGACAAATTGAAGTGGGACGGCGCGAACACGGTGACCGTTTGCGCCGACAACACCTTTCGCCGCGGCGCCTGGTGGCATTGGGGCGGTATCAGCCGCAGTGTGACCTTGATCGCGCACGACGGGGTGCGGCTTGTCTGGCAACACGTCCGCGCCGAGCCGGATTTGAACGCGGGCACGGCAAAAATCTTCGTGCGCTACAAGCTGGCCAACGACGGCGACAACGACCGCCAGGTCTGCGTCTCGTCCGAAGTGGAGAACGTGAAATGGGAGAAGACCGTGACCGTGGCGGCCCGCTCGGAACAGCAATTCGAATTGAGCACCACACTGGCAAATGTCCGGTTGTGGCACTTTGATCATCCGAACCTCTACCGTCTCACCACACGGGTGGCAGGACAGGAGAAGACGGACCGTTTTGGCATTCGTAAAGTCGAGGTCAGAGAGGACGGATTGTGGTTGAACGGCGAGAAAGTGCGCTTGTGCGGGTTCAACCGGGTGAGCGACAGCCGCGAATACGGTAACACCGAGCCGGATGTGTTGGTGAGGAAAGACGTGGACCTGATGAAACGAGCCGGGGCGAACCTTGCGCGGTTGATGCACTACCCGCAAGCGCCGAACCTGCTGGATTACCTCGATGAAAAAGGGATGTTGATCTGGGAGGAAATCCCTGTCTGGGGCGGGACGGACGACCCCAACATGAAACCCGACAATCCGGTGACAAAACAGTGGTTGCGGGAGATGATCGAGCGTGACTACAATCATCCATGCATCATTGGCTGGAGCGTCGGCAACGAATTGCTTCAACACTATGACTATGTGAAGACGATGATCGAATACTCGCGCGTGCTCGATCCGCACCGTCTTCACACCTACGTCAGCTACAGCGGCGCGCGCAAGGAATATAACCCGACCAATGACCCGATCTCCGTCAGCGACATCCTGCTGTACAACAGTTACGGCCCCAGCCCCGGCAAGACGGCAGCGGTATTGCGCCAGAAATGGCCGAAACTCCCCATCTTCTTCAGCGAATTCGGCTCGCGACAGTTCAGTGCAAGCGCCGACGCGCGCATCCCAGGACTGACGGAACGCTGGGCCGACCTCAAAGGACACCCCTACGTGATCGGCGTGTCGTTGTGGACATTCAACGATTATCGCAGCGATTACAAAGGCACGCCTCCCTCCGGTAATCGCGAGTGGGGCGTGGTGGACGTAAACCGCCGTCCGAAAGCGGCCTACGAAGAGATTCGCCAACTTTACAGCCCGGTACGCTCCATCAGTATCAAGGACGGCATGGTGCGAATCGAACCACGCGGCCCGGACGAGATTCCCAGCTACACGCTCCGCGGGTACAAATTACAATGGGACGGCGGCGAAATGCCGTTGCCGGTGCTCAAACCCGGTGATCCAATCTGGACCAGCCCGATCAAGGCCACCAAGGTCAGCCTGGTGACTCCGACCGGCTACGTCGTCGCGGAAAGCCAGAACGGCCAGGAACCGGATTTCGCGGCCATGATCCAGCCCGTGCCATTGACGGCGAAATTCAGCGATCCCGATTATTACATCTGGTGCGGAACAATGGTGAAAGGGGAGGACGACAAATATCACCTGTTCTACTCTCGTTGGCCCCGCAAACTGGGCCATTACGCCTGGGTGACCCACTCCGAAATTGCCCACGCGGTCGGCGATTCGCCCACCGGCCCATTCCGCCACAAGGACGTGGCACTGCCCGCGCGCGGCAAGGAGTTCTGGGACGGGTTGTGCACGCACAACCCAAACGTCCACAAGTTCGGCAACAAGTACTACCTCTACTACATGGGCAACACCGGCGACGGAAAAGCCATGAAAGGCTTGAATTGGGTACACCGTAACAATCAGCGAATCGGTGTGGCTGTTGCCGACAACCCGAACGGTCCCTGGACCCGTTTCGACAAGCCGCTGATTGAGCCGACACCCGGATTCCTGGATGCCCTGTGCGCGACAAATCCAACGGTCACTGAACGGCCCGACGGCGGATACCTGATGATTTACAAGGCCGTGGACAACAAAGGCAAACCGCCGTTCGGCGGCCCGGTCCTGCATGCGGTGGCCACCAGCGACAGCCCCACGGGACCGTTCAAGAAATATCCGAAGCCGATCTTCGTGAAGGAAGGCGTCGCGTTCGCGGCGGAAGACCCGTTTCTCTGGAGTCAGGGCGGAAAATATTGGGCGATTGTCAAGGACAACGCCGGCTACTTTACCGGCCGGGGCAAATCCACGGCGTTATTCGAATCGGCGGACGGCTTTGACTGGAAACTGGCGGCGCATCCGCTCGTTGCCACGACGGAAATCACATGGGCCGATGGCCGCAAACAGAAACTCAACTCGCTGGAGCGTCCCCAACTGTTCTTCGAAAATGGCAGGCCGGTCGTCCTGATGTTCGCCTGCGACGAGGACAGCCAGCGCTCTCATTCGTTCAACATCCAAATCCCGTTGCAGGCACCGTGACGCGAAAGCCAAAAATGGACATCTTGAAGTCAAGTTTGACCATTTCTCCGACGAAACGGGCACGGCATATTTCCCACGATGAATGTCCATCTGCACGGCTGCTTTGCTGCATTTTTGGCATCGGTTGTCCTCGGCGCTGAGCCCGTTCCCATCTCCATCGTCAACTACTCAAAACTCCCCGTCCACGCGACGGCGGTGCCGCTCGACCTCGGCGGCCCGGTGCGGGTGCGACGAACCGACAACGGCGCGAGTCTTCCGGTTACCCGCGATGGCCTTTTTGTCAGCCTGCCGCCGCTGGGACGGCTTGAGTTGGTGGCAGAACGGACGGATCGCTGGCCGGAGGATCAGTTGATACGGGCGACAACAAACTCCATTCGCAATGGCGTGGTGCGATTCGCGCTGGGCAAAAAGGGTTGGACCTTCGGATTCGATGCCGACAACGCGACGTTGATTGAGGACGGACAACTGGACTTCTGGGTTGATGACCAAAACCGGGGGCGGATCATGAACATCGCTCCAGAGAAACTTGGCCTGCTCCGGTTCGCCGACGCGCCGGTGGAGAAGATGGAAGTGGTTGATTCCGCCATCCAACGGACACGGCGCGTGGGGCGGCTGACAGTGACCGAGACATTTGAACTGCTGCCGGGAGCACCGATTCTGATTTGCCGGGTACGATGGCAAAACGATGGCGACACGCCACTGTGGATTGCCTACGTCAGCAGCGGCAGCGGTATCAGCGGCCGTTGGTCAAAGCAGTTGATGAAAGGGCCGCTGATCGAGCGAAAGAAAACACCCATCCAGGGCGACATCAATGGCAGCGAAACCCGTTGCGCCTGGCTCGGCGGCCTGTGTCGGATCAGCATGGAATCCCCGGCGACGGGGTGCGGCGTCGGCATGTCCACGTTGCTGCCGACGCCTGACAAGGTGGGCCAGGGTTCAATGGTCTGGGGGTGCGGCGCGTCGGGATTCCAACTCAATTTCATTGATCCCGAAGTCGGGCAGTTCCCATTTCTCGTGAAACCGCACGACAAGTTGGAAAACGGGTTCGCTTTTCTCGCGGCGCAGACCGCTCAGAGCGTGTTTCGCCAAACCGTCGAGTTGTGGAGGGCGTTACAGGCAAAAAAACTGCCGAAGCTGTCGCCGCCGTGCGCCGTGTTCGTCAACGGGGAACCGCTCCACATGCAAACCGTGTCGGGCATCGAGAACTGCACCGACCACAAACTGGCGTTGCGGCTGGACTTCAACAAACACTTTGAGTGTCGGGTGACGAACGCCACGAAGGTCGTGGCAAACAAGAAGGTGCTGTTGGAATCCCATCAGCCCACCAACGCCACGATGGACCTGAATGAAAAACTCCGCGGGAGGGATGAAATGCCGGTCGTGTTGGAGACTTCTCCGGGAACTGTGGTTTCGATCGTCGAAACACTACCGCTGGCGCCGGTCATGTTGTCGCCAGTGGCGGATGCGGAGATGACCGACCTGGCTGCGATGTTCCGTTGGCGCGCGCTCCCGATGGTTGTGGACTACGAAATCCAAATGGCGCGTACCGCGGACTTTGCCCGTCCGACCGTGTTCCATGTTACCAGCAGCCAGGAGTATCCGTGGTATTTGGTTCCCGATGACATGCTGCCGACAACGGGCCGATGGTATTGGCGGATTCGCGGGGTGAAGGCTGAGGTGCTCGGCGCGTGGTCAGAAACGCGGGCGTTCACCGTCAACAACGATCATGGGATGAAGCCGTTGAAGCGTCCGTTGACGGCGCAGTCGCCGCTGTTCACGCTCGAAGCGACGCGGGTGCTGGACTACACGCAGTTCCAGCCTGATATCCCGTCGGACCTCGCGCCGTACATCGGGATCATCGCGGAAGGGATGGAAGGCAAGGGCGTGCCGGTGACGGAGTTTGCGCGCGGAATGGAGAAGCTGCCGTACGCGTTCATGCTGCGGAGTCATTGGGTCGGGTTGGCTGACATCGAGTGGCTTTCCCAGCACGTGCCGAACTTCGTCGGTATCCAGGGCGGCGAGCATCTCAGTTCGTTGTATCGGGGCGGCGAAGACACGGCCTATCACCACCGCCTGACGCGGCTCTGCGCAAAGTACGGAATGTTCTACCAGGAAGCCGATGGCACCTACAAAGACGACAAATGGCAAGAGCTGATGGACAAGGAAGGAGCGTTTGTTCGCCGGTACGGTCCGTATCTGGTGCTCTCGCAGAAAAACAACATCATTCGACGCCAATTCTACTCGCAAAGCGCGGCGATGGGATTGTGGCTCGGCGGCATCACCTACCAACACGGCGCGTGGGAAGACGGCGGATTCTACTGGCAAAATGCCGGCTTCGACGGCTTGGGGGTGTGCCGGGGCGAACGCAGGGGAGTGTTGCGGACGATGCCGCGCATTTTCTGGAGCCTGGTCTGCGTGATGGGCGTCAGTCGCGGTTACGGCATCTACAGTCTCGACGGTCAGACGTTGATGACCAGCGCAAAGGCCGCGGCTCGCAATCCAGCCGAAGATTGGCCGCCGGCGATCTGGTACGACACCGGCAAGACGACCGACACGTTCAAGCGATTCGTCGCCCCACTGATTCGCGCCACTGTGCAGCACCGCCTGATCCCGACAAAGGAAGAAGTCCTGCAAAACGTGAAACTGGCTGTCTTCAACGACAAGAAAATCACCGGCGATGGCTCGGCCTGGCCACATTACGTCGAGTACGGCCCGCTCTACGCCGCCACGTACGGTTTCCGCAAGATGGGAAACATTGACGGTCAACTCTGGGAGTTCTTCCCCAACACGGGCCGCTATTACTTCATTCCTGTCCTGCCGCAAGGCAATGAGCCACTCGCGCCGCACATCCGAAACATCCCCGTGTCGGAACTGCAGGACGTGGCGCGGGTGCGGGCGTTGTTCGATGCAGCCTACCCGAAGTGGTACGACGGCGACGCGTTGGTTTGTCGCATCGGCGACACGCTGACGATTCAGAACAGCCGCGAAAATGAAGACGTGACCGAATCCTATTCGGTTCCATTAAGCGCGAACTTTACCCTCCGCGGCAAGATCGCGCCACACAGTTATCTGGTCGGCAAACTGGAGGACCAGGGCCGACGGCTCTGGTTCCAGACCAACACCGAATACCCCAACCGAGATAGCGTCCTGAATGTCACCTGTGTTCGCAAACCCGACTGTCACATCGAACCGGCAACAGCAGCAAAAGAAACCCGCTGGGATGAAGCGTCGAAAACGTTGAACCTGCGTCTCTCGCACGAGCAAGGAGCCGTGGAGGTGCTTTTACAATGACAACAATGACAACAATGACAACAATACAACGACCATTATTGATTGCCGCGATTTCGTTTGCGCTCATGGCAACGCAAGCGGCGGAAACGGTGCGATCGCCAGATGCAAAAATCATCGTAACGGTCGAGTTGAAGGAGGGCCGACCGCTGTGGAGCGTCACCTATGGCGACAACAAGATCATCCACGACGGTTTGCTGGGGGTGGATACGTTCAGCGGCTCGTACACGCTGGTCGGAACGAAAACGAGCGCGGGCGACACCACCTGGAAAGCGGTCTGGGGCTTTCTGAGCACGGTGCGCGACCACTACAACGAACTGACACTGGAGTTGGAGGAAACGGCGGCAACGAAACGGCGTCTGGATGTCGTGCTTCGCGCCTACAACGGAGGCGTAGCCGTGCGATACGTGTTCCCGCAACAACCCGGACTCAAGGAGGTGACTGTCAAGAACCTGCTGACAGAGTTCAAGTTTGGCGCCGACCACGTCATTTACAGCGCGCGCGACTACCAGTATGGAAACGCAACGATTGCCACGTTGAAAAAAAGCGAAGGCGCCGTCACCGTGGCAGTGGGTGGCGGGAATTTCGTATCGTTGACGGACGCGGACCGGGCGGACTTCTCCGTCGTCTCTTGGATCGCGAAAAAAGACACGCCCCGCACGATCGTGGCTGCGATGCATTCGCCGGCGACAGGAACGCCGCCGTTCAAAACCTCGTGGCAGGCGATGGTCATCGGAGAAACGGCGGGGAAGTTGGTCGAGAACCGGTACCTGGTCGAAAACCTGAATCCGCCATGCGCGATTGCGGACACGTCGTGGATCAAACCCGGCAAGGCCATCTGCCAGGTTTACAACTGCCGGATGGTGACCGATGAAATCAAAAAACTAATGGATTTCGGATCGGCTCACGGTTTCGACTACCTGGAAATTGACCACTCGTGGTCGGGCGCGGAGACAAAGTGGACGCCAGAAGAAATCGCCAACTTTGAGAAGAACAAAGGCCCATTCTGGGACAAACATCCCGAATGGCGCGACAACGTCAAGGGCGACTTGCTCAAGCCCGCCAAAGGTTATGTGCCGTTTCGCCCCCATTCGTTCCAGGGCGGCAACTACGTGGACCTTGACATCCCCGCTATTGTCGCCTACGGCAAGAGCCTGAAACATCCAATCGGGCTGTGCCTGTACGTGCGCGGTGCCTTGCTGAAAGAATTCGGCGGCGAACACCCGATTGAGGAGGTGTTTGCCCATTACGAAAAATGGGGCGTGGCCGGGGTCAAACCGGGTTTCGTGCCTCCATCCTCGCAGAAAAACGAGCGCGCCATCGCCTACATGGTCAAGAAAGCGGCGGAACACAAACTGATTGCCGTCATTCACGACGCATTTCTCCCGTACGGTCTCTGCCGGACATACCCAAACCTTGTGAATGTGGAAGGCCTCGCCGGCGAGGAGGCGGAACCTTCCATTCCGCCTGAAATCAAATCGCTGCACGACATCCTGCTGCCGTTCACGCGCGGCATCATGGGATCGTTCGATTACACTCCGCAGATTTACAAGGCCTCGAAAACCCATTGTCATCAGGTCGCCATGCTTGGCGTTTATCTGGGACGCGCTTCGGTGCGTGGCGGCATGAAACAATGGTCCCCCGGCGGCGAAGGCGGCGCCGAGATCGAGTTTGTCGAGAAAATGCCCGGTCTAACCGACGAAATCAAAGTCACCACGGACCTGGGCAAATACGTCACCGTGGCCCGACGCAAGGACGCCAACTGGTACATCGCCAGCATGTCCGGCCCGCGCGCCGCTGCCTATCAATACCCGCTGACGTTCCTCACGCCAGGCCGAACCTACCGCGCCAGCATCTATAGTGACACCCCCGGTGGTCGCAAAGCCATTCACACGCAACAGATCGTAACCTCCCAAACCGTCATCCCCATCGCAATGGAACCGAATGGTGGCCACCTGATGATCGTTGAGGCAGAGAAATGAAAACACGCCTGTTGATAGCAGCCTGGGTCGGAGTGCTAACCGTTACGGTGTCACATGGGAGAGAACTTTTGGACTTTGACTGGAGATTTGCGTTGAACGACCAGGCAGGGGCGGAACAGCCGGGGTTTGACGACACAAAATGGCGTACCGTGGATTTGCCGCACGACTTTAGTATTGAGGGGAAAACTGATGCTAAAGCCCCGATGGGTGGTGGGGGCGGTTTTTTTCCGGCCGGCATTGGTTGGTATCGGCGACACGTGAATATACCCGCGGCTTGGGTTGGGCGACGGGTACTGGTGGAATTTGAGGGAGTTTACAAGAACGCCGAGATTTATTGTAACGGCCAGAAACTGGCATTTCATCCTTACGGTTACACGACGTTTTTTGTGGATCTGACGCCGACGCTGCGCTACGGCGCTGACAACGTGTTGGCCGTGCGGGTTGATAATTCACAGCACAAGAATTCCCGTTGGTATAGCGGTTCGGGCATTTACCGGCACGTTTGGCTCTGGGTGTTGAATCCGGTTCATGTTGTACCGTGGGGCGTCTTTGTGAGCGTGCCGCACGCCGATGCGCAATCGGCTACCATTGAAGCGCAAACTGAACTGGTAAACGAGACTTCAACGGCCAAATCGGTAACGGTGCAGACAGAGTTGTTTGCACCCGATGGCCGCTCAGTCGGCAGGGCGGAAACGAACTGCGAATTGAACGCCACCGGAACAAACCAAGTTGCCCAAACCATTACAGTGAAAAGTCCGTCGTTATGGTCACCGGAAAAACCGCAGATGTCACGGGCGGTGACACGGGTGATGGTGGACGGAAAAGCAGTAGATGAGGTACGCACCCCGTTCGGAGTGCGGACGTTGGCGTGGTCCGCCGAGAAGGGGTTAACCATCAATGGTACGACCTACAAGCTCAACGGGGGGTGTATCCATCACGATAATGGCGTGCTCGGCGCTTGCGCTTTTGACCGGGCTGAGGAACGGAAGATCGAATTGCTCAAGGCCGCCGGGTATAACGCCATTCGAACCGCGCACAACCCACCGTCACCGGTATTGCTTGATGCCTGCGACCGTCTGGGGATGTTGGTTTTGGACGAGGCTTTTGATTGCTGGGCGATTGGTAAAAACAGATTCGATTATAGTGTGTTTTTCAAAGAGTGGTGGGAGCGTGACATTGATTCGATGGTTTGCCGGGATCGCAATCATCCGTCGGTGGTGATGTGGAGCATTGGCAACGAAATCCCAAAAATATTTACGGATATGGGCGGAGAATATGGACCGAAACTTGCCGGACGCATTCATGCCCTCGACAAAACCCGCCCGGTCACCAACGGTATCCTTGGCTGGCCGGTCAGCAAGAAAGAGCCGAAACCGGACGATGCACAGGCCATGAAGAATGCCGAGGCTAACTGGAACTCACTGGATATTGTCGGGGCCAACTACAGCCAGTTTGGCTGGCATATTGAAGAGCATGCCGATCATCCAAAGCGCGTACTGGTGAGCACCGAGAACTGGCCGCCGCTGGGGAAATGGAAGGAAGTTCGTGACAATACGTTTTGCGTCGGTGACTTTGTTTGGACGGCGCAAGACTATCTCGGTGAATCAGGGATTGGCCGTTGGTTTTACGAGGACGATCCCACCGAATTGGTGAAGGTTGAAACCAACAATATTGTGGCAAAAAACAAGGACAAGAAGAATACGCGGCCGCAACCCCTTTATGGAGCGGGTGATGACAGGGTTTTCCCCTGGCACGGTGCTTGTTGTGGCACGCTCGATTTAATCGGAACCGAGAAAGCCGTGAATGGACTGAGGCGAATCGCTTGGGGTGATGGGGCTGAGGTGGCAATGGCGGTACGCCAGCCGGAGGAGCCTGGCCGTCGAGTGGTTGTGAGCAGTTGGGGCTGGTATCCCACGTGGCTGAGTTGGACCTGGCCGGGCTGGGAAGGTAAAAGCATACAGGTGGAAGTCTATTCTCGCCACAGCAAGACCCGTCTGTACCAGGACGGCAAACTGCTCGGCGAGGAAAAGGCCGGCGAGACGAAGGGGTTCCAGAGCTCTTACACGGTCACGTACCGTCCCGGAACCTTGCGGGCGGTGGCGGTAGAGGATGGGAGGGAAATCGGCGAGGCTATCCTGTCAACTGTTGGTGAACCCGTAGCGATTCGCCTGAAGCCGGACCGTCAAACCATTCACGCCGATGGGCAGGATTTGTTTTTTGTAATGGTAGAAGTGGTGGATCGGGAAGGAAGATTGCAGCCGAACGCGGATCAACAGATCAACTTCGAATTGAGCGGCCCGGGGAGCATCGCGGGACTGGGCAATGCAGATATGCGATGCCAGGATCCTTATCAAGGCAATCGGTGTCGTGTTTACCGTGGCCGAGGCCTGCTGGTCATTCGCAGTAAACGCCAGCCCGGTGAGATCACCGTGAAGGCCACTGCGGATGGTTTGGAGCCCCACACCGTCACCATTCAAACAAGGAAATAATCCATGCTAAACAAACACGTCCTCTCTATTGCTCTTATGGTGTGTCTTGCCTGTACCGCGGAATCCTACGGGCGCACCACAGAACTTTTCGACTTCGACTGGCGCTTCGCAAATGGCGATGTGGTCGGAGCGGAGAAAATGGAGTTCGATGATGTGCAATGGCGCGCCGTGGATTTGCCGCACGACTTCAGCATCGAGGGGCCATTCGATGAACATGCAAAAGGCGGAAAGCCAAACGGCTTCCGGCCACTCGGGATCGGCTGGTACCGGAAATCGTTCGTAACGCCCACGGGGCTGGACGGAAAGCGTGTCTGGCTGGAGTTTGAGGGCGTGTACCGCGCGCCAAAAGTTTGGCTAAACGGTGCCCTCGTCGCGGAAAAACTCAATGGCTACGTCGGTTTCCATGTTGACATCACGTCGCGCCTCAAACCCGCAGGCCAGACGAATGTCGTGGCTGTGCGCGCCGACAACAGTTTACCGGACACATCGCGTTGGTACACCGGCGGCGGAATCTACCGTCATGTTTGGCTGCACGTTGTCAGTGACGTTCACATCCTGCTCGATGGCATCTATGTCACCACGCCGAAGATCACGAGCAACGAGGCATGGGTGAATGTACGGACCGAAGTGCGCAACACCAGCGACACGAATCGTTGGACGACACTCGTCAGTGATGTGCTTGATCCGACAGACAAAGTAGTGGCGAGCGCCAAGTCGGTGGTGCCGATCCGACCGGGCGAGACGTTTACGATCCGCCAGCAACTTACCGTACCGGCGCCGCAGTTGTGGAGTTTGGAGAAGCCGACATTGTACCGGCTGGTGTCGCGGATTGGTGATGACGTCCGCGAGACACGGTTCGGCATTCGCGAGATTCGCATCACACCGGATGGGTTGTTTTTGAATGGAAAACGCGAGTTCTTGAAGGGATTCTGTATTCATCATGATCTTGGTTGCCTCGGCGCGGCGGCGTTCGATCGGGCTATTGAGCGACGGCTGCAGACGATGAAGGAGATCGGTTGCAACGCCGTGCGACTCGCGCATAACCCGCACGCACCGGCGGTGCTCGATCTGTGTGACCGGATGGGACTGCTCGTGTACGACGAGGCGTTTGACATCCGTAACCGGCAGTTCTACGGCAGCGATGAAGCGTTCAAGGCCAACTGGGCGGCCGATTTGGAATGGTTCCTGCGGCGTGACCGGAATCATCCGAGCGTGTTCATCTGGAGCATCGGCAACGAAGGCCTCGATATCTTCCGCCCGCCTGATTTCGGCGTGAACCAATCCGCCGCGATGGCCGAGTTGGTCCGACGCATCGAACCGACACGGCCGGTGACGCAGGCGTTGTTCCCCATGCGTTGGGACGGTCACCGACAGGGTATTGCCAAAGAATTCCCGAACTGGACCAACGATCCGCCGCATCAGGTCGCGTTCTACATGGATGTGATGAGCGCGAACTACATGGAGAAATATTTCGCCAAGGACCGGCTCCAGTACCCGCAACTCAGTTACATCTCCAGCGAAAGCACGACCGGCCAGAACGGTCGCGGCGCGTGGCGCGATCTCGACCGGGATCATGCCGTCGGCTTGTTCTACTGGGGCGGTGTCGCATACATCGGCGAGAGCCATTGGTGGCCTATCAAGAGCTGGATGTCTGGCTTCGTGGACCTCGCGGGCTGGCGGCGCCCATCGAGTTGGGACGTGCAGAGCTTCTTTAGCGACGCGCCGATGGTTCATCTTGTCATTGACCGACCTGAGTCCACGCGCATCTGGAACGAAGTGAAGATTTCCCAGAGTCATCTGCTCAGCCACTGGAACTTCCCGCCATCGGCGAAACTGCGGGTTGAAACCTACACCAACGCCGAGGAGGTCGAACTCCTCCTCAACGGCCGGAGTCTCGGCACAAAGAAACGCGACGCCGCTCCTGGGCTTGCCTCGCGCCTGATTTGGGATGTGACGTTCGCCCCCGGTAGCCTTGTCGCCATCGCTCGCAACGACGGCAAGGAAGTCGCTCGCGACGAATTAAAGACGGCCGGCGCCGCGAAGTCGCTTCGCTTGACGCCCGACGTTGCGAAGCTGCGCGCTGACGGTCAAGACCTCGCCCATATCACAGTTGAGGTCGTTGACGCGAACGGCGTGGTCGTTCCGGGCGCCGGTCACCTGATCAAATTTATCGTCACCGGCCCCGGTACCAATGCTGGCGTGGACAATGCCGACCCGGCCAGCAGCGAACTGTTCCAAGCTGACCAGCGCAGCGCGTTTCAGGGCCGCGCGCTGTTGGTGGTCCGTGCCAAGCGCCAACCCGGCGAAATCACCGTACAAGCCTTTTCCGACGGTTTGGAATCGGCAAGTATAAAACTGATGTCGCAGAAACCATGAAATACTTCCGTTGGTGTCACACAAGGGTAAGAAGAAAGAGTGAACGAGGGTTTTTTCGAAGCGAGCAGCGATCCGATGGTAAATCGATTTTAAGGATTTGCACTTCTCTCTGTGATATGAGCGCCGTCTGTTCCATGACCCTACCGCAAACAGCGCAACTCCAGCCGCGGCCACAACACTGTTCGCCGCCGTGTGGGCAACCGAGTGAAACTGTAGGCCCATTGGCTCGGGAACGCGCAGAAACGCAACAGCAGCTACATCAGCCGCGTTGGTCAGACCTGCCATCGCGCCATGCGGGCGTTGTATCTGAGAATCTCTGCCAACGAGGGGGCTGTCTGAGGTCCTGGACGAAGACTTTGATGTTTCAACGACAGCGATGCAAATCGGCAAAGGTTTGGGCACTCTCATCCAGACAGTTGGTCAGAGGGGCCATCTTCCCTCGTTGGCCGTTCGGTTCAACCAGTGCCACCACTCGACACAACAGGGAACAGATCGGCTTGGCGCAATGGCGCGCTGGTCAATTTAAGCGGAGTATTGTACAGGATGTTGTCGAGGTGACCGCGCTGCAATCGGCGTGCGAGAGGGCGTTCTTGCCGGATGGGGTAGGGGGACGCGAAGTACCGAGAGCGGACCGTCGCACGGGCAAGGGCATCGCAGGCCTGCGTGTCCCTGTCGGTGGCGCGTACCCGTTGGGGGAGCCGATGGTTGGGAATGAGGTTACAGCGTTGGTACAGGACTGTGAGACGGCTGTGCGTTGGCTTGTGCTGGGGATGTTTGTGCATGGCTTGCCTTGTGACAGATCATGCTGCCTCCAACCGACTTTGTTTTTCCCATCAGAACTACAATGAAACAAATTTCTATTTCTATCATTCACGTTATTCCCACAGGGGGCGTTTTCCTGCTTCTGCTACACGCAATTTATTTCTCACCAGTCCTCATGAGCCAGGCCCAAGAGGTGGCATTGGATGCTCGCGCCGTGCTCTCCCGTTACGTCGGCATCTATACGTCACCGCCCGAAACGGTTGGCGCGCTGGATCCCGCCATCAAAGCCTACCGAATCCCGGATGGCCCGCTGATGGGCAATGGTGATATCGCTGTTGCCGTTGGCGGCACATGGACCGGGCAAACATTTTATCTCTCCAAGAGCGACCTGAGCCAATCCGCCCGCGGTCTGGGCGGGCTGACCATCGTTTTTCCCGGCATGGCTGGCGAACGGGCTAGTTACCGGCAGGAGCAAGACATCTATCGTGCCGAAGTGCGCTCGACCTTGCCACTCCAACGTACCACCGTACACATGCGTTCCTGGACGGCGGACACCGCCAATGTTCTGGTGGTTGAAATTTGGACGGCGGACGGCAGTTCTCTGGATTTCGAGCTGAAACTGTGGTCTCACGTGCGCGGTATGCGCACGCAGGCAGGAACCAGCGATGGCATTCTCTGGTCCACGCGGGAGATCAACGGGGTGATCGGAACCGCCCGACAACCGTTTCGGTCATCGGTTGCCATGGCCACTCGCGTTTTGGGAGCGAACCCGACGGTTTGCACCACCGATGGCAAGAGTTCCTCCCGCGCGCAGTTTACCGTTCCATCGGGTAAGGTTCTGCGGATTGTCACCGTGGTGACCGGCGGTTATGAGGCGGACAATCATGTTGTCGAGGCGCAAGCGATGATGGCCGGGCTTACAGATCGGCGCATCGAAGAATGGCAGGCAGAGCATTTGGCCTGGTGGGATCGTTTCTGGTCCAAGTCTTCTGTTATCCTGAATGACGATCTGTTGGAGCGGTTCTATTACGGTGCCCTGTACACTTTGGGGTGTGCCAGTCGGCAGGGGCATGTGGCACCGGGGTTGGCGGGGCCATGGCATCTGGACGGCCCGATTTGCTGGGCCAACAAATATACTCTCGATTACAACTTTGAATCGGTGTGGTGGGGCGTGTATGCCGCCAATCGTCCGGAATTGGCCCTGCCGTATTACGACGTTATTTTGGGGCTTCTCCCTGCCGGACGACAATTGGCTCAGGAACACGGTACCAAAGGCGTATTGTTCGGCGTCAACGCGCACGCCTGGAAGGGGTTCACCGACACCCGCACGCTTAACATGAAGGGCAATGCCTCGTTGGCTGCGCTCAATTTCCTGATGCATTACCAATACACTCGTGATGAGGGGTTCTTGTTGGAGAAGGTCTGGCCGCTTCTGAAGGAGTTGGCGGTCTTTTGGGAAGACAACCTGGTGTGGGACGCGGCGAATGCGCGCTGGGTCATCAACGACAGCGGCGCTCGCGAGGGTCAGAAAGACATGAACCCCATCACCGATTTGTCGTTCGTGCGGCGCATCTTCAGCTTCCTGCTGGAATTTCATCCGCAGCTTGAAGGCAAACGTTCGGGCGGAGAGGTCATTCGCATCAGCGATGAACGGAAGGCGCGCTGGCACAGTTATGTCAAACACCTCAGCGCCTATCCAACAATCGAAGAAAATGGCAAACGGTTGTTCAAGGAAGCGGAAAACCGTAAACGCATGAGCTTGGGCGGCGCCGGCGACAACAGCGATGTGTTGATGCCCGTGTTCCCGTCGGAAACCATCAGTCTCGGCTCGGAACCGACACTGCTTGCCATTGCGCGAAACACGGTGGAGGCACTGTGTCCGGAGACAGAAAAAGCCTCCTGGTTCCAAGCGAACTGCTTCCCCAAGATTTACACACAGGCGGTCCGCTGCGGATATCCGGCAGAGAAGGTTGTTGCGAACTGGAAACGATTGTTGGCCGGCACGCAACCTTACGATGACCGTAATGATCACGTTCGATTGCGCAACAACCTCACAATTGTTCCGCCCGTGCACGGCCTTGAATCGGTCGGTGCCATCGAGGCCATCCACTCGATGCTCCTGCAAAGTCACGACCAGACGATCCGTGTCTTCCCAAACTGGATTCCCGACAAAGATGCCGCATTCAGGAACCTGCGCGCTTTCGGCGCATTCCTCGTTTCAAGCACGTACCACCAGGGTGTGGTGTCCCATATTGATCTCACCAGTGAGGTGGGGGGCGAATGCCGTGTCTGGAATCCGTGGGCGGGGAAATCATGCAAGGTCGTGCGCGTGGGTGCGAATCGGTCGCAGGACGTTCCCTATCGCATCGAAGGAAATACGATCGTCTTCACCACCACCAAAGGCAGCCGTTATCGAATCCATGCGCCATGACGACTCGATTACAAAGCGGCATTTCCACGTCAGCGTCCGCTGGACTGACAGCATCATCGAGCTGGGAATGTTCAAGCACGGGAAGGTCTAGTTCAACGGTTTTCCCTGCGATCCTGCGCTTAGCAAGTTCGCACCCGATTTGTTGTCATTTCGTTTGTCGCCGGCAAGGATACTGTCGTCAAACAACTAGCCTCCGACCGCGACTTCGAGGATCACAGTTGGTATGGCGACTTCGGCGAGATCGTCATCTACAGCACGCTGCTTTCAGAAGCCGACCGCCAGACGCTGGAAAACCATCTGTGGAAGAAGTACAACACCACACTGTTTCAGCCAGTGGTAGTCACTCGCGAATCGGTTCTACCCGGCCACACAACGGCACTGGCAGGCACGGCAAAATACTATGAATCAGGTCGTCAGCTTAGTCCTTGCAATGTCGGCTGCACTGGCCGCTGCTGAGCCGCTGCAACTGCCGCCGGGCGTGCCGGTGGTGGTGAGTCCTGCCGCGCCGGGGCCGGTGCTGCGGGCGGTGGCCGATTTGCAACGCGATTTGAACTGGGTCCTCGGCGAGTCCTCGCCGCGACTGGACCGGCTACCGTCGGATTCCACAACGCCCGTCATCGAAGTTATTCGCAACGGGGCGGGTACGGAGGCGCATTCCATTGTGGTGTGCGGTAACCGCGTGGTGCTGCAAGGCACCGACGTGCGCGGCATGATCTACGCCATCTACAGTTTCAGCGACCGGTTCCTCGATGTGCCGCCGTGGTGGTTCTGGGCGGACTGGAAACCGTCCCGCCGCGGCACGATTGAAGTGCCGCGCGACACGAACCTGCACTGGCCCGCGCCCCAGGTCGCTTGGCGCGCGTGGTTCCCGAATGACACGGATCTGTTGACACCGTGGATCCAGAAGGATTACGCCGCACACTGGAATTTGCTCGCCGAAACGATGCTACGGTTGAAACTGAACATGGTGGACATTGGTGAACTGAGCGAACAAGGGTTGCGGAAAGTGGCGATCCCACGCGAACGGGGCTTGGCGCTGACGACGACGCACATGGCGCCGTTTGGCGCGTCGTTGAGGAACTGGGAGAAGTTTTGGAACGCGCGCGGGAAGAAGCCAGCGCCCGCGCTCACGCTGGCCAACGTCGAGGCGTTGGAGCAATTCTGGGAGGCGCATATTCGCCTGATTCTGCGGGAGAAATTGGAGATGCTGTGGATGATCGGGTTCCGCGGCGATGGCGACAAAGGGTTCTATAAGACATTTCCCGACGCTCCGCCGGACGCGGTGGGTCGGGCACGCATTGTGGGCGAGATGATGCGACGGCAAGTGGCGTTGTTGAAGCGTGTCACCGGCAACAAACATCCGCTGATGCGCGCCGTGTTTTACGACGAGTGCTCCGACTATCTGGCGGCCGGCTTGCTCCAGCCGCCGGAAGAACCGAGTCTGATTTGGAATTTCGTTAATGCGCGCCGCGACCATTTCCCCGCTGCCGACATTCGCCAGGGCCGCGTGCCAGCTCACCGGATGGTGGGTTACTACTTCAACGCCCAATTCACCGAGACCGGCTCGCACCTCGCCGATGGGGAAGGGCCGTGGAAGATGGAGCAGAACTACCGGCTCGTTCGCCAATCGGGATCAAACATGGTCTTCTCCGTCATCAACTCTGGCAACACGCGTGAGTTCCCGCTGACGCTCTCCGCCCACGCGCGAATGATGTGGGACTTTGATACGTACGATTCCAACAAGTTTGTCGAGGAGTTTTGCCAACGTTACTGGGGCACGGCTTGCGGCCCGCAAGTGGCGCAGTTGTATCGTGATTATTTTGCCGCCTACTGGCAGCAACGCCGGTCAGACCTGCCGGGTTTCCAGCGGCAGTTTATCTTCCAGGACCTACGCCTCGCCAGGGCCGCGCGGGAACTGATGCGCGGCCCGATTGACGGCAAACCGCCGCTCGATGATCGTGATATCGGCTACTACCGCATTGTGCCCGCCGACAACGGAGTCGAGTCCAAAATTGATGCGGTCATTGTTGGTTGCTCCATAGCTGCCGAACGCTTTCAGGCGGTGGCAGATCGCTGCGCGGCGCTTGCGCCCCGGTTGCCAGAACAAAGCCGGAACTTTTTCAATCAAAGCCTGCGGCAACAATCGGCTTTCATGGCGGCAGCGTGCCGATGCACGGCGGCGGCGGCGCAAGCGGCCAAGGTCGTTGACAATCCCGAGGCTTACCGTCGTTGGATGCGCGAAGCGAAAGCCGCCGCCCACGACATGGAAGCGGCGCTGGGTGGCGCCGGTTTGTCCGAGTGGTATGCGCCGGAACAGATTTTCAAACTCAAGGAAACACAAGGCATGATTGAGCGCCGTCTGAATGGGATGATACCAAAAAACCAATCAAACAAACAAACCGTGATCATTGGTGAAACATGAGTCCATTTATACCTCTCTTGCTTGCTGCCACACAGGCCATCGCCGAACCGAACCTTGTGCCGGAAACGCCCAGCACGGCGCCGGATTATTTCTGCACCTGGAACGCGCAGGGGTTTGTTGCCAGCTACAGCAACGCGAACCTGCAGGCCGACGCGATGATCGAGGCCAATTTGTCCGGACAGGGGTCGAACCAGAACTGGCTGTCGTTCTATCCCGAAGTGCGCGGCGACCTGACATTCCTACTAGACGACGCCTTTGACTTTCCGTTAGGCGGCGGGCACAACGATCCCCATCGCGGCAGCATCGAACTCGATAGCGGGCGCTTCCCATCCTACAAGGGCACGCCTGCCGAGCGACTGGCCCAGTTATGCAAGGACGTGAAAGCCAGAGGTTGGCGCGACCTCGGCCTGTGGATTTGCAACTCCCGCCCGAACGTGGAGGAACTGCCCATTGACAGCGAAACCTACTGGTGCGAGCGCCTCGCCTGGTCCCAACAAGCCGGCGTCCGCAACTGGAAGGTGGACTGGGGAATTGGTATGCCCGGTAAACCGCTCTGGAAATTCAAGGTCACCCCGAAAGTGCGCCAAGTGGCGCCCGACGTGTGGATCGAGTTCGGCACACAAGGTGACCTTTACCGTACCTATGACGTGCACATTTCCGTCTCCATCCCGGAAACCATTCGACGCATTGCCGCATTTCTCACCAGAGAAGATCCCAACGACCATCGTCTTTGTAATTGCGAGGACGAAGTCTATATCGGCGCGGCTCTGGGGTGTTGCTATGGCGTGATGCGCCACCCGCTGACCGGCCCCATGCCCAACGGCAAGCCCGATCCTTTCTTCCCGGAACATTTCCGAAACGTGAAACGCCGCATGGACGAAGTCACGCGCGCTGTCCGCTGGCACCGCATTGCTCAGCCGATCTACAAGGGCGACAAGTTTCTCATTGATACCAACACATTTACCGATGGGAAGAGCAAGCCCGCTCCCGCCCGCATCGCCCGCGGCGGCCTGCCGTTACCGACCGTGACCGTGCCCGACGGCAAGGAAGCGCCCTACGTGCTCTGCTCACGTCACACCGACGGCGAAATCGCCATCGCCACCATCGGGCGCGTGTTGGACAACAAAGACGTGGCCATTCCGCGCGCCGACGTGACGCTGGAAGTGCACACGCTCAATCGTCCCATCGGCATCTTCGGCGAATACGCCAGCCTCACCCTCATCGCCACCAACGACCTTGCTGGCAAACGCATCCTGGCTCAGGACCTCGCCGGCACGACCCCGGTGGACATTACCGCCGAGGTCAAAGTAGAGAAGGGGAAACTCGTCATTCCCGGCTCCGTCATCCACCGGGTGGGTCGGATGGCGGCAAAACCCGGCGATCTCTCCGACCCCGGCCTGGTGCTCGCCATCGAAGGACTTACGAAGTTCATCCCCAAACCACCGATGAAACCGAATCGAAAATTCCAGCGTCCCGACCCCGCCTATGCGGAAGTGGCCGATGAACCGGGCCTGCCGCGCGTGTTGCTCATCGGCGATTCGGTTTCCATCGGCTACACACTCGCCGTGCGCAAAGAACTGGCGGAGAAGGTAAATGTGCATCGTCCGCCGCAGAATTGCGGCAGTTCTGCCGTGGGACTGGCGAACATCGAAAAATGGCTGGGAAACGGGCACTGGGATGTCATTTACTTCAATCATGGCCTGCACGACCTGTCGTACGAATTCAGTCCCGGCAAAAACATCAACGAAAAGGGCGAGTATGCGTGTCCCGACAATGGCGGCCATCACCGTGTCTCGCCGGAAGAATACCGTCAGAACCTCACCAAAATCGTGGCCCTTCTTCGCGCCAGGGTGCCTCGTGCGGAGTTGATCTTCGCCACCACCACACCGGTGTCGGCGGACCTGCATCACTACGTCAAAGACTCTGAGTTGGAATACAATCGCATCGCCGTCGAAGTGATGCGACAGCAGGGCGTTCAGGTCCACGACCTCTGGGCGTTCGCCAAACCGCGCATTGCCGAGATTCAACAGCCCGGTAACCCGCACTTCACCGCCAAAGGCTCGGAAGTTCTGGCGAAGGAAATTGCTCGCTGCATCGTCGAAGCTCTGAAATGAAACTTCATCGGCGCGAGTTCATTGTGCTGACCAGCAGCGCTCTGCTGGGAACCGCCCTGCGAACGCGCGCCGCGCCCCCAAACATAACCAGTGACGTGTGCGTGTACGGCGGCACCGCCAGCGGCGTGATGGCGGCGGTGGCCGCGGCACGGGAAGGATGTCGGGTGGTGCTGGTCGAGCCGGGGCGGTGGCTGGGCGGCATGACGGGCGGCGGACTTTGTCACATTGATTGGGGACGCCCCCAGGCCGTTGGTGGGACGACCCGAAAAATCCTCAAAGACGGCCTCACCGACCTGCAATATCGCAAGTCGTTCAAGGAGTTGGTGCGGCAGCACAACGTTACGGTCATTTATGAGCACCGGCTCGGCATTGTCCACCGCGAAGGCACGCGCATTCGCGCCCTCGAATTGGATGACGCGCCGCCGGATCGGTTGGGGTGTCCGATTCCGAGAGCCAAAAAGGTCGGGGCGTTGACGGTGTCAGCGCGCGTGTTTATTGATTGCTCCTACGAAGGCGATCTGATGGCGAAGGCCGGAGTGTCGTACACATTCGGGCGGGAGTCCACGGAGACTTACGGCGAATCGCTCGCCGGTGTGCGACCCAACCTGGCGGTCTATGACATTGACCCGTACAACAAACCCGGCGATCCGGACAGCGGACTGATCCCGCTCTTGCAAGACCGGACAATGGGGACGCTCGGTAGCGCCGATAAGCTGACGATGGGGTATGGGTTCCGTTGGAAGTTCTGTTTCGACGGCAAAGGCCTGCCCATCGAGCCGCCCGATGACTACGATCCGCGCATGTTCGAGCTGTACCGACGCGGTTTTCAAAAGGGCGTGAAGATGGACATTGGCCGACGGATGCGCAAGCTGGGGGTGTACGAACCGGAAGGCGGCGCGATTCATAAACCCGGCGCGGGCAACCTGAGCCGCTGCCTCTGGGCGCCGACAGTGTTCGGTTGCAACGCCGAGTATCCCGATGGCGATTGGCCGACGCGGGCGCGTATCTGGAAGTTTCACCAGGAATTCATGGCCGGCATCACGCATTTCATGCGGACCGATCCGGTCGTGCCGGCCAACTTGAAGAAACAGGCGCTTACCGTCGGCTTCAAGCCTGGTGAGTTTGACGAGACCAGCGGTTGGCCGCACCAGTTGTATGTGCGGGAAGCGCGCCGCATGAAATCGGCGTATGTCCTGACACAGAAAGACCTCGAAGGAACCACTGATCCGTCGGATTCCGTTGGGCTGGCGTCGTACGGCGTGGACGACTGGCCGTATGCGACGTTCCCTCTCGATGGCAAGGTCGCGCTCCAGGGTGGTGAATTCTCCATTCTTTACCTCGACGACCGCCACAAAGGTATTTATAAGATTCCGTACCGTGCCATTACGCCAACAAAGAGCGAATGTGATAATCTGCTGGTGCCGGTCTGTTGTTCCGCCAGCCACATCGCGATGACCTCGCTTCGCATGGAGCCGGTCTGGATGATTCTTGGCGAGTCCGCCGGTGTGGCCGCGGCGTTGGCGTTGAAGAACGACGTATCCGTTCAGGACGTTGAGTACGGCGCGCTTCGCGCCAAGCTGCTGGCACTTGATCAAAAACTCGAACGACCGGTGTGATGATGGTTGAGGAGAAAAACATGAGAACAATCAGTCTAATCTTTGCTGGTTTGGTGGCGGTACAAGTGTTTGCCGTCGAGCAGGCAATCCGTGAGGCGGTTTGCCAGATCCCGGTCATCAGCGAGGTGGATGTCGTTGTCGCTGGCGGCTCCAGCGGCGCCGCGGCAGCAGCCCTGGCGGCGGCAAAGGCAGGCGCGAAAGTGGCGATCGTCGCGCCACGCCCGTACTTGGGCGACGATCTGGCGGGTACCTTGCGGGTATGGCTGGAGGAAGGCGAGACGCCCGACACGGACCTGGCGCGGAAAGTGTTTGCCCCGGTGGGGGAAAAAGCGCATGGCGCGCCGTTCAGCTACAAGGCGAATCGCGTGTCCGCCGAGAAACACAAGGAAACGCCGTCGCCATCGTTGCTGGCAGACGGTTTGTGGTCTGATCCCGCCAAACATAGTGTCCAGTATGACGATGAGGATGTCACCATTGAGCTGGACCTGGGTAAGGTGATCCCGATTCGAGGAGTCGAAGCGAAGGTCTTTTCAGGACGCGATTACGCGGTGGCACAAATGGTGGTCGAAGCCAGCGCGGATCGAAAGACCTGGCGTCCCTGTGGCAAGGCAGGCGTCGAGGAGAAAACCACCCTTCGGGTTCCGTTGGACGGCCAGGCGCGCTATCTTCGGTGTCGCTTCGAAAGAGCGCCGGGAATGAAACGGATGTTGCTCGGCGAGATCATTGTGGATGCGGGGGAGAAATCGCCGGCGACGACATCAGGACGGTTCGCCTATCCGTTGCAGGTCAAACGCGTTCTGGACCAGACACTGGCCGAAGCGGGCGTCGAGGTCTGGTACAGTTGTTACGCCACCGATCTGATTGCCGATGCCGATGGCAAACCATCAGGGATCGTGATGGACAATCGCGCGGGACGACAAGCCATTTTGGCGAAAGTTGTCATTGACGCCACCGTCAACGCGCGTCTGGCACGACAAGCCGGCGCCACCGCGAGCGAGTTTCGCGCGGGACCTCAGACGGTCCGTTGGACGGTGATCGCCACAAACGGGCCGGGCGCCACCATGCGCAAACTGCCGGTGGGCTTCACCGGCGTCCTCCCGGCGGTTTGGAAAACCCCACCCGTGGATGCGGCGACGGTAGCATGGTTTGAATACACGCTGAAACTGGATTTGCCCGACGCCAGTTGGTCGGCCCGGGCAAAACTCGAACAGGCCGCGCGCGACCTGACCTACAACGATTCGCAACTTTATTCCCCGGAAATGCCGTTCCTGCTCTTTCCCCAAACAGTGACCAGTGCCGAACCGCGTCTGCTGGTGCTGACCGAGCAACCGCGCCCGCTCGCAACCATGCGCGAAGGCGAAAAACTCGGCGTTGCCGCGGCAGAACAGGCGCGACAGGCGAAACGGGGATCGGACCTACGCGTGGCAGTCGCTGCGCCACGGTCGGAATCGCGTGGACGGATCATGGAACCGCTGACCCCGTTGCGTCCCTCGGCGGAACAACGCTCGGTGACACAAGCCGAACGCGATCTACCAGTGCTCGGCGCCTATGATGTGGTCGTGGTCGGCGGCGGCACAGCCGGCGCACCCGCCGGCATCGGCGCGGCGCGGCGCGGGGCAAAAACACTGGTGGTGGAGTACGCCGGCGGTCTGGGCGGCGTCGGCACCATCGGCGGTATTGCCGGCTACTATTGCGGCAATCGTGTCGGCTTCACCACCACGGTGCCGGCCAACCCCACCGAGGTGCGAATGGAATGGTATCGGCGCGAGTTGCGCAAGGCGGGCGCCGACATCTGGTTTGGATGCAGTGGCGTCGGTGCCATCCTGGAGGGCAACCGCGTGAAAGGCATTGTCGTGGCGACGCCATACGGGCGTGGCGTGGTGCTCGCGCCGGTGGTGGTGGACGCGACGGGCAACGCCGACATCGCCATCGCGGCCGGTGCCCGGTACGTCTTTGTCGAGGAAGACTACGCGTTGCAAAACTCGCACGTGCCGTTGCGGACGCCGGGGCGTTCCTACGTCAACGGCGATATCCCCGGCACAGACGATGCCGATCCGCTGCACGTGCGGATGTTGATGCGCAGCAAACTGCAACAATACACACACGGCTTTGATCTCGGCACGGTGATTTCAAGCCGGGAACGACGCCGGATTGTGGGGGATTTCACTCTGGACTGGCTTGACTCAATGAATCAACGGACGTTCCCCGACACCGTGACGCTGGCCTCCAGTGACTACGACAGCCACGGCTACCAGATTCATCCCTACTTCACCCTCACCATGCCCGAACGGCGGACAAAATTCTGGGCGAACATCCCGTACCGCTGCCTGTTGCCGCAAGGACTGGAGGGCATCTTGGTCGTCGGATTGGCCATGAGCGCCCACCGCGATGTGATGCCAATCACCCGAATGCAACCCGACCAGCACAACCTCGGCTATGCCGCCGGCGTGGCGGCCGCCATGGCGACAAAAGCGAATGTGACACCGCGCGCCGTGGACGTGAAAACGCTCCAAAAACATCTGATCGAGATCGGCAACCTCAGCGCCTCGGTGTTGACCGACCGCGATTCCTATCCGCTCCCGGCCGATCGCGTGCGCGACGCCGTGGCCAATGTGGTCAACGAATACAAGGATGCCGAAGTGTTGCTGGCAAGTCCGGACATCGCGTTGCCGTTGTTACGGAAAGCGTATGAGAAAGCAAGAGGCATGAACAAAACAATCTATGCGCACGTGTTGGCGGCGATGGGCGACAACACCGGCGTGCCGACCCTGCTGGAGGCGTTGCGCGATGACAAGATTCCTGTCGCGCGTTCCTCCAAAGCCAACGGAGGCCGCTGCGGCATCATTCGTGCCATCGGACTGACGCGCGACCGTCGCGCCACGCCGTTGCTGTTGGAACTGGCAAAAACCAAGGAGGCCAAAACGGACTTTCAATTGCGCCGTTCGCTGGCGCTGACACTCGGTCGTCTCGGCGATCCCGCCGCGATCCCCGTGTTGGCGGAACTGCTCGACGCGACCGATGGAACGGCCCCCACGATTGCGGATTTGTTGACCGCCTGCGCCCTGTATCGCTGTGGCGATACCGATGGCAAAGCCCGCCGCTGGCTGGAGAACTGCGCCCGCCAAAGCGACGGCACCATGGCCCGTCTCGCGCAGCAGACGTTGGCGGAGAAAAAATAGCCGGCGGATTGACGGTTGGGAACGATACCGCTTTCGTTTTACGCGAAAAGGAACGATATGGGAACGGTCACACTGTCGCCGAAATATCCGGTGGTGATCCCGTAATCCATCCGGGAGGCTCTGAACCTGGAGCCAGGGGAGAAGAGCAGGTATTGCACTACCAGGACCGGATCGAGTTCATTCCATGGCGAAACTTGAAGAAGATGCGTGGGTTCCTGAAGAGATTGGACACGTCCGTGCCGCGTGCGGGCAAGCGCTGGTGAACGTGGTGGATTCCTCCGGTTGGCTGGAGTATTTCGTCAACGGTCCGAATACAGGCTTCTTTGCCCGGCCCATCGAAGACACGCGCCGCCTGGTGGTGCTGTCATTGTCGGTGTTTGAAGTGTTCAAGCGCGTGCTCCAGCAACGCGACGAGAATGCCGCTCGTCAGACTGCGGCACCGGATGCCACAGGGCCAGATCGTGCCGCTTGACACCAAGCTGGCGCTGGCCGCCGCCAAGCTCAGCGTGGATTTGAAGCTGCTGTTGGCGGACAGCGTCATCCTCGCGATGGCGCGCGCATCACGCCGTATTGTGGACGCAAGACGCGGATTTTGCCTCGGTCCCCGGCGTCAAATGCCGGGCCAAGAACGCCTGAGAATTGCAATGATACCCTGTCCCGCCTCGCGCAGCAGGCGTTGAGCGAGAAGGAATAATTTCAGACGGAACGCCATGCGCATAAGCCGCGTGTTGGGTGGTTCAATTTATGGTGGAGTCCCCCTAGTGACCAAAGCACGCTTCACGTATTCTCTCTCTACTTTCCCATACCGCTAAGTTTTGTACCCATGAATTAGACTGCTGTAGAACGTTCAGCAGATATTTCTTGTTAATGACTCTTACACCCTTGACAGGAGGGGTACGCTCAACAAAAGCGTTGGTGAAAACAACGATAGGCGTAACCCACGGCTCGGCATTGATTACAGCCTTGATGGTGTCCCTAAACCAATAGGTGTTTTTGAGCGCCTGAGCGATAAAATCTTTCTCAGGTTCATGCCCATTTACAAGCAGTTGCCCGCTTACTACGAATATCTTGCCTCCATGTGCTTTTGTCTCGATCAGGAATATCCCACCTTGCTTGGTAATGACAATGTGGTCAATGTTACCATACGGTGAAACGATGTCATGAAGAACAAAATAATCTTCTCCTAGACTATCGAGAATGGAGCCTATTCTCTCCTCCGCTCGCGCTCCTCGAATCGCCCTGCGCTCCTCCCTCATCATCCGCCTCGCCTCGGCCTTGGTATAATCCATTATCAGCCTGACAAGAACGAATAACCCCAAGACACCAAAACCGCCAACCCCAAGGACCTTCGATCCAGAAATCAGCACTAGTACCAAAAGCGCAATTCCTGTCATCAGTAACACAAACCGCACCCTCGATTCGTATCGCTTTTGGGCTATTTCGCGAGTGGATTGTCCCGCACGTTTGATGTGATCCGTCATAGACGCACCACCTCGACAGTTGACGATTGTCTAGATGCCGCCCAACGTAAAAAGTGAGCGAACGCGAGCCAACCGCCCCAGACGCCACCTTCACCAACCCGGCCGGTCGGCTGGTTCGCGGTTCGCTCCACTGTATGGATAGACTCTCTACTCATCTTTCCGAGGCGGCCGAGCCAGAAAGTCAACATACTGCTGCATGAAAAGGGCTAGGATTACGAGGCCAGCACCAGCGATCACGCTCGTGGCATAAAGAACAAGCAAAACCACCGCGGCCAACCAAGCAACGATCACAACAACCGGGCCCGGGCCACGGACGTTGAAGACGACGTTCTTCAGCGACTTCCGGTCGCTAGCTGATATTTGCAGATGTGATTTGTCGTCCGGCATAGTTAATGGGGCAAAGTTTCTGGCAAAAGACAAACTGCTTAACCCTGTCCATTACTGGGGAAAGTAGGGGGGATAGAAAGCCGCGTCAAACTGATAATCAACTGGTTACAGAAACAACGCCAAGGGGACGAAGATGCTTGGCTTTGTCTTTTGATCTTCCTGTGCCGAGTGGGAAAGGACAAAGTGAGGTTGTTCTTTGCGGACACGCGTCAACATGGAAAAAAGCAAACTCGATCAGCCGATGTGTCAGGCTCGGCGAATACCGGCGGGCAGCCCGAAACCGCGACGGTAATCTTTGCGAATGAATGGTTCAGCTTCAGGGGCGTTGCTGGCGCGCATGGCTCGTCCATCCCACTGGATGCGTTTGCCAAGCAACACGGGCAAAAGCCCCACCAACAGAGACTCCGTGAACGGCGCGGAATAAAAGAACCCGGATTTGGCATCCTGCGGCCGTCCAGCGCGGCAGGCTTCAACCCACTCGCGACGGTGACCGATGCTGCGCGGAATGGTTTTCTTGGGACGCTGGAATTCCTGCATTTTCTTTTCGGGAACCAACCGCGGTGTGCCCGACCAGCCACCCGCCATGAGGACGCCCTTGTCGCCAACAAAATAGATGCCATTGTCTTCGAGTTTTCGGTCCGGCTCAAGTTCGGCAGGGCGAGACGGCATTTTGCCGCCGTCATACCATTTCATGGTGACCGGACAACCCTGGCTGGAAACGGGGAAATGATAGGTGATGATGCTCCATTCGGGAAATGAATCGGGATTGGTCGGTGAAGTCTCGGCCGCGACCCAATCGGGCGCGCCAAGTTCGAGCGCATAGTAGGCCGGGTCGGCATTGTGGACGGCCATGTCGCCGAGCGCGCCACACCCGAAATCAATCCAGCCACGCCACTGGCGCGGACAATAGTCGGGATGGTAGGGACGTTCCCTGGCGGGACCGAGCCAGAGATTCCAGTCGAGCGTGGAAGGCACGGGCGGCGTGTCGGTGGGACGTCGGCGTCCCTGTGTGTTCCAGAACTTGCCGGGACGGTCGGTCCAGACGTGGACTTCACGCACAGTGCCGATGGCGCCCGCGTCAATCCATTCCTTCGTCAGGCGGATGCCTTCTCCCGCATGACCACCGTTGCCCATTTGGGTGACGACGCCCGTTTGGCGAGCGATCCGGGCCATGAGACGAGCCTCCTCAATGGTGTGGGCGAGCGGTTTTTCGACATAGACATGTTTACCGAGCTGCATGGCGGCCAACGCCATCGGCGCATGCCAGTGATCCGGCGTCGCAATCATCACAGCATCGAGACCCTTCTCTTTTTCGAGCATCTTGCGGTAGTCCTTGTAAACAGGACAACCGGGATATTTCTTGATCGTGTGAGCGGCGTACTTCTCATCCACATCGCAGAGAGCCGCGATTCGCACGGTGTCGAACGATGCCAACTCGGCGGTGACACCGCCGCCCTGGCCGCCGATGCCGATGCAGCCGATGTGAAGTTTTTCGTTTGGACCGATCACGCGTGAGCGTTGGTAGCCGCGGGTGGCGCACCCGGCGACCCAGAAACCGGTGGCGACAACAGAAGCGCGTTTGAGAAAGGTACGTCGGGTAATGGAGGAAGCGGTGTTCATGACAAAACAAGACGAACAGCGTTCTGATATTCTTGCGAACGCGGCAGGTCGTACGGGCGATCTACGTTGTTCAGGCGCGGCGGACGGTTAGAACCAGCCCTTCTTGTTGGTGACGTAGGTCGCCACGAATTCCTCGTCGGACTTGGTCAAGTAGATGATGCCCTCGATCAGGCCGATGATGCTGCCGATGCCACAGGTCACCACGGTGATGATGATCTGGATGATACCCTCCTTAGTGTAGCCGAGGATGAATTTGTGAACTCCCAGGCCGCCCAGCAGAATGCCACAAATACCGGCTGCGATTTTCTTTTCAGCCCCTGCGGGTTTGGTTCCGTTGCTCATCTGCTTCTCCTTTCGAGAGGTGTGGTTTGGTTTGAGTCCGCCAGCAACAACACAATCGAATATGGCCAATTGGACGGAAAGTCAATCCGAAGAATCTTCCGCCCCGTTCATCAACGGGCTTCCGCCGGCAGACCGGTTCGGGTAACATGCCGTCCCGATGAAAAAAGTCGTCGGATTGCTCCTGACGCCGGTCATGGTGGCCATTGCCGCCGCTGTCGCCGAGGTGCCGCGGTTGCAGACGGTGCCGCAACCTTATCAACAAATCTCTTTCCAGCGCGATGGCATCGAGATCGCTCGCTACCATTACGGGCCTGCCTTGAACCGCCCGTTTGTTTTTCCAGTGATCGGGCCGTCGGGACGCAGCCTGACGCGGATGGGGCATCCGCACGACCCGGAGTCGCACAGCCATCACAATTCGATCTGGATTTCGCATCGCGATGTCAACGGCGAGAACTTCTGGGAAGACCGCCCCGGCGGCGCGCGGATTGTCCACCAGCGGATTGTAGAACTTGCCGACGACGCCGTGGAAACCTTCCATGCGTGGATGGGCCGGGACGGCCGCGCGCTGTTGCGTGAGCGGCGTCGAACCAGTGTTCAATTATTGCCCGACAACGAGTGGGTGTTGATTCTCGATCTCCAACTGGAAGCGACGGAAAAGGAGGTCACGCTCGGCAAAACCCCGTTTGGTCTGCTCGGCGTTCGCATGGCCAAAACCATCGGCGTCAAGGACGGCGGCGGCACCATTCGCAACTCCGAGGGGGGCGTCAACGAACCCGGCGTCCTCTGGAAACCGGCCCGCTGGGTGGACTACTCCGGGCCGATCACCGCCACCGCCACCGAGGGTATTCTGTTGATGGATCACCCCGCGAATCCAAATCATCCCACGGTCTTTCACGTCCGCAACGACGGGTGGATGGGCGCGTCGCTGACCTACGACGCGCCGCGGTTGCTCGCGCCCGGCAAGCCGCTCCAACTCCGATACGGCCTCTACATCCACGCCGGCGCGCCGTCCGCGGAGCAACTTCAGCAACGCTGGCTGGAGTTCAGCCGCACGGCGCCGTTTGTGTTCCAGACAAGGGAGAAATCACGGTGAATCTCTCCCGACGGCAATTCCTTCGGTGCGCGGCTGTCGCGCCGTTGATGGTGCCGGCGGCGACGTTGGGTCGCGGCGGAGTGCGTCCACCGAGCGAGCGCGTTACGATGGGATTCATTGGCGTTGGTGGACAGGGTGGGGGACATTTGTTTGGCGGGGCGTGGACCTATCTCACCGGCGGGTACGCCGCCCGCCGTGATATCCAGGTCCTTGCCGTCTGCGATGTCTGGCGCGACCGACGCGAACGGGCCAAACAACGTCTCAACCAGCATTACGGGCGCGACGTGTGTGAAGCGTATGCCGATTTTCGTCAGGTGCTCGAACGCGCCGATATTGACGCTGTTCTTATTGCCACTCCCGCCCACTGGCATGCTGTGATGAGCGTGCGCGCCGTCGAGGCCGGCAAGGATGTGTATTGCGAGAAACCGACCGCCGTTACCATTCGCGAATCGCAGGCGGTTCTGGCTGCCGTTCGGCAATATGCCCGCATTTATCAGGCCGGCACGCAACAGCGCAGCGAGTATGGCGGCAGATTTCGGCTCGCCTGCGAACTGGTTCGCAGTGGGCGCATCGGACGGTTGAAGGAGATTTATGCCTGGCGCGACGGCGGCGCGATTGCCTGGCCGAAAACGTTTGCGCCCGAAAAACCGTTGCCCGACGGGTTCGACTGGGATTTGTATCTCGGTCCTGCGCCGATGTTCCCGTTTGATGGCAATACCGGGCCGCACCGCTTCGACATTGGCGAACTCAACTGGGGGCAGCACCACTATGACATTGTCCAGTGGGGCGCCGATGCCGACGCGACCGGGCCGGTGAAACTTTGGGTCGAAAACGGGCGCTCCTGTTACCGCTACGCCAGCGGTGTCACAGTGTACGGCAGGCCGTATCCCGGCGAAAAAGTTGGGGGCAATGGCGGCGTCTGTTTTGTCGGCGAGCATGGCCGTATTGCGGTGGATCGGGACGCACTGGTGTCCGAACCGCCGGACATTGTTCGCGAGCCGCTTTGTCCCGCGGAGGTCCATCTCTATCGGGCGGACAGTCATTCCGGCAATTTCCTCGATTGCGTTCGCAGTCGGCTTCGTCCGATCTGCGACATTGCCGTTGCGCACCGTAGCGTTAGCGCGTTGTTGCTCGGTGGCATTGCCAAACAACTTCAACGCCCGCTCCAATGGGACCCAGCGCGAGAACAGTTCGTTGGCGACGACGAAGCCAATGCCCTCCTGGACATCC
>CAZISE010000004.1:129048-131082 GCA_964541945.1 uncultured Verrucomicrobiota bacterium
CCAGCGCGAGAACAGTTCGTTGGCGACGACGAAGCCAATGCCCTCCTGGACATCCCGCATCGTCCCCCGTGGCAGCTATGAACACGCTGGCCATCATCTTGTGGTTGGTCGCCGCCTCGCCGGAGCACATCCGTTGCGCCGAGTACGTCGCCCGTATCAACGCCGCTGGTGAGCGCGCGGGCGCACTCATTACCGACGGTCTTGCCGGCGACGATCCTGCCACGCAGTCCGCCGCGATGCAGGCGGCACACGATTTTCATGACACCCGGAGGCTTGCCGCGCTGCTGCCAAAGGTGTCGTCGCCGGTGCAGATGGCGCTTTTGGGATTGTTGGCGCGGCGGGGTGATCCCGTCGCGATGCCGTCGGTGGTGGCGTTGGCGCGCAGTGCCAATACCGAGGTGCGGGCCGCGGCGTTGCGCGCGTTGGGACCGCTCGGCGACGCCTCTGTCGTTCGGCTGTTGGCCGAAGCGGCGGCCAACGGTGAGACGGCGGCGCGTCAGGCGCTGTTGGAGTTGCGGCGGGGCGATGTCGGTGCCGCGATGGTGGCGGATTTGGCGTCGCCTCCATTGCAGAAGGAACTGGCCCGGACACTGGCGCAACGGGCGGAACCGGCGACCGTTGGGCCGATGATGAAATTGTATCTGGAAACAGGAAACGAAACGCTTCGGGAGGCGTTGCACCAGGTTTGTCAACGAAGCCGGTCAGCGGCTGAACCGGTTCTGGCGGCGCTGACGGAGGGAAACGACGGGGCGTTGTTGCCGGTCTGCGGTGGGCTGGTGGACCCGCGGGTTCGGGTCGTGTTGCGGCGGGTGGGTGGGCGGGCGTTGTGCGGGACCAACGACCCGGAATTGGTGCCGGAGTTGATTGAGTTGGCGCGGGTCAGTGACGATGCCACCGTGCGGGCGCTGGCGTTTCGCGCGGCGGCGCGCCTGTCAAAGGGCGCGGCGTCGTTCCGTCAGTTGTTGGCGCTGGCGAAAGGTCCGGAGGAGAAGAGACTGGTGTTGGCCGGTCTGGCGGCGTTGCGGGATGCGGAGGCGTTGGAGATGGCGTTGTCGTTGTGTGAGGATGTTGAGGTGGGCGCGGAGGCGGCCGAGGCGGCGCGCCAGCTTCGTGAAGCGCTGGCGAAACCGGAATGGCTGACCAACTGGGAGGTGGCGGGGCCATACCGTCAGGAGGGGAAGAATTTCAGCCAGTTGTTCGAGATTGTGTTTCCGCCGGAGACGGAGGAAGTCGGGGCGGTGCGATGGAAAGCTCTGCCTGCGGAATCGCCGGTGGATTTACAGAAGGCGTTGGGCGATGGCGAGCAGTGTGTCGCGTACGCGCGGACGCGGGTTTTGTCGGACAAGGAACAGCCCGCCCGCTTGGAGATTGGCAGCGACGACGGCGTGAAGGTTTGGTGGAACGGTCAGCCGGTGTTTGCGCGGAATGTCGCTCGGCCGCTGACGCCGGGGGAGGAGAAGGTGAATGTGACGCTGCGACCGGGCGTCAACACATTGATGCTGAAAATCACGCAGAACAACCTCGGTTGGGCGTTCTGTGTGCGGTTGGTTAAATAGCGAAAGGAATCATCATGAAATGCAGGATCATCATGCTGGCGTGCGCGTTTGCGTGGGCGGCGCAGGCGGCGGAACAGGAGTTCGAACGGATTCAAATCACCGACAAGTTTTGGAGCGAGGGCGCTGACTTCGGCGACTTCAATCGCGACGGCAAGATGGATGTCGCGTCGGGGCCATTCTGGTATGAAGGCCCCGATTTCAAGAAACGCCACGAGTATCGCCCTGCCACGGCCAGTTTCAAACTGAAGAAGGAGGACGGCACCGAGGTTGTGATCGAAGGATTCGAGGGCGCCCTCGGAAAGAAAAACGCCTACTCGGACAACTTTTTCACCTTTGTGTACGACTTTGATGGCGACGGATGGCCGGACATCCTCATTATCGGGCTGCCGAACAAACCGGCGACATTGTATCTGAACCCGAAAGGCAAGGAAGGACACTGGCCGTCGTATCAGGTGTTCGACGTGGTGGACGGCGAATC
>CAZISE010000004.1:131182-136197 GCA_964541945.1 uncultured Verrucomicrobiota bacterium
AATTCGCCGCAGAAGGCGCGCAGATGTACGCCTACGACGTGAACGGCGACGGCCTCAACGACATCATCACCGCCGTTCATTGTCACCGATACGGTCTCGTCTGGTGGGAGCAGACCCGTCAGAACGGCGAAATCAGCTTCATCCAGCACACCATCATGGGGAGCACACCCGCCGAAAACCGACACGGCGTTTGTTTCTCCCAGCCCCACGCGATTACCCTGTTTGACATGAATGGCGACGGCTTGCTGGACATCGTGACCGGCAAACGTTTTTGGGCGCACGGACCGACCGGCGATGTGGAGCCAAATGCCCCTGCGGTGTTGTACTGGTTCCAACTGGTCCGCGGCCCGAACAAGACCGCCGAATTCATTCCGCACCTGATGGACGACAACTCCGGCGTTGGGACTCAGGTGGTGGCCGGTCACATTGGCGGTGACCCGAAACTTGGCGACATCGTTGTCGGTAACAAGAAAGGCACGTTTGTCTTTATCCAAAAAAGACGCTAGAAAGGAGCGGACGTAGGCATGAGACAATGAAGTGGCTCCTCGTCAGCCTGTGTTGGGCCGCCACGCTCCAGGCCGCGCCGACGGTTGTTCCTCTGCGGTCCGGTGACGACACGATTCGCGCCGTTGTTTGTTTGGGCGCGGACAAGGCCGCCGGAACGATCACGATTGGTCTGGCCGACAACTCGAAACAGACGATCCGCGTCACCATCGAGCCGCAACGACTTCAGCGACGCATCAAAAACGCCGAGGGTAAACCCACTGTGACCGATCTTGTGCAACCGGATGCGGTCATCCATTTTGTCGGTCTTGCCCCGCTCTACAGCCGTCCGCGCCTTCAACGTTACACCAACGAACAGCAGGAAGACCTCATCAAACGCTGGGATTCCTTTCCCGCCGCCTCGAAACGGCTCGTCACATTCGAGGTCCGACAACAGGCGTCGGGACTGGCGTTTTATTTGGACGGCAACTACGTCGGCCACCGCGCCGTGACCAATCGTCTGGTGAGCCTGACTTTCGACGGAATGGAGGTCCGCGAATCGGAATCGCGCCTGGCCGACGGCGACGCCACGTACCTTCCGTTGGACACGCGGTTCATCTCCAAGCCCGGCGTCTTCTCTGCCGAGCCGGGTAGGCGAACCATCCAGGGCATTCCTTTCCGCGTCAGCGATGCGGCGATTGATGTGGGGCGGGTCAAAGAGATGAAAGGGGAATGGGCGCTGGAATGCGACGAGCATCTTTCGCGGACCGCGCTGGACGGAATGCCGGAAACGGCGCATCTCTCCGTGCCGGTGGCATGGTACACGCGAGCGTGGGTGTTGTGCGCGCTCGATCCCGACCCGAAACGTGACCCGATCCTCACGGCGCGCCTGACCCGATTTGGCCGCTCCGGTCGCGGCGACGCCATCTCGGACACCTCGGTCATGTTGACCGAAAAGACGCTGTTACAAGTCGGCACCGTCCGATATGGCAACGCCGAACGCCCGCTCTACCTTGTCGAAATCAAACTCGAACCGGGCAAGATTCTCGACCTGCTCGCGATGGAAAAAGACCCGAACGCCTCCATGACGGCCTCCCCATACCTTGATTTTGAACTACTGGGCCGGCTCGGCGGAATCCAGGCACAAGCCGACCGCCGACACAAGCCCGACAATGCCTTTCGCAGCGCGGCGCAGGTGTTTGCCGTGACGCTGGAGAAAAGTCCGGTGGAAATGCGCCTGCTCAGCCGCCAACCGGGCAATATCTTCCACAACGACGAGACCCGCGAAACCGTCGTCGCGCTGAAATCCATTCGCCCCTGCCGCGTGAACGTTGGCTGGCGGATTTACGACATCGAGGGCGCCACGCTGTGTGAACAAAATCAGTGCCTCGAATTCGAGGCCGCCGGCGCGGAAAAACGGCTGGTGGTACCGTTGACAACAACATCGCCGGGTTGGTACGGGCTGGACCTGACCTTGTGCGACGAGCGCGGACGGGAATGGATCAAGCACGAGGCCGCGTTCGCGTGGTTGGGACGCGACACGCGCCATGCCGGCTACGAATCGCCGTACGGCACCTGGTGGTTTGCCGGGACGCATTACGGCGTGGCCGACAAGGAAATCGCCGGACCGATGTTGTTCAAGGCGGGACTGCGCAAGACCACGTTTGGTTGGACGAAATACACCGAGGCAGACATGGCGCCGTGGAAGATCACTCAGAACCAGATCGGTTGGCGGACGGCGCCGCGCGACCCGAAAGACTATGAGGAGGCCGAAAAACGGGTTCGGGCGGAACTGGAACGATTCCCGCATTGCCGGGATGCGGACATTTTTCACGAGAGCTACGCCCACTACATCCCGCCCGAATTGCTCGATGAGAAACCCGACGAGGATGAGGCGACCGTACGGGCCGCCCGACAACGGGTTGCCGTTGCCACGTGCGCGGCGCGGTTTTACCGGGAACGATTTCCGGGTATTCGTTTGCTGGTAGGCAACACGAGCAGTTCCGATTCCATCATCGCGTCGCTGCTGCGACACGGCTTCGATCCCCGCTACATGGATTTCATCGGGATCGAAGCCGTTGGTCAGACCTGTCCGCCGGAAAAACTCTGGGACGGCGGTACGCAGGGCATCTGGCTGGCGCGAGAGGTGGCCCGCAAGTTCGGTCACGAACTGCCGGTAAGCGGCTGTTTTGAGTTCACCGCTCGCACCGACCGCAACCTCGGCCCGCGACGGCAGGCCGAGTGGTATGTTCGCGACATGTTGCTGTGTCACGCATACGGTTTCCAACATATCAATCCCGCCATCCTCCACGACTGCGGCAACGCCTACTTCAACACGCTTTGGGGCGCCGGCGGACTGTGTCGTCGCCACCCGTTGTTGTATCCCAAACCGGCCTATGTCGCCGTTGCCACGTTGACGCGCGTGCTCGACCGGGTGAAACCACTCCGACGTGTCGCCACCGGCTCGACGACGGTGTACGCGTATGAGTTCGAGCGCGCTGACGGACAGTTTGTGTGCGCGTTTTGGACCGCCTGCGGACAAGCTGATCTCCGTCTGCGTTACCCGGAACAGGTGATCGCCACGCAAGTCGGCTGCTACGGAGACGAACGGTCATTGACAGGGCACGAACTGAATGTGCGTTGCGACACGGCGCCGATCTACGTCGTCGGCCCCCGGCCGGTCGCTGCGGTGACGATTGTCGGGCGCGCCTTCGAGCCGCCACCGCCCGGATTCCGCGTGGCCGAGCGAATGGATAATGCGGACGCATGGTCGTTGCAGGAGGACGCAAGCCTGCACAATGCGAAGTCGCGCGAACTGCCGCTGCGACGACCCGGCACGTTTGAACTGAGGAGCGTGACCGATGAAGAGAAAGGTCCCTGCCTGGAACTGCGACTCATCCGTCAGGGACGGGTGCCGGACATCGTCGGCGAATATACCGTGATGCGGTTGCGACAGCCGGTGGCTGTTCCCGGTCGTCCCACCGACATTGGCCTATGGGTGAAAGGCGATTCCGGCTGGGGCAAGATCATTTTCGACATCGAGGACGCCGTTGGCGGGGCGTGGCGCACCGAGGGCACTTGGCACGACTGGCCCGGTGAGTTGTCTGTCTGCCATGACGGCTGGCGATTTGTCCGATTCCCCATGGATGACAATTCCAACGAACTTAACATCTCTCCCAGTCCCCGCTGGAAACGCCAAAACACCGCCGGCAGCAGTAAAATCTGTTTCCCCGTTAAACTCACCGGCCTGGCGGTGGTGATGCATCGCCGCGCGCTGGACCTGACCGAGATGAAAGACGTGGCCGGAGTCCTGCGGTTTCAGGACCTCGGAACCTGTCAGCGAAACCAACCGGAGGCCCCATGCCCACCCACAAGCCCGTAATCTCACGCCGAACATTTCTCCGCCGTTCCACAGGCGCGGCGCTGGCGCTGACCGCAGCATGGCCGTCGCTCAATGTCCGTGGCGCAAACGAAAAGGTCCAGGTGGCCCTGATCGGTTGCGGCGGGCGCGGGCGTTTTGTCATCCGTATGATGATCGAAGAGGCGGGAGCGAATTGTGTTTGCCTGTGCGACCTGAGCGAGGAACGGCTCCGACAAGCGAGCGATTTCATCAAGGACAGTCAGCCGACAAAACCGCGGCTGGAGACCGACCACCGAAAAGTGTTGGAATCGCCCGATGTGGACGCGGTGATCGTGGCGACTCACGACAACTGGCATGCGCCGTTGACGATTTTGGCCTGCCAGGCCGGCAAGGATGTGTACGTCGAGAAACCGCACTCGCATTGCATCTGGGAAAGCGTCAGAATGGTCGAGGCGGCCCGGAAATATCAACGGATCGTCCAGGTCGGCACGCAAAACCGCTCCACCGAATACAACCACATTGCCCGCGACTATGTCCGCAGCGGCAAACTTGGCCCGATCGGCCTTGTGAAAGTGTACAACCTCAAAACCGGTTCGCCCTTTCACCTCGGCGACGCCGGCACGCCGCCTGCGGGATTTGACTGGGACCGCTGGTTGGGACGGGCGCCGTTGCGCCCCTATCACCAACATCTATTCCGCGGCGGCTGGCATTATTACTGGGATTTCTGCGGCGGCGACATGACCGACGACGGGATTCACCAGATTGACCTCGCGTTGATGTTGATGGGCGATCCGGGATTGCCCCGCAGCGTTCGCGCCCTCGGCGGTCGCTACGTCCACAAGGGTGACGACGCCGAGGTGCCCGATGTCCTGAACGTTGCCTGGGATTTCGGCTCGTTCGTGATGACATTCGACATGAGCCAGTACCCGAAATACATGGAGAAAAGCACCGACAGCATTCGTCGCAAAACACTGGTGCCTGACTGGATGCAGAACGCCACCCGGATCGAAGTGTACGGCCAGGATTTGTTCATGATCCTCGGCCGACACGGTGGCGGTTTCATCGTGGAGAAGGGGAGCAGTCAGGTCATAGAAAAAGTGTTCGGCCAGGCTGGCGACTACGAGCACTACCGGAACTTTATCGGCTGCGTTAAAAGTCGTAAACCACCCAA
>CAZISE010000004.1:136297-141946 GCA_964541945.1 uncultured Verrucomicrobiota bacterium
GCACGCTACTGGTCGAACGCTACGGACGGCTCGGCGGCATGGGTGTCAGCGGATTGGTTGGTCCCCTGATGGGACAGGTGAAAAGCCCGTTTGTGCAGGAAGTGCTCAAACGCATCGGAGGCCGACATCCGGCCCAGGAACGCCTCGACCTTGAATACGCCGCCCTGATCGAAGAGGCCGGCGGACGAATTTTGCTGCACACATGGGTCATGGAGGCGTTGCGCGACGGTCAACGGGTTATGGGCGTGCGGGCGGTGACAAAACAAGGACTGATCCAGATTCATGCACGAGTGGTGGTGGACGCCACTGGCGACGGCGATGTGGCGTTCCTGGCGGGCGCGCCCTTCGAGCAAGGACGGCCCGGCGACGGTTTGTTGCAGCCGGTAACGATTCAGTATCGTGTGGCGGGTGTGGACCCGAAACGCGCCTATCTGGGCGGCAGCGAGGAAGCCATGCGTAAAGTGTCACTGCCGGAAGGCACACTGGAGGAAGTCATCCGACGGGCACAACAAAAGGGCGAATTGCCCGCAAACGTCGGCGTCATCCGTGCCTACCAGGCCGCTCATCCAACGGAGCGCATTATCAATGCCACCCAGGTCAACGGCATTGACGGCACGAAAGTAGCCGATCTCACCCGCGCCGAATTGGAAGGGCGGCGCCAGGCGTATCAGGTGCTCGAATTCCTGCGAAAACACGCGCCAGGCTACGAAAACGCCTACATCGTCGCCATGCCCGCTGTGATCGGCGTGCGCGAGACACGCCGATTCCTCGGCGTGAACTACCTGACACGACAGGATTTGATCGCGGGACGCAAATGGCCGGACGCGGTCGTGTGGTCGGCCAATTTCG
This sequence comes from uncultured Verrucomicrobiota bacterium, assembly GCA_964541945.1. Lineage (GTDB taxonomy): Bacteria > Verrucomicrobiota > Verrucomicrobiia > Palsa-1439 > Palsa-1439 > CAIKAP01. Next base: position 137,147 of record CAZISE010000004.1, read on the forward strand.
TCATAGACATCCACAACCCGGTCGGCGCAGGACAGGCGGAAGGTTTTGCGGCGAAGACAAAACCGTACGATATTCCCTACGGTTGCCTGGTGCCCAAAGAACTGGACGGACTGTTGCTGACAGGGCGTTGCATCAGCGGCAGCCACGAGGCGCATGCCTCCTATCGGGTCCAGTGCATCGTGATGGCAATCGGTGCCGCCGCCGGCGCGGCAGCGGCTATTGCTGTCAAAGACAACGTGCCGCCGCGGGACGTGTCCGTGGTAAAAATACAGAAGGCGTTGAACGCCGAGTGAGAGGAGGAGTTCCATGTTCAGGAGAGCCTTGTTGGCGACAATGATGCTGACGACCGCGTTGCAAGCGCAGACGGAAACAAGAGAACAACGCGACGAACGGATGAAATGGTGGCGCGAGGCGCGGTTTGGGATGTTTGTGCATTGGGGGTTGTATTCAGGGCTGGCCGGTACCTGGGACGGTAAGCCGGTCGCTACCACCGGCGGCATGGAATGGATTCAGCAGCGCGTCAAGGCCGATACCGATACCTACGCGAAAGCTGCCATCCCGAAGTTCAAACCCAAACCCGGTTTTGCCCGCGAATGGGCCGAACTGGCCAGGCAGGCCGGCTGCCGATATCTGGTTTTTACCACCAAACATCACGACGGGTTTGCGCTGCACGATTCCAAGGTCAGCGACTTTGATGCCGGTTCGGTGTTGGGCCGCGACCTGGTAAAAGAAATCGTCGAAGCGTGTCGGGCGGTCGGATTGCGCGTCGGATTTTATCACTCGGTGATTGACTGGCATCATGACCAGTACGAGTACGCTCGTTCCCAACAACTGCCACACCCCCTCAAAGGTCGTCCGTACCCCAATGGCCAACGCGACCATTCCAAATATGTGGACTACCTTCACAAGCAAGTTGCCGAATTGGTCTCCAACTACGGTCCGGTGGACATTTTGTGGTGGGATTACAGCGCACAGGATTTTCAAGGACAGGAAGCATGGCGGGCGTTTGATCTGATGAAACTCGTCCGCGACAAACAACCGAAGATCATCATGAACAATCGTCTTTTTCGTTCTGCCGAGGCCGGCTGGAAAAGCATGGGCACGGAAGGTTATACCGCCAATCTCGACCCGAAATATGGCGATTTCATCACGCCCGAACAACACATTCCCGCCACGGGAATGCCCGGCGTGGACTGGGAAACCTGCATGACGTTGAATACCACCTGGGGCTACAGCGAACACGATCACGCCTGGAAATCCGACGAAACACTTATCCGCAATCTGATTGACATCGCCAGCAAGGGCGGCAACTACCTCCTCAACATCGGTCCCACGGGCGACGGCAGCATCCCGGAGGAAACCATCAAATCATTCCACGCCATCGGAGCATGGATGAAAATCAACGGCGAAGCCATCTACGGCACCACGGCCAGCCCGTTCGAGAAACTGGAATGGGGTCGTTGCACGCAGAAACCGGGCAAACTCTATCTTCACATCTTCGACTGGCCGAAAAACGGCAAACTACATCTCCCCATTGCCAATAAGGTCGCCCGAGCCGCTTTGCTCGGTGGCGGCGCTTTGCCAGTGACGGCCTCCGCCACCGGAGTGGAAATCACACTGCCGGCCGAGGCGCCCGACAAAATCGCCACCGTTGTCGCACTCGACATCGCTGGTGCGCCGCAGATCGTCAATCCTGACCCGTACGCAAACGAGACAAAACAACAGCGCGATGAACGGATGCGATGGTGGCGCGAAGCACGGTTTGGAATGTTCATCCATTGGGGCGTCTATGCCGTTCCCGCCGGCACATGGAAGGGACAACCAATCAAAGGCATCGGCGAGTGGATCATGAACCGCGCCAAAATCCCCGTGGCCGATTACAAGGCGTTCGCCAGGGAGTTCAACCCCGTCAAATACAACGCCGACGATTGGGTAAAACTCGCCAAGGAAGCCGGCATGAAATACATCGTAATCACCTCCAAACATCACGACGGGTTTGCCCTGTTCGACTCTGCCGCCAGCGATTGGAACGTCGTCAAGGCGACTCCGTACGGCAAAGACCTGCTTGTCCCTTTGGCCGATGCCTGCCGCAAACACGGCATCAAGCTGGGCTTCTATTATTCGCAGGCGCAAGACTGGTGCAACGGCGGTTCCGCGGCCGGCGGCAAATGGGACAAGGCACAGGAACGTAACATGGACGAGTACATTGACCGGATCGCTGTTCCGCAGGTGAAAGAAATACTGACCCGATACGGTGAATTTCCCGCCGTGTTGTGGTGGGACACGCCAATTGATATGAACCGCGAGCGGGCGGGAAAACTGATCGCCCTGTTGAAACTCAAACCCGGCATCATCCACAACAATCGTCTCGGCGGCGGATTCAAGGGTGACACCGAGACGCCCGAACAACATATCCCCGCCACCGGCTACAAAGACCGCGATTGGGAAACCTGCATGACGATGAATGATACCTGGGGGTTCAAAAGTTATGATCAGAACTGGAAATCCGTGGAGACGCTCCTTCGCAACCTCGTGGATATCGCCAGCAAGGGCGGCAACTACCTGTTAAATGTCGGCCCCACGGCGGAAGGGGTCATCCCCGAACCGAGCGTTGAGCGGCTCAAAGCTGTAGGGCAGTGGATGAAGATCAACGGGGAAGCCATCTATGCCACGCAGGCCAGCCCGTTCAAGCGACTCGCGTGGGGGCGTTGCACCCAAAAACCGGGTAAACTGTATCTACACGTTTTCCACTGGCCCGCCAACGGCAGGCTCCTCGTTCCTGGTCTCCGCAATGCCGTTGAGTCCGCCACACTGCTGGCCACGGGCACCAAGCTTGCCACCGAATCGGTTCCCGACGGCGTTGCGATTACAGTTCCTGCGGTTGCGCCTGATCCGATTTGCTCCGTGATCGCGCTTTCTATCAAAGGGGATCCCGACGTGGAACCTCAGCTTCCCGCGCAAGCGGCCGACGGAACGATCACGCTCGGCGCTGACGACGCGATTTTGCACGGCAACCAGATCAAGGTGGAGCATATCCATCGCAAGGGGATGCTCAAAACCGCTGAAAGCAACATCGGCTTCTGGCTGGACCCCGCCGACTGGGTCGAATGGCAATTTCACGTCGCCCGTCCCGGCAAGTTTATTGTCACAGCGGAGATTGCCGCCGAACGAAGCGGAAAGTTTCAACTCATCGTGGGCGAAAACAAACTCGCCGCCGCCGCCCCCGCGACCGGCGATTACGCCAAATTTCAAAAGGTGGAGCTTGGACAGGTGGAGATTATCGCTCCCGGCAAAACATCGCTGGCTGTCAGAGCCGTTAAGGAAGGCTGGCATCCGTTCAATCTGTCCCGCTTGACGTTGACGCCGATTCAATGACCATGAAAATTATCATTCTCTTGCTCGGCTTTGTGTCGTCGGGGTTGGCGGCGCCGCGCCCCAACATTCTCTGGCTGATTGCCGAAGACTACGGACCGCACCTCGGTTGTCTCGGCACCCAGGAGGTCTGGACACCCAATCTTGACCGCCTCGCCGCCGAAGGGGTTCTCTACACGCGGTTCTTCACCGGGCACGTCTGTTCACCCAGTCGCTCGGCGTTCATGACCGGGATGTACGCCACCAGTATCGGCGCTCACAACCACCGCTCTCATCGCGCCGACGGCTACCGGCTGCCTGACGGCGTTCGCGTGTTGACCGATTGGTTCCGCGATGCCGGGTATTTCACCGCCAATCTTCGGGAGTTGCCGGAAGCCTGCGGGTTCAACGGCACCGGCAAAACCGACTGGAACTTCACGTACGACGGCAAACCGTTCGATTCCGACAAGTGGAGCGACCTCAAAGCACACCAACCGTTCTATGCCCAGATCAACTTCTCAGAGACCCACCGCAAGTTTCGCGGCCCAAAACGCGCCGATCCCGCCAAGGTCGAAATCCCACCTTATTACCCCGACCACCCGATCACACGCGCTGACTGGGCGGCGTATCTGGACGACGTGAGTGAACTGGACCGTAAAATCGGTCTTGTGCTTCAGCAACTGGAAAAAGACGGTCTCGCCAACAACACGGTGGTGGTCTTTTTCGGCGACAACGGCGAGGCGCACGTGCGTGGCAAACAGTTCTGCTACGACAGCAGCCTGCACACGCCGTTGATCATTCGCTGGCCCAAACAGTTCCCACAACCCAATCATTTCCGCGCCGGCACACGAGATCAACGGCTGATTTCCTGCATTGATCTCGCGCCGACCATGCTCGCCATCGCCGATGCGCCGAAGCCTCCCAAAATGCAAGGTCGCGTCTTCCTCGGTGACCGCTGTGAACCCGAACGTCAGTACGTGTTTTGGGGACGCGACCGTTGCGACGAGACGGTCATGCGCATCCGCACCGTTCGCGACGCTCGTTACCGTTACATTCGCAACTTTACGCCAGAGGTGCCATTATTGGCGCCCAATGCCTATAAGGAACGACAATACCCCGTCTGGAATCTGCTGAAAGAACTCTACGCGCAGGGCAAGCTCACCCCCGCCCAAGCCTTCCTTTGTCAGCCCCAGATGCCATCCGAAGAACTCTACGATTTGGAAACCGATCCGCACGAAATCCGCAATCTGGCCGATTCGCCTGAACACAAGGACATCTTGAAACGGCTCCGACTTGTGTTGGAGAACTGGATTGAGGAAACCGATGATCAGGGACGTTTCCCAGAACCTGCTTCGGCTCGCTCCGAGCCGAAAGCCAAAAACAAACGAACCCAATCATGAAACATTATTGGCTGCTTCTCTTCGGGATTCTGGCAATCAACGCGATGGC
>CAZISE010000005.1:0-139657 GCA_964541945.1 uncultured Verrucomicrobiota bacterium
ATTCAGTAGCGCAGTTTCGGTTTGCAGTTTGTGAGGTCGTAAGATAAAAACAAAACGGTCCGGTGAAGAACCAAGGAGCCTCACCGGGTCAACAAGGAGGAGATGTTCTACTATCTGAGTGAGTGGACGGCGCTGTGGTCGCCGTTGCGGGTGTTTCAGTACACGACGTTTCGCGCCGTGATGGCCGCGATAACGGCGCTGCTGATCTGTATCCTTTCGGGTCCCTGGATCATCCGCAAACTCACCGAACTAAAACTGAAACAACCCATTCGCGGTGAGGATGACCTGCGCGAGCTGGCCAAGACGCACGGCAAAAAAGTCTGCCCCACGATGGGCGGCATCCTCATCATCTGGGCCGTGGTGGACGCCGCGCTGTTGTGGGCGCGCCCCACCAATCACCTCGTGTTGCTGAGCCTGGTCACGCTGTTGTGGCTGGGACTGGTCGGATTCCTCGACGACCTGGCCAAGGTCAGCACGCAAAAGACCGACGGACTCCGGGCGCGAACCAAGCTGTTGTGCCAGGCGGGGCTGGGGGTGTTCCTCGGCGGTTATCTGCTGCTGGACCCGCAACAGCAGGAGATGGCCCAACGCTTGTACCTGCCATTCTGGAAATCGCCCGTGATCACGGGTATGGGCCTGTGGGCGCTGTTGTGGGTGGTGCTGGTGGTCGTCAGTTCCTCCAATGCCGTCAACCTGACCGACGGACTCGACGGACTTGCCATCGGCACCACTCTGACCGTCGCGCTCACCTATGCCGTGATGACGTTCATTGCCGGTAACCGAAACCTCGCCGGTTACCTTCAGGTACCGCACGTCGTTGGGGCGGCGGAATTGACGGTCGTGTGCGCGGCGCTGATCGGCGCCTGCCTTGGTTTCCTCTGGTTCAACTGTCATCCCGCGCAGGTGTTCATGGGTGATACCGGATCGCTGGCGCTCGGTGGACTGATCGGCGCCATCGCGTGGATGATCAAACAGGAACTGGTGCTGGTCATCGTCGGCGGCGTGTTCGTGATGGAAGCCGGCTCGGTCGTGTTGCAGGTGGCCAGCTACCGACTGCGCGGCGGCAAACGCATCTTCCGCATGTCGCCGTTGCACCACCATTTCGAACTGGGCGGCTGGTCGGAGACGAAGGTCACGACCCGTTTCTGGATTTTGTCGGTGATTTTCGCGTTGCTCGGCCTGGCAACGCTCAAACTAAGGTGAGGAAAGAAACCATGCAGACCACGGAACTGAAAGACAAGAATGTGTTGGTACTCGGATTGGGCCGCAGCGGTATGGCGGCGGCAACATTGTTGTCGCGCGACGGCGCACGCGTGGTAGTGCGCGACGAGGACGACGGCGAGGCGCTCCAGGAGCGCGCCCGTCTCCTGCGCCAGCTCGGCGTGCGGGTCGAGTTGGGCAATCGCTTTGACAACTCCACCCGCTTTGACCTGGCGGTGCTCAGCCCCGGTATCCGTCCCGAACGTCCCATCGTGAAAGAACTGGCAAAAAAGAAAACACCGGTCCTGAGCGAATTGGAACTGGCCTATCGCTTCTGTCTTTGCCCGATCGTGGCCGTCACCGGCACCAACGGCAAGACGACCACCACTGAACTGATCACCGCGATGCTTCAGACCTGCGAAAAACGGGTCATCGCCGCCGGCAACATCGGCTACGCGCTCTCCGACGCCGCTGAGCAGAGCGCGGGACTCGACGCGCTGGTCGTCGAAGTCAGTTCGTTCCAGTTGGAAAAAATCGAGCGATTCAAACCCGATATCGGCGTCTGGCTCAACCTCACGCCCGACCATCTCGACCGACACATCACCATGGAAGAATACGCCCGCGCCAAAGCCCGGCTCTTCATGAATCAAACGCCGCAGGACACCGCCATCGTCAGCACGCAGGCGTTGGACTGGGCGCACAAGGTCGGATGCGAGTTCCGCGGGCGGCTCATCCGAATCAGTGCCACGGGACAACAGGCCGATTTGTGGCTGGACGCCGAGGACGGCCAGACCATCTGGTGCTGGCTGCCGGAATGCCGCGGCATCGTGATGCGCATGGACGAGACGAGCCTGCGCGGCGCTCACAACGCCGAAAACATCATGGCCACCATTGCGGCAGGTATCGCCATGGGCTTGCCCGTGCGCGGCATCCGCGACGCCATCATCGCCTACTGCCCGCAAGCGCACCGCTGCGAGTTCGTGGCCGAGATCAACGGCGTCACCTACATCAACGACTCCAAAGCCACCAACGTGGACGCCGTCGAAAAAGCGCTCCACTCCCTGCGCGGTTCCGTGATCCTGATTGCCGGCGGCCGCGACAAAGACCTCGATTTCACCCTGTTGAAAGAAACGATTGCCCGCAAGGTCAAACTCGCCGTCCTCATCGGCGAAACAAGGGAAAAACTTGCCGCCGCCTGGGGCGACGTAGTGCCGTGCGTACCGGCCGACTCGATGGCCAACGCCGTGCAAACCGCCCGCGAATTGGCGCGTCCCGGCGACACCGTCCTGCTGTCGCCCGCCTGCGCCAGCTTCGACATGTTCCAGAACTACGAACACCGCGGCGACGAATTCAAACGCCAGGTTCTGGCGCTGCTTTGAAATGAAACCAACAACCAACCAACCAAACCCAACCGAAAGGAACCCAGAGAGGAAGCCATGAAAGTATCCAAAGTCGTGCTCATTGTCGTTGCACTGCACGTGCTCGTCATCGGAGGCATTTTTGTCTTCGAAGGCTGTTCACGCGTCAAATCACCCGCCCCGCAACTGGCGGAGAACGAATCCCAGCCCGGCGCCACCACGCCCGCGCCGGTGCCCGTGTCCGACACCAATCTGACCGCCAACGCGCTGCCTGCGCCCGCTCCCGTGCCCGCTCCTGTCGCGCCGGTCAGCCCGGCACCAGCCCCGGTCGCGCCCGTGCCCGCAGCCGAAGCGAAAACCTACGTCGTCAAAAAGGGCGATTCACTCTACAAAATCGCCAAGGCCGAGAAAGTCACCATTGAACAACTCGCCAAGGCCAACAACCTGACCAAAACCAGCCTGCTGAAGGTCGGTCAGAAACTGACCATCCCGGCCGCCCTTGCCAAAACCGAACCAGCGCCGACACCCTCCAGCACCGTGGCCGCGGCAACCTCGACTCCATCCGCTCCGACCGCTGGCAACGTCTATGAGGTCAAAAGCGGCGACTCGCTCTGGAAAATCGCCAAGAACAACAGCACGACCGTCGCGGCCATCAAACAGGCCAACAACCTGACCAAGGACACGCTGAAGGTCGGCCAGAAACTGACCATCCCGGCCAAAGCCACCGCCCCGGCCGCCACCGCGACGGTGACCACTACCGCGTTGACCACCCCGACGGGCGGGCAGCGGGTTTACGTGGTGGCTGACGGCGACACACTGCCGGGGATTGCGGCAAAATTCGGCGTGAAAGTGGAGGACCTGATCCGGGCCAACAAGCTCAATCCGGCCACTCCCATGCGCGTGGACGACAAACTGATCATCCCGGCGCCCGCCCCGGCGGCGAGCGGCCCGGCGGTGATTGCTCCGTCGCTGATCGCGAACTAAACCCGATACCGGAGCCGTTTTCGCAGTCGCCCCGTCGCCACGGGACGGTCGAGCGAACACGGCCACGACAACAAAACAAGGAGGCACCGAACCAGTGCAAAAAGCTGCGGTCATCCTGCTGGTCGCCACATTGTTGTTGCTGACCATCGGCGTGGTGATGCTGTTCAGCACCAGCTCGCTGCAGGCGCGGGATCGTTACGGCGACCCGAACTACCTGCTGAAACGGCAGGCGGTCTGGATGGCCATTGGCGCGGTGGGTTGTATGGCGGCGGCCGGGCTGCCCTATCCGAAGTTGCGCGGGGTGTGCGTGGCGGCGCTGGTGGTGTCGGCGGTGTTGTTGCTGTTGGTGTTGGTGCCGCATGTCGGACGCAAGATCGGCGGCGCGCGTCGCTGGCTGGTGTTTGGCGGAATGCAGGTTCAACCGTCGGAGTTCGCCAAGCTGGCGTTGATTGTGTGGTTGGCGCATTACTTGGCCAAGGAGAAACGGCGGATTCACCTGTTCGGACGCGGGTTTGTGGTTCCGATGGGGGTGACCGGCCTGTTTTTGGTGCTGGTGCTGGCGGAACCGGATTTCGGTTCGACGGCGCTGATGGCGTTGGTGGCGTTTGCGATGATGTTTGTGGCCGGCGTGCGGCTGGCGTACCTGGTGCCGACGGTGTTGGTTGGTTTGAGCGGGTTCCTGGTGCTGGTCTGGCACAATCCGGTGCGCGCCGCGCGACTGATGGCGTTTCTGGACCTGGACAAGTACAAGGCCGGCGCCGGTTATCAGGTCTGGCAGGCGGTGTTGGCGTTCGGCTCCGGCGGTGTGGGCGGGTTGGGGTTGGGTAACAGCCGCCAGAAGATGTTTTACCTGCCGGAGTCGCACACCGACTTCATCTTCCCAATTGTCGGGGAGGAACTGGGACTGGCCGGGACGTTGACCGTGGTGGTGTTGTTCATGGTGGTGTTGGGTTGCGGCGTCATCATTGCCATGCGGACGCCGGACCTGTTCGGGCAGTATCTGGGGCTGGGGATCACGATGTTGATCGCGTTGCAGGCGCTCATCAATATCGGCGTGGTGACGGCGTGGCTTCCGACCAAGGGGCTGGCGCTGCCGTTTATCAGCTACGGCGGCTCGAACCTGATGATGAACCTGATTGCCGTGGGGATTTTGTTGAGCCTTTTCCGCCACGGCGCGGCCGAGACGGCTGCCGAACAACAGGAGTTTTTTGTGGCGCGCGAGGAGGTCGCCCAGCCATGAATGTGATGATTGCCTGCGGCGGGACCGGGGGACATCTGTTTCCGGGCATCGCGGTGGCGGAGACATTGCTGGCGCGCGGTCACACGGTGCAGTTGCTTGTCTCCGAAAAAGCGGTGGACCAGACCTCGTTGCGGATGTTGCGCATGGGAGATCACGTTGGGCCGCGTCTTTCCGTGCGCCCTATCTCGGCCATCGGATACGCGGGAGTGCGGCAGGTGGCACGGTTCGGTGCGCGGCTGGCAAAGGCCACGCGCGATTGCGCGACGTTGTGCGCGGAGTTTGTGCCGGATGCCGTGTTGGGGATGGGCGGGTTTACCAGCGCTCCAGCCGTGTTGGCGGCAAGCTGGCGGCGTGTTCCGTCGCTGATTCACGAGTCCAACGCGGTGCCGGGGCGGGCCAACCGCTGGATGGGGCGCCTGGCCGATCACATCGCAGTGGGAATGGCGCATTGCGCGAAATTTTTCGGTCACAAACCGGTCACGGTAACAGGAACCCCGATTCGCGCCGCTCTTCGCCGGGGCAAGGTGGACGACGCGGTCGAGCGTCTGGGACTGGCGCGCGATCGGCAGACGGTGTTGGTGATGGGCGGTAGCCAGGGAGCGCACGCCATCAACGAGGCGATGGCCTGCGCATTGCCGTGGCTGGACGGCTGGACCGAGCGGCTTCAGTTTGTCCATCTCAGCGGCGAGGCCGACGAGGCATTTCTGCGCGATGCTTACGAGAAGAACGGTTTCCGCGCAAAGGTCATGAGTTTTTGCGGCGAGATGGAACTCGCCTACAGCGCCGCCGATCTGGTTGTCAGTCGCGCGGGAGCGGGGACGTTGACGGAGATTGCGGCGTTTGGCCTGCCCGCCATCCTGATCCCGTACCCGCACGCCGCGGGCAACCATCAGGTCCACAACGCCCGCGGCTTCGAACTGGCCGGCGCGGCGCGGTTGATCGAGCAGACGCAATTCGGCCAGATGCACGCCACCAAGGGCGAGCGGCTCGCCGAATGTATCGCCAACATCCTCGACGACGACAACCGACGCCAACACATGGCTGCCGCCGCCCGATCGCTGGCGGTGCTGGACGCGGAGGAACGGATTGCGGATTTGATCGAGCAACATGCTGACTAAACAACAATTGATGGAGTTCCTCAGCAGCCGCCCGCGCCGGGTGCATTTCATCGGCATCGGCGGCGTCGGTATGAGCGGTCTGGCCCGACTGTTGATCCAGCAGGGACACCAGGTCAGCGGCTCCGATGCCGCGCCGAACGGGTTTGCCGACGGTTTACGCCGGCTCGGCGCCACCATCCATGCCTCTCATGCGGTGGAGAATCTGGCGCCCGAGACCGAGCTGGTTGTCTTCACCGCCGCGGTGGACGCCGACAATCCCGAACGGCTGGCCGCCCGGCAATGGGGGATTCCCGCCGTGCCGCGCGGGCTGTTGCTGGCGTCGCTGATGAACCACCGCTACAACGTGGCCGTGGCCGGCACGCACGGGAAGACGACCACCAGCTCAATGATCGCGCACATCCTGACTCGCAGCGACAGCGCGCCGAGTTTCTGCGTGGGAGCTCACGTGCCGATTCTTGGCGCCAACGCGCAACTCGGCGCCGGCAAATACTTCGTGGCGGAAGCCTGCGAGAGTGACGGCACACTGATCCATTTCACACCCGAATACGCCGTCTGCCTCAACATCGAGGCCGAGCACCTCGATCATCACGGCACGATGGAGCGGTTGTTGGCGACGTTTGAGACGTTCTACCAGAGCACCCGCGGCATTGTCTTTTACTGCGCTGATTGCCCGAATGCCGCCGCGCTGGCCTCGAAGGCGCGCGCGGCCATCTCATTCGGTCTCGGCGAGAAAGCCGACTACCATGCGCTCGGCATTGTGCCGACGGCGCGCGGCAGCCGGTTCACCGTTGCCTGTCGCGGCGAAAAAATCGGTACCGTCGAGCTGGTCATTCCCGGCCGCCAGAACGTCATCAACGCTCTCGCCGCCATTGCCGTGGCCGACCAACTCGGTCTGCCATTTGAGAAAATTGCCGCCGCCCTGGCCGGATTCACCGGTGCCGCGCGCCGTTTCGAGCGCAAATACGACGCCAATGGCATTGTGGTGGTGGACGATTACGCGCATCATCCGACCGAGATCCGCGCCACCATTGCCGCCGCCCGCACGCTCGGTTTCCAGCGCATCATTGTCGCCTTCCAACCGCACCGCTACACGCGCACCCAGGCGCTGCGGGCGGAGTTTGCCACGGCGTTTGACGGGGCGGACAAACTGTTTTTGACCGACGTGTATTCCGCCGGCGAGAAACCGATTCCGGGCATCAGCGGCCGGACGATCTACGAGGTGGTACAAGGCCGCGAGGTTCACTACGAACCCGACTTCGACAGATTGGCTGCGCTCCTGGCGGCGGAAGCACGCCCGGGCGATCTGTTGCTGGTGATGGGGGCGGGGGACATTTACAAGGTGGCTGCCAGGGTAGCCGCGCAGCTTGTGCCGCGCGCGCCCGGTGTGGTTCGCAGTGCCGAGTCCATCCGCAGTGATTTGCAGGCGTTGTTGTCCGACGGTGCGAAGGTGTTGCGCAACGAACCGATGTCGCGTCACACCTCGATGCGGGTTGGCGGCCCGGCGGAATTGTTTGTCCGGCCGGGTAACGAGAGCGATCTGGCCCGAATACTTCATTACGGTCATCTGCGGCAGATTCCCGTGATGGTGTTGGGGCGCGGCACGAACCTGCTGGTGCGCGACGGCGGGATTCCAGGAATCGTCGTGCATTTGGACGGCCCGGAGTTCACGCGGATCGAGGTGGACAACGAGCGGATCATCGCGCATGGCGGAGCGCGGCTGAAGGCGATTGTCAGCGAGGCTCTTCGCCGCGAAGTGGGAGGGCTGGAGTTTTTGGAGGGTATTCCCGGCTCGCTGGGTGGCGCGTTGCGGATGAACAGCGGGGCGATGGGGCGGCAGATTTTCGAGGTGGTGGAGTGGATTCGCTACATCAGTTACAGTGGCGAAATCTACGATGCCGAAGCAAAAACGTTGCCGGTAAGCTATCGGAATTGTCCGCTGTTGCGGCATCATGTGGCGTTGGCAGCGATCCTGCGCGGACAACGGACGCCACGCGCGCAGATTGAGGCGACCGTGCGCCGTTACCAGCTCTGGCGACGGCAGACCCAGCCGTCGGCGCCGAGCGCCGGTTGCATCTTCAAAAATCCGCCAACCATCTCCGCGGGGCGATTGATTGACGAGCTGGGATTGAAAGGGACACGGGTCGGCGGCGCTTGCGTGTCGGAGGTACACGCCAATTTCATCGTCAACGACGGCGGCGCGACCGCCGCCGATGTGTTGCAACTGATCGGGCTGGTCCGCGAGCGCGCCCGACGCGAGCGCGGTATCGAACTGGAAACCGAGGTCGTGATTTTGGGGAGAGAACCATGAGCCAATTACATGTCGCCGTGTTGATGGGCGGCCCGTCCGCCGAGCGAAAGGTCTCGCTGAAATCGGGCGAGGCCGTGGTAAAGGCATTGCGCGGGGCGGGGATGCGCGTTAGCGCCGTGGAGGTGTGGGGCGAGGAGGTCCGGTTGCCGGCCGGCACGGACGTGGTGTTTCTGGCGTTGCACGGGATGTTTGGCGAGGACGGGCAGGTCCAACGGCTGTTGGAAATGCAGGGCGTGCCTTACACCGGCTCGGGCGTCGAGGCCAGCGAGCGGGCGTTTGACAAGGCGCTGGCCAAAGAGGCGTTTGCCGCGGCGGGTGTGCCGACGCCGAAATACGCCGTCGTGGAACGCGATGTGCGTCCGTTGACCTCCATGCGACCGCCGGTGGTGGTGAAACCGGCGCGACAGGGGTCCAGTTTCGGCGTCACAAAAGTGACCGAAGCGTCGAAACTGGAGTGGGCCATCGAACAGGCGTGGCGTTACGACCAGAAATTGATCGTGGAAGAATGCATTCGCGGGCGGGAGTTCACGGTCGGGATTCTGGAGGAGAAGGCGTTGCCGGTGGTGGAGATTCGGACGGAGTTTTTCGATTACGAGGCCAAATACAGCGGTCAGACCGAGGAAGTGGTGCCGGCGCCGCTGGATGCGTTGACGACGGAGCGGATTCAACAGGCGGCACTGCGGGCGCACCAGTGTCTCGGTTGCCGCGATTACTCGCGCGTGGACGTGATGTTGGACGGCAACGGCCAGGCGTTTGTGCTGGAGGTGAACACGTTGCCGGGAATGACCGAGCAGAGCCTGTTGCCCAAGGCGGCGCGGGCGGCGGGAATGAGCATGGAGGAGCTTTGCGCGCGAATGGTGAAGCTGGCGCTGGCCCGGCGCGTGGAAGCCGTGGCGGCATGAGACGACAATGAACCGACGACGGCGAAAAGACCAGTACCTGCTGGATGTGAAGGTGCACACCGAGGCCCGCACGCGCGAACGGGTGCGCTGGATCGCGGCGTTGCTCACGGCGGCGGCGGTGATCGGCGCGTCGAGTTACGGCCTGTACCGCGCGGCCCGGTACGGCGCGGCGAAACTGGTGTTTGAAAACCCGCGGTTTGCCATCGCGCAGATTCAGGTTCACAACGACGGCGTGCTGACGCCGCAACAGGTGATGCGTTTCGGCGGCGTCCAGGTGGGCCAAAACATTTTTGCCGTCAACCTCCGCCAGGTACAGAGAAACCTCGAGTTGATTCCGCTGATCAAACAGGTGGAGGTGCGCCGCGTGTTGCCGCACCAATTGGTGATTGCGGTGGACGAACGCGTACCGGTGGCGCGGTTGCAACCGGCCAGCCGTCAGTTGAAGGACGAATTGTTCTATGTGGACCGCGCGGGCGTGGTGATGAAACCGATCCGGTTGACCGACGGCACGGTGATCCAGCCGCCGACGACGCGGTCGCTGCCGGTATTGACGGGAGCGGCGCTGGCCGATGTGCGCGTCGGACGGGCGGTGGAATCGGAGCAGATTTACCGGGCGCTGGAGTTGCTGGAGAACCTGGAGCAGAGCGGCGTCGGCGCGGCCCTGGAGGTTGAAACGGTGGACCTGTCGCGGCCCCGGCATCTGACGGTGACCACCCGCCAACAGATGGTGGTGCGGTTTGATGTGCAGGATTTCCCCCGGCAATTGCGGCGGTTGAACACGATTTTGTACTGGGCACAACAACGACACCAACAGGTGGCCACGGTGGACCTGACGGTCAACCGGGGTGTGCCGGTCACCTTTACCGGGAATGCGGGAATACCACTCAACCGGACGGCAGCCGCCGCCACCGTCGCGCGGCCCGTCGCCCTGCGGAGAACCCATCAGCCATGATCAAAAAAGAAGAAATCCTCGTCGGATTGGAAGTCGGCACATCGAAAACCTGCGCCGTCGTCGGCGAAGTCACCGGCGACGGCAACCTCCTCATTGTCGGCATCGGCCAGGCTTCCTCGCAGGGGGTGCGCAAGGGCGAGATCGTGGACATGGAAGCCGCCGCCCAAAGCATCCACCAGGCCATTGCCGAGGCTGAGGACGCCGCCGAGGTCGAAATCCACAACGTCTATGCCAGCGTCACCGGCGGCCACATCCGCTGTTTCAACAACCGCGGCAGCATCGTCATCACCAACGAGGACCGCGAGATCACCGAAGCCGAGGTCCGCAGCGTGATGCAAAACGCCAAGGCCGTCAACATCCCCGTCGAAAACGTCGTCATCCACGCCATTCGCCAACATTTCTTTGTGGACGGCCACAACGGCATCACCAACCCCGTCGGCATGATCGGCGCCAAACTCGAAGCCGATGTCCACGTCATCCACGGCGTTCGTACCCGACTCCAAAACACCATTAAATGTATCAAAGAAGTCCCCCTCGACGTTGCCAACATCGCCGTCAGCAGCCTCGCCTCGGCGCTCGCCGTGCTCACCACCGAGGACCAGCAACTCGGCGCCCTGGTCATTGACATGGGTGGCGGCACCACCGATTACCTTGCCTACGCCAACGGCACCATCGAACACAGCGGCGTCATCGCTGTCGGCGGCGACCATATCACCAACGATATCGCCATCGGCCTGCGCATCCCGATTCCCCGCGCCGAAAAACTCAAAATCGAGCACGGCTCCGTCCAATGGCCCGTCGAAGACGAAATCATCACGCTCAAAGCCGACCTCGGACTCCCCGACCGCCAGGTTTCCAAAGAACAGCTCTGCCACATCATGAACCTGCGCGTGGAAGAAACCCTCCGCCTGGTCCGCAAAGAACTCGACCGCCAAAACCTCCTGCCCTACCTGCGCGCCGGCGTCTTCATCACCGGCGGCTGCGCCCGTCTCAAAGGGCTGGAACCGCTCGCGCAGGAAATCTTCGGACTGCCCGTCCACATCGGACACAGCCACACCATCAACGGTCCCACCTCCGCCATCGAAAGCCCCGAATACTCCACCGCCATCGGCCTGCTCCGCTTCGCGCTCAGCCAACACCAGGGACAACACCGGCCGCCCACCCTGGGAGACCGCATCGGCCAGACCTTCCACACCTTCATCCAGCGCGCCCGCGCCCTGTTCATGTAAACCGGAGACCCCTTGCCATGCCCACACCCCGTCAACCTGCTTCCGCAAAATCCGAGACCGACCCCGCCGTTCCACGACGGTTCCGCCTCAAAGTCGTCGGCATCGGCGGAGCCGGCGGCAACTGCGTTCACCACCTTGCCACCGACGCCGCTGCGCTGGAAGGCGTGGACCTGCTCGCCGTCAACACCGATCTTCAGGCCCTCGACGCCATTCACG
Source organism: uncultured Verrucomicrobiota bacterium (assembly GCA_964541945.1). GTDB lineage: Bacteria > Verrucomicrobiota > Verrucomicrobiia > Palsa-1439 > Palsa-1439 > CAIKAP01. The sequence goes on from CAZISE010000005.1 coordinate 11,508, forward strand.
GCGCGGAAAAACTCCAGATCGGCGCCAGCGTCACCCGCGGCCTCGGCGCCGGCGGCGACCCCGAACTCGGCGCCGCCGCCGCCCACCACGACAGCGAACGCCTCGAAACCGTTCTCCAGAATGCCGACGTTGTTTTCCTCACCACCGGCCTCGGCGGCGGCACGGGGACCGGCGCCGGCCCGACGATTGCGAAAATCGCCAAAGACCAGGGCGCGCTCGTGCTGGCGTTTGTGGCCATGCCGTTTGCGTTTGAAGGGCCGCGCCGTCGCAGTCAGGCCGAGCACGGTCTCGAACTGCTCAAGGCGCAGGCCGACGCGGTTATTTGCATCCCCAACGATCGTCTTACCCGCATCGTCGGCGAAAACGCACCTGTCACCGAAGCGTTTCGGTACGGCAACCAGATCGTCGCCAACGGCGTCCAGGCCATCTGGCAGTTGCTTTCCCGCAAAGGATTGATCAACCTCGATTTTGCCGACCTGCGCGCCACCCTCGGCGGCCGACACGGCGAAGGCATCTTCAGCCACGGCGAAGCCGCCGGTCCCGATCGTGTGCGCGACGCCATGAAAGCGTTGATGGAGAACCCGTTGTTGGAAGGCAACGAAACCCTTGCCCGCGCCGACGGCCTGCTCATCAGCATCCTCGGCGGCCACGACCTCACCGTGGCCGATGTCCAACGCGCCGTTGAACCGATCTCCCGCGCCGCCCAACGCGCCCACATCATTATGGGCGCCGCCATTGACGAGCGTTACAACGACCGCATCGCCGTGACTCTGATTTCCGCCACCGGCGCTCCCGCCAAACGTGTCGCCCCCGGCACCATCATCCGAGCCCCCGCGCTGGCGCGAACGCAACCGGCCCCGTCTCCTGCGCCCGCAAAAAGCGAGCCGTCCAAACCGAAACAGGAGACACTGAACCTCGAAAACATCAGTCGGGGCCGTTTCGACAAGGGGGAACCGACCATTTACGAGGGAGAAGACCTCGATTACCCGACGTTCCTGCGCCGCGGCATCAGTCTGAAACGATAATCGCTTGCAGGAGTCGGACGGCTTTCGGTTTGACGGAAGCCGTGCCTGCCAAAACGAAAACGTGTTGTTCGGTTCGGTGAGTTTCCCACGATGAGACTGGAACAGAATGGTGTGTTACGGGTTTTGCAGGTCAATTCCCGCTTCGACGGCGGCGGAGTGGACAATCAGACAATGGAACTGGCGCTCGGTTTGCAGAAAGCCGGCGAAGCGGTTTGGCTGGCGGTCGCCGCGGGAAGTCGCTGGGAAACAAAGGCGCGCCGACTTGGTTTGCGCGTGGAGAGTTATCGCCGTCGAAGCCCGCTAAAAATGTCCCGGCTCCATGGCTGGATTCGTTTGATCCGGCGGCATCGAATCCAGATTCTTCATGCTCATCACGTCACGGATTACTGGCCGGCCATCGTGGCGGCGCGACTGTCGGGACGAGATGTTCGGGTGGTAATCACGCGGCATCTGGCGTATCCGCCGCGCTGGTTTAGCCGGTGGTTTTTGTTGCGACAGGCGAATGTGGTGGCCGTCTCGAAGGCGGTGGAGATGGTGATGCGCCGCACCCTGCGTGGGCCGCAGGAACGATTGTGCCAGATTTACGCCGGGCTGGACGTCCATCGGTTTTTGACGGAACGAAGCCCGACGGTGTGGGAGTACCGGCATCGGATGGGCTGGCAGGATGAGGAGGTTGTGTTTGGAGTTATTGGGAGCTTCAACGAGCCGCATGGCAAGGGACAACTGGAGTTTCTGGAAGCCGCCGCGCAGTGGCGTCGAGAGGCCGTTGTCGGTGCTGCCGGCGTTGCCCGGTTCGTGTTGGTTGGCGAGGGCACGATGAGAGAAAGGCTGGAGGAACGGATTCGACAGCTTGGTTTGGAGGGGGTCGCGCAAATGATTCCGTTTGTTGAGGAGATTCCAACATTGATGAGCGCACTCGATGTGTTGGTGCATCCATCCGTCGGCACGGAAGCTTTTCCATTGGTGATTTTGGAGGCTTTTGCTTCGAGCAAACCGGTGATTGCCTCCCGTCTCGGTGGGATTCCAGAAGCGGTCCAGGACATGGTCAACGGTTTCTTGGTGCCTCCGGGCGATGTGCCCGCACTGGCTACGGCCATCGGAAAGATGCTGGAGTGGCCGGCGTTGCGGCAGCAGATGGGACAAGCCGGGCGTCGGGATGTCTGTGAGCGTTTCACAAGCGATCACCTGGTTCGCCGCACGCGAGCCTTGTATCGGGAGGTATTGACGCATGGGTGAGAGTTTCGTGGAGATACCGCGATACTATTATGCGCTCGGACCGGTGCGGGAATTGTTTGAGCGGGGCGTGCCGGTGTTGACCTATCACAAACTGGGACGGTGTCCGCGCGGTGCCCGGTGGCCGAAGTTGTATGTGGAAGAGACGCTTTTTGCCCGCCAGTTGCGGGAACTTCGGGAGGCGGGTTTCCGCACGATTCCGCTGAAACAAGTGATGGAAGTGTGGGACAATCCGCGGCAACGGTTGGTCCTGACTTTTGATGACGGTTTTTGCAACGCGGCCAAACAAGCCATGCCGGTGCTTGCGGCAAACGGATTTTGCGCAATCCAGTTTCTTGTCGCTGATTTGTTGGGACGGGCCAACGAATGGGAGAGGAAGGACGGCGAGACGACGGAGCGGTTGATGGACGAGGCGCAGGTGCGGGATTGGCTGGCGGCGGGACATGCCATCGGGTCGCACAGTTGTACCCATCCGCATCTGACGCGGATTTCACTGGCGGAAGCCCGTCGAGAGATTGCCGACAGCAAGAAGGCGTTGGAAGACCGTTTCGGTGTGGCGGTGGAACATTTCTGTTATCCGTACGGCGATTGGAACGAAGCAGTTCGAGACGCGGTGGCGGAGGCGGGTTATCGGACCGCGTGTACCAGCGATGCAGGGGTCAATCGTCCGGGCCAGTCGCCACTGGCGTTGAAACGGTTGTTCGCCCGTTATGCTCCCCGAATGTTGAAGGCGTTTCTACGTCGCTGCTTTTTGGGATGACGACGATTGGGTGGCGAGCACAGCGTGTTCGAGCGCGGCGTAGGCGCGGAGGTCCTGGAGGTTGACGGCACGGCGGTCGGCTCGTTTGATGTCAAAGATATGGAGCGGGTTGGGCAGGTTGGCGGTCAGGCCGGAGGGGAGATTTTTTCGGAGGATGGGGAAGACACGTTCTTTGGGGAATCGAAGATTATAGCGGGGCACCTCCACGAATGCGCCTTTGACCACATAGACAAACACGTCCAGAAACGTCGAGCGGTCAGCCACCATGAACGGTTTTAGGTGGCGAATCACCCGCGTGTGCTTGGAATTCATCATTCGCTCCGCCGGAAGCGGTCGGACAAAACTGAAATCATGCAACGGAGAAAAATGTCCCGTGGCGATGCGCTCGGTGATGGTGTAGCCGTTGCGTTTGGCCAGCGCATAGAAACGCGAGATGTCGGTCTCGAAAATGGCAAGGTCAATATCGGCATGATGACGATGGTACTGGCCGGCGCACAGGGAAAGAAGGATTCCCCCGACCAGCAGGACAAAATCGTTATCGAGCAGGTTGGTCTCTTTCAATTGCTGTTCCAACAGGCGCGTCTCTTCGGGAGACGGTTTGCGGTAAATCTTGAATCGGCGTGGATGAATTACCAGTGTCATTGGAAACGGATGATAACGGCTGGCCTCCGATTGTCCAACACCTCTTTGGCAAGAGGCTGGACGCTGGACGGGGAAAAGCGTATGTTTTGACCGCAAAACGGAGGTGACCTATGAACAAGGTTGCTTGGTGGTCGAGTCTGGCGGCGGCTGCCGCGTTGTTGGTGATGATGTCGTCGGTTTGCGCTCAGGAGCATGAGCGGCGGCTGGCGGAGAGGCTGGAGCGGTTGGAACAACAGGTGCAACGCCTGACAGCCATGCAGGAACGTTCCATGGAACGCCTCAATCGTCCCGTGGAGGCTCCGAGACCGCCGCTGCCGCCGGCGTCGTGTCCGATGAGTGCCTCGTGTATGCGGCATCTGGCCGGGGCGCTGCGGTTTCTGATGTTGTTGGCCATTATCATCAACATCATTCTGGCCGTCTGGGTGTACAGCGATGTCCGAAAACGAGCCGAGGGTCGGGGAATTTTCATTGTGTTGGTATTGTTGGCGGGTATTCCGGCGGCGATTTTGTACGCGCTGATTCGGATTGGTGATCGAATGAGTGAGAAAACGTCGTAATGGGCACTCTAGCGGAGGAGTTAGGGAAACTGACCGCGCCGGGTGAGTTGTACGAGAAACTCGGCGAAGGGAATGTGCGTTGTTTCGCTTGCGCTCATCGTTGTCTGATTCCTGACGGGCACGATGGGATTTGCAAGGTGCGGTTCAACCGGAGCGGGACATTGTATGTGCCGCGCGGATACGTGTCGGGGGCGCATGCTGACCCGATCGAGAAAAAGCCATTCTATCATGCGTTGCCGGGCAGCATTGCGATGAGTTTCGGGATGTTGGGGTGCGATTTTCATTGTGCCTACTGCCAGAACTGGCTCACATCGCAGACGTTGCGTGATCCGGCCAGTATTGCGCCGGTCACACGGATTACGGCAGAACGGTTTGTGGCGTTGGCGCTGGAGGCGGGAGCGGCATCCGTCAGCAGTACCTACAATGAGCCGTTGATTACCAGCGAGTGGGCGGTGGAAATCTTCAAATTAGCCAAACAACACGGCTTGCGCACCTCCTACGTCTCCAACGGTCATGCTACCGACGAGGTACTCGATTACCTGAAACCGTGGGTGGACTTTTACAAGGTGGATCTGAAAAGTTTCGACGATCGCAACTACCGCCAGCTCGGCGGACGACTCGAAGCGGTGTTGCGGACCATCGAAGGATTATGGCGGCGCGGGTTTTGGGTGGAAATCGTCACCCTGGTCGTGCCCGACTTCAATGACAGCGAGGCGGAATTACGCGAGATGGCCCGGTTCATTGCGGGAGTGTCGGTGGACATTCCGTGGCATGTGACGGCGTTTCATCCCGACTACAAGATGGAGGATCGAAACGCGACCAGCGCACGGCAGTTGTTGCGCGCTTGTGAGCTGGGCACGGAGGCGGGCCTGCGCTACGTCTATGCGGGTAATCTGCCCGGTCTGACGCGCGAATGGGAGAACACACGGTGCCCGAACTGTCGCGAAACGTTGATTGAGCGACGCGGGTTCAGTGTGTTGACGAACCGGTTGACGCCGACGGGGAAATGTCCGAAATGCGCCACGGCGATTGCCGGTCGCTGGATGAGTGCTTGCAAATGAACAACCGAAAAATCAGCGGCGGCTGAAAGACATCCACTGGATTACCGGATGAGACGCTGACGTGAAAACGTCGGGCTACAGGAGTTTCCTCTGACCTTTCTGTTTGGTCCATGTATGGATGATCTGCGACGATAGTGTTTTTACCGTCCCGCATGATTCCAAACAGTCCACATGCAGAACATACAGCGTCAAGATCGTGTCGCCCGACTTCCGAAAGCCGGCGCGGTCAATTTGGATTCTTCATAATTGGCCCGGTAAAGGACGGTGAAGCGGGTTTCTTCGAGTTTCCATATCTCTTTTTCCCTGGTGTTGTGGCGGTTTTCCGTGTTCATGGCTGGCGATGGCGAAAAGAAACCGAAAAATCAGTGCCAAAACGACGAAGGTCACCACGGTTCCGTCTGTGAGGAAAATGGGGCACGGTTTGCCTTGCCGCTTCCCGCCAGTTGTAACATGGAGAAGCCGGAAACGTGTCCTGTGGTGGCTGTGACCTCGTGTCGTCATGACGCGATGATCGAGAGTGCGTGGTGGCGATGGGAAAGTCGTTTCCACGGTAGAGGCTCACGTAAAGAGAAGGGCGCGTCCGTAAAAGACGCGCCCGTTCGATTTTCTGGTGGCGGATGACTCAGGCCGCTTTCAGGCAGGCATTGAGGTCATTCTCAACGGTGGTGATCGGCATGATGTTGAACTTCTCAATCAGCACATTGAGCACCGCCGGAGTGACAAACGCGGGCAGCGACGGACCGAGTCGGATGTTCTTGATGCCGAGATACAGCAGCGTCAGCAAAATGCAGACGGCTTTTTGCTCATACCACGAGAGAATCAGCGACAACGGCAGATCGTTGACGCCGCAGCCGAACGCTTTCGAGAGCGCGATGGCCACCTGAATGGCGGAATAAGCGTCGTTGCACTGGCCCATGTCGAGCAGGCGCGGCAGACCGCCAATGGTGCCGAAGTGCAGTTTGTTGAAACGATACTTGCCGCAGGCCAGCGTCAGAATCACGCAGTTGTCGGGCACCGCTTCGGCAAACTCGGTGTAGTAGTCGCGTCCGGGTTTCGCGCCGTCGCAACCGCCAATGAGGAAGAAATGCTTGATCGCGCCGCTTTTGACGGCGTCAATCACCTTGTCGGCAACGCCGAGGACGGTGTGATGACCGAACCCGACGGTGATGGTGCGGCCGGGGCCGTCGGCGGTGAAACCGTCCGCTTTCCGGGCGGCTTCGATGACGGGTTTGAAGTCGCGGTTGGTGATGTGTTGGACACCGGGCCAGGCGACAAGCCCGCAGGTGAAAATACGATTTTTGTAGGTTTCCTTTGGTTCCTGAATGCAATTGGTGGTCATCAGGATCGCGCCGGGGAACGCGTCGAACTCTTCCTTTTGATTTTGCCAGGCGCCGCCGTAATTGCCGACGAGGTGTTTGTATTTCTTGAGGTTCGGGTAGCCGTGGGCGGGCAACATTTCGCCATGAGTGTAGATGTTGATGCCGGTGCCTTCGGTCTGTTTGAGGAGTTCTTCGAGGTCCTTGAGGTCGTGGCCGGAAACGAGGATGGCTTTGCCTTTGACCGGGTCAATGCGCACGGTGGTCGGCACCGGATGGCCGTAGGTCTCGGTGTGAGCGGCGTCGAGCAATCCCATGACCTTGAGGTTGACTTCGCCGCATTTCATGCAAAGGGCGAAGAGTTGATCCACCGTGGGGCGGTCGTCGGTGAGATAGTCGAGCGCCTCGTGAAAGAAGGCGAACACGTCGGGGTTTTCCTTGCCGAGAATGAGCGCGTGATCGGCGTAAGCAGCGGTGCCTTTGATGCCGTAGATGAGCAGTTCCTGCAGGCCGGTGATGTCGGAGCCTTTCAACGGGAGGCGCGAGGGGATGCCGACGACCTTGCCCTGGGCGATGAGCGTGTTGAGGTCATCCACATATTGCCAGGCGGCGGGGCCGTGGAGTTTACGGGGTTTGGGAGTGACTTTTTCGTAGAGCGCCTGCGCCTGATCGCGCACGGCAGCGGCTTTTTTCAGGATGGCCTGAAGACGGGCGGGATCGAAATTGACATTGGTGACGGTAGCGAAGAGCGCCTCGGTGACGAACACATCAATGTCGCGGCTGCGTCCGCCGTGTTTGGCGGCGCGATGGGCGTACATTGAGATGCCTTTGACGGCATGGATGATGAGGTCCTGGAGCGCGGCGGCTTCGGGAGTTTTTCCGCAGACGCCGGCGGTGATGCAACCGGTGCCTTTGCTGGCTTGTTCGCATTGGTAACAAAACATGTTCATGGTTGTGTGAATACCCTTTCTGGTTGTTGGTTTATGGGCACAATATGGACGAGAGGAGGCGGGCGCGTGTTGACGCTGGTCAACAAATTCTGCCATTGACGAAACGGAGCGGCTTTTAGAGTATTTACCCATGACACCTCGACAGAGCCGCCGACAGTTTTTGAAGACAACCATCGTTTCTGCTGGCGCATTGACGGCTTGGCGCGTGTTGGGCGCTTCCGCTCCCGTCGCAAAATCCGCCACGGAAAAACCGTTGCGTGTGGCCGTTATCGGTTGCGGCGGACAGGGAAGAGGCGCGCATGTGCCGCCCGCGACGCGACAACAACTGGTCGCGTTGGTGGACCCCGACGAGCAGTGCCTCAACAAAGCCCTCAAACGCGCCAAGGAAATCGCGCCGGACATTGAGACCCGCAAAATCCGCACGTTTACCGACTACCGGAAACTTTTCGAGGTGATGGGCAAGGAACTGGATGCGGTGTTGATTGCCACGCCCAATCATCATCATGCGTTGCCCGCCCTGATGGCCATGCCGTTGGGCATCAGCGCGCTGATCGAAAAACCGCTCTGCCACACCATCGCCGAAGCACGACAACTGGCCGAGTTTTCCCGCAAATACAAAGTGGCCACCCAGATGGGTAACCAGGGCCATTGCGGCGAAGGATACCGCCGCCTCTGCGAATACATCTGGGCGGGCGCCATTGGTAATGTCACGGAAGTTCATTCCTGGAGCGATCGCACCAACGGCGGCATCGGCCCTCGCCCGTCGCCCCAGGCGGTTCCCGCCGGTTTGCACTGGGACGAATGGATCGGACCGGCGCCGTTCCGCGAATATCACGACGACCTGCATCCCCACGAGTGGCACGGCTGGTATGACTTCGGCAACGGCTCGCTCGGCAACATGGGCTGCCACGTTCTCGACGGCCCTCACTGGGCGCTTCGACTCGGACACCCGACCTCCATCGAACTCGAAGAAGCCATCGGCGGCTCCGACGAACGCTATCCCGTCTGCACCCGCGTCCGCTGGGATTACCCCGCCCGCGGCAATATGCCACCGGTGAAAATCTATTGGTACGACGGTAAACAACTCGACCCCCGCGCACCGCGCCCGGCCATCGTTCCCGGCAAAAAAGTCAGGGGCAAACCCAATCGCCCCCCGCTGGTCGCCGAGCTGGAAAAGAAATACGGACGATCCTTCGGCAGCAACGGCTCGCTCTACGTCGGCGACAAGGGCCTCATGCACACCGGCACCTACGGCGAAGGAGTCCGCATCATCCCCGAAGAAAAACACAAAGCCACACCCGTTCCCGATAAGGTTCTTCCGCGCATCATTGGCGGATTGCACGCCGATTTCTTCCGTGCCTGTCGTGGCGGCGAACCGGCCTGCTCCAACTTCGAGGTCGCCGCTCGCCTCACCGAGATGGTCCTGCTCGGCAACCTCGCCATGCGGGCCGGTGTCGGCAAAAAAGTCGAATGGGACGGCGATGCCATGCGCTGCACCAATCTGCCCGAACTCAACCAGTACCTCCAACACACCAACCGCGACGGATGGAAAATATGATTCGTGCGCTGGCAGTTTCCCTTGTCGGCCTGGCGCTTGCGCTCTCCGCGCCCGCCGCCGAACCGCTCACGGCCAAACGCATTGTCTTTCTCGGCGACAGCATTACCCACGGCGGCGACTACGTCGTGGACTTCGCCTGTTGGGTCGCCACCAAACATCCCGACGCGGAAATCCTCAACCTCGGCCTCTCCAGCGAAACCGTCTCCGGCCTCAGCGAAGAAGGCCATGCCGGCGGCAAGTTCCCGCGCCCTGACCTCCACGAACGGCTTGACCGCGTTCTCAAAGCCACAAAACCCGATCTCGTCATTGCCTGTTACGGCATGAACGACGGCATCTATCTGCCATTTGACGAGGCGCGTTTCCGGGCGTTCCGCGACGGCATGACCCGCCTCCACGACGCCGTCACAAAAACCGGCGCCGACATCCTCCACCTCACCCCGCCGGTCTTCGACAAACCCACCAACAACTACGACGACGTCCTGGCCCGTTACTCCGCATGGCTGCTCGACCAACGCACCAACGGCTGGAAAGTCGTGGACATCCACGGCCCCATGAAAGCCCGCCTCGCCGAGCTTCGCAAAGACAACCCAAACTTCACCTTCGCTCGCGACGGCATTCATCCCGACAAAGACGGCCACCGGGTCATGGCCCGCCCACTTCTCGCGTATTTCGGAGGAACCGAAGAAGCGGCCAACAACGATACCCTGCGGCGTCTCGTCGAGAAACGCGTGCGCCTGTTGGGCGACGCCTGGCTCACCGCCACCGGTCACAAACGTCCCGGCGTCGCCAAGGGCCTGCCGCTGGAAGAAGCGCAGGCCAAAGCCGCCGAACTCACAAGGCAAATCAACACCATGCTCCATCCACGTCCCGCCATGACCGATGAATCGAAGGTTCCTACCTTCACGTTACCCGACCCGCTTGACGGCGTGACCACCGCCGAACAGTGGCGCGGGAAACGACGCGCCGAGATTCTCGAACTGTACCGCAGCCAGGTCTTCGGCCACAGCCCGACCGTTGGCGCTGGCGACATGGCGTTCGAGACCGTCTCCGTTGACCCGAACGCACTCGGCGGCAAAGCCGTCCGCAAGGAGGTCATCATGCGCCTGTTCGGTCACCCGGTGCGGCTGCTCATTTACCTGCCCCCCGGCACGTCAAAGCCCGTGCCCGCTTTTCTCAGCATGAACTTCGATGGCAACCACACCGTCAGCAGCGATCCCGGCATCACCATCACCGAGCAATGGACCTGGGACCGCAAATCCAATCAGGAAAAACTGGTTCGTCCCGACGAAACGACCCGCGGCAAAAGCATCGGACGCTGGCCGGTCGAGATGATCCTCTCGCGCGGCTACGGCCTGGTCACGTTCTCCCGTGCCGATGTCGAACCGGACTACCCCGGTGGCTGGCGACACGGCATCCGCGCCCGCAAACCCGGCGACTGGGGATGCATCAGCGCATGGGCATGGACGGCGAGTCGGGCACTCGATTACATGGAAACCGATCCCGCATTCGACGCCAGGCGCGTCGTGGTCGTGGGCCACTCACGGCTCGGTAAAACCGCGCTCTGGGCGGGCGCGCAGGACGAGCGATTTGCCATGGTCATCTCCAACAACTCCGGCGAAGGCGGCGCGGCCATCACCCGACGTTGTTTTGGCGAGACCATCGGGCTGATCAACAAAAATTTCCCGCACTGGTTCTGCGCCAACTTCAAACAGTACAGCGACCGCGAGAACGACCTGCCCGTGGACGCTCACATGTTGTTGGCGCTCTCCGCCCCGCGTCCATTGTACGTGGCAAGCGCGTCGGAGGATTTGTGGGCCGACCCGAAGGGCGAGTTCCTCGCGTGCGTCCATGCCGACCCCGTCTATCGGCTGCTCGGCACCGACGGGTTTGGCGTGACCGAAATGCCGCCCGTCAACACCCCGGTCGGCAAAACCATTCGCTACCACTGCCGTCAGGGTAAACACGATATCACCGAATACGACTGGGGACAGTACCTCGACTTCGCGGATCATCACTGGAAGAAACCGTGAACCACCAGATTATCCCTTACATCATCGTGGGCGCAGTGGTGGCGGGGCTGCTCATGACGGTGGTTTATTACATCCTGCGCTGGATGAAAGGGAGCGTGCGACTGGAGTTCGAGAACCGCGCCTATCGCCCCGGCGAAACCATCCATGGCGTCGTGCATTTGAAGTGCCGAAAACCGGTCGAGGCGAACCGTTTTTTCGTCGCGTTGATCTGCCAGAAGATCGTTCGCGAACATCGCGGCGGCAAAACTCACACCCATCGGCATGAAATACTGCGCCAGGAGATTGACGTGGCGCCGCCCGGTCGGTTCGCGGCGGGCACACAACAAATGTTCGAGTTCGCGTTACCCATTCCCGGCGGCCAGACGACGGTCAGTACCGGCAACCAGACACTGGATACGATTTTGCAGACGGTGGCCTCCTTGGGCGCGCAACGGCTCGAATGGAAACTGGAAGCCCGTGTGGACGCTCGCGGTGTTGACCTGGCCAGCAGGAGACGCATCTCCATCAACCCGATATGAAACGACAACTCCTAATGATCTGTATTCTGGCGATGGCCATTGTTGGCTGGATGTCATCAACTCCGGCGGAACAGACGCCGCAGCGACTTGCGACGACGGACGCGGCCAACGGCGGCTTGGATTACTGGCTGTACCTGCCACCGGGCTACCACCAGAACCCGCGCCAACAGTGGCCGTTGTTGTTGTTCCTCCACGGATCGGGCGAGCGCGGCACCAATGTCGAGGCGGTGCTGAAACACGGGCCGCCGAAACTCGCGCAAAACGGCCGGCAACTGCCGCTGATCATCGTCTCGCCGCAATGCCCGCCGGGACAATGGTGGTCGCCGCGCCTGCTGAATCGGTTGCTCGACAAGGTCTGCGCGCAATACCGCGTGGATCAGAATCGCGTGTACCTGACTGGACTGAGTATGGGCGGATTCGGCACCTGGTCCCTGGCGGCGTCGGCTCCCGAACGATTTGCGGCCATCGCGCCGATTTGCGGCGGCGGCGACCCCGCCACAGCGCCGAAACTGCGGCATCTGGCCATCTGGGTGTTTCACGGCGCCAAAGACAAGGCGGTGCCGGTTGAAAAATCGCAGGAGATGGTGGACGCATTGAAAGCGGTTGGCGCCAATGTGCGGTTGACAATTTATCCCGACGCCGAGCACGATTCCTGGACACGGACCTATGACGACCCGCAGTTCTGGGAATGGCTTCTGGCCCAGCGACGGAAAAACCGAGAGCCGTCAGTGAGCCGATAGCTGGGTAGTGGGAAGATAGCGGTAATAGACTTCCAACATTAGGATGCACAGACAAGTGCGATAGACCTTGGCGTCCATGTTCTCCCCGGTGCCGGCATAACCGACACCACAGGCCACGTGGCTTTTGGTTCCGGTGGAAGGCCAACTACCGTCAGCGTTCTGGCTCTTGGTGATTTCGCGTTTCATCGGGCCGTTCCAGGAGGACCAGTAAGAGCCGCCGCGCTGGAAACAAGCCTGGGTGTTGTAATACCAAGCGTAGAGATTGGCGTGGCCGCCGTTGTAGTCGAGGTTTTTGTCCTTGAGAATGGCATTGACGCCTTCGCGGACGTACTTGTGGCTGGCGTGTTTCCAGAATTGCAGGGCGAGCGTGCCGGCACCAGTGAGCGAACCTTTGCGGTCGCCGGGTTTTTGGTAGCCGAAATGGCCGTCGCTGGAACGGACACTGATGACGTAGTTGATGGCCCGGTCGAGGCATTCTTCGAGTCCTTTGAACTCCAAGCCGGTGATGCTGGCGGCTTTGAGGGCCTGGACCTGCCAACTGACAACCGACAAATCGCTGTCGTGAGAGGGATACGTGTAACGCCATCCGCCGTCTTTACCCTGGTGTTTGATGATGACATTGACGGCGCTTTGGAGGACGGGAACGATGGAAGGGTCTTTGGTCATCGTGTAGGATTCGGCCAGCGCGTAGGTGGTGATGGCATGTTGGTAGCCGGCGTGGCGTCCGCCGGGTGAGGCGCCGACTTTGCAAAGGTATTGAATCCCCTTGCTGACGATGACGCCGAATTCCTCGGAAACGGGCGTTTCGCAATGTCCGAGAAAAGCGAGGACAGCGAGGCCGCTCATCGCTTCGGGGGCTTCGCTACCCCAGGAACCATCGGCATTTTGGTTGGCTTTGAGCCAGCGTAATCCCTTGAGGACGGCGTCTTCGCAGGCTTGATCGCCACCGTTTTGGCGGAGGCGGATGGAGCGTTCCATCGGACTGCACCGTCCGGAGAGGAATTTGGGGAGTTGGATGCCGAGGCCGCCGCCACCGCCCATGCCGGTGCCGAAGCCGCCGCCGACGCCGGTGCCAAAGCCGGAGGCGCCGATGGTGGAGTAGAGTTTGGAGAGTTGGCGCTGGGTTTCGTGTTGGGTGCGTTTGATTTCGGGGAGGACGAGTTCGCTGGGTTTGAGGGCGACCATGCGGGGTTGGAGGCGGGGGCGGGCGCTGCTTTTTTGGAGGTCGGCGGCGCGGACTTTGAGTTCGAGTTTGCGGGGGTCGAGGGCGGGGCGTTGAGGTGGTTGAGAGGTGAACTGAGCCTGTGGTTTGCTGTAGGCGCGGAGGATGATGATGGAGCCGGAGATGATGAGGATGATGCCGTGGATGAGCAGGCTCAGGGTGATGGCTTTGCCGAGCCAGCCGCGTCGGCGCCAGAGTTTGTCGTAAAGGGTTGGTTTGTTCTCGCTCATGGAGGGATCAGTTGCTGGCGCTGAAAGTGACATTTTTGATTTGAGCGGCAGCACAGGCGTTCATGACGTCCACGACGCGCTGGTGAACGGTGTCGTCGGCGGCCATGATGGTGATGAGGGCTTTGGTTTTGGCGGCTTCAGCGGCTTGTCGGTAGCGGATGAGCGTGGCGGTGAGTTCGGGCATGTCTTGGGAACCGTTTTTGTCGTAGGTGCGGCCGTTGAGGGTGACGTTTCCTTTGGCGTCAATTTCGACGATTTGTTCGTCGGGCATTTTAAGGGCTTGGGATTGGACGATGGTGCCGGGGAGGCTGATGCCGAGGTCGGCTTCGGTTTTGTGGAGGGAGGCGGCGACCATGAAGTAGATGAGCAGTTGAAAGACGCAGTCAATGAGAGGAGCGATTTGGAGGTCCTGGACTTCTTCGATGGCTTCCTCAAGGACGCGCGGGATTTTCATCGGGCCTCCGATTGGTAGGCGGCGAAGATGATTTCGCTGGCGCCGGCGTCGGCGCAGGCTTGCATGACTTCGCGGACTTTTTTGTGTTTGAGGCGTTTGTCGGCGCGGAGGAAGATTTTGAGGTTGGGGATGGTTTTGGCGGCTTGTTCGATGGCGGTTTTGACCTGGGGAATGGTGGCGGTGTTGCCGCCGAGGAGGATGGTACCGTCGTCCTTGATGGTGATGTAGCGGCGGTCGGAGAGTTCTTCGGGGATGGAGGCGTTGGCAGCGACGGGGATTTCGATTTTAGGGTTGTCGAGGGTTTGGTGGAGATGGGAGGCGCACATGAAGAAGATCATGAGTTGGAAGACGCAATCAATCATGGGTGCCATTTGGAACCCGACATCTTCCATGCTGGGAACTTTGAGTTTCATGGTCAGTTCTGGAGGTCGGCGGCGCCGTTTTGGGCGGCTTGTTCGGCGCTGGTTTCAAGAAGGTCGGTGAGTTTGCCGATTTGTTTGCCGGCCTGGGCGACGGCTTTGATGAAGTTATTTTTGAAGAGGAAATAGAAGGTCATGGCGGGGATGGCGATGATGAGGCCGGCTTCGGTGGTGATGAGAGCTTCGCCGATGTTGTTGGCGAGCATTTCGGGTTTGCCCATGCCGCCGAGAGAGATGTTGAAGAAGGCTTTGATCATGCCACTGACGGTGCCGAGCAGGCCGACCATGGGGGCGACGACGGCGATGGTGTTGACGGCGTTGATGGGGACCATGTAGGAGGACATTTGTTCGGTGCTGGCTTCTTCCATGGCTTTTTCCATGGCGGGGATGTCAATGCCGCTGGTTTCGGCGCGTTCGA
Source organism: uncultured Verrucomicrobiota bacterium (assembly GCA_964541945.1). Lineage (GTDB taxonomy): Bacteria > Verrucomicrobiota > Verrucomicrobiia > Palsa-1439 > Palsa-1439 > CAIKAP01. Next base: position 26,641 of record CAZISE010000005.1, read on the forward strand.
GGGCGGCATCGAGGATGGTGGTGAAGAGGGTGGGGTTTTCCTTGCAGAGGGTGCGGGCACCGGCGATGTCGAGGTTTTTCATGGCGTTTTCAAAGTGGGGCATGAGGTCGGGGCGAAGGAGTTTTTTGTTTTGTAGGACGATGTAGTTGCGGATGGAGAAGCCGAGGCCGATGATGGAAAGGCCGAGCAGGGGCCACATGCACCAGCCGCCGACGACGAACCAGTCCCAGAGGGACATGTTTTTGGTCATGACGGGGCCGGTGGGTTTGGCGGGGGCGTTGGTGTCGGTGGCCGAGGTGGTCGGTGGCGGTTGTTGGGCGCGGGATCGTGTGAGTGGCAGGAGCACGCCGAACAGCAGGATGGCGCTGATGATCAGGGAGGTGAAGGTGCGGAGGTTTTTCATGGGGTTGTGTCCTTTCGGGCTGGTTGAATTCGGTATTTGGCTTCTTCTTTTTCTTTTTCGGCTCTGGCTTTTTCGTCGGCCTCGCGTTGTTGTTTCCATGCTTCCTGGAGCTTGGGGATCAGGGGAACCCAGCGGCTTTGAGGGAAAAATCGTTGGAGTTCGTTCAGGATTTGGTTGGCCGTGTCGTAAGCGCGCATTTGTCCGTAGCCGCGGGCGGTGAGATAGAGGCCAGCGGGGAGCCATTCAAGGTCTTTGGGGCGGAAGACGACGAGTTGGGTGGCGGTGATGTGGGCGGGTTCCCATTGTTGGTTGGCCCACTGGATGGTGGAGCGGGCGTAGAAGTACATGGCGGCCAGGTCGTCCTTGCGGGGGACGGGGCCCATGCGTTCGAGTTCGATTTCGGCGTCGGTTTTGCGGCCGGATTCGAGCAGGGCAAGGATCCGCCAGAGTTGGAGTTCGCGTTTGAAGGAATCATCGGGGAGGCGGGCGAGAAGGGTTTCGGCGGTGGAGAGAGTTTCGCGGTATTGTTCGCTCCAGTAGAGGGCGCGCAACAGGAGGCTGACGTAGGGGAGGACGTTGTTCTTGGCATCGAGATAAGGGAAGGTGGGGGGCAGGATGGCCTGGAGAGCAGCGGCGGCGGCTTTGAAGTTGTTGGCGTCGAATTTTTCGATGGCACCGGTTTTTTCGAGGTCAAGGCGGAATTCGATGGAGGTGATTTCGGTGATGGGGAGGGAGACTTCGGTGGTTTTGCCGGACTCGATCAAGGTGACAAGGTCGCCGTGGCGTCCTTTGAGTTCGGCGTCCCATTTTTGTTTGTTTTTGAGGGTTAGGCGGGCATTGAGAGGGGCGGCATTGGCCGTGGTGGTGAGCAGGGCGGCCAGCAGCAGGCAAATGGATGAAAGGCGGTGAATCATGAGGTGGCGGCTCCGAGTCGTTGGAGTTCGCGTCGGGCGGTTTCGGCTTCGGGGGTTTTGAGGATGGATTCGTTGCCGAGCATTTCCTGGTAAGTTTTGATGGCTTCGGCCTGTCGGTTGAGGCGTTGGAGGCACTCGGCGCTTTTGAGGTAGCCTTTGGCGGCCCAGGTGGGGAAGCCTTCGTAGAGGACGTAGAGGCGTTGGAAGTAGGCGAAGGCTTCTTCGGTTTTGCCCTGTTCGAGGTGGCAGATGCCGATCCAGTAGAGTGATTCGGGCCAGAGTTCGCCGCGCCATTCGCGGGTGCCGAGGATGGTGTTGTAGGTTTCGATGGCTTTGGCATATTCTTTGCGGAGGCGATAGACGTCGGCGAGTCGTTTTTGGGCGTGGGCGGCTTCGGGGGTGGAGGCGAAGCGGTTGGTGATTTCTTTGAGCATGGTTTCGGCGGTGTCGTAGTGACCTTCGGCGAAGTCCATTTCGCTGAGACCGACGTAGGGGTAGAGGACGAGGTCGCTTTTGTCGTGGTGGGCGATGAAGTACTCGTAAATTTTTCGGGCGAACTCTTTGCGTCCCTGTCGGAGGGCTTCGTCGCCCATGACCTTGAGGGTGATGGGGCCGGCTTCTTTGATGTTGTCTTCGCGCAGGAGGGAGGAGAGAAGTGTTTGGCGTTGTTGGGGGTCTTTGGAGGATTCGGCGAACAGGGCGATGAGGCGCAATTCGAGGGTGCGTTTTTTCTCGTTGTGTGCCTTGCGTAATTCCTCGTCGAGGCGTTCCATGAACTTTTTGAAGTCCGGGCTGTCGCTCATGCGTTCCTGTTGGGCGATGAGGTCATAGACCATCATGTCCACGCCGTAATGTTCGGGTTTGTCGCCGTAGCGGATGATGGCATCGAAGAGGGTTTTGAGGGCTTCGGCGATTTGGCCAGAGCGGCTTTGGGCGGTGCTGATCCAGTAGATGGCCTGGGTGAAGTTGCCGCGTTCGCCCCAGCGTTCGAGGTATTTTTGGAACAGCGCGATGATTTCCGGGTAACGGCTTTCGAGTTCATAGACGCGGGCTTGTTGGAAGACGGCGTAGTTGAGTTGCGTGAACGTGGTGGCGGTCTCCTGTGCCTTGGTGAAACAGGCGATGGCTTCGTCGAGTTTGCGCCAGGAACCATAGATGTCGCCGAGCATGGCGTACGCTTCGGAAACGAGGTTGTGTTGGGGATATTGTTGGATGAACTCTTGGAAAGTGTCGGCGGCCGACTTGAAGTCGTCGGCGCCGTAATAGGCCACGCCGAGACGGTAGAAGGCGTCCGCGCGATACTCGCCGGTGGAGGGGAGGGCGAGGAACTGTTTGAACTCGACAATGGCCTGGTCGTATTTGCCGTCGAACAACAGCGACATGGCGCGCCAATAGCGTGACGGCAGGGCGACGACGCTGGTGGGATATTTCTCGATGATTTCGGTGAAGCGTTGGATGGCGGGATTGTATTGTTCGAGGTGGACGTGGCAGAAACCGATCAGGTAGGTCAGATGATCTTTGAGCGAGCTGTCCGGCTTGCCTTCCAAGCCTGTCTCGGCGACGGCCAGGGCCTTGGCGAACTCGTTGCGTTCGATGTGGATTTGCGCCAGGGTCAGCGCCACGATGTCGAAGAAATTGCCCTGGGGATAGGCTTTCAGGTATTCGTAACCTTCCGCGATGGCCCGCGCCGGGTGCGGCATGGTGACGGCGGTGGTGAAAGCCGCGTATAGGCCGACCTGCGCCAACTCGTGTTTGGGAAAATCCTCATAGACGCTTCGGAACAGCAGCAACGCCTCCCAGTGACGGTTCAGGGCCGAATAGGTTCGCGCCACGCGCATGATCAGGTCCTGGTCGTAGTCGGGGAAATCGTTGATTTGCTGAAGTTGTTCCTGGTAGCTCTTGATCAGGCGGGCGGCGCGTTCTCGTTGGGCCACCAGTTCGGGAGCGGTTACGCCTCCGCGAGCAATGTACGCCTGCAATTCCTGTTGGGTCTGGGCAATGAGTTTGTTGACGGCCTGCCGCAATTCCTCTTTCACATAGACAAGACGGTACAGGAACAGCGACTCGATGTACCTGCGTTTATCGTAGTTGGCCTCGGCGGCTTCCAACAACGCCACGTTCAGTTCCACGTCGAACCGCGCGGCGGAACGTTGGAGGATGGGTAGAAAACGATTGAGATCATCGAATCGCTCCAGTCGCACCAACGAGGTGGTCAACATCACCGCCGCCTGCCGTTGCGCGTCGCGGTCGCGGGTCAATCGGAATACCTGCGACAACGGTTCGAGGGCGTCGGCCCATTTCTTCTGGTGGTAGAGCGCCTCGCCGAGCATCTGGTTGGCCGTGAGCACGATCTTGGGGGCGAGGTCTTTTTCCTTGAGGAGACGGCGGGCGGCTTCTTCCACTTTTTCCCAATCGTCCTGTACCGCGCGGATTTCGCAGACCAACATCAACAATTGCACCCGCAACCCGCCGGTGGGGAACTCTTGAAAATAGGTTTCGCAGTATTTGATGCTCTCTTCATACTGTTTCAGGTCGGCGTAGGCCATGGCATAGTGGTAATAGGCCCACTCGATGGCGGAACGGGCGGCGGGAATATTGAGGTTGTGAAAGCGGCGGACGATTTCGTTGAGGTAGGGGAGGGCGTCTTTGCACTGGTTGGCGGCCATGCGGGTGGCGGCCTCGCGCATCAATTCTTGCGGCGGCATCTCCTGCAACGGCACCGCCTGACACAGGAGCGGCAACACACACAACAACACGCCCAACACCGGAATGGCAATCAGGCTCCTAAAAACTAACACCAGAACCCACATCGCGCTCGTGAAGATAACAACTCATGTCAACCACCGTCAAGAAGATGGCGATGGTCAAAATGCCAGACGAGATGACCAAAATGCAAAATCGCTGTGTTTCACTGGTCATTGAGGCGTCAGTGAAATAAATTGGGATGGATGAAACGACGCGGGTTTACATTGATTGAGTTGCTGGTGGTCATTGCCATCCTGGCGATCCTGGCGGCGTTATTGTTTCCGTCGTTTGGCCGGATCCGTCGCAACGCCAAACGAGTGGTCTGTGTGAATGATCTCCGTCAACTCCAGATGGCCACGTTGCTCTACGCGAGGGATAATCAGGAGTGGTTTCCGTATCGCGGCGCGACGACCGTTAGTCCGCATTGGTATTCACGAACTCTTTTTGATGCCACTTTGAAACCGTACCTGGAAACCCGCGACCGGATGTTCTGTCCGGGCGACCTCTACAAGGTGCGCTATCCGACGTTGACCAACCCGGATTACGTCAACACCTACGTCACCTACATGTATTTCAACCTCAGACCGCCCGGTTCATCGGCCAACCCGGCCAGTTGGGCCAGCCTCACTCCCTGCCCAAATCTGACGCAAACAACGGCCGACCCGTGGTATCCGTTGTGGGGATGCCTGACCGTTCAGTTGCGCCTCGGCCACGAGGAACCCGGTATCGCCGTTCCCCCGGCAGGAATGAATGTTGTCCGCGTGGATGGCTCCGCCGAGTGGGTGCCCGGCCATCGTCTGGAGGCGTTTTGGATTGACGGCAACGGAACCTTTCTCTGGCCCATTCCGCCCAACCGCTGAGTTGTCTTGCGCCGGGCGATTCGCTATTTTGTGAGTGGAGAATGTGGCCATGCCAATCTACGAATTTTATTCGCCGGATACCCATCGCATTTACTCCTTTTACGCCCGCAGCCTCGCCTACGCGGACAAAACACCCCGTTGCCCCGACGGGCCGCAGTACCGGATGCAGAAAATGATTTCCCCGTTTGCCGTTGTCGGACGCGCCAAAGAGAAAACCGAATCGCCATCCGCCACCGGCACTGCCGACGATGCCCGAATGGATGCCGCCCTGCAGGCCATGGAACGCGAGTTTGCCGGTATGGATACCGAAAACCCCGACCCGCGTCAGTTGGGACGAATGATGCGACGCATGGCGGAATTGACCGGCGAGAAAATGCCCGCCGAGTTGGAGGAAATGACCCGACGCCTGGAAGCAGGAGAAGACCCGGAAAAACTTGAAGCCGAATACGGTGACGCTCTCGAAGAACTGGAAACAGAATCTCCGACGGAAGCATCCCAGGAGGACGAAACAAAAAAAGCCAGACTCAAGTCTTTGCTGCTTCGCCGACGCCGGGCACCGACCCGCGACACCACATTGTACGACATGGCTGATTACGTGAAATAACTCATCCGATGATTTGCGCTGGGCAATCGCAGGACGGTTTGGTTCAATACCGACATTTCGGACGGAGAAAAGATCATGCTCAAAACATTGGCCATCATCCTCGGCCTCGCCGCCACGGCGTCGGCCATCACCCCCCAACAGCTTCGCTGCGAGTACCGCGTCAACCCCCTCGGCATTGACGAACCAAAACCGCGCCTGAGCTGGACACTCGCCTCCGACCAGCCCAACGACAAACAGACCGCCTACCAGATCATCGTGACATCGGGACAGGAGACGCTCTGGGACAGCGGCAAAGTCTCCAGCGACGACACCACCGCCATCGTCTATGCCGGTAAACCGCTCACCACGGGAATGCGCTGCTCCTGGAAAGTCAAAGTCTGGGACAAAAACGACAAGGAATCCGCATGGAGCGACCCCGCCACCTGGACCATGGGACTGCTTCAGCCATCCGACTGGAAAACCGAGTGGATCGGCTACGACAAAGCCCGCCAAAAGATTGACCTTCCCGAAGCAGACCTGAATCCTGCCAAATGGATCTGGCAGGCCGCCGACCCGCCCCTGAACGCCGCCGCCGGCCACCGCCTCTTTGTCAGTTCGTTCACCCTGCCTGCCGACGCGAAAATCGCAAAAGCAGAGTTGCTCGCCATCGGCGATGACAATTACAAGGTCGTCGTCAACACCCACCTCGTCGTCAGCGGTTCCGCCTGGAAAATGGCCAGACCCACCGACATCACCCCGCACTTGCGCCCCGGTAACAACGACATACGCGTCGAAGTCTGGAACTCCGCCGAAGGCCCCGCCGGATTGCTCGCCAAAATCAACGTCACCCTCGCCGACGGAAAAACCGTCACCCACGTTACCGACGTCACGTGGAAATCAGCCAGCAACCCCGGTGCCAACTGGCACAACCGCCCGCTCGACACGAAAGACTGGCCCGCCGTCCGCGTCCTCGGCGACTACGGAATGCTGCCCTGGGGCAAAGCCAAACTCGAAACCGTTTTTCTCCCGCCCGTACCGTACCTACGCGGCAATTTCCGCGCCGATAAACCGGTCAAAAACGCTACGCTCTATGTCACCGCCCTCGGTATCGCCGATGTCGAACTCAACGGCCAGCGGGTTACCGACGACTGGTTCAACCCCGGCTGGACCGACTACACCAAACGCGTCTATTACCGCGCCTACGATGTCACCTCGCGGATCAAACCGGGCAACAACGACGTCGGCGCCATCCTCGCCGACGGCTGGTTCAGCGGCTACGTCGGCTACGGTCGCCAGCGCAACCACTACGGCAAACTCCCACGCGTCCGCATCCAGTTGAACATCGAATACACCGACGGTACCACCGCCATCGTCGGCACCGGCCCCGACTGGAAAGCCGCAACCGGACCGATCCTCGAAGCCGATTTCCTCATGGGCGAAACCTGCGACGCCCGCCTCCAACCGCGTGACTGGCAGCCCGTCAACGTCGGCTCCCCCGAAGTCAATCCCGTCATCCAGGCCCACCCCGGCCCGCCTGTCATTGCCATTGCGGAGTTCAAAGCCAAAACCATCACCGAACCCAGGCCCGGCGTGTACGTTCTCGACCTCGGACAAAACTTTGCCGGCGTGCCCCGCCTCACTGTGTGCGGCGAGCCGGGCCAGAAAATCACTCTCCGCTTCGCCGAGCGCCTCAACCCCGACGGCACCCTCTACACCACCAACCTCCGCAGCGCCCGCGCCACCGACACCTATATCTGCCGCGGCGACGGCCTCGAGACATGGACACCCCGTTTCACCTTCCACGGCTTCCAATACATCGAAGTCACCGGCCTGAAGGAAAAACCATCACCCGACACCGTCGTTGGCATCGCCCTCAGCAGCGACACCCCCGTGGTCGGTTCCTTCCATTGCAGTGACCCGATGCTCAACCAGCTCCACAACAACATCTACTGGACTCAGCGCGCCAACTTCATTGACATCCCCACCGATTGCCCACAACGCGACGAACGCCTCGGCTGGACCGGCGACGCCCAGGTCTATGTCCGTACCGCCACCCTCAACTGCGACGTCCAGGCCTTCTTCAACAAATGGCTCGTGGACCTCGCCGACGCCCAGCGCGCCGACGGCCAGTTCCCAATGGTCGCCCCACTGAAAGTCGCCGAGGGCGACGGCGGCCCCGCTTGGGCCGACGCCGGCGTTATCTGCCCGTGGACCATCTATGAGGTCTATGGTGACCGGCGCGTGCTGGAACGACACTACGAGGGAATGACCCGGTTCATTGCCTTCTGCAAAAACCGTTGTAAACCCGACCTCACACCGCCCGACAAGTTCCACTGCTTCGGCGACTGGCTCAGCATCAAGGCCGACACACCGAAGGACGTGATTTACATGGCCTACTTCGCCTACAGCACCAAACTCGTCGCCCGCGCCGCCGAAGTGCTCGGCAAAAAAGACGACGCCGCCAAATACCACCAACTCTTCAACGACATCCGAGCCGCCTTCAACAAAGCCTATGTCGGCCCCGAAGGCCGCATCAAAGGCAATACCCAGTGCGTTTACGTCCTCGCCATTGCCTTCGATCTGCTTGACCCCGACAAAACCAAACTCGCTGCCCAATACCTCGTCGAAGACATCGAAAGCCGCGGCAACCACCTTTCCACTGGCTTCATCGGCACCAAAGACCTCATGCTCGCGCTGGCCAAAATCGGCCGCAACGACGTTGCCTACAAACTCCTCCACAACGACACCTTCCCCTCCTGGGGATTCTCCATCCGCCACGGCGCCACCTCCATCTGGGAACGCTGGGATGGTTGGACACCCGAAAAAGGTTTCCAGGACCCCGGCATGAACAGCTTCGCCCACTACAGCTTCGGTGCCGTCTATCAGTGGATTGTCGAAAACATCGGCGGCATCCGCAGCGAATCCCCCGGCTACAAACGCATCCTCATCGCTCCCCAACCCGGCGGCAAACTCACCGCCGCCAAAACCGCCTACCGCTCCATCCGCGGCCTCATCGAAACCGATTGGCGTATTGCCGACGGCAAGTTCATCCTTGACGTCACCATCCCCGTCAACACCACCGCCACCGTTATCATGCCCGCCCAGGGCGTCCACGACATCGGTTCCGGCAAACATCGCTTCGAGGAACCGTTCGGCCCCAAACCGCCACCGCAGGTCATGGAACTGTTCGACGGGAAAACACTCGGCCACTGGAAACCCGCCGACTGGCCCGGCAAAGGCGGCAAAATCACCGTTGCCGACGGCGCCATTCGAATCGGCGTTGGCGATCCGATGTCCGGCATTGTTTGGGACGGCGAACCGCCCGCGCGCATGAACTATGAAATCGAGCTGGAAGCCAAACGAACCGACGGCAACGATTTCTTCTGCGGTCTCACCTTCCCCGTCGGTACCAACGCCTGCACCTTCGTCTGCGGCGGCTGGGGCGGCACCGTGGTTGGATTGTCCTGCATTGACGGTTATGACGCTTCCGAGAACAACACCACCAAGACGACGACCTTCAAGAACGACCAGTGGTACACCATTCGGGTTCGCGTTACCGATAAAAAGATTGAGGCGTGGATTGATGACGAGTCATTCGTCGAACAGGAACTGGCCGACCACCGCATTTCCGTCCGCATGGAAGTCGAGCCGTGCATCCCCCTCGGCATTGCCACCTGGAACACCGGCTCCGCCGTCCGCCACATCAAGTTCCGCAAACTGGACTAAGAGAACTTGACGCTGGAATGGAGCGACGCAGGCGCCAGTCCGCATTGGCTGCATCGGATGGAAAGGTGTTTCATTCGTAATAAAGGGAAATTCGCTTGTCCCCGGCCTTTCTGTACCTGCCGTGGAGCGTCGCGGCGTCGGTCTTGTACGGAATCTTGTTCGTAATGCCCAGGTCTCGGAGCGATGACCTGATCTGCCGAACGTCTGCTTTGTCGAGGGCGTCGTAAGTGTACACACAGATCACATGTTTGGATGAATCTGTAGAGTTTGGGTTTGGCTTCGCAGTGGAAACTTTGGCAAGCTATCACCCAGCTTGCCCCGTTCGACAGCCTCCTTGATCTTGCGCCACACTTCATCCACTGCGTTCCTGGAGACGAATATCAACCACTTGCCGCCACGCTGGGTGTGCGTTGGATAAGAACCGGCCTTTCTCTCAGCGAAAAGCCAATACTCACGGTTTTCCTTTGATGGCGTGTTGTTATGCTGCGTCTTCATCGGAAGCCCAACATGTATTTATTCACCGGAACTCATGAGCAAAGAACAGAGTCCTGGTTGCGGGTGGTGGTGGTTATTGAGATGCGAGTTGCACGCATCGGATGGTCGTATCTTGGCCGGGCAGAGGATCAGCCTGGTTTGTTTCGCTTGTTTCGCGGGACCGGCTTGTCCTTTGTCAAAGCGATATGAGGCAATGTTCATGGCCGGGATAGTGGGTTATGTTGGTGTGTTTTCATTCATCGGCGACCGTGGCGGCACATCAAAGGGCGGCAGCGGCCGTATTGTCATGGCAGATCCAAGTCCCGATTTCACGGGCCACAAAGAATACCGTGTTCGATCCTCCACGACAAGCCGGGCGCGGTGAAATCCCAACGTCGTGTCGAGGGGGGCGCGACCTACATTGGATCGTTGTGTCCCGCGCGAATCGTGACCGGTTGTGTCATGCCGGAAGTGAGTTCGAATCGGGTGGTTTTGCCGTTCACGGTGACTTCGTACTGGCCGCGGAAACCGCGGAAAGCGAACTGGCCGCGGCGATCGGTTGTGCCTTCCAGGCGGGTCATCCATTCGTTGTGGATCAGGTGTTTGAGCTGGTCGTAGGCGGGTTTGGGTGACATGTCGGCTCGCAACAGGCCGCCGCCTTTGAGCCAGGCGCCTTTGTCGCTGAGGTCCCACCAGGTGATGGCGCGCACGGCGGGATGGGCAAAACAGACCTTGTAGAATTTCACGGCATAGTCGGCCTGGGCGGTTTCGTCCCAGACGCCGGTGCGGTGGGAGCCGGTGATCTTTTGGCCGCCGGAGGTGGGGGTGAACTCGGTGATGTGGAGTTGTTTGCCGAGTGTGGCGTAGCGGTCGAGAATCTTTTGCACGCGGTCGAGAGGGAATCGCATGGTGCGCGGTTCGTGGGCTTGGATGCCGATGCCGTCGAAGGGGACGCCGTTTTGTTTGGCGGTGGACAGCAGTTGGAAGAACGGCGGACAGCCGTCGGCCAGCACCTGGTAGTCGTTGACGATGAGTTGGGCGCGTGGATTGATTTGGCGCGCCCAACGGTAAGGTTCGTCAATCTTTGGGATGGGTTGGTGCGACGGTTCGTTGACGACTTCCCAGAACTCGATTTTGTCGCGGTAGCGGTTCATGATGTCGCTGACCCGTTGTCGCTGGATGTCGGGGGAAGGTTGGCCGTGCGACCAGGGCGGGATGCCGGCTTCGTCGCCCCAGAGCAGGGGATGGCCTTTCATGCGGATGCCGTGGGCGAGACACCAGGCGACAATGTTGTCAGTGTCTTCGTAGCGGGGTTTACCGCGTTCCCATTCGTACCAACGCCAGTAGAATCCGACAGTGGCATAGTTGAATAGCTCGGCAAACCGTTGTCGGTAGGCGTCGCCGGACTTGAACTCGTAGATGTTGCAGCCGAAAAGGAACTCGTGGCCGATTTGTCGGACGGTAATCTTTGCGCCGGGCAGCGGGTTGTCGTTGGCGTCCACAACACGAAGGAGGGCGTCGGATTTGCGGTGTTTTTCGATGGCCTGTTGGGTGGCGGCGACGATGGCATTTTCGCGGCGTTCGCTTTCCTCGAAGAGTTCGTTGGCGTCCGCCGGTAACGGATCGGCCGGGCCACGGATGATGATTTGTTGGAGGTAAAGGTTGCGGTCTTCCTTGCCGATGAGGGCGTCGTTGAGGAACGAAACGCCGATCTCGTGGATGCCGGCGGGCAATTCCGCGTGGAACGAGTAGGCAGCACCATTGGTCGAAGCTACCGTTACCGATTTTACCGGATCGCCGTCCACCAGCAGCGCCATTTCGGGCCAGACGCCGCCGGCGGGGCTGCCCCAGGCGCGAACCTCGACCGTGTAGGCGCCGGGGACGGCGATGCGGACGGGTTGTGCCACGCAGCCCTGGCTCCACAGGTTCCAGCCGCCGGGAATGGGGCCGCCTTCGGTTTTGATGGTGGCCTTTTGTGCTTCGATGAGGAGCGCGCCGTTGGCGCGGGCGGCGCACAACAACAGCAATGACAGCAGACAGGCTCTCATGTGTGTGTTTGTATCGTGGCGGGAGGGACAGGAACAGTAAAAACGATTTTTTTTGACAAACCCCGGTGGTTGCGGCGAAGTAGGCGGGCGTCCATGAAGACACGATTGTCGTTGGTCTTGTTTCTGTGCTTGTCGAGTGTGGGAGCCAGTTGGGCGGCGGAGCCGATCTCCGTCAGCGGCATCTATCCGCATCTGGCCGCGTTCAACGGCACGGGAGAGTTCAACGGCCATGGCGAGTGTGGCATTGGCGCCGTCGTGCCGTGGGCGGGTCGGTTGTGGTTTATCACCTATCCGCCGCATTCGACCCGCGGCAGCCGCGACAAGCTTTATTCCGTTGACGAGAAGTGGAACCTCACGATCCATTCCGAAAGCGTTGGCGGCACTCATGCCTGTCGGATGATCCACCGCGAGTCCAACCAGCTCATTATCGGCCCGTATTTCATTCGCGCCGATGGCACCGTTCGCGCCTGTGACGTGAAAAACAAACTCATCGGTCGAATGACCGCCGTGGCTCGGCACCTGACCGACCCGGCGAATCGGGTATATTTCTACGACATGGAAGGCGCGGTCTATGAAGTGAACGTCCACACCCTCGATGTGAAACGTCTCTTTGAGAAACCCGTCGCCGGCTGGCACGGCAAAGGCGGTTACACCGCGCAAGGCCGTCTGGTCATTGCCAACAACGGCGAATCCGCCGCAATCAAGAAGAAGTACAATTATCTCGCCGGCGAAGACGCCAAAAACCCCGAAGACGCCGGCATTCTCGCCGAGTGGGACGGCAGGACCTGGCGCGTCATCGAGCGCCGCCAGTTCACCGATGTCACCGGCCCCGGCGGCATTGGTGGCGCGCCCGACGATGCCGCGCCGCTCTGGGCCATGGGCTGGGACAAACGCAGTGTCATTCTCAAACTTCTCGATGGCGGCCAGTGGAGCACGTTTCGCGTCCCGAAAGGCAGTTACACCTTTGACCCCAAACACGGTTGGTTTACCGAATGGCCGCGCATCCGGGAGGTGACCGGGGGCCGCTGGTTGATGGTGATGCACGGTCAGATGTTCGATTTTCCGCCGACGTTTTCACGTGGCAACACCGCCGGGCTGCGTCCGATCTGCACGCATCTCCGATACATCCCCGATTTTTGCGCCTGGGGCGATAAGCTTGTTTTGGCCGCCGACGACACCAGTGTGATGCAAAACCCGCTTGCCGGGACGTCGCAGTCCAATCTCCAGTTCACCAAACTCGATGCGTTGAAAACCTTCGGCCCCGCCACCGGCTGGGGCGGCGTTTGGCTGAATGATGCCGTAAAAGCCGACACGCCGAGCGATCCGTTCCTGCTGGCTGGTTACCCGTGCCGCGTCCTGCACCTTGCCCATCACAACGTCGGGCCGGTCGTTTTCACCGTTGAGTTGGACAAGAAAGGCGACGGTCATTGGAGCGAGTGGAAGAAAATTGAGGTGCCTGCCAACGGATATGTGTTCGAGATTTTTCCGCCGGATTTGAAGGCCGAATGGGTCCGATTGCGTCCGAATCGTGACGTCGTGGTCAGCGCCTTTTTCCACATGAGCGCGCCGCGCGCGAGCGAGCCGGGCGAGGACGCTATGTTCAAGAGTCTTGTCGCCGACGGATGGCGCGAGATGACGATTCGCCCCGACGAGAAGGGCAATCTGCAGGTTCTCGCCGGCCCCGATGCCTACGAAGTGGACGAGCGGCTTCAGTTCCGCCCGACAGAGCCGGACCGGTTGCTTGTCGCCCGAACCGCTGCGGCGCCGACGGTGAAAACCGAGACCGATGCCGCTTCGTTGGTACTCACCGACGCCAGGGGCAACCGCTGGCGGCTCCCCAAGAGTGGCGCTGCCATGTTTGACGATGCCACGCGCTATCGAACCCTGCGCGAAGTGCAGTCAGAGCGTTACCTTGCCAACTGGCACGGCACGTTCTACGAGGTGCCGCGTACCCTCGAACTCCGACAGATCAAACCCATCGCCACACACCGACGCGCCATCAGTGATTTCTGCACGTGGCGCGGCCTGATGGTGCTCGCCGGTAATGTTGCGGGAGCGGGCGACGGCCATTGTTTTGCCAGCGCCAACGGCCAATGCGCACTCTGGTTCGGTGCCGTGGATGACCTCTGGCGGCTCGGCAAACCCGTTGGCCAGGGTGGCCCGTGGGCCGGGATCGCCGTGAAAGCGGGAAAACCTTCCGATCCGTATCTGATGACCGGTTTCGACAAAAAATCCGTTGCCTTGTCCCACGACGGCACCGAGTCGGTGAATTTCACCATCGAGGTGGACGTCCATCTCCACGGCTGGTACAAGTACCAGACCATCGCCGTGCCGCCCGGCCAGACCGTCATGCACCGATTCCCCGAAGGCTACAATGCCCACTGGGTCCGCGTGACGGCCGACCGGGATTGCGCGGCAACAGCCATTTTCCAATACGAATGAACAAGAAACTGCTCCTTCTGATGCTGAGCGCGGCTTGCTGGACGACCAGCCGCGCTGCCACCGAAATCAGCGGCATTTATCCGCACCTGGCCATGTTCAACAACGAAGGCGAGTGCGGCACCGGCGCCGTCGTGCCCTGGGCCGACCGGCTCTGGGTCATCACCTACGGACCGCACCTGCCCAGAGGTTCCTCCGACAAACTCTACGAAATCACTCCCGACCTCCAGCAGATCGTCCGCCCCGAAAGCATCGGCGGCACACCCGCCAACCGCATGATCCACCGCGAGTCCAACCAGCTTTTCATCGGCCCGTACGCCATTGACGCCCAACGCAACGTCCGCGCCATCCCATACACGAAAATGTTTGGCCGCCACACCGGCAACGCCCGCCACCTCACCGATCCCGCCGGCAAGATTTACTACGCCACCATGGAGGAAGGCATTTACGAGGTGGATGTGAAAACGCTCGAAGTCACCGAGCTTTGGGCCGACGAACAGATCAAAAAAGGCCGTCACGCCAACCTCCCCGGCTATCACGGCAAAGGCTGCTACTCCGGTCAGGGACGACTCGTGTACGCCAACAACGGTGAACACGGTAAAGACGCGCAATCCAAACCCGATATCCCCTCCGGCTGCCTCGCCGAATGGGACGGCAAAGCCGACCACTGGACCGTCGTCCGTCGCAACCAGTTCACCGAGGTCACCGGCCCCGGCGGCATTTTCGGTAACACGCATCCCGATACCGACCCGATCTGGAGCATCGGCTGGGATCATCGCTCGCTGATCCTCATGGCGCTCGACGGCGGCCAGTGGCACGCCTACCGACTGCCCAAGGCCAGTCACTGTTACGACGGCGCCCACGGCTGGAACACCGAGTGGCCCCGCATCCGCGACATCGGTCAGCCCGACCTGTTGATGACCATGCACGGCATGTTTTGGCGGTTCCCCAAGACCTTCTCCGCCAAAAACTCCGCCGGCATCGCCCCTCGCTCCACCTACCTCAAAGTCATCGGCGACTTCTGCCGATGGAATGACCGCCTCGTGTTCGGTTGCGACGACTCCGCCAAAAGCGAGTTCCTCAACAAACGCAAGGCCAAAGGTAACCTCGCCGCCCCCGGCCAATCGCAATCCAACCTCTGGTTCCTCGATCCGTCCCAGCTCGACCGCCTCGGCACACCACTCGGACGCGGCGCCGTCTGGCTGGATGAACCCGTCAAAGCCGACACGCCGAGCGAACCGTTCCTCTTTGCCGGGTTCGACCGCCGCGGCGCGCACCTGACCGCCAACGCGCCGGTCACGTTCACCTTCGAGGTGGACAGACGGGGCGACGGGCAATGGACAAAATTGCGCGACGTTACAGTGGACGGCTACACCTGGATCGAGTTCCCGCCCGAAGAAACGGGCGCATGGGTGCGTGTGCGCGCCAGCCGCGACTGCGCGAAAGCGACCGTATTCTTCCAGTACAGTAACGTCCCGGCAGAACGTTCCACGCCCGCCGCCGAACAGCCCACCACTGACGGACTGGTCCGTTGCCGCGGCGAAAACAAACGCACCCTCGGCTTCGCCACCGCGACCGGCTATTACGAGCTGGATGGCGAGTTGAAACTGAAACGCGTGGACGATCCCCAGGCCGAGGACGCCTTGAAAAAAGCAGTCGCCATTCCGAAAGACGTTCTCAGTGCCGATGCCGCCTCGATCCTCTATGTGGACGAGGACGGCAACCGCTGGCGCCTGCCCAAAGGCGAAATCGGCGACGGCCGCGTGTGCCGCGAAGTCTGCACCGAGCGCGACCTCTTCCAGGCCGGCGGCACCTTCTACGAACTGCCCGCCAACAATGCCGGCGGCTTCGCCAAAATCCGCCCCATTGCCACCCACCACCAGCACGTCAAAGACTATTGTTCCTACCGCGGAATGCTCGTCATGACCGGCATTCGCGGCGAAGGCAAACACATCATCCGCAGCGACGACGGCAAGGTCTCACTCTGGTGCGGCGTTGTGGACGATCTCTGGCAGTTTGGCAAACCGCGCGGCGTCGGCGGCCCGTGGAACAATACCGCCGTGCGGGCCGGCCAGCCGAGCGACCCGTACCTGATGACCGGTTACGATAAAAAATCGCTCACGCTCGCCGCCGACAAACCCGTCGCCATCCGCGTCGAGGTGGACATCACCGGCACCGGTCTCTGGCGGACCTGGCGAACACTGGAAGTTGGTCCCGACAAACCGACCGAATACCGGTTCCCTGACGCTTTCAACGCCTATTGGGCGCGTGTCGTGGCCGACCGCGATTGCACGGCCACGGCCACCTTCCGCTACGAATGAACACCATGAAACGACGCGAATTCCTGCAAACGGTCGGCGGCGGTGTCGTCGCCGCCGGAATGGTTCCCGCACTGTTGGCGGCGGCTCCCGCTGCTCGGAAAGAGGACAAGACGGCTACCGTCAAACCGATCCCGCGATTTGGCGACGGACGCGACTGGTTTTTCCAGAAACGATTCGGCATGTTCGTCCACTGGGGGTTGTATGCGATCCACGGGTTCCACGAGCAGGAACAATGGCGCGCCCGCGTGCCGCGCGCCGAGTACATCAAACTGGCGCAACAATGGAACCCGGTAAAGTTCAACCCCGACGCCTGGCTCGACCTGATGGAGCAGGCCGGGATGAAATACATCTGCCTCACCACAAAACATCACGACGGATTCTGCCTCTGGGACACCAAACTGACCGCGTTCAACACGATGAACACGCCCTACGGCAAGGACGTGGTGAAACAACTTGCCGACGCCTGTCATCGCCGCGGCGTGCCGCTGTGTCTCTATTACTCCATTGCCGACTGGAATCATCCAAACTATCCCAACCAGGGCCGCCACCACGAGCTTCCGCCACAGCCCGGTGACGCGCCGGACTGGATGCGATACCTGGAATTCCTCAAAGGCCAGGTCCGCGAGCTTTGCACCCACTACGGCGAGATTCATGGATTCTGGTGGGACATGAACGTGCCGAAACACGTGGATCGCTCCATCAACGACATGATCCGCCGCCTCCAGCCCAACGCCGTCATCAACAACCGCGGCTTCGACGAGGGCGACTTCGGCACCCCCGAACGCGACTACGAAAAAGACGATTCCATCGGATTCACTCGTCCAACCGAAGCCTGCCAGTCCGTCGGCACGGAAAGCTGGGGCTGGCGCAAGGACGAAGATTACTACACCGACCGCCACCTGTTCCGAAGCATAGACAAATACCTTGCCCGCGACGGTAACTACCTGCTCAACGTCGGCCCGCAACCCGACGGCCAGATCGGCCCCGCCGAGACGGCCATCCTCCAGCGCGTCGGCCACTGGTATCACTCCGTCAAAGAATCCCTCGAAAACGTGACGCCCGCCTCCACGTTGACCAGCAACCGCAACGTCCTGCTCACCCGCCGCGACAACACGCTCTACGTCCACCTCTACAAAGACCCGATCTCCGAGGCGGTGAAACTCAAACCGATCGCCCTCCTCCCGAAACGGGCAACCCTGCTCAACACCGGTTCGGCCGTCGAATGCTCGGTGGACATGGTGCCGAGCGAACACGCCGAACAGGGCCGTTACCTGCGCCTGCGCAAACTGCCCGTCAACGAACTCTGCAACACCGTGCTGGTCGTCAAACTGGAGTTTGACCGTCCCCTCGAACAGATTCTGGCCGGGACGGCAGCACCGGAAAAAATCACCGACCTGCAAAAATAACGGGTCCCGCGGCCATCGAGACCGCCGAAAACCCTACGCGGCGGCCGCGCGCAATTTTTCGAGGGCGGTCCGGGCAACGGTCGCCGCATCCTGCTGCCAGTAGTTTCGGTTGAACAGCTCGATGGAGAGCGTCCCGCGAAACCCGATGGAACGCAGGTCGCGGAAAATCTCTTTCAGTGGCGCGACGCCGTCGCCGGGATAAACGCGGTGGCTGTCGGTGATGGTTTCTCGGGGCGGCTCGGCGGGATAATCGTTGACGTGGAAAACGTGGAGCCGGGCGCCGTTCAACAGAGTGAGACTGTGGAAGTCGGAGCCGCCCTTGTAAAGGTGAAACACGTCGAGCAACAAACAGGCGTTGGGATGGCCGCTCTCGATGGCGACGAATGCGGCTTCGCTGGCGCGGCTCAGCGTTTTGGAACTACCCCAGATTTCCAGTTGCGGAATCACACCCATCGTGGCGCCCAGTTCGCAGACCGCCCGGTAACGTTCGGCGGCCTTTAGAAGGCTGAAATCGCTCTGTTTGGTTGCCCCGGCAGGCGGCGCGGCAATGCGTTGGCCGCCGAGACGGGCGACGAGGTCCATGTCGCGTTTCATGGTTTCCAGACCCGCGGCGCGTCTGGCGTCATCGTCCACGATCCACTCGGCGAACCCGATGGCGCTCTCAACGGTCAGGCCGCGGTCACGGATGCGTTTGGCCAGGTCATCGAGATGGCCGCCGCCTTTGACAAAGGCGTCAATCTCGCGGATCCACGGTTCGATGCCGTCGTAGCCGGTTTTGGCGGCAAGGTCCACGAGGGAGGGCAGGGGAAGTTTGTGTCCCATGAGGGTGCCGGTGTTGAGACAACAGCGGAAAGAGGCGGAAGATGGCGCCGTTGTCGGTGCGGCTCCGGTTCGGGTCATCGCTCCCGCGGCAGCGGCAAGCGAGGTGGCGAGCATGGCGCGTCGGGAAATGGGCTGGTTCATAGCGCGTATCTTAGCGGGCAGCGTGGCCGTGGCAACTTGAATTCGGCGCCGGCATCGGGTAAAAGGGACCATGAAATTTTTCCTGACACTTCTGTGTCTGCTCCCTTTCACCATCTTCGCCGACGCGGCGGCGCCCTTGGAAATCCGCGATGAAATCCGCTGGCCGGAGTTTTTGGCGCGACATGATCTTGTTTGGGAAAACCTACCATCGGCCTGGCACGAAGGAGCGTTCATCGGAAACGGGTTGTTGGGAGCGATGATTTACCGGCGTGACGACGAGGCGTTGCGGTTGGATGTGGGACGGTCGGATGTCGGTTGGCGCGGCAATCGGATTGCGATCGGGCGGTTTGAGTTGATGCCGGGGGAGAAGATTCGGCGCGGTCAGATGCGGTTGGACCTGTGGAACGCCGAGGCGCGCGGCTCGATCAACGGCAAACTGTCGTGGCGCGCGTTTACGCACGCGGAGCAACTGATCAACGCGGTCGAAGTCGAGGGCACACCGTCGTTTGTGTTCATCCACGAACCGGTGGTGGATGCGCGCAAGTTTTACAAGAAAGAACCGATTCCGCAAAAAGATCGCCAGCCCGACCCGCGATTTGACAGCGCCGACGGCGTTTCGTGGTGCGCCCAGTCGTTTCAGGAGGGCGGCGGCTACGTGGTTGCCTGGGGACAGCGCGATCAACCGAACGGGCGGCGGATGTTTGTGTGGACGGTGGATTACGACGAGGCCGCAGCGCCCGTTCCCGCGCGGGCAGCGGAGCGCGTGCAACGGGCATTGGCGCAGGGGATGGAGACATTGGCGGCGTCACATCGGGCCTGGTGGCATGCGTGGTGGCCGAAATCATTTTTGTCGGTGCCCGACACGCGGCTGGAAAGTTTCTATTGGATTCAAATGTACAAACTCGGCAGCGCGACACGTGCCGACCGCCCGGCGATTGACCTGATGGGGCCGTGGTTTCGGACAACACCATGGCCGCGCATCTGGTGGAATCTGAACATCCAGTTGACATACTGGCCGGTGTACGCCGCCAACCGACTCGACATCGGCGAGTCGTTGACGCGGATGCTCGACCGCGGCGTATCGAATCTCGTGTTGAATGTTCCCGCCGAAATGCAATCCGACAGCGCGGGAATTGGCCGAACCTCCTGGTACGACTGCCGCGGCCAGGCGGGCCGGGAACTGGGCAACCTGACATGGGCGTTGCACAACTACTGGCTCCAGTACCGACACAGCGGGAACGAAACAATGTTGCGGGAACAGTTGTTCCCGCTGTTGAAACGGGCGGCAACCTATCTGATCCGCCACCTGAAACCGGGTGACGACGGGCGCCTGCATTTTCCCGACGACATCTCACCCGAGTACCCGCAAACCGCACCGGACACCAACTACAACCTGGCGCTGCTACGATGGGCGTTGACGACGCTGATCGCCACGGACGCGCGACTGAAACTCAATGACCCCGCCACGCCACGCTGGCGGGAAACGCTCTCGCACCTGGCGCCGTACCCGGTGGACGAAAAGACCGGCTACATGATCGGCCGCGGCGTGCCGCTGACCCAATCGCATCGGCATTTCTCGCATCTGTTGATGTTCTACCCGCTGCACCTGGAAGACCCGGACTCGCCGGCGGCGCGACCGCTGCTGGAAAAATCACTCGACCACTGGATCCATTTCGAGGGCGCTCTTCAGGGTTACTCGTTCACCGGCGCCAGCGCGATGTCCTCCTGGCTACGCCGACGCGGGCCAAACGTCGAATTACTCGGCCAGTTCCTCGACCGTTTCGTCAAACCCAACACGATGTACCTCGAAGCTGGACCGGTCATCGAGACCCCGTTGGCCGGCGCGGCGGCTGTCCACGAAATCGTCCTGCAAAGCTGGAGCATGGAGCCGTTCGGCACGCGCATCCGTCCGTTCCCCGCTGTGCCGGATGTCTGGCGCGACGCGACGATCCACAACATGCTCGCCGAAGGCGCGTTTCTCGTTTCCGCCGCGCGACGCGAGGGCCGAACACGCTGGGTGCGGGTCACCAGTCTTGCGGGCAATCCGTGCCGGGTGGAAACGGGATTGGAAGGGACGGTGGCGGCATCGGGTGCCCGCCCGTTTGCCGTCACGACAGAGCCGGACCCGAATGGGCGGATGATCACCACCGTGGACCTTCGCAAAGGCGAGTCGGTACTGCTGTATCCCGTCCAACAACCGCCATCACGCGACGATCTGGCGGTCGCCGCGGTCGTACCCCAGCCGGATAGGTTGAACTGGTTCGGTTCGCGCAAAACACCGCCCATCAAGGCCCGGACGGATGGCTGTTTCGTCTTGGAAGCCACAACGGCCGCGTTGCACGGCGAGAAGTTCGTAATCAATCGCCGCGGCCAGACCCCGAACATCGGCGGTTGGATGAAAGAGGATGGCTGGATTTCGTGGAACGTGCGGATCGAGAAACCGACAACGTTCCGCGTGCGACTGGTGTACGCCACGCCGCGCGACACGACCAAACTGCGCCTGGCGCTGGAGAAAGACGGCGAGCCGATTGCCTGCGCCGACGTGACACTGCCCAAAACCGGCTCCTACGAGACCTTCCGCGAGACCAATGCCGGAACACTCGTGGTCGGGACCGCGGGCGATTGTCTTTTTACCATTCGTTCGGGCGATGGACGGGCGCCGCTGGTGAACATCGAACGGGTTGACCTCTCTCCGGCGCGGCAGTAAAAAACAAACAACCACAACGCGGGAGGACGAGCCATGAAACAGATGAGTCGTCGGCAGTTCGTGTCGGCGTGCGCCGCATGCGCCGCGTGCGCCATGGGCGGGCGAACCTGGGCGGAGGAAGCGCGGAGACCAAAAGTGCGGCTGGTGTTTTGCGAGACCCCCAACGACAAGCCGATCTGGCCAAATATCGGCTACGATTTCGAGGCCCGACGCAAACAGATTCTCAACCTCCTGGACTGCCAATGCCCGGAAGTGGAGTTTCTGCCGTCCTGTCTGAACAATGACCCGAAACAAGCCGACGAACTGCTCCAGCACGACGCCGAAGTGGACGGCTACCTGCTCTGCGTCCAGGGGCTTGGCTGGAACAACGACCTCGCCAAACTCAGCGCCACGGGCAAACCGACCCTGATCGTGGACAACCTGTTCGGCGGCTCGGGAAAGTTCCTCACCCAGCTTCCGACAATCATGAAATCCGGCAAGCCCGTGGATTGGGTAAGCTCCTCCAACGACGCCGATATCGCGACATCGGCGCGCCAGTTCGTCGTCGCCGTAAAAGAAAAAAGCGCCGCCGCCTTTCGTGCCGCCCGCCGCAAAAACACGCCGTCCGTCTCGGACTGGTCCTACAAGGCGGACGCAGTGAAAGCGCCCGACATGGACACGGCGCTCAAACAGTTCAAAGAAACCCGCCTGCTGGTCGTCGGTGGCGGCTGGGGCGGCGACGCCTTTCGCCAGGCCAGCAAGGAAGTTACCGGCGTCGAGTTCCTCCCGATCCGGTTCGAAGAGTTGGCCGACGCCTATGAAAAAGCGGACACCAACGCCGCCAAAGAATTCGCCGAACAATGGGCCGGCGGCGCGCAGAAAATCGAGGACGTCACACCACAGACCCTCGAAAACTCCGGCAAAATGTACGTGGCCATGAAACAACTGCTCGACAAACATCAGGCCCGCGGCATCAGCATCAACTGCCTCGGCGGATTCTACGGCGGTCACCTGAAAGCCTACCCCTGCCTCGGATTCTGCCAGCTCAACAACGACGGCCTGGTCGGCGGCTGCGAAGCCGACCAAATGTCGGCGTTGACCATGGCGATAATGGGGACGCTGACGGGACGGCCCGGCTACATTTCCGACCCCGTTATTGACACCTCCCGCCACGCCATCATCTACGCGCATTGCGTGGCCATGACCCGCCCATTCGGACGCAACGGCGGCTCCAATTCGTACCAGATTTTGACGCACTCCGAAGACCGCAAAGGCGCCTCGATCCGTTCGTTGTTGCCGTCGGGTTACCTGACGACAACCCTGGAGATCAACCCGCAATCCCGACAGGTGTTGTTCCATCAGGCCAAAACCATCGGAAACAACCTCAGCGACATGGCCTGTCGCACAAAACTTGAAGCGGTTATCAAAGGTGACCTGGAGAAACTGACCGAAAACTGGAGCATGGGTTGGCACCGGGTCACCTTCTACGGCGACCTCCGTCCGCATGTCGAGGAACTCTGCCGCCGACTCAACCTCAAACTGGTGGAGGAAGCATGAAACCGATCTTCGTCATCCTGATGAGCCTGACAACAGCCGCTGTCGCACTGGCAGAACCTGTGCCATTCGACACGCACGACGGCTATTTCGTCTCCAACCGGTTCGAGCCGGACGCGTCGACCTCGTTTGTGGCGCTGGCCGACCAGAAGGCGTTTGACAATGTCTTCGGCGTTGCCTTTGTCATGCGCGACCAATCCCATCGCCTCCCGCCTGACGTCTTTCAAACGCGCCTTGTCGTGGCAGCCATCCACCGGGGCAGGGCGGTGGTCACCTACAAGGTCGAGACCGTTTCAGCAGAAGCAAAAACGCTGGTCGTCCGCTACACCACCCAATCGGAACCACACCCCACTGCCGAGTTCGCCTGTCCGCTCATCCTCTCCGTGGCCAAGGGCGAATATAACGCCGTCCGATTCGTCGAGAATGGGAAAACCGTCAAACAACTGCCCCTGACAGGCACAACTATCCGCAACGGAAAAACAACATGAAAATCTTGACTCCATACCTTCTGATGACACTGACCGCCGCCGCGCTTGCGGCCGACAAACCCGTCGCCCAACCGTCCGACAAACCCGCGACGCCTCCCGTCCCGCCGCCGACGCTGGCCGATGTGGCGTACGGCAAACACCCAAAACAGGTCCTTCATTTCTGGAAGGCAGAATCGGCTGTGCCGACGCCGTTGTTGTTTTTCATCCACGGCGGCGGCTGGACCGGCGGCAACCGCATGAGTGGATTGGGCGGTCTGTTACCGGTGATGTTGAGCAATGGCATCTCGGTCGTCTCGATTGAGTACCGGTTCATCGGCGAAGCGACCGCCGACGGCGAAAAACCGCCCGTGCGCGGCCCGTTGCGCGATGCGGCGCGGGCGCTCCAATTCGTCCGCAGCAGGGCTGCCGAGTGGAACATTGACAAAATGCGCATCGGCGCCTCGGGCGGCTCGGCGGGTGCATGTTCCAGTCTCTGGTTGGCGTTTCATCCCGACCTGGCCGAAGCGGACAGCCCCGATCCCGTTGCCCGTCAGTCCACGCGACTGTGGTGTGCCGCCGTGAGCAGCGCGCAAACCACGCTCGACCCGCAACAGATGAAAGAATGGACGCCCAACAGCCGCTATGGCGGCCACGCATTTGGATTCAGCGGCGACAAAGAGAAGAAAATCTCCCAGTTCGAGGCGTTTTTGGCCGGGCGCGAGAAGATTTTGCACTGGATCGCCGAGTACTCGCCTTATGCGCTGGTCACCGCCGATGACCCGCCGATTTATCTCCATTACGGCACCCCTCCCGCGCTCGGTAAGGAACAGAAAGACCCGACTCACACGGCCAATTTTGGCGTGAAATTGCAGGAAAAATGCAGAAGCGTCGGCGTCGAGTGCGAACTGGTCTATCCCGGCGCGCCCGACGTGAAGCATCCCACGGTTGCTTCCTACCTCATCGAGAAACTCAAAGCCCCGGCAAAATAGTGTTCCGATTCCTCCTCAGCGCGTTGCTGTTGCCAGTGGCGATTTTGCGAGCCGCAGAGGAGATGAACACGCCTGACGCGCTGGTGCCGCGGGCGGAAGATTACACGTTGCTTTGGTGGGCCGATGGACCGCCGCGGGTTTTCAAAAGCGAGTCGTCGCCGGTTTCCGAAACGCTCTGTTTCCAGTCCGGCTTGTGGGGGTTGGCGTTCGACACAAAACACGTGCGTGTATTGCGGGCCGGCAAGTGGCCAAAACCGATGACATTGGAAAAGGCGGTGCAACCCGGTCGCGCGGCCCTGGCGGAGTTGCCATCGGTCGAGTGGGATTGCGCGGTGGTGGTCAATGGACGGCGGTTCACGTGTGTCGGGCACATGGAACCCAGGGACGAGTTTTTGCAGCCGGTGCGGTTCGTCGAGAGCGGTCGTGTTTTTCAGCGTGTAGTGATTGAGGGATTGAAGTTCAGCGATGGCGGCGGCAAGGAGTGGGACGGCAGTGCGCGGCTTGAAATCTCGGCGTGGCCCGACCGCCTGTCGTTTCGGATGGAATCCGCTTCCGATGTCACCTTGGAGTTACGGCTGGATGATCAGCGCGTTTCCGGTAAGAACAACGTTCGGCTCGAAAGGTTCAGCGAAAGTTTTCCGGCACAAGTGGAGTCGGAGTTGAAGGTTGGGTTTGACGAGGGGTTGGGTTGCCACACGCTCGCGTTGCCAGAGTCACCGTGGAGCAACGCCAACGGCACCTACTACCCGGTGGAACATCTCGACCGGTTGGATCGCTGGCGGGTCACGGTGCGCAATGACTCCGACCGTCCGGCGGTGGCCCGCCTCATGTTCACGCAGCAGCGCCACCTGCCGATCACCGGTTTCACGCCGATGCTGTGCGATGCCGACGGCGCGCCCACCGGTGTGCCGGTACAGCTTTCCAAGAACTGGCACCGTCGTCCGGAGAAAGGCGTGTTGCCGCACGAAGGCCCGTGGTTCCACGGGTTTGCGATGGTGCGGCTGCCGCCGAAGGCAAAACGCGAGTTCTGTTTCCAGATGGTCTATGCGCGCTACGGCGGAGTCTTTGCGGCGTCCCACGCGCAGCTTTGCCTGATTGGCTGGGGGCATAATCAATTCTGGGACCAGGCCGCCATTGGCAGCTTCGGCGAAACCATCTGCTTCGAGCCGGGCCGTGTGCAACGGCGATGTTTCATTGATGACGTGCGTCCGCTGATGACATTACCGCACGACACTCCCGCGAAACCGTGGGGCTGGGCGGAGAACTGCGGCGGCGGCGATTTCCTGATGTGGCAGGACGAACAGGGGCGCTACCAACCAATGCGCGCCACACGCACCGATTACCGTGCCCACGGGCCGTGCCTGACACAGGTGCGTTACACGGAGGAATCACCGGGGGGCGAATTGTCTGTGCGCATGGATGTCTCGCTGCCACGCAGCGATGATTATGTGCGTGCATTCATACGGCTCCGCTACGACGTTCATCGCCCGTTGCGCTGGCAACGACTGGCGTTCTTCCAACTCGGCTCCGACTTCTACAACGAGACGCCCTCGCGCCGCGTCGCTCTCGGTAACGCCGTCGGCCTGCGCGAAGAATGGGAACCGCAACGCGCTCAGGATGTGTATGACCGCGCCGGCGTACCGCTGAGCGGCCCGCAACCGTGGTTGTCCATCCACGGACTTGATCGTAACGCGCTTCGCCCTGGTCAGGCGGCTGCTAGTCGAGGGTTCATCGTGCGCGCCTGGCGGGCTGTGATCGGCGGCAAACGTGTCGCCTTGCCACATGCCTCGTTCTTCTGCACTGAGCGGGGAAAGGGTAATCACCGTATCCTTGCCGAACTGGCTCCGCCCCCCGGAATCAAGGAATTACGCCCTGGTGATTTCGTGGAGGCCGACCTGGAACTCGTCGTTTTCCCTGCCGACGCAACCGCCTATTACG
Source organism: uncultured Verrucomicrobiota bacterium (assembly GCA_964541945.1). Classification (GTDB taxonomy): domain Bacteria; phylum Verrucomicrobiota; class Verrucomicrobiia; order Palsa-1439; family Palsa-1439; genus CAIKAP01. Next base: position 53,157 of record CAZISE010000005.1, read on the forward strand.
GCCCGAACAAGCATTTTCAAGAAACCTTGACGCGTGATGCCGACACCTGGCGCCTCGTCCAGCGCGAAGCCTCCGGTAACGATCTAAAAGTCCGGGCGCATTGCGGCGCCGTGATCAATCCGTATCCGTTGGTTGTCGCGGTGGACGACCGTCAGCGCGCGGAAGTCACGGTGCGCGGCGGACTCGGTTATGTGCCCGTCACCTTCACCGGCCTGTCGCAGCCACGCGGCTACCGGCTGTTTGTGGATGACAAGCCCCTGGATCAAAGCGTCCACGGAAACGATTTCTGGCAGACCGATTACATCCCCGGTTCCGAATGTTTTCAAATCACATTCAATATCCTCCTAACCGGTAAGCGTCCTCACACGCTTCGTCTGACGAGAACACCATGAAAAACACCTCGCTCATTACCCTCACGGCCCTGCTGTTGGCGCCGTTTGCCACGGCGGAAACAAAACAACCCAACATTCTCCTTATCGTCGCCGATGACCTCGGCTGGCGCGATGTGGGATGGCACGGCGGACCGTTCAAAACGCCGAACCTCGACCGGCTCGTCGCGGCTGGCGTGGAACTTGACCGGCATTACGTGCAACCGGTCTGCACACCGACGCGAGCGGCTTTGTTGTCGGGACGCTGGACCGGTCGTTGGGGGCCGCAGGCGCTCGCGCCGTCCAACCTCCGCACCTTCCCGCCCGGCGCGACGACGCTGGCCACCGCGTTGAAAAAGGCCGGTTACTCGACCTATCTGGCGGGCAAATGGCATCTCGGTTCGCGTCCCGAATGGGGGCCGAATCATTATGGATTCGATCACAGCTACGGCTCGCTGGCTGGCGCGGTGGACCCGTGGACGCATCACTACCGCAAAGGCCCGTATATGAAAACCTGGCATCGCGACGGCACATTGCTCGACGAGGAGGGCAACGCCACCGAACTGGTCGCCAAACAGGCTGTCGAATGGATCCGCGCCAAACAACAACCATGGTTCATCTACGTGCCGTTCCAAGCCGTTCACATCCCGATTGACGCGCCCGAAACCTACAAACGCCTCTACGACGGCCAGAGCGACGCCATGCAACGTTACGGCGGGTTCGTCTCGCAGATGGACGCCAAGGTCGGCGAGTTCATCACCGCACTGGAGCAGACCGACCAGCGTGCCAACACCCTCGTCATTTTCACCTCCGACAACGGCGGCACGCCCGCCCTCGCCAATTCCTACGACGGCAACACGCCGCCCTTGAAAGAGGCCGTTAGCAGCAACCTCCCGTTGCGCGGTCAAAAGGGACAACTTTATGAAGGCGGTTGCCGCGTCCCGGCCTTCGTCAACTGGCCGGGCACGCTCGCGCCGCGCAAACTCACCGCGCCATTGCATGCCGCCGATTGGATGCCGACCCTGACCAAACTCGCCGGCTGGAAACCGGCCACGCCGCCAAAGTTCGACGGATTGGACATCTGGCCGCTGTTGACCGGCGCCACCGAAACAGCGCCACCACGCACCATCTACATCCCGATGCAGGGCGGTGCCGCTGTGCTCGACGGCGACTGGAAACTGATTGTTCGCAAAAACGGTAAAACGGAATTGTTCCGCATCACCGCCGATCCGTACGAGAAAAACGATCTCGCCGCCGCCGAGCCCGACCGGGTCGCGGTGTTGCAGGCGAAACTGGCGGAACTACGCCGCGACGATCTGACCGAACTGCCCGCCGACCTGAAAGACATCGCTCCGTGAACATGAGACCACTTCTCTGCCTGTTGTTTTCCATGATCGGCGCCGCCATGACGCTCGCTGAGAAACCCAATCTCGTCGTGATCATGACCGACGAACACAACTTCCGCACGCTCGGCTGTTACCGGGCGCTGCTGCCCAAGGAACAGGCGTTCGTCTGGGGCGACGGCATCGCCGTCGAAACGCCACACATTGACTCCATTGCCAAAAACGGCCTGCTCTGCGACCGGTTCTATGCCGCGTCGCCCGTTTGCACACCGTCGCGGGCGGCGTTCTTTTCCGGGCGTTACCCGCAAAACACCGGCGCCTGGAACAACGATCACCCGATGAACGACGACGTGGTAACGTTTGCCGAAACGCTTCGACGCAACGGCTACACAACCGGCTATGCCGGCAAATGGCATCTTGACGGCAAGGCCAAACCCGGCTGGGCGCCCGCGCGTCGGTTCGGTTTCGATGACAACCGTTACATGTTCAACCGCGGCCACTGGAAACAACTCGAAGACACCCCCAACGGCCCGCGCGTAAAAGACACCGCCAGCCGCAGCGTCAAGGGCGCCGACGCCCAGTCGTTCACCACCGATTTCCTCGCCGACAAAACGGTTGCCTTCATCCGGGCACACAAAGGCGAGCCATTCTGTTTTGTCTTGAGCATTCCCGATCCGCACGGCCCCAACCTCGTTCGCCCACCATACGACACGATGTTCGATCACCTCTCGTTTCAACGCCCCGTCTCGGCGCGGGGCAGAGGGGCCATGGAAGACATGAGCCGCTACTTCGGCATGGTGAAGTGCATTGACGACAACGTCGGTAAAATCCTCGCCGCCCTGCGCGAAACGGGCGTGGCCGACCGTACCCTCGTCGTGTTCACCGCCGACCACGGAGACATGTGCGGTGAACACGGCCGCGTCAACAAAGGTGTCCCACTGGAAGCCTCCGCCCGCATCCCGTTCCTGCTCTCCTACCCCGGCAAAATCAAACCAGGCACCGTCATCCACCAGGCCCTCAGCAACACCGACTTCAAACCCACTCTCCTCGGCCTGCTCGGCCTCCCACGCGATACCCGCGACGAAGGCCGCGATGCCTCCGCGCTCTTCCTCACCGGCATCCCTCCCGACGGCTGGAAAAACATCGCCTTCTCCCGCCATGCCGGCGGCGACTGGTTGATGGCTGCCAGCAGCCGCTACAAACTCGTCGTTTCCACCGATACCGCCCCGTGCCTGTTTGATCTCGAAACCGACCCGTTCGAGATGTCGAACATTTTCTCCGCCCCCGGCTCGCGCGAGACGGTGCGCGACCTGGCGCGGGCATTGTTGGATTATTCGCGACGTTACCGGGACGCCTACGCGGCGCAACCCGCTATCCGGGCCGATCTCGCCTGGTGCGCCGACGGCGACGGCCCGTACACGCCGCCCCAACGCGAGGTGGGGAAGGGGAAGAAAAAGCGAGTTGGCGATGATGACGACGACAAATAGCCTGCGCTGGACGACTCGCCAAGACCAGGTTCACGGCGGGACCTGCCCCGTCCAAGTCGGTGGCGTGGTTTGCGGTCCGCGATACCGACAAGCACGGCTATCGCAACAAAGGTGAGTGCACGCGCGATTTCGTGCCAAATTCGCCAAGCAATACGCCAATGAAAAAAACGCACGCAAATGAGGGCGATGATATGTGATGTTCCTGCTGAAGCAAATTCCGTTGGCATCGTCCAAAAGAGACCATGATGAGCAAGTTATCTCACTGTTTGTTGATGCTGGCCATGACCATGGCTGTGGCAGATGGCATTGAACCCATTCCCGCGTTCAGCAAAGGCGCGCGGATTCTGTTTCAGGGCGACTCGATTACCGACGGGAATCGAGGACGTTCCACCGACCCGAACCACATTCTCGGCCACGGTTACGTGTTCATCATTGCAGCCCGTCATGGCGAAGCCTTCCCGGAGTTGAATCTCGATTTCATGAACCGGGGTGTCAGCGGCAACACGGTGCTCGATTTGGAGAAACGCTGGCAAAAAGACACGCTTGACCTGAAACCCGACCTGCTCAGTATTCTCATCGGCGTGAACGATCACGGCAGAGGCGTACCACTTGATCAGTACGAGCAGGTGTACGACAAACTATTGGCCGACGCGCGGGCAGCGAACCCGCGTCTCAAGCTTGTGTTATGCGAACCGTTTGGGCTGCCCGTCGGACGTTACCGGGACGGATGGGAAACACGCAATGCTGCGCTTGCAAAACGACGCGAGATTGTCGCCCGTCTTGCCGCCAAATACGGCGCGGCCCTGGTGAGGTTTCAGCATGTTTTCGACGAAGCCGTGAAACGCGCCCCTGCCGATTACTGGATCTGGGACGGCGTGCATCCAACCTACCGCGGCCATCAACTCATGGCCGACGAATGGGAACGCACCGTTCGCGCCTTCTGGCCCAAAGGAGACAAATGAAACAAACCGCATTGACACTTCTCTCCATTTTGTTGCTGGCTTCGCTTCATGCCGCCGATCCCAACCCATCACGCCGGCCAAACATTCTCGTCATCCTCGCCGACGATTACGGCATCATGGATGTCGGCATCGAGGGCAGCACGTTCTATGAGACGCCGCGCATTGACGCGCTGGCCCGCAGCGGTATGCGATTCACGCAAGCCTATGCCAATTGCCAGGTCTGCAGCCCATCACGCGCCAGCCTCCTGCTTGGCCAATATCCCACCCGACACGGCATCACCGATTACCTCGAAGCCGACGTCGGCGAAACCTTTGCCCGAAAACGCCACACCCGGTTGTTGCCCGCCGATTACATTCGTAACCTGCCCGCCGCGGACACCACCCTCGCCGAAGCGCTGAAACAGGCCGGTTACGCGACCTTCTTCGCGGGCAAATGGCACCTGGGCAACAAAGGTTCCTGGCCGGAAGATCACGGCTTCGACATCAACAAAGGCGGCTGGGAGGCCGGCACCCCCATCGGCGGCTACTTTGCCCCGTGGCAAAATCCCAACCTGCCCAGCGGACCGCCCGGCGAATCACTCGCGCAACGACTGGCCACCGAAACCATCGCCTTCATCCAGCAACACAAAGATAAACCCTTCCTCGCCTACCTCTGCTTCTACGACGTCCACGGACCGCTCCAAACCACTAAACCGCTCTGGAACAAATACCGCCAGAAAGCCTCCCAAAAACCTCCGCCCACCGAACGCTTCAAACTCGACCGAACACTGCCCGTTCGCGTGGTGCAGGACCACCCCGTCTATGCCGGCATGATCGAAAACATGGACACCGCCGTGGGCCGCGTCGTGAATTGCCTCGACGAATTGGGACTGGCCGACAACACCATCGTCATTTTCACCAGCGACAACGGCGGGGTTTGCTCCGGCGACAGCTACAGCTCCTCCCAATTGCCCTACCGCGGCGGCAAAGGCCGCCAATGGGAAGGAGGCCTCCGCGTTCCCCTCTACATCCGCATCCCCGGCCTCACCCGCCCCGGCAGCCTCTGCGACACACCCGTCATCGGAATGGACCTCTATCCCACACTCCTCCAACTGACCGGCACGCCTCTGCCCCCGACACAACCCGTGGACGGTGTCAGCTTGGTTCCCCTGCTGCGGGGCGAATCCATCGCGCCGCGTCCGCTCTTCTGGCACTACCCCCACTACGGCAATCAGGGAGGCGAACCCTCCTCCATCATCCGGCGCGGCGACTGGAAACTCATTCACTACTGGGAAGACAACCACAACGAACTGTACCACCTGCGCGAGGACATCGGCGAACAACACGACCTTGCGACAAAAGAAAACGAACGCGCCGCCCAACTCTGGAACGAACTCCATGCCTGGCTCCAACAAACCGGCGCCAAAATCCCGCAACCCAATCCCGACTACCAGGACGCCTGGGCCGAGCAACACCGAAAAACCGCCCTGACCATCAAGGAACGCCTCGAAAAAACACACGCCGATTATCTTCGCCCCGACTGGCAACCTGATCCCACCTGGTGGAAAAGCCTTGTGACAAAAGACTGAACGGCCACGCCTGACTGAACCGTCCGCCTCTGCCGCAACGACAGACGCCTCTTGCAAATTGCTTGCAAGCGCGAACGGCTCTCCGCATCATGCGTAGCCGAATGAAATCCACGGCAAACAACCACAGCAAATGAACTGGCTCCAACGACTCGGCTATCGGCGGGCGGCGCTGGCGTTGTGGGCCGCCGCCCTGCTGGCGATCACGGCAATGGTCGTTGCCCGCCCCGAAAAACGCACCTTGATCCCCCTGTACCGCGAGGCTTCACTGAACTGGCTCGCCGCCGAAACCTTGTACCAAGGGCCGGGCGGAATGAATTATCTGCCCTGTTTCGCGCTGCTGTTCATGCCCGTGGCGGTGTTGCCCACGCCGGTGGCCGACCTGACCTGGCGTTACCTGATGGCGGCTTTGCTCATCAGCGGCCTGTGGCGACTGTCGCGCGCCATCAGCGAGGACGGCGCCGAACGTCGGTTCCTGATCGTCACGGCGCTGACCATGCCATTGTCGCTCGGCGTCCTCCGCAACGGCCAGGCCAATGGCATGATTGCCGCGTTGACCTTGCAGGCCGCCGCGGCGCTGGCGCGACGGCAGTGGACGCCGGCCACGATCTGGATGACACTGGCGCTGGCGGTGAAACCGCTCGGCGTGGTGTTCCTCGGCCTGGCGGCGGTAATGTATCCGCCACTGCGGTGGCGGGCGATCATCGGCGTGGCGGCGCTGGCGGCGTTCCCCTTCCTGTTCGCCGCGCCATCGTATGTGATCGGCCAGCACCGGGAGTTTCTGGACAACATCCGCGCCTGTTCCCAGGTGAGCGAACACCGGTTTGCCGACATCAACGGCATCGTCCGCACATTCGGCGCCGAATTGCCCGCGCGCGCGGCGACGCTACTGCGCGCAGCGGCGGGCGCGGCAACGCTCGCTTTGTGCTGGCTCGGCTGGCGGCGGCTGCAAGAGCCTTGGCGGGCGTTGTGGCTGTACACACTGGCCACGGTGTATCTGATGCTGTTCAATCCGATGAACGAGACCAACAGTTATGTGATTGTGGTGCCCGCGCTGGCGTTTGGCGCCGAACGGGTTTTGGCGCGGCCTTCGACCGCCGTGACAGGGTGGATCTTGATCGGACTGGTGGTGGCAGTGAGCCTGTTCGCCCCCTTGCGCTCGAATTTCAAACTGTTTTGGTACCCGACAATGACCATGCTGTTTCTGGGAATTCTGGTGTCATTGGTGTTCCGTCGCAAACTGGAGACGACCCCATGAGCGTGCCGTATGTGAGTTTCCTGTTGCCGTGCTACAACGAGGCGAGTGTTTGGCCCGAAACCTATCGGCGCGTCAGGGCGGTGGGTGAAGCGTTGGGAAGACCGTACGAAATCGTGGCCGTCAACGATGGTTCCACGGACGAAACGTTGGCGCTGCTGCTGGCGTGCGCGCAAAACGATCCCGCGATGGTAGTGGTGGATTTGTCGCGCAACCACGGGCACCAACTGGCGCTCTCGGCGGGATTGCAATACTGCACCGGCCAGAGAGTGTTGATCATGGACGCCGATTTGCAGGACCCGCCCGAACTGTTGCCAGAAATGATGAAATTGATGGATGAAGGAGCCGACGTGGTGTATGCGCAACGACGGAGCCGTCCGGGAGACGAGTCCTGGAAACGGGCGGCGTGCGCGCTGTTTTATCGGTTGCTGAGCCGCCTCTCGGACGTGCCGGTGCCGTTGGACACGGGAGATTTCCGCTTGATTTCTCGGCGGGTGGCGGACCTGATCCGGCAGATGCCCGAACATCACCGGTTCATCCGGGGAATGGTCAGTTGGGTCGGATTCAAACAGGTGCCCTTTCTCTATGACCGCGACAAACGGTTTGCCGGCGAGACAAAATATCCGCTGGGACGGCTGGTCCGGTTGGCGCTGGATGGTCTGGTGGCCTCCTCCACCCGGCCACTGGCGCTGGCGAGTTATGCGGGAATGTTTTTTGCGGCGCTGAGTGGTGTGTTCATTTTATATGCGCTCTACTCGTGGGCCTTTGTCGGGCAAACACCGCAGGGATGGGCGAGCCTGATGATCGTCGTCACCTTGCTGGGAAGCGTCCAGTTGTTCGTGCTGGGAATCGTCGGCCAGTATCTGGGGCGAATCCACGAACAGGTGCGCGGGCGTCCCTTGTTTATTGTGCGACAAGTGGTCCACGGAGGAAACAAAACAAACAACTAATCGCATCATGGAAAAACTCATTCAAAAAGCCGATGTCCTGCTGGAAGCCCTGCCGTATATCCAGCGGTTTCGCGGTTCAACGTTTGTGGTCAAATACGGCGGCAGCTTTATGGACTCGCCCGATCCGAAGGTGCGCAGCGGCGTCGCAGCGGACATCGTGTTCCTGGAAGCTGTCGGCATCAACCCCGTTGTCGTCCACGGCGGCGGCAAAGCCATCACGAAAGCGATGGAAGCCGCCGGCATCAAAGCAAACTTCATCAAAGGAATGCGCGTCACCGACGAACCGACCATGAAAGTGGTGGAAGATGTTCTCTTCCACGTCATCAATCGCGAAATTGTCGAGATGATCCAGAAACTCGGCGGCAAAGCCCGCAGTTTCAACGGACGCGACGTTTTTCGCTGTCGCAAACTCGTGCAGGACGACGCGGACCTCGGATACGTCGGCGAAGTTGTCCACGTCGAAACCGAGGCGTTGAAAAAATGCCTCAGAGCCGAGGTCACACCAATCATCAGCCCCATCGGCCTCGGCATCGAGGATGGCCACGCCTACAACATCAACGCTGACGTGGCGGCGGCAAAACTGGCCATGGCCATCGGCGCGCGCCGTCTCGTGTTCATGAGCGACGTGCCCGGCCTGCTGCGCGACCCGAAAAATCCGGCCACGCTAATCTCGCATCTCGAAACGAAGGAAGTTGCCGAACTAAAGGCTGCCGGTGTGATTGACAAAGGAATGATTCCGAAAGTGGACAGCGCCGTCGAAGCCGTTCACGCCGGCGTACATCGCGTCCATTTCGTGGATGGACGGGTGCCTCACAGCGTATTGCTGGAAATCTTCACCGACAAGGGCGTCGGCACCGAAGTGGTCAACTGAACCGGCGAGAGTACGGTCGGGTGCACGGGGCGTATGGAGACAGTCAATCCATCCCCCGTCCGCCGCCGGCGACGGTTCTGTTCCTCCATGTGTCCAGCAAACGCGACGCGCGTGCCCGGTATGCGGGGCGGACGCTCATCGCCACGGAACGACGATGGCAAGACCGTTGGCCGCCCGCTTTGCGATTCGAGCCAGGCGCTCAAAATCCTTGCAACCGCACTCCGGTAGCCGCATCATGCCCGCTTATGAGTAAAGCGCAGGAAATCATTGAATTATTTGACCAATATGTCATGCCCACCTACGGGCGGTATCCCCTCGTATTCACGCGAGGACAGGGAACCCGCGTCTGGGATGCCGACGGCAGGGAATACCTCGATTTTGGCGGCGGAATCGCCGTCAACGTGCTTGGCCATGCCGCCCTGGCCGATGTCCTCGCCCGACAGGCCAGCCTTCTCGTTCACTGCTCCAACCTCTACTACACCGAGCCGCAGGGACAATTGGCCAAAAAACTGGTCGAACTGGTCGGCATTCCGGGCAAATGTTTCTTCTGCAACTCCGGTGGCGAAGCCAACGAGGCTCTCTACAAACTCGCCCGCAAATTCGGCCATGAAACAGGCCGATACGAGATCCTCACGTTTCTCAACAGCTTTCACGGGCGAACCCTCGCCGGCATCAGCGCCACAGGACAGGACAAGGTCAAAAAAGGTTTCGAGCCGATGGTGGACGGATTCCGACACGTGCCATTCAACGACCTCGACGCGGTCGCCTCGGCCATCGGACCGAAAACCGCGGCCATCTTGCTGGAACCCATCCAGGGCGAAAGCGGTATCACCCCCGCCAAAGCAGAGTTCCTGCGCGGATTGCGACGGCTTTGCGACGAGCGCGGATTGTTGTTGATGTACGACGAAGTGCAGTGCGGCATCGGGCGGACGGGCGAGTTTTGCGCCTGGCGAGCCATCGCGCCGGAAGTGACGCCGGATGCGATGTCCTGGGCGAAAGGATTGGCGGGCGGTTTCCCCATTGGCGCCATCTGGACACGCAAACCCTACGCCGACCTGCTCGGCCCCGGCTCGCACGCATCCACCTTTGGCGGCACGCCGCTGGCGTGCGCGGTGGCATTGGCTGTGATTGAGAAACTGCAGAAAGAAAACCTCATGACCAATGCCCGCCACCTCGGCGCCTATTTCATGGATAAACTTCGCGCCATCCCGGCGGTCCGGGAAGTGCGCGGCCTCGGCCTGATGGTCGGGGTGGACACCGATCAGGAAAACAAACCGCTAATCACCAAAATGGCCGCCCACGGCCTCTTGGCCGTGCCGGCGGGAACCCGGACCGTGCGGTTCCTGCCGCCGTTGAACATCACAAGGGCCGAAGTGGACGAGGCATTGGCAAAATTCACACAAGCATTGGGTGACACATGAAACATCTGTTGACGATTGAACAACTCAGCCCGGCCGAAATCAACGAAGTGCTGGTCTTGAGCCACAGCATGAAAACCGCCCGCGGCAAACCGGCCAAAAACCTGCCGCTCGCAGGCCAGACCTGGGGGCTGATCTTCACCAAGGCAAGCACACGGACGCGGGTCAGCTTCGAAGTGGGAATCCGCGAACTGGGCGGTTCCTCGCTCTACCTGTCGGCCAACGACATCCAGTTGGGACGCGGTGAAACCGTGGCCGACACCGCGCGCGTGTTGTCCCGATACCTGCACGGCGTCATCATCCGCACCTTTGCCCAGGAGGACGTGGAAGAATTTGCCGCCTGCGGCTCCATCCCCGTCATCAATGCGCTCACCGACGACGAACATCCCTGCCAAATCCTGGCCGACCTGTTCACCATTCAGGAGAAACTCGGCTCGCTGAAAGGCAAACGAATCACCTTCGTCGGCGACGGCGCCTGCAACGTGGCCCGCTCGTGGATCTTTGCCGCTGCCAAAACAGGGATGATCCTGACAATCGCCTCCCCCCACGGCTATCAACCCCGTCCCGCTCTGCTGGCCCGCGCCGGCGGCGAAATCCACGTCACCGAAGACATCCAGACTGCTGCCAAGGATGCCGATGTCCTCTACACCGACGTATGGGTCTCGATGGGCAAAGAAGGCGAAGCCGTGGACCGTCTCCGCATCCTTGCCCCATACCAGCTCAACGCCGCGGTGGCCGCTCTGGCAAAACCCAACGCCCTCGTCATGCACTGCCTGCCGGCCTATCGCGGCAAGGAAATCAGCGCCGAACTGCTCGACGCAAACCACCAGACCATCTTCGACCAGGCCGAAAACCGTCTCCACACCCAAAAAGCCATCCTCACGTTACTGACAAAACGGTGAAGCCAACCCGGCTCCAGCACAGCTTGCGAGCAGCCGCCCTGGGGCTGCTGACAAACGGGCTGTTGGCCACGATCAAACTGACAGCAGGAATCGTCGGACACTCGTACGCGCTCATTGCCGACGCCATCGAATCCGCGATGGATGTTTTCAGTTCCCTCATTGTCTGGCGCGGAATGGTGGTCGCCAGTCGCCCGGCGGACACGGGGCATCCCTACGGCCACGGAAGAGCCGAAACATTGGCGGCGGCGGCAGTGGCCTTGATGTTGTTGGGAGCGGCCGCAGTCATCCTCTATCAGTCCATCCGCGAAATCATCGAACCGCATCAGGCTCCCGCGCCATTCACCCTGCTGGTGCTGCTCGGCGTCGTGCTGGTTAAAGAAGGATTGTTCCGCGTTGTTGACCGTATCGGCACACAGATCGAGAGTGCAGCCGTGACAACCGACGCCTGGCATCATCGCAGCGACGCCATCACCTCGGCGGCGGCAGCGCTGGGCATCAGCGTCTCGTTGATCGGCGGGCCGCGGTACGCAACAGCGGACGAATGGGCAGCGATTTTCGCCTCCGCCATCATCGCGTTCAACGGCTGGCGATTGTTGAAAGCGCCTCTGAAGGAGTTGATGGAGGCCGAGCCGTCCGGTGACGTAATCTTGCGGGCGCGCGCCACAGCCGCCCGCGTGACAGGCGTCAAAAAGGTCGAAAAATGCCGCGGCCACAAGATGGGATACGGCTATTTTTTGGAAATGCACATCGAAGTGGACGGCGCCATGTCGGTTCGACAGGCTCACGAGGTGGCCCATCGCGTCAAAGACGCCGTGCAATCGGCATTGCCGCGCGTGAACAACGTGACCGTGCATATTGAACCGTTCATCGAAACAACCCCATGAAACAGCTTCTGCGCGAGTTGTTCCAAAACGCCGCCGCCGTGTTGCGCCAACGGTTCCGTCTCTGGCTCGTGCTGGTACTGGTGGCGGCAGCCAGTAGCGCCGTCTTGTTTCCGAAGGACGACGACTGGCTTCGTTGGTGGCGCGCCCGTCGCACCGAGCGAAATCAACAAATCGGCAATGCGATCAGTTGCTGGGGCGATTTCCCGCGCGGCTGGCTGATTCTGTTGGCCACGCTTGGCAGCGCCGGCCTGTTGACGCGCCGTCGCCACTGGCAGGTCGCGGCTTTGGCGGCGTTGATCGCCGCGGCGGCGGCGGGTTTGGAGGCGCATGTCGTCCGCTACACCGTCGGACGCGCCCGTCCGAGTTCCGGTCTGCCGGATGGATTTTACGGTCCCAGTTTGAAACGGATGTACCACAGTTTCCCCTCGGGGCACACCACCTGCGCCTTTGCTGCGGCCACGGCGCTGGCAGTGTTGTTGCCGCCGTTGGGCACGCCATGCCTGTTGGCGGCGGCGCTGGTGGGATGGTCACGACTGGCTCTGACAGCGCATTACCCGACGGATGTCTGGGTGGCCATGTGGTTCGGTATCCTTAACGGGCTTCTCTTCGGAATGGCCGCGCGCCGATTGCTTCTCAAGGCCGCTGGTACACCCGCAACCTGACCCAACTGCCGCGCGCAATGTTCAATCCCTCGACGATTGTTTGCGCGCAATCGTTTGTCGGCAACCGCGCCAACTCGGCGGAATAATCGGACACCCGTTTCCAATGGTGTTTTGGCCCGCCTAGCCGCCATTCCTTCTCCGCGCATACCAGCAGACACGGGCCGCGATGAGCCATCCAGGCCGAAAGCGCGTCGCCATCCAGCGAGAAATCCCAGCGTCGGTTGGAGTAAAAAACAAGGCTCGGCTCGCCAAACTGCCATCCCGCACATCGCGTCCACGGCGGCAACTGTCGGAAGATTGGCTGTAATTGCACCGACGCGGTCATGGCTCGTAACTTGACAGCAAACACCGCCAAGCCGACCGCCACAATCACCACCGCCCCCACGGCCAGCACATGACGATTGTAACGGATCGCCAGCACCAACAACACCAACCCCAGCACCGGCGGAAATACCAACCCCAACACCCCAAATATCCCGGCAACAACCCAGAAAAACACCCTCGTCCAACGCGGCATTTCACCCGGTTGCGCCAACAGCCCCAGCAACAGGAAAAACGCCGGAAACGCCGGCAACACATAGTGCGGAAGCTTCGTCACATACAGACTGAAAATCAAATACGTCCCCACCAGCCACGACACCAGAAAGGCTGTTTTGGCGTTCCAGTTTCGTTTCACCGCGACAACGCCTTCCCCCGCGCAGGCAATCCACGGACAGAGACTCAGGAACGCGGTTCCAAGATAATAGAACATAAATCCGCCGTGGCCTTGAAATGTCTTATGACCGCGTTCCACAACGTGTTCGCCAATGCCGACCTTGTAAAACAGTCCTTGCGTGACAATGACGGCGGGAATCCCCCACGACGCCATCAGCAACAACGTCATTGGCAACCCCGCCGCCAACCGCAATTGTCGCCACGGCAGCGGACGGCGCCAAAACACGAACCGATGCAACAACAGCGTGAGCGCGGGCACGACCAACGCCACCGGTCCCTTGGCGAGAAACCCCAGTCCGAGCGCGACATACAAGACAAGAAACCAATGGCGCGACGGTTTTTGCCCGTGCAACAACTCGAACGCCGCCACCTGCGCCACCGCCACCGCCAACACCATCGGCATGTCGGCCGTTGCGCTCCGTCCGTGCATCAGAACTTGAACGCAGGTGACCATGCCCAGCCCGGCCAACAGGCCGCCCTTCTCGGAAAACCATCGCTGTCCGACCCACCACACAAACAGGCCCAGCGCCACCGCGCACAAGAGCGATGGCAGCCGCGCGCTGAATTCATTGACACCGAGCAGCGCATAGCTGGCGCGCATCATCCAGTAAATGAGAATCGGTTTGTCGAACCGGTACTCGCCGTTGAAGTAGGGAACTATCCAGTTGGCGTGTTCGCCCTCCATCATCTCGCGGGTGGCCTGCGCAAAACGCGGTTCATCGCGGTCTATGAGCGGGATCGTGCCCGTCCCCGGCAACAACACCGCCAGCGCCACGGCCACGATCAACCACGGCGCCCACCGTTGCCAGCGCAAACCAACCTCATGAAAGAGTCCTGTCATGTGCCCATCCCCATAACACGGAATCCGTACCCGACTCCAGCAGGATTTGGTCTGCGCGATCGGAACCGTGTTATTCAACCGTTGGTCCGGCGGTTTCGCGATGCGCGTCGAAGCAGACGAAACCGCCTCAGATTGAATCGAATCGCGCCGTGGGTTTTTGTGGGTTTGTTCTGCCTGCGCGTTAGCGGTGTCGTTGGGGGAAGAGGAAAGAGTTTCTCGATTGTTGTTCCTGGTGGGAAAATGGGCATCGTCGAGATTTGTCGGCGGTCGGCGAGCGATCAAAATCCTTTGACCTGGCGCATGGCCTCGTACAACACGATGGCAACCGCCGTTGCCAGGTTCAGGCTTCGCGCCTGCGGGTTGAACATGGGGATGGTGATCGTCGAATCCGCATGGGCTTCCAGCAACGCGGCCGGCAGTCCGGCCGTCTCGCGTCCAAACACCAGGTAATCACCCCAGCGGTAACGCGGTTCTGTGTAGGGGCGTTTCGACCGGGTGGTAACGTAGAAAAAGCGCGGTTTGACATTTGGGAGGCGCGGCTCCTGTCGGGCCGCCGCTTGGAGTTCTTCCAGCGAGTTCCAGTATTTCCACGTGACCTGTTTCCAGTAGTCCATTCCTGCCCGTTTCAACTCGCGGTCATCCAGACGGAATCCCAGCGGGCCGACCAGGTGCAGCGTCGCGCCCGTGGCGGCGCACAGTCGCGCCACGTTGCCCGTGTTGGGCGGAATCTCCGGTTCAACCAGGACAATGTTCATGCGCTCGACAAAACCGGAAGGTGGAGAGGCGGTTTTTACACGTTGACGGCCGATTTGAGGATACTCTCGAAGATCAGGCGGCCGTCTTCGCTGCCGAGGATTTTCTCGCTGGCGCGTTCGGGGTGGGGCATAAGACCGAAGACGTTGCGGCCTTTGTTGCAGATGCCGGCGATGTTGTCCACGGAACCGTTGGGGTTGTGGACGTAGCGGACGAGGATGCGGTCTTCGCGTTGCAACTGTTTGATGATTGCCGGCTCGGCAAAGTAGCAGCCTTCGCCGTGGGCGATGGGGATGCGCAAAATCTGGCCTTTTTTGCTGGCGTTGGTGAACGGGCTGTCGGTTGTTTCGACGCGAAGTTGGACGTGTTCGCAGATGAATTTGAGGCTGCGGTTGCGGATGAGGGCGCCGGGGAGCAGGTGGGCTTCGCAGAGAATCTGGAACCCGTTGCAGATGCCAATGACAAGCCCGCCGGCTTTGGCGTGGTCGGCGACGGCTTTCATGGCCGGGGAGAAACGGGCGATGGCGCCGGTGCGGAGGTAGTCGCCGTAGCTAAAGCCGCCGGGGATGACGATGCAATCCGCGTCGCCGAGGGAGGTGTCCTTGTGCCAGACGTAGTGGGTGGGCTGGCCGAAGACATTGGCGAGGACATGGTAACAGTCCTGGTCGCAGTTGCTGCCGGGGAAGCGAATGATTCCGAAACGCATGATGGATAAACTCCTTGTTGCCAATGGACACGGGTTGACACGGGTTTGTCCGTGAAAACCCGTGTGTATCAGCGGCTGATCTCAAATGTGTAATCTTCGATGACCGGGTTGCTGAGCAGTTGGTGGCAGGCTTCGTCAATTTGTTTTTCGAGCGCGGCCCTGTCACCGTCTTCGAGTTCGATCTCCATGAATTTGCCGATACGGACATCCTTGATTCCCTTGAAGTGCATGGATTCAAGGGCGTGTTTGACCGTCTTGCCCTGCGGGTCGAGGACGGTTTTTTTGGGCATGACAATGATTTTGGCTTTCATGACTTGATTCCCACTTTCTTGAAGGTGTTGTTGACTTCGCGGAAATGGATGGAGATGTCAAACAGATCGTCCAGTTCTTGTCGGCTGAGATGGCGGAGGACTTCGGGGTCTTCGAGCAGGAAATCCTTGAACGATTTGCCGGGGGTGCGCCAGGTGGCCATCGCATTACGCTGGACAATGGCGTAGGCGGCCTCGCGGGTGAGCCCTTTTTGCGTGAGCGCCAGCAGGACGGCCTGGGAGAACGTCAGCCCCTTGCTCGCTTCCATGTTCGCTTTCATCCGTTCGGGATAAACCAGCAGTTTATCCACAATGTCGGTGAGTTTGACCAACATGTAATCGAGCAGTGTCGTCGAGTCGGGGAGGATGACACGTTCGACGGAACTGTGGCTGATGTCGCGTTCGTGCCAGAGCGGGACGTTCTCCATGGCGGCCAGCGCGTTGCCCCGCAGGACGCGGGCAAGGCCGCAGAGCCGTTCACAGGTGATCGGGTTGCGCTTGTGGGGCATGGCGCTGCTGCCCTTTTGTCCCTGGGAAAAGAATTCCTCCACCTCCAGTACCTCGGTGCGTTGGAGGTGGCGAAACTCCTGCGCCCATCGCTCAATCGAACAGGCTACCAGCGCCAGCGCGGCCATGTACTCGGCATGGCGGTCACGTTGGAGGATTTGAGTAGAGATACGGGCGGGACGCAGGCCGAGCTTTTTACAGACGTAGGTTTCGACTTTGGGCGAAAGGTGGGCGTGGGTACCGACGGCGCCGGAGATTTTGCCGACGGCCATGATTTCGCGGGCGCGTTCGAGCCGCTCCAGCGCCCGACCAAACTCGTCGTACATGAGGGCCATCTTCAGCCCGAAAGTGGTTGGTTCGGCGTGGACACCGTGGGTACGTCCCATGCAAGGGGTGAACTTGTATTTTTTCGCTTTACGAGCGATGACTTTCCGCAACGCCTTCACGTCGGCGATGAGAATGTCCGCCGCTTGGACCATCTGATAGGCGAGGGCGGTGTCGCCGACATCCGAGGAGGTCAGCCCCACATGGATATGGCGCGAAGCCGGTCCGACGTTTTCGGCGACGCAGGTGAGAAAGGCGATCACGTCGTGGTTGGTGATTTTCTCAATTTCGTTGATACGCTCCACGCTGAACTTTGCCCGCTGGCGGATCGTGGCGAGGTCTTTGGCGGGAATTTTTCGCGCCTCACAAGCGAGAATTTCAATGTCCAGCCAGATACGGAACTTGTTTTCATCGGTCCAAATCTGGCGCATCGGTTCGCGGCTGTATCGTCGAATCATGGCGCGGCGAGGCTACCGAAGCGGCGCGCCATTGTCAACGCGGCGCGGTGAGGACGTTGACAGTGGCGGTGGCCGCGGCGTATAAGGTGGCGCATGGAACATCTGTGGGCGCCCTGGCGCATTCGTTATATCCTGGCACCGAAAGAAAAAGGCTGTTTCTTCTGTCGCAAATCCCAAGAGGCGGAAGACGCGAAAAATCACATTTTAATTCGCGAGCGCACCTGTTTTGCGTTGTTGAACACCTATCCGTACAACGCCGGACACCTGATGATTGCGCCCTACAAACACACCGGTGACCTGGACGAACTTTCCGAAGGGGAATTGTCGGAACTGATGTTGTTGACGCGCCGTTGCCAGCAGTTGCTGAAGAAGGCGCTTCGACCGGAAGGCTTCAACATCGGGGTCAACCTCGGACGGGTGGCGGGTGCTGGGGTGGAAGACCATGTCCACCTGCATGTCGTTCCGCGCTGGAACGGCGATACAAACTACATGCCCGTCCTGGGCGAGGTGCGCGTCATCCCGCAGGCGCTCGACGAAATCTACGCGGAACTCCGCAAGCATGTGTAGCCAGGAACCCTTCTCGTGGACAATGTAACACCGACAGCGCCGTCTCTGCCCGATGCTTCGCGCCCGTCCCTCACGATCCGCGACTGGGTGAAGGTGGTACGCGGGTTTTATTTTGTTTTCTTTGGAGGAATCACGCTGGTGGTGTTTGTGGCGGAAATGTTGATGACGGTGGCGCCCCGGTCGTTTTCGCTGCCATTGTGTGGAGGGAGTTTGTTGGCGCTGACCGTCGGCGCATGGCAGTTGGCGCGGGTGCGCGGACTCGGCGCGGAGTGGGTCATTCAGGGGCGCGTGTTGTTGGTGTCAGTGACGGCGACGGCGTATTTGTTCCCGTTTTTCTGGTTCTGGCGGCAGGTGCCGCGAAACCTGTACTTCTGTTGTCACGGGTTGTTTTTTTTGATGATGGTGCTGCTGTTGTTGATGGCGTTGTCGGTGAGCAGCGGGGCATTGGCGCGGGCGTTGGGGCGACGAGGGCTGACGTGGCAGATGGTGTTGTGCCTGCTGAGCGCCATGGTGATTCAGGTGGTTCCGTTTGTCGGGTGGGCGGGTGTGTCGGTGGCAGCGGCCCTGCGCGGGGAGGATCCGGTCATGATGTTGCAGGTGGTGCTGGCGCATATGCATCCGTTTCGGGCGACGTTGTGGTTGTTGCCGTTCACGTTGTCGTTGTCGCTGGTGTGGACGGCCAAGGACATCGCGTTGGAACAACTTTTGGTGGCCAAACAATGACCTCGCCGCCCATTGTGTCAAAAGAATGTAATAGGTATTTCATGCTTTTGGACGGCGTGGCGGGTCGGGCGGATTGATCGAGCGGATGGACAGCAGCGGACGGTGAAACAGATTGGACAACGTTATCCGTACTACGGTGCGGTCGGGCTGGCGGTGTTGATGGGGATGCAAGTGGCGCTGGTGGCGTCGGCGTGCGGGGCGCGGCCGGTGGGATTGTGGCAGGCAATTACCGGGTGGGCGACGCCGGTGTGTTGGTGGGGGTACATTTTGGCGTTGGACGCATGGCTGTATCGGCGACGCGGTTTTTCCCTCTGGATGACGCGGCGTCGTCTGTTGGGGTTGCAGTGTATGTTGTCGGTGGCGTTCTGGTGTTTGTTTGAGGGGTACAACCGCCTGATGCCCGGTTGGCGTTACATCCATCTGGACGCCAATTTGTCGGTGCGGTTTCTTGGATATGCCGTGGCATTTGCGACGATCATGCCGGGGATGTTTTTGACGTGTGAAGCGGTGCAGACGTTGGGTTGGCTGGCGCGTGTGCAGGTGCGGCCCTGGCGTTGGACGCCGGTGACGTTGAATATGGCGATGTGGGGCGGGGTGGTGTGTTGCGTCGCGCCGGTGTTCATGCCGCAGGGGGTACGCGGTTATTTGTGGGCGTTGGTTTGGATTGGGTTTATCCTGTTGTTGGAGCCGTTCAACTACCGGCGCGGTGTGCCGAGTTTGTTTCGCGATTGGGAACGCGGTGATTGGTCGCGCACCCTGCAGCTCTGTGTGGCGGGGGCGGTGTGTGGGTTGTTGTGGGAGTTTTGGAACATGTGGGCGTTTACCAAGTGGGAGTACATTTTTCCCTGGCCGGTGGGGCGGGAGTGGAAGTATTTCGAGATGCCGCTGGTTGGTTTTTTGGGTTTCCCGCCGTTTGCGTTGGAGTACTTTGTGATGTTCCACTTTGTCGCCGGGTTTTACACCCGCGACGATCAGCTTGGTTTATGATGGGGGAAAACTGTTGGTGATCCGATTCCGTTTCCGATAGATGATGGGGTCGGTCACGAAGACCCGAAAACATTCCCAGACGGTGATAGGGGGGCTGTAGTATTGAAGACGATCTTCGCGGATGGCGTGGAAAATGGAAAGCATGGTTGGCTCGGCGTCCACCAACGTGTAGTGACGACCAAACATCCAGAGATTGTGGGCGTCGGAGTTGGCGATAACGGGTTTGCCGTGTTCGAGGGAGGTTTCGAGGGCGGACCGGTTCGGGTTGAACCAGGTGAGGTGGATTTGCGCGTGTTCAATCGCGTCAAACAGATCAATGTTCTGCTCCAGTTCCTTTCGCAGACTGTGTCGCACAGGATAGTAGGGGTGGGGTGCCACGGTTAGCACCGTTTCCCCGCGCTCGCGGCGGAACGCCCGCAAATCGGCAAAAGTGTGGATTGTTTCCACATCGCGTTGGGTAACGTTGTAGAGGAGGACGTCGCGGTGTTGAAGACGCCATTCAACGGCAGGGATCAGCAGCAGTTCTTTCTGGCGGGCATACTCGAATACACGTGGGTCGTCGAGCACTTTGCCGTGCAAAGTAATCGCAATCGCCGCAAACCCTAGTTCTACCGCGCGGTCAATCAACGCCGTGGCCGGGTAATGCAACCCGTCTTTCGGGTCCTCGCCCGAGTGCATGTGCAGATCAATCTTGATCATCGCAGCACAACATACCGGTCGCTGTGGATGGCGTAAAGCCCCGCCTCCTTCACCGGTAAATTCGTCGCCGTTTGCCAACAATTCCGGTACGTCTCCAACTGTCCCCGGTATTTCTCCAACAAAACCTCCG
This sequence comes from uncultured Verrucomicrobiota bacterium, assembly GCA_964541945.1. Taxonomy (GTDB): domain Bacteria; phylum Verrucomicrobiota; class Verrucomicrobiia; order Palsa-1439; family Palsa-1439; genus CAIKAP01. Next base: position 73,541 of record CAZISE010000005.1, read on the forward strand.
GCGTTTCCCGATCCGTCTTGTAGTCCACCAACACCCAGCCGTCCGCTTCCTCAAATGCCAGATCAATTACTCCGCGCACCAAGCCATCCGACAACGCCACCACCACCGGTACCTCCGCCAAACACTGCCGCGCCGCCCGCGCCCGCCGCCACAACTCCGACCCCATCACCGAGCGCACCGTCGCTACCGCCTCGCCGGCCAACGAGTCCTCCAACTCCGCTGCCCGCAACGCCGACACGGCCGCCGGCTCCAAGTCCGTCTTCGGATCGCGCATGGCGGTTTGCAGCAGCGAATGAATCACACTACCCCAACTCATCCCGCCGCCGTCACCGCCGCCCGCCGTCACCGCCGCCTTCGCCGCTCGCACCGCATAAGTCGGCGCCTTCACTTTTTCCCATCGCGCCGCCACCGCCGCGCGCGCCGTCGCCACGTCCGCCGCCGTCGCCACAACCGGTTTGCTCGTCATCGGCGGTTGCGGTCCCGGATCCGACAACTCCGGCGCGGTCTCCACGTACGGCCGCAACGCCCGCCACGGATTGCGGTTCTCATATTTTTGCCGGCAACTGACAACCAACTGCTCTTCCGCACGCGTCGCCGCCACGTAGAGCAACCGGTTTTCCTCGGCTTGCCGGAATTGCGTTTCGCGCGCCGCGAGGTTCTCCCAATCCACCGGATGCGCCAACAACGGCGCGGCACCGAATTGGTTTGCCGCGCCGTACAACGCCAGATAGCCGGTCACCCGCGCGCCGCGCCGATCCACGTGCAGTTCCATGTCGTGCTCCGACGCGCCCGAAGGATCAGCGAGGAACACGACCGGCGCCTGCAGTCCTTTGACCTTGTGCAAATTCATCACCCGTACCGCGCTCTGGCTCGGTGCCGCTGCCGTCGCGCCATCGTGTTCTTCCTCGGCCGCTACCCACCGCCCCAACAATGCCACCAACTCCGTTGCCGTCGGCGCCTCCGCCTGACGGCTGCGCAGCAACTCTAACGCTTTCGCCAGACTGCCGGCCGCCACGTTGCCTTCCGGTTGCGCCGCCGCCAACACAAACAACCCCGCCTCCATCGCGATCCGCTCCAGCGCCACCGTAGGCGGTAACGTGCCGAGCCAGTCCGCATACCGGCGCAACACAGCAAACGCCTCGCCCATCGTGCCGCCGTCCTCGCTGCGCCAATCGAATCGCCCGCCCGCCTGCCGGTAGGCGTACAATTCCCGGTCGCTGAATCCGAACGCTTCGCTTCGCAGCGCCGCCACCACCGCGACCGGGTTGTCCGGCTCCAACGCCGCCCGCGCCAACGTGTGCAACAACGCCACCTCCCGCGTTTCGTTGAGCACGGTGCCACCCGTCACCTCGTGCGGGATGCCAAGCGCCAATAATGCATCGGCATAGCGGCTCAGTCGTTTCTTGTCACGGGTGATAATAAGAAAATCGCCGGGGGGCCGACCGGATGCGCGGATGTGACGTGCAATCAACGCCGCTTCGTCGCCCACCACATCTTGATTGTTGCCACCCTCAACCGTCAACCGCGCCACACCGGCTTGTGCCGGTCGCTTGTCGTTGCCGACCTGCAACGACACATACGCAGGGGACTCGGCGGTAGCGACGGACGGGAAAAACTCCGGGCGCGCAAACGTTGTGTTCACCCAGTCCACCACCGGCTTGGCCGATCGGAAGTTGGCCGACAACGTGACCACGTTGCCGATGATTTGTTTGACCGTGTTGTAGGTCACGATGTCGGCGCGGCGGAACCGGTAAATGGATTGTTTCGGATCGCCAACGACAAATAACGATCCCGGCACGGGCCGACACTTTCGCCAGTCCCGCTCGTTCGGATCGTCGGCGGTGAGCAACAACATCACCTCGGCCTGAATCGGGTCGGTGTCCTGAAACTCATCCACGAGCAGATGCGTGAATCGGCGCCGGAAATAACGGCGCACATCGGGGCGGTCGCGCAGCAGTTGCGCGGCGCGCATCAGCAAATCTTGGAAATTCAGCGCGTGCGCCGCGGCACGTTGCCGGTCGTACACCTGTCGTGCGCGGTGTAGCAGCGGCAGGATGACCGCATAGCGGTGCGCCCGCCACTTTGTCAGAAACGGCTCGGCTACCTCCGCGCAAAACTTGTCCCACCGGGCGTGTTCGGCCAGTGCTTGCGACTTGCCGTTTGGCCAGTTTTTCTGCGTGATTTTCGCGCCCGGTTTGAACAATTCGAGGATTTCCGCCACGTCAGCCGCGCGAGTGAGTTCATGCGTGCGCAACATCCGCAGAACGCGCGGCCACAACGAACAAAACGCATCGGTGCCTTCCTTCTCCGGCAAGTTCTGCTTCATGTGCGCCGCATACTCGTGCAACTGTGCTACCACCGTCGCCAGCACCGGCAACTCCACCGGCGGCACCGGCCACTCCGTCACGTCAGGATATTCGGCGAATGTCAAAAACGATTTCTTCAGATCCGCTGTCGTCAGGCCCAATTCTTCCAGCGTATCTAGCGCGGGATCGTCTTTGGCGTACAACTCGTTGGTGAAATTCACCCACGCTTGCTCACGCACTGCAGCGTCCTGGTCTTCATCCAGCTCGACAAAATCCGGGTCCACTCCCGCTTCGACCGGTCGCTCGCGCAACAATCGCGCGCAGAACGAGTGAATCGTGCCGATGACACATTCTTCGGCGCGATCCAGTTTCTCGCGCAGTCGTCCTTGCAATTCGGCGGCGGCCTTGCGGGTGAACGTGACCGCCACCAACTGATCGCGTCGACACTTGCCGGCCTCGATGAGCGCGACGATGCGGTTGACCATCTCCGTGGTCTTGCCCGTGCCGGCGGCGGCCTCGACCAGCATCGAGGTGTCCAACTCGCGGATGATGCGATCCCGTTCGCGTTGGTCCGGCGGGTTCATGGTCGCAATTCTCCCAGCGGCGCGAGGACCGCGTTGACCGGCGCGCGCAATTTGCCTTTGCAGTGTTCGGTCACGGTCGCAACATCCCGACAAATCGCCTTGTAATCGCAAAGGCCGCAGTCGTCCGGTTTGTTCGTGGCACAGAACGCGCCGCGCGCGATGAGGCGTCTCAGTTTTTCCAGCACGTGCGGCGCCTCGGTCAGTTCATGTGGCGCAAACTCAATGGTTTCCCCGCGTCCCTTCTCGGTCGGAAAGAAATAGGCGAACCGCGTGACCGGCTTGCCGTAAAACCGCTGCGCGATGGCGATGTAGAGCGCGTGCTGCAACACGCGGCCCTGATGAAACGGGTCTTTGTTGTCGTAGCGGTACGTGCCGCTGGTCTTGTAATCCCAAAGCTCCAACCCGCCCGGTGTCTCGTCCACCCGGTCAATCCGTCCGCGCACTTGCAGCGCCGTGCCATCCGGCAAGGCAACCGTCTGCGGTGGGATTTCCGCCTCAAAATACCGAGGCGTGCCGGCGCGCGGTTCGGCGGCGAAAATCCGCAGCGCCCGCTCCATCCGCCGGCAATCCCGTCGGAATACGCCCTCATTGGGTGGCGGGAACGTTTCTTTCCAGCGCGCGATGTTTTGTTCGAGCGCTTTCTCCAACGGCACACCGTCGCGCAGGTGCCGGCAAAACACGTCATGTAACAGGTTGCCAAATTCGATGGGTAACAGCCAGCGTTCGGGGTCGAGTTCGAGTTCGTCCGGCGGTTCGATTCCCAGGCCGTATCGGAAGAAATACCGGAGCGGACAGGCTCCCATCATTTCCAGCCGGTGCGCCGAAAACATCACGTCGGTCTTGCCGGCATCGGGCACATAGCCGTCGAACTCAGTGAACACCGCGCTGGCGCGTTGGGCGGCGGCGCGCAGTCCGCGGCCCAGCCACGGAAAACATTCGCCGGCCAGCCGGTCGGGTTCGGCGACCGGTCCGGCCACGCACAGTCGCCACAACCACCATTCCGTCTCCGACAACGCGGTTTCCGCCGTCGCCGGCGCGGTGGCGGCGACCGGCACGACAGGCAACTTCAGGCCGGCGGCCTGCTCGGTGTCATCGGTCAACGCGCGACTGGTGAAACTGACCGTGACCGTGCCGCGCAGCCGCGCCAGTAGCCGGTCGAACTGCAATTTCATTTCGGCCTGGCGCGACTCCGCGGTGGGCAGAGTCGGTGACAGCGTGCTGCGTTCGCTGTCGAGCAGCACCGGGTCCTGCCGACTTTGCGGCGGGAACCGGTTGGCATCGAGGCCGAGGATGAACGTGTGCGCTCGACCGGAATGCCCGCCCGTATCCCAGCGGGCAACAAACAAGTGACCGGGACGCGGCCCTTCGCCGCGGACGCGCACTTCGGCCAGCAACGCCAGCAACCATTCGCGTTCGTCCAACTCGTGTCCCGGCAACCACGCGCTCAGCTCGGTGATGCGCTGCAACAAAACCTCGCGGGCGAAGTTGTCGAGTTCGTTGACGCTGCGGGCGTGTGTTTCCAGAAACTCCCGTGCGGCGGCCAGCGGCTGTTGCCGGGCGCACTCGAGCAGTTTGGCCAACGGCGTGCGGGCCTCTTCGAGCTGGTGTTGCCGGCGGCGCAACGTTTCAGCCGGGTGTGGACGCGGCTCTTCGTCTTCGTCGGTGGCGGCGCGTTTGGCTTGTTGGGCGAGCGCGGCGATGTGCCGGTCGAGTTGCGTGAGGTAACGGTCGTGGCCGAACCCGATGGGGATGGGGCGCAGCGCACCGGCCAGCGTGCCCGGCAAGTGACGGAGGAGACCGTCGCGGATCATTGCCAGCAGGGCAGTTTGCGGATAATCGTCACGCGCCCAGGCGAGAAAGGCCGACAGCGCCCGTCCCGGCCGGGTAAATGAAACCGGTACGCCTTCGGCAAAGGTCACCGGTACGCCGAGTGCCTCGGTGACTTCAAACAGCCGCGGCAAATAAACGGCGGAATCGGTGTGAAGAATTTCGACTTCATCGAGGGGCCAACCATTGGCGAGGCAACGGCGCAAAACTTCACGGATTTCATTGGTTTCGCCGACGGCGCTGAAGGCGTCGAAGGTGGGACAAACTTCCAGCTTGTCCCGGTTCGGTAATTGGGCAACCAGGATGCTTGTCCCACTCGCAGAAGGTTCGTCCACCGGCAAGACAGTGTGCGGGAGTTTTTGGAGCGGGCCAAGATCGAGGTCGGCCGGCGCCAGCACGATCACATCTGCCGGCAATTCGGTTCCGGCGAGGCGGAACAGTTCGGCGTCGTCCACCAGATTGTGGTTTTTCAATTCGGCACAATAGGCGCGATAGAGTTCCATGAGTTCGCGGCCTTTGGCGGCGGCCTCGAAGCGACCGCGTTCGAGGTCTTCGGGTTCGACGCCGGCCAGACGAAGATCGTGGAGCGTGGTCGCGAGGCGTTCGGCCAGCGCGAGGCTGGGGCGGAGTGTGCCGAGGTAGCCGGTACCGAGTTGTTTCAGGAGACGGGCGGCGAGGACGGTGCGGCCAAGAGGAGGGAGCAGTTGTCGTCCGTTGAGTTTTGGCGCGGCCAGTTCGAGGGCTAGCGAGACCGGGGTGTGGAGGCGGAGGTTGACGACGGGTTGGCCGTTGCGGGCGAGACGGTCGAGCCATTGGAGGCCGATGCGACGGTTGGGGCAGAGGAGCCATTTTTCCCGGAGCAATTCCGTCCGAGCCACCTCGGCCAAGGCCGATAGAAAGGTGGGTGAGCTTTTGCGTGGCGTTTTGGGTGAAAAACTGTTAGTCGTTTTGTGGGCCATGAAGATTTTGTCGAAGTATATCATACGCCAGGTAGTCGTCACCTTGTTCTTTACGCTGGGGGTGTTCACGTTTGTGCTGTTGCTGGCCCGGATGCTGAAGAAGCTGAGCGAGATGCTGGTGAATCGGCACGTGAGTGTGGAAGCGATTGGGATGTTTTTGGTGTTGCTGTTGCCCTATGTGCTGAGCTTCACGCTGCCGATGGCGTTGCTGGCGGCGGTGTTGCTGACGTTTGGGCGGATGAGCGCCGACAGCGAGATCACAGCGATGCGGGCCAGTGGGATCGGCTTGGGGCGGGTGGCGGCACCGGTGATTTTGTTGGCGGTGGCGCTGATGGGGGTGAGTTTTTACATCAACGCCTCGCTGGGACCGCAGTGTCGGTTTCAGTTTCGGAGGCTCTTTTTGAAGGTAAGCACGCATCAGCCGGAGGCGTTGTTGGAGGAAAAGACGTACGTGAAGGATTTTCCCGGTTATGTGATCTACGTCGGGCGGAAACAAGACAAGGTGTTGGAGGATATCACCCTGTACTCGCTGGACAACACGGGCAATGTGGTATCGAGTCTGCGGGCGCAACGAGGAGTCATTGCCGGCAAACCATCGGAACGAAAAGTGTTGCTGGACCTGTATTATGTTCGCGGTGAGATTCGTGATTCAAAAGATCCGTCCGATCCGCGAAAAATCCGGCCCGGCATCACGGCGGAACATTACCCGGTGGAACTGGACCTGGGGGCGGTGTACAACCAGTCCATCACAACCCGGCAATTGAACGACCTTTCGTTGGCGGAGTTGTTTGCGGAGATTCGGAACCTGCGCGCACAGGGAGTTTACCCGTCGGCCGCCTTCATGGAAGCGCACCAGCGGGTGGCGGCGGCGGTTGCCTGCGTCGCGTTTGTATTGATTGGCATCCCGCTCGGTATCAAGACCAGCCGACGCGAGACATCCATCGGAATCGCGATCAGCCTCGGGCTGGCCGTGACCTACTACTTCATGATGGTCCTGGCCAACGCTCTGCGGAACAAACCGTATTTATATCCCGAAGTCGTGCTCTGGATGCCGAACCTGACGTTTGAGCTGCTCGGCCTGTGGTTATTGTGGCGATTGTCCCGCGTCTAGACGCTGGCCATCTGTTTACCCATGGCCTCGACAAAAGGCCGGATCTGCGACATCAACTGCTTGAATTGTTGCGGCTTCAATTGCTGGCCACCGTCGCTGAGTGCCGCGGCAGGGTTGGGATGCACTTCTACCAACAACCCGTCGGCGCCCGCGGCCACGGCGGCTCTAGCCAGCGGAATCACCATGTCGTAACGCCCCGCCGCATGGCTGGGATCCACAAATACCGGTAAATGTGTTTCCTGTTTGGCCAGTGCGACGGCGCTAACATCCAGGGTGTTGCGGCAGGCGTGCTCGAAGGTACGGATGCCGCGTTCGCAGAGAATGATCTTGGTGTTGCCATGAACACAGATGTATTCGGCGGCCAACAACCACTCGTCAATCAGACTGGCAAAACCGCGCTTCAGCAGGATCGTTTTTCCCGAAGCGGCGGCGGCAGCGAGCAGGGGTACATTCTGGGCGTTGCGCGCTCCGATCTGAAGCACGTCGGCGATCTCGGCCACAGCCTCGACATCCTGCGGTGACAGGACCTCGGTCACAATAGGCAGGCCGGTCTGTTCGCGGGCTTGGCGGAGGAGTTCAAGCCCTTTCAGGCCGAGTCCCTGAAAGTCGTATGGTGAAGTTCGCGGTTTGAACGCCCCGCCACGGAACAGCGTCGCGCCGGCCAGTTTCACGGCCTTGGCTGTCTCGAGAGTCTGTTGTTCGTTTTCAACCGAACACGGCCCGGCCACCACATGAAACGTGCCGCCTCCGATTCGCAGGCCGGCAACATCGAGAACCGAGTCTTCGGGGTGATACTCGCGGCTGACCAGTTTGTATTTTTTCTGGACAGGGGTGACGCTTTCGACCTGGGGCAGGACGATGAGCGATTCGAGGGTGTGATGATTGCGCTCGTCGCCGACACAGGCGACTATGGTGCGTTCCACGCCACGGATCAGACGCGGTTCGTACTCGAACTGTCTGACGGCCTCTACGACCTGTTGGATTTCCGGCTCACTGGTTCCCGGTTTCAGTACAATGATCATATTGACTCCTGTTTGCCGAGGCGCGGGCGGTCATGGAAAAACAAAAACCGCCCCGCGTCTGCGGGACGGTTTGACGTGTTTTGGTGTCGGCGTCAACAACGTACCCGCAGCCCGCGGTCAAAGTAATAAAACCCGAACCACGTGCCAACTGACGGACGATATTGACGGCGACTGTTCATACAACGCCACGAAACGTAGCAATGATACAACCACCTGTCAACGATGGACGAATGCGGACGACTCAGAGTTTTACGACATTCTGGGCTTTGGCGCCCTTGGCATCCTCAATGAGATCGAACTCGACGGTTTGTCCTTCGGTCAGCGTCTTGAACCCTTCTCCCTTGATCGCCGAGTAATGGACGAACACATCCGGACCGTTCTCCCGCTGGATGAATCCATAGCCCTTCTTCTCGTTAAACCATTTCACAGTACCCCGAGCCATACAATGCCTCCTATCTGACAACAAAAATACACAGTCATTTGTTGAGTTCGACTGTATTGGTGCCTCCGGTATTCATGAAACCTTTGTCTGAAAACAGATCGATCAACCCCCGCCCCGGCCGAAGTCGTTGGCCCACTACGAAATTGGTTCGCACCGAAAACCGTTTTTGATTATCGTCAACGCCCGATGCAGATTTTTTATACCATTTTATACACGCTGGGATTTGTGGCACTCAGCCCGATATTCCTGTTCAAGATGTGGAAACGCGGGAAGTACAGGGAGAACTTTTTCCAGCGATTCGGACACTACTCGCCCGACCTGCTCCAAAAACTTGGCGACAAAACACGACCACGCGCCTGGCTTCAGGCGGTCAGTGTCGGCGAGGTCAACCTGGCTCTCCCCTTCCTGGCAGCGCTTCGGAAACGGTTACCCGACCTGCAGATCGTTCTCACCACCACAACCTCCACCGGTTACGCCCTCGCCAAACAACGACTCCCTGCCGACGTGAAACTGCTCTATTTTCCGCAAGATTTTCCCTTTGCCGTCCGCCGGGCATACGACCTGATCCGACCGGATTTCATCGTGCTGATGGAATCCGAGCTCTGGCCCAACCACATCTGGGAAGCCGCCCGACGCCGTGTCCCTGTCTTTCTCGTCAACGCTCGCATGTCGCCCCGGTCTGCCGCGCGCCACGCGCGTTTCCGCTGGCCTTTCTGCCAGGTCTGGCCACATCTACGCCTGGTCTGTGTGCAAAGCCAACCAGACCTCCAGCGGTATCTGGCGGCAGGGGTTCCACGCGAGCGATTGCGCCTGACTGGGAACATGAAATACGACGCCTCGCTGCCGGACGCGCGAGAACGCGTCTCGTTGCCGCCGCTCGGCAACGGCAAACCGGTGCTGGTGGCGGGGAGCACCTGGCCGGGCGAAGAGGCGGTGTTGTTCGACATCGCCACCAGAAACCCGAACCTGTTTCTTGTGTTGGTTCCCCGCCATGTCGAGAGGACGCCGGAGATTTTGGAACTGGCAAAACAAAAAAACATCCGGGTCGCCTTGCGCAAAGGCGGGCCGTCGCAGGGCGATTGCCTGTTGGTCAACACCACCGGCGAACTACGTTGGTTTTATGAACTGGCCACGGTGATCTTTGTTGGCAAAAGCCTTCCTGGCAATGTTGGTGGCCAGAACATCGTGGAAGCCGCCGCCAGCGGTCATCCGGTGCTGTTTGGGCCGCACATGGAGAACTTCCAGGAGATTTCGCGCCAGTTCATCGAGGCCGGCGCCTGTCGGCAGGTGTCCAATGGCGAGGAACTGGAACGGGCGGTGAACGAATTGCTTGCCGATCCCGCCCAACGCGAGCAGATGGCCACCGCCGCGCGCCAGGTTATTGCTGCCAACACGGGCGCAATCGGGCGGACGGTGGATTTGATTGCCGAGGCGCTGCAGCAGACTACTGGCTGAGCGCTTTCTGCAACTGGTCGTAGTTTGGAATCCAACGCTGGAGGAGCGTCTTGAGCCGCCCGTCTTGTTTCCATGCGGCAAGCATTTTGTTGGCCGCTTCGAGTAGTGACGGATCTTCCCGGCGGACAGCCCACGCCAATGATTCGCGGGTGAGCAATTGGGGCAACACGGTTATGCCGCGTCCCTCGTACTCGGCGGCCAGCCAAAACGCGGTGGGCGCATCGCAGAGCACCAGCCCGACTTTTCGCGCCGCCAGAGCTTCCACGGCTTTGCGGACGGAGGCGCACGGGACCCGTTGGGCTTTGTACATGACCTGTTGGAGGAAAAGATCGGCGGTGGTGCCCGCTTCAACAGCGACGCGGTCATGGGTGCTCAGCACCAGCAAACCGTCGAAATAACGCCGAGCATCCTCGTTGCGGAACATGGCAATCTGGCCAACTTCCATGTAGGGCGCGGCAAAACTGACCCGCAGCGCGCGCGCGGGAGTGATGGACATGCCAGACATGATGATGTCAATCTCGCCGCGTTGGAGAGAGGGAATCAGTTGGTCCCAGTCACGCGAGACGAATTTGACGGGGCGCCCCAGTTCGCCGGCCAGCGCGCGTCCCAGGTCTGCTTCCAGCCCGACCACCTCGCCGCCCTTTTCGAAGATGATCGGCGGGGCGTTGGGAGTTACGCCGACGCGCAACGGTTCAACCGCAGCGGATGAGCGGGTGGATGAAGAGGTTTGGCAGCCGAGCAACGCGGCTACGGCTGCCACCACAAGGAATCGAATCGTCGTCATGGACGCGCAGCCTACCTGAAGCGGCGCGCCGACGCAATGCTCAATCCTTTGCCGTCTTTGGTTTGACGATCACAAAGCGGCTTCCGCCCTGACTTTTGACGAGCATCAGGATGTTCTCCTTGCCTCGGGTGTTTTTGAGGGCGGCGCGAAATTCTTTCAAGTTGGTGACCTTTTCGCGGTTGACCTCGGTGATCAGGTCGCCCACCCGCAGACCGGCGGCAGCAGCAGGACTGCCGTCCTCAACTTCACGGACAATCACGCCTTCATCGTTCTTGTCGAAGCCGAACTGTTTGGCGGATTCAGCACTGAGAGGTTCCACGGCCATGCCCAGTTCGACACCGGACGGTTCGCCACCGGTCGCTTTGGTTTCGTCTTCGCCTTCATCGGGTTTCAGCTCGCCCAGCTTGGCGGAGAGGGATTTTTCCTTGCCGTCGCGCAGGACGACAATGTCCACCTTTGTGCCGGGCGCCGTACCGGCCACGGCGTTGCGCAAGGCGCGGACATCTTCGACTTCTTTGCCGTTGTAGCGGACGATGACGTCGCCGACCTTGATACCGGCTTTTTCGGCGGGAGAATCTTTGTTGACCTGGGAGACAAGAGCGCCCTTGGTGGTGGAGAGCCGGAACTGATCCTGCAGGTCGGGGGTGATGTCCTGGATGATCACGCCAAGCAGGCCACGGCTGACTTTGCCGCCCTTGGCGAGGATGGGCCAGATGTTCCGGGCCATGTTGCTGGGGATGGCAAACCCGATGCCGGCAAACTGGCCGATGCGGGTGGCAATGGCGGAGTTGATGCCGATGATTTTGCCTTCGAGATTGACGAGCGGGCCACCGGAGTTACCGGGGTTGATGGCGGCATCAATTTGGATGAAGTCCTCGTAGTTGTCGCTGCCGCCGAAGGTGGAACGACCTTTGGCGCTGATGATGCCCTGGGTGACGGTCTGGGCGTAGCCGAAGGGGGCGCCGATGGCCAGAACCATTTCGCCGACACGGACGGCATCGGAGTCGCCCAGTTCGGCCACGGGCAGATCGGACGGGATTTTGCCTTTGAGTTTGATGACAGCCAGATCGGTCTTGGGATCGGTGCCGACCACTTCGGCGTCGAACACACGCTTGTCCGCCAGGGTAACCTTCAATTCATCCACGTCCTCGACGACGTGGTTGTTGGTGAGAATGTGTCCTTCCTTGTCAATGATGATGCCCGAACCCATGCCGCCCTGGTGATATTTGTATTCGCGCGGGCGGGGAGCCTGAGGTTGCTGACGACGTTGCGGAGTTTGCGGGTCGCCAAAAAACTGGAAGAAATCTTCAAAACCGTAGGGCAAAGAGAAACCGGGACGGCGCATCTTGATGACTTTTTCGGAGTAGATACTGACGACGGTGGGGCGAACCCGTTCGGCGACGTTGACGAAAACCTCATTGAGTTGGCGCGCCACCTTCAGCGCGTCGGCCGGTGGTGGTGGCGGCAGGGTGAGGGCGGAGGGTTTGTCGGCGGCGGTGAACAGGGTCATTCCGACGGCGGTGAAAAGGGCAAAACCGATGGTCATGCCGATGGCTTGGAGTTTCTTGGCGTTCATGTTGTTCCTTTCTACAGCTTCAGGAGGTCTGACACAAGTTTGGGTGCGAGTGTTGAATCATGGGGAAGTTCTGTCATATTACAAACGGAGAGCGAGAGGGTTTAGGCGGCTTATGCGACTAAAGCCGAAAGTGATTGGAGCCAACCAACGACGCAGTATTCGCAACCGCGTTTCATCCACGAAAGGAGGCTGCTGTTTATGATCACCCGTCAACAGGTGGATCAGTTGTTGCAGTTTCAAAATGGCCGGTATTTGGTGACGAGTTGTTATCTGAATCTTGATCGCGCCCAATTGCCGCCGGATGCCTTGAAGATCCGCGTCAAGGATCTCTTGCGGTCGGCGCGCCACAACCTGGACGCCAGAACTGCCACACACGAGCAACGGGAGTCGCTCCAGAGAGATTTTGACCAGATCGAAGATCACGTTCAGAAGGAAACAATTGCGGGTCGTCACCGGGCGCTGGCGCTGTTTTCCTGCGCGGGCGAGAAGTTTTGGCAGGTGTACCCGTTGCCACGACAGGTCCGCAACATCCTTGTGGCCGATCATTCGCCGTACGTTCGACCACTAAAGGTTATCTTGGCGCAGGAACATCGGTATGGCGTGGTGCTGGTGGATCGTGTTCACGCCCACATCTTCGAGATGTACATGGGCGAGTTGTTGGAACATAAGGAATTGTTGGGCGACGTGCCGCGCTGGGCCAACGAGGGCGGCCAGGGCGGTCGCGAGGAGCGCAATATCGAGCGCTGTTACAACGGCGCCGTGCGCCAGCATTTTCAGAACGTCGCGGAAGCAGCTTTCAAACTGTTCCAGCAAGACCCATTTGATCGTCTCCTGCTTGGAGGACACCATGAGACGCTGGTCGAGTTCAAGGAACATCTCCACCCGTATCTGAAAATGCGGCTGGCAGGGGAGTTCACCACGGACCCGTCGCGCATCAACCTGCCCGATGTGCTCCGCCAATCTCAGCAAATCGCGCAGCATCTCGCCGCCGAACACGAAAAGACGCTTGCCGCTGACCTCGTTCACAAGGCCGTGACGGGGCGCGCCGTCACCGGTGTGGCCGCCACTTTGACCGCGCTCGGTCGTGGCGAGGTCCAGTTGTTGCTGGTCGAGGAGGGGTACGAGGCGGCGGGCTACTGGTGCCCGCAGTGCCAGCATCTGGATGTTGATTCCGCAATCTGTTCGCAATGCCAACAACCAGCCGAGCTGTGTCCGGATGTGGTGGACAAAGCCGTCGAACTGGCGATGCTGAAAAATTGCCGCATTGAACAGGTGCAGGGGCATACACCGTTGCGAGAGGCGGGACGGATCGGCGCGTTGTTGCGGTACTGAAACCAGTTGAAGCGCCGCCGGAGCGCGGGTATAGTCGCCCCCGTAAGGATGGAGAATGCGTATGGCTGATGTGGCAAACAAATATCCTGACAACGTCCCCGGCCGATATTACGTGGACAACCAGTGTATTGATTGTGATCTCTGCCGTGAAACCGCCCCGAACAACTTCAGCCGCAACGAAGACGGCGGCTACAGCTATGTCTCCAAACAACCGTCCACACCCTACGAGGAAAAACAGTGCCGCGAGGCAATGGAAGGCTGCCCCGTCACAGCCATCGGCGACAATGGCGCCTGATGACAGCCTGACGCCCTCGCTCCGTGCCACGGTTCTGCGCGAATGGCAGCCGTATGCGGCCGAGCCGGTTCCCCCCGCGCCCGCGCTGGAAACCATTGTGCCCGCCGTCATGAAACGCCTGGGCCTCCACCAACGGCTGTGGGAATCCCAACTCTTTGAGCGCTGGCCCGAAATCGTCGGCGAATTCAATGCCCGCATCTGCCAACCGACCGCCCTGCGTAACGGGCGGCTCATCATCAGCGTCCCGCACTCCGCTCACATTCAGGAACTGCGTCCCCACAAAGCGCTCTTTTTGCGCAAAATCCAGGAACACTTCGGCAAGACCGCCGTCCGGGACATCAGTTTCCGACAGATTGGTTGACATGCGCTGCCGGCTTCCCGCGATCCTTCTCCTTGTGGCCGGTTGCGCGACGGTCTCCCCCCCGCGTCCCGATCACCAAAACCCCGGCGGGAACAGCGGCGTTCTTTCCGTCCCGTTCCTCGCTCAAAAACCCAATTATTGCGGCCCCGCCGCGCTCGCCATGGTGGCCGCCTACTACGGCAAATCCCTCACACAGGATGACGTCGCCGACGCCATCCGCCAACCCGGCGTGCGCGGCGTGCTCACCAGCGACCTCGCCGAATACGCCCGCCGTCTCGGCTTCTGGGTGCGCGTCTATCGCGGAAACCTGGCCGATCTCCGCCAAAAACTCGCCGCCGGTATCCCATTGATCCTTTGTACGCGCTTTGGCGAAAGCGACCACCTCCTCGTCGCGCTCGGCACCGACAACTTTCGCCGCACCATCACCGTCCACAGCGACACGCGCCCCCAACTGGAACTGCCGCAGGAGGATTTCCTCCGTTACTGGGAACGCGGCGGACGTTGGACACTGCTGGTCTGTCCACCCGACCGTATCCCCTGGCGGATGTCCGCCGATGAGCACAACGACCTCGGCGTCTTCCTCGAACGTCGCGGCCAGCACGTCGCCGCCGCGGGTCATTACCGGATGGCGACCGAACTTCAGCCGAACAATCCCGTTTTCCACCTCAACCTCGGCAACGCCCTGTTGAAACAGAACCTCTTTTCCGAGGCGGCGGCGGCCTATCGCCGCGCCGTCGAGTTGGCCCCCGACGACGCCAACGCCATGAACAACCTCGCGTGGGCCTATTGCGAACTGGGCGCCAACCTGGAGGAGGCCGCCGCGCTCTGCCGCCGTGCCGCCGCCTTGCAGCCCGCCCGTTGCGCCTACTATTTGGACACGCTCGGCAGCGTGCTCCTCAAACAGGGCAAAACAAAAGAGGCCGTGCAAGCCTTTGAAACCGCGTTGGCGGCGACCACCAGCCGACAGACAACCTTGCGCGACGCCATTCGCCAACGTCTTCAGGCCGCTCAACAGTTACTCGTTCCGCAGCGCGGGCAGTAACGGGCCGCGCAACGCCGTTCGCGCCGCCAGCCAACACCACAACAGCCCGCCGCACGCCAGAGCCGCCAGTGTCATCACCGGCACGCCGCGCGCGCGCTGCGGCCAGACGGCTACCAACGCTGCGCCCGTGCCCAGCGCCACGCCGAGCAACACCAGCAACCAGTGCTCGCTCAGCACCAGCCAGCGCAATTTTCGTCGCTCAAATCCAAGCGCCTGCATCACTGCCAACTCGCTGCGTCGTTCCATCACGTTTCGCAGCACCACGACCGCCAGTCCGACGCTGCCCAACAGCAGTCCCAGCCCGCCGAGCGCTTGGAAAATGCCGATGTAAGCATTCTCCACTTCCATGAACTCTGCCAGACGTTGCTGCGCCGCTACCGCTTCGAATCCCTTGTCCTCCAGTGTTCGCGCCAGCCCTTCCGGCATGGTGTTCATCAGGAACACCCGATAACCCGATGAAGACGGAAATTTTTTGAGAAAATTTCGTTCCGAGATGACCAGGCTGCCCTGCAAGATCGAGTTGGCCAGCATCCCGACGATTCGCAACTGGAAAGCGCGTCCGTGCTCGTCGGTGTAGGTCAACGTGTCGCCAATCTTTCTGCCGAGCGCCCATTTAACCGTTGCCTCGTCGCCAATGGCCGGCACCGCGTCGTCGCGCTGGTTTAACAATTCCCACGCCGAGGCCGTTGTCGGAATGGCCGGTTTTTCGTTCGCGGACAGGCCGGAGGCCTGCCCCACAAACAGAAACGCCCCTCGTTTTGCCAATTCCTCCGGGTTCACGCCGAGCAGGCGCGGCTGTTGTGCGCGGTTCAAATTCAGGCAACTCGCGTCATCGCCGTCGCGCACCCGCATCGGTACCCCGTCGGGCAAACCTTCATACAACGGCGTCGTCGTCTCCGCGTACCACACGAAGCCGCCGGTTCCCGCGACGTTCTGGCGCGGGTCCTGCCGGAACGCGTTTACCGCCACCAGCAGGAACACGCCGCTGGCCAACACGGACACCACTGTCAAACTGCGTCCCCGTCGCCGCGCCGCATTGCGAAACCCCAGCGCGTGCAGGCCGGCGTGGCGCGCGGTGGCGGGCGAGGCGTTCGGCTCGCAAAACCGTCCGGCGGTTTCCAATCGTCGCAACAGGCCGTCGCTGAAACCGATGCCCGCGACCAGCAGACACGCTCCGGCGCCAAAAAACGCGCCGGCGTTTCCCAGGGGCAATAATGCGCCCGCTCCCAACAAACTGACAATGACGATGGCAGGCACCAGCCTGCGTTTACTTTGCCGTTGTTCCCCCCACAACTCCACCGGCGCGCCACGCAACTGTCCGCGTTGCGCCCACCCGATCGCCACCACTGCTGCTGCCAGGCTCGAAACCGCGCCGATGGCCAACGTCGCCGCCTCGGCGTGATAACAAAACTGCATGACGCCAACGGCTCCGCGCCAAACCGTTTGCAGGCCGAGCAACGCCAGGTTTGCGTAGGCCGCGCCGGCCATGACACCGAGAATCGTCCCGAGCAACGCCAGTGTGCCGCCCTCGGCCAGTGCCAGCCGTCGCACCAGGCGCGGCTCGAATCCGAGCGCGCGCAACAGACCGGCCTCCGCGCGGCGTTGTTGGAGGTTGAACACGAACAGCATTGCGGTCAGCAACAACGCCGCCACAATCAGAAAGAAGCTGAATCCGATGAACAACTGACCGAAATCCTGCGATTCCTCGCTCGCCCGCAATGCCAGCGCCCGCACCGGCGCAAACGCGGGCGGCTCCAACTTCAATTTCTCCTCCACGTTCACCGTCGCGGGGAACCGAACCGCCGTCAGATTGCCGAAACGGTTCGCCCACAATTTTTGTCCCGCCGCCAGCGAGACAAACGCTTTCGGCGTGTCGCGATACCGTTTCCAGTATTCTTCGTCCTTCGGTCGGATCCGGTCGAGATGAATCGGAATGCCTGGTTCCCAGTCCCGACAGTTGTCCGCGTCCGCCAACCCCGGAAACGACGGTGTCCACGACTCGTCTTTGGTTGTGGGCAGAATCTGTCGCACACGGAACGAGGCGCTTTCCTCCCGCAACGTCCGTTGTTCGCCGATGACGTAGTAGCGCAGCGTCAGTTCGTCGCCCACCTTCGCGCCGAGGTCGTCGGCCAGCCATGTGTTGATCGCAATGCCCTCTTCATGGCCCGTGGCGGCCACAAACGAGTACGGAGTCGTCCGATTACCGAGTCGGATTTCATTTACGAAATAGGTCAACACGCCGGCGGCGTCCGGCGACAGGGCGAGAGCCGCTTGGGCAATTGCCGGATCGAGAAAAACCCGCGGGGTGGTGAGCTGGTGATTGGAGAAGACCAGTTCGGCGTCCGCCAACGTCCAGTAACGCGACAGATCGGGCGCAGCGCCGTCGGTCAACAACACATTCGCCTGTCCCTCGCGTTTGAGTTCTGTTTGCAGCAATGCCAGCGGCACGAACACCGTGGACGGCGGCACCTGGTTGGCCTGCAAACTGAACCGTCCAAAATCCTCGTCGCCCACCACGGCGCCGACCCGCCCGCGAAAAGCCACTGTCGCATCCGTTTTACCCGATAACGGCGCGTCGCGCGGCACCCACGAGGGCGGTTCCAGACGCACGACCACGGTGTCGCCGATTTTCGCGCCGAGCCGGGCGGCGAGCCGCTCGTTCAAAACGATGCCGTCGAACTCCCGCGTCGCGCCCAGCCGCCAGAATCGCCGGTCCACGCCGGCAATCTGCGCACCGTTGACCCGCGCCGAGCCGTCGGGCAGCGACACCGTCCCGCGCGCCAGCAGCAGCGGCGCGCCGCCGGTTTCGTCAGCGAGTTTCTCGCGGAAAAAACGGTCCCCTGTTGCGAGCGCATGGGTGACGCGCCCCAGCCGCGCCAGGGCGAGCCGGCGCAGACTGAACCGCACCGAGTCGCCCACGACCAGCGCGCCGGTCAGGATCGCGCACGCCAACGCCACGCCGGCGAGAACGCCGAGATGCGTTCGCCAGTAAAAACGAAGGCTGCGAGCGATGAACGTGATGCGGGTCATCTCAGTGAAGCGCCCCGTCGCGCAACTCCAGTCGGCGCGGCAGGCGGGCGGCGAGTTCGAGCGAGTGTGTGACGACGACCAGAGCGACTCCCTGTTCCTTGTTCAGTTCGATGAGCAACTGGCCGAGGCTGACGGCGTTGGCGTGGTCGAGCGCGCCGGTCGGTTCGTCGGCAAGCAGGAGACGGGGACGGTTGATGAGGGCGCGCGCGACGGCGACGCGCTGGCATTCGCCGCCGGAGAGTTGGCCGGGACGATGTTCCAAGCGATGCTGCAAACCGACCCGCTCCAGCAGTTGCGCGGCGCGTTCGGGGGCAGCGGGGTCGGGCGTGGCGGCGGCCAGCGTTGGGAGAAGCACGTTCTCCAGCACGCTGCATTGCGGCAGCAGATGGTGAAGTTGGAAGACAAAACCGATCTGCTGGTTGCGAATGGCGGCCAGTTCCGGTTCGGTCAACGCGGAGAGGTCGCGTCCGTCAAAGAGCACTCTGCCCTGTGTCGGCCGATCGAGCGCACCGAGGATGTTCAAGAGCGTGCTTTTGCCGGAGCCGCTGGGACCGACGATGGCAACCGCTTCGCCGTCGGCAAGCTGGAAATGAATGTCGCGCAACACCTCGACCGGTGGTGACGAATAACTTTTGCGGACGCTCGTTAGTTCGAGAAGCATGACGACAGCTTACCGCGTCGCCGTCTCAAGTTCCAGTGCCGCGACGTGGATCTGGCCGAGCTCGAACCGACACTTCGGGCCGATGGTAAGCCGGACAAAATCAGGTTCCACATGGGCGTCGAACACCATCCGTTTCTTGCGGGCGTCTGCGGAAAGTTCGAGTCGGTAGCCGCCGCCGTCGCGGCGGACGCTGAACGCCAGGCGCGCGGCTCGAAGCCATTCCTGCGCGCGAGCGCCGATGCCGGGCTGGCGAAGCTCGACGGTGGCCTGGCGGAATTCGGTGGAAGGAACGGTCTCGAACCCGAGTTTTGACGGTTCCCACGCTTTGAGCGCGAACACGCTCTCGCCGGTAACCTGCCAGCCGCGCGGGGTGAACAGGATTTCGCGAACGGAAAGGAGGTTGTCGGTGAGTTCGGGGCGTTGCTGGAGCAGATGCGCAAACATCCGGGCGTTGAGTGATTCGGCGGTCGCGCCGCTCCATTCGGGCGGGATGCGGAGGCGGACAAAGAGCGGTTTCAGGCGTGCTTTGCGCGCCATCAAGTCGCGGAATGCCGCCAGATTTTCCGGCGGATGAAGACGGCGGGGCAACGGTTTTGTGGGGCGAACCGGTTTCAGGTTGGCGATGTGGGGTTGTTGCCAGGTCTTGATTTGTTCCCAGACCGACGGCGGCAGTGAGCCGTCGTAACAGATATCGGCGTCGGGAGGAATCCTGCCGCCAAGGGCCAGTACCTGGGTGACGGCGTAGTCGGTCCACGACGCGGCGAGGCGAAACTCGAAGCCGTGGGTCTGGCAAGCGGACTGGACCGGGCCGAGAATCGGCTTGAAATCGGCCTCATCGAGAAAAAGTCGGTCGCGTTCCAACGGCGTGCCCGGCATTCGGACGAGAAACCCGATGCTGAAGACGATGCGCACGGATGGATTGGCGGACTGTCGGGTTTCTTTCAGCCAGCGGACGAACTGGCGGAACTCGGCGAGATCGGCGTCGGTTTCGTGGCCGGTGAGCAGGTAGAAGAGTTTGATCTCGCGGATGCGTTCGCGTAGCAGCGATTGGAGCGCGGCGCGGATGTCGGCGGCGGCGAGCGATTTGTTGAGGAATACGCGGAGCCGTTCGCTGAGGCCCTCGATGCCGAGGGTGAAGCTGCGTTTATCGGCGGCGATTTCCAGCGGCAACAGCCACGGTGTTTGGGCGAGGATGTCCACGCGCTGGCTCTTGAAGCTGACACGGTCGAACACGCGGTTCAACTCGACGATCAGACGGGCGATGTCGGTGTGGGTATTGAAGTTGAAACTCGCGAGGTCAACTTCCTCGCAGCCAACCTGTTGTTTGAGGCGTCGGGCATGGGCGATCAACTCTTCGGCGGGAATCTCGCGGTAGGGTTTGCGGTCGAACCCCTCAAAGCAAAACGAGCAGGCGAACGGGCAGCCATAGGTGATCTGCAATCGTGCGACGCCGGCTTCGGGACTGTTGAGGATCGGGTAACGCAACGGCAGCAGCTCTGCGCGCGGGCGTCGGAGCTTGACGGGACCGGGCGGGACACGCCGGTCGCGGAGGATGTCCGCCATCACTTCCTCGGCTTCGCCGATGAAAATGCCGTCCACAAACGGCGCGAGCGATTGCGCGGCACTGGCGTTGGAGCCGCCGAGGATGACGGGCGGGAATTTTCCGACGCGCTCGCGGGCCAGTACCGGCCAGCCGGAATGACGCAACAGATATGGCAGATTCAGCATCTCCAGCACGAAAGAGTTGGAGACAAGGACAAGATCAAAGTCCGTGGCGGGACGGCAGGACTGGATTCCCATCAGCAACGGCACGCCGTTTTGAAGGCGCAACCGTCTCTCCCGCACGGCCGGAAAAAAAGCGAAATCAATGTAGGCCCGCGGCTCGGCGCGACGGACCGCATCGAAAAGAAACAAATGCGAGGATGAGCGGTCCACATCGCGCAACGGCGACAACCGCGCGATCAGCACGCGCAGGGTGGCAGCCGCAAAGTCCGGATTGCCGAACATCGGGTCGGGACGCGGCCCCAGCGGCGCAACAAACTGGACATGGTCGCTCATCGGACACCGCGGAGGATCGCCTCGATTTTCTCGGCCATTTTCTCGACACTAAATTTCTCCCGAACGGCGGCGCAACCCGTTTGGCCGAGTTGACGGGCGCGCGCCGGGTCGGCCAGAAGCTCACGCAGCACGGTGGCGAGAGAACGGGCGTCGTTCGGCTCGCACAGGAGACCGCCGCCGGTGGCGGTCAGCAGTTCGGGGAAGGCGCCGTGACGCGGTTGAACGACGGGGACGGCACAGGCGAGTGCTTCGAGGATGTAGAGACCGAACGCTTCCGCGTAGAGGGTCGGGACGGAGAGGACGGTGAGGCTTTGGAGAAAGGCGATTTTGGCGGCGCGGTCGAGATTGGGGAAGAACTCCACGCGATCGCCAAGCCGACGGCGGAGGGTGGCGACCAGCGGTTTATCGGCGGCGGTCATTGCCCCGGCAACACGGAGACGAGCGTTGGGGAGGTCGAGTTGAAGAAACGCTTCGGCCAGAAGAGCCAGGCCTTTGCCGCGCGTCATACGGGCAAGATAACCAACGGTCGGCACCGGGGGCGGCATGGCGGCGGGAGCGAAGCCTTCGAGCGCGATGCCATTGTGGACAGCGACAACACGGTCGGGGGGCAATTGCAATCGCGCCGACATCAGGTCGGCGAAGTACTGGCTGACGGCAATGAAACGGTCCACGTCTCGACAACGTTCGGCGAGCAGTTGCCACGATTGGGCGCGGTACGGTTCGGTGAGACCGTCCAGAAAGGAATCCTCGCCCTGGAGGGTGGCGACGATCGGGGCGCGAAGCTCCTGTTTGAGGCGTGGCGCTAGGCCGGCGAGAAGGGAGTTGGAGAGGCAAATGACATCAAATGGCGGCCGGGGGCGCAACCAGTCAAGAAGACGCTCCAGTTCAGGTGGCTCATGGCGGAGCATGGCAACGGTGGATTCACCAAGGTCCTTGGCGGTGGTGAGATGGGCCAGCGCGGAAGAGACCCGCAACAACGATGGCGCGCTGAGAAGCCGGTCGAGCCAGCGCGGGACGCGGAATCTGCGTTCGAGAAAGACGCTGATGCCGCTGAGGAAGAGCGGCGCATCGCCGGTTTCGGTAGTCGTTTCGGAAACCATCGGGAGGTAGAGCGGCACCATCAGCACGTCATGGCCGCGATCGCGGAGGGCGCGAACGAGGGCGGCGTCGCGGAGACAGCCGCCGCAATGGAAGTTGCCGGTGCCGGGGGTGAGCTGCAGGATCCTCATGAAGGAAAATCCGAAATCCGAGATTCGAGATCCGAAACAAACGTGAAGCGCGAATATCCAAAGTACGTTTTTCGAATTTGAGTCATTTGGATTTGTTTCGAGGTTCGGATTTCGTGTTTCGTACTTGTTCACCAAAGGCGTACACGACGCCGTCCGCGGCGCCGATGATCACCAGGCCGTCGGCAATGGCGGGCGAGCCGGTGATCGGTTTGCCGATGTCGTAGCTCCAGAGTTCCTTGCCGGTGGCGAGGCTGACGAGGTAGAGGCGTCCGTCGCCGGAGCCGAAAACGACTTTGTCGGCGCAGACGAGAGGTGAGCCATCAATTTCATCGCGGGTTTGGAAAGCCCAGAGTTCCTTGCCGGTGGCGCGGTCGAGGCAGTGGAGACGTTTGTCGCGTCCGCCGATGAGAACGAGTTTGTCGGTGACGGCGGGTGAGGAGAAAAAAGCGGTGTCTTTACCGGTGTAACGCCAGAGGATGACGGCGCGGGCGAGATCAGCACAGAGGACTTCGCCGCCGTAATGGCCGACAAAGGCTTTGCCATCGGCGAGGGCGGGAGAGCCGGGAATATAGGCGCCGGCTTCGATGGTGGCGAGTTCCTTGCCGTTGAAATTGAGAACGTGAAGAAGGCCGTCGCAGCCACCGAAGACAATTTTGCCGTCAGCGACGGCGGGAGCACCGTTGATGTAGTTGGAAGTGTCGAAGGCCCAGAGGAGCGCGCCATTGGCGGCGTCGAGGCAATAGAGTTTGTTGTCGTAGCTGCCGACGAGGATGCGCCAGGCCGCGCCGGCGCGGAAAGCGTTGGCGGCGCCGGTAATTTTGTCTTCGCAAGCGTGTTTCCATTTTTGCGCGCCGGTGAGAGCGTTGAGGGCGTACAGATGGCCGTCGGTGGAGCCGATGTAGAGAGTGCCGTCGAGAATAAGGGGAGCGGCTTCGACGGCGTTGCTGGTGGTGTGGGACCAGACGAGGTCGCCGGTTTTGAGGGAGAGAGCGTACACTTTGCCATCGTCGGAGCCGATGAAGACGAGGTGGCCGGAGATGACGGGGGAGGATTTGATGGCGCGGCCGGTTTTGAAGCTCCAGCGCAGGTCGAGGGCGACGGGCAGGGTGTTGGTGGTGACGCCGACGAGGGTGGGGGAGCCGCGATAGATGGGCCAGTCGGCGGCGATCAGGGCGGCGAGTAGCAGGGGGAGAATCACGTTAGCGGGACGGCCTCAGGTCGAGGCAGGCAAGTGTGTTTTTGTTGCGGATGATGAGTTTGCTGTCGGCAACGATGGGAGCAGTCCAGCTTTGGCCGCCAAGGGGGCGGATGCGACCGAGTTCGCGATACGCCTGGGGAGTGGCTTCTGCCATGACGATGTTTCCTTTTGCGCCGTCCATGGCGATAAGAACTCCGTCCACCACGATGAGGCCGCCTTTTTCGAAGCCGGGTTGTTTCCAGAGGGCCTTGCCGGTTTGCGGGTCGAGACAGACAAGCTCATTGCTGATGCCGTAGATGTGGTGGTTGTAGAGGATCGGGGAGTTGAAGTGGCACTGCAATTCCTTGTTTTCCCACACGATGACGGGTTTGTTGCCGGCAACGCTGACGAGGGCACAGCCGTGTTTGTAGTTGCTGGTGATGAAAATCTTGTCCTCAATGACGAGTGGCGTGGCGGCGTTGACGTCCCAGTCGGTTCGCCACGGTAACTGCCAGAGAAGTTTCCCGCTGGCCGCCTCGACGCCGATGAGGTGATAGGCGGTGAAGACGATGTATTGTTTCACGCCGTTGAGCGTGGCAACGACGGGTGTGGCGTAACCCGGTTTATCGCTGCCACCGCCTTTCCAGAGGGTGGCGCCGGTGTGTTTGTTGAGGGCGGCAACGGCCGCACCGTCGCCTCCGGGGATGACAATGAGTTTGTCGCCGTCAATCAGCGGTGACCAGGCCATCTCCCAGCGGGGGATTTCGCCTTTGAATTCTTTGACGACATCCTTGATCCAGACAGGTTTGCCCGTGTTTTCATCCAGGCAATGGACAATGCCGAAACGGCTGACAGTGTACACTTTCCCCTCGTCCACGGTCGGTGTGGCGCGGGCAAACCCGTAATTGGCTTTTGGACTGTCGGGGTAGGTGTGAGCCCAAATCTCCTTGCCGGTTTTGAGGTCGAGGGCGCGGACGATGTCCTTGTCGCCGTCATGGTTGATGATGAAAACTTTTCCGTTGGCAACGGACGGTCCGGCGTAACCGTCGTCGCTCATCGGAGTCCGCCAGAGTTCGCGGGGCGGTTGAGTGTTCCAGTTCTTGCCGATACCGGTTTCGGGCGAGATGCTGTTGCGGTTGGGACCGAGGAAGTTGGGCCAGTCGGCCGCGACGGAGCGGTTTGCGGCAAGGAAGATGGCGGGGTGGAGAATGGCGGCGATGAGCAGGAATCGGGTCAACATGGTTGTCTCCTGTGATGGATGGTTGGCATCTTTGGGCGATAGTGTGCCTCAAAAAAGCGTCGCTATCAACCCTTGAATCGGCGGCGGTTTTCTGCGAGAGTGCGCGGCCATGGACAGGAAACTGAAGTTTGTGTTGATTGGATGCGGGCGGGTATCGGAGAATCATCTTGGCGCATTGACGTGCGGCCAGTTGCCGTCCCAACTGGTGGCGGTGTGCGACAAGGACGAGGCAAAAGCGCGTGCCAAGGGCGAAAAATACAACGTGCCGTTCTACACGGACTATCATGCCATGCTGGCAGCGCATCCCGAAGTGGATGTGATCAATGTGGCCACTCCGACCGGTTATCACGCGGAACACGTCGTGGACCTCGCCCGACACGGCAAACACATCATCGTCGAGAAACCCATGGCGTTACGTGTTGCCGACTGCGACCGGATGATCAAAGCCTGCCAGAGGAACCGTTGCCGTCTGTTTGTGGTGAAACAAAACCGATTCAACCCTGCCGTCGTCGCGGCCCGCAAAGCGCTGGATGAAGGACGATTCGGCAAACTCGTGATGGGCACGGTGCGCGTGCGTTGGCGTCGCACCCAGGAATATTACGAACAGGACGACTGGCACGGCACATGGGCGCTGGATGGCGGCGTGATGTCCCAACAGGCCAGCCATCATCTCGACCTCCTCCAATGGTTCCTCGGCCCGATCGAGAATCTCCATTGCCGCGCCGCCACGCGCCTACTTGACATCGAAGTCGAAGATACCGCCGTGGCCACCTTCCAATTCAAAAACGGAGCACTGGGCGCTTTCGAAGCGACCGTCGCCACACGTCCGCAGGACCTGGAAGGTTCCCTCAGCATTCTCGGCGAAAAAGGCAGCGTCGTGATCGGTGGCCACGCCGTCAACAAGATTCTCTACTGGGGATTCACCGAACCGCGTCCCGAAGACGCTGACATCCACCATCGTTTCTCACAGGAAGTGCCCAACGTCTATGGTCGCGGCCATACGCCGTACCTGGCAAACGTGATCGAAGCGATCCTCCACAACAAACCCGGCCTGGTCGAGGGACCCGAAGGCAAAAAGAACATTCAGATCCTCACCGCCTTGTACGAATCCGCCGCTCGCGGTGGCGCCCTGCTCAAACCCGGTTGTCCCATCCGCCATTCGCGGCTGGGCGAAAAGAAAAAACGCAAACCATGAGGTGTTCCATGCGTCGCATCCTCCGTCCGTCTGCCCGCCTGTTGTTCGCCGTTGCCGCCCTGTGTGCCGCCAGCTTGGCCACCGCGGCCGATTGGCCCCAGTGGCACGGCCCCAACCGCGACAACATCTCCACCGAAACCGGCCTGCTCGCCTCCTGGCCAACCGGTGGACCACCGTTGGCGTGGAAAATTGACAACATTGGCGGCGGCTATTCCGGCGTCTCCGTCGCCAATGGCAAAATCTTTACCATCGGCGACCTCGATGACGGCGCTTATGTCATGGCTCTCAACGAAGCCGACGGCAAACTGCTCTGGAAAACCAAACTCGGCAAAACCGGCGGCGGCGGTGGTTACCCCGGACCGCGCGCCACGCCGACCGTTGACGGCACACTGGTGTATTCCCTGGGACAATACGGCGACCTGCTGTGTTGCGACGCCCTCAGCGGCAAGGAAGTTTGGCGCAAAAACCTTGCCACCGACCTCGGCGGCAAAATGATGTCTGGTTGGGGCTATAGCGAATCCGTCCTCGTGGACGGCGACAAACTTCTCTGTACCCCCGGTGGATCCCAGGGTACCGTGGCCGCGCTGAACAAAAAAACCGGCGCATTGATCTGGCGCAGCAAGGATCTTACCGACTCTGCCTCCTACAGTTCGTTGGTGCCGGTTGTCATCAATGGCGTCCGCCAGGTGATCGTTTTCACCGACGCTCACGTTGCCGGTATCGCCATTGACACCGGTAAACTCCTTTGGTCTGGCGTCCGCAAAGGCAAAACCGCTGTCATTCCCATGCCGATTTACAAGGACAACCACGTTTTTGTCACCTCCGGCTACGGCGTCGGCTGCAACCTTTTCAAGATCACCGGCAATACCGCCACCGAGGTGTATGCCAACAACGCGATGGAAAACCACCACGGCGGCGTGATCCTTGTGGGCAACCACCTCTACGGACACAGCAACCGGGGCGGCTGGACGTGCATGGATTTCAAAACCGGCAATGTCGCATGGACCGAGAAACAAAAACTCGGCAAAGGCACCCTCAGTTATGCCGACGGCCATTTCTACTGCCGCGCCGAAAGCGGCCCCGGCACCATCGTCCTGATTGAAGCCACACCCACCGGTTGGAAGGAAAAAGGCCGTTTCGACCAGCCCGATCGCAGCGGCAAACAAAGCTGGCCGCACCTGGTCATTGCCAACGGCAAACTCTATGTCCGCGACCAGAACGTCCTGCTCTGTTACGACATCTGTAAAAAGTGAGGTCTGCCATGGAGTGCAAAAAGGACAAGAACAAGGCGCGATGTGCCTGCACGTATGATCCGTGTAGCCGCAAAGGCATTTGTTGCGATTGCCTCACCTACCACCTTAGCAACCGAGAACTGCCCGGCTGCTGTTTCCCGCCCGATGCCGAAGCCACCTACGACCGTTCGTTTGAGCACTTTGCCCGACTCGTCACCGCACGTCGCATTTAGCCCGTGGATGGCGCAAACCAACGCCGCTGAAACCACAACGCGACATTGACCAGGCCAATCAACACCGGCACTTCCACCAGCGGGCCAATCACGGCGGCAAACGCCGCGCCACTGTTGATGCCGAAGACGGCGACGGCGACGGCAATCGCCAACTCGAAGTTGTTGCTCGCTGCCGTGAAGGAGAGCGTCGCTGTCTTCGAGTAGTCGGCGCCGACCTTCTTGCCGAGCCAGAAACTCACCAAGAACATCACCACGAAATAAATCAGTAACGGCACCGCCACCCGCACCACATCGAGGGGGATTTTCACGATCAGTTCGCCCTTCAGACTGAACATCACCACGATGGTGAACAGCAGCGCGATGAGCGTGATGGGGCTGATCTTTGGGATGTACACCCGCTCATACCATTCTCGCCCTTTGAACTTCAGCCCGATGATCCGGCTGAGCACACCGGCGATAAACGGGATACCGAGATAGATGAACACACTCTTGGCAATCTGTCCCATTGTCACTTTCACCACGCTACCGGACAGTCCGAACATCGGAGGTAATATCGTAACAAAAAGCCACGCATAGACACTGAAGAACAACACCTGAAATACGCTATTGAATGCCACCAACCCGGCGCAGTATTCGGTGTCGCCCTTGGCCAGTTCGTTCCAAACGATGACCATGGCAATGCAGCGCGCCAGCCCGATCATGATCAGCCCAACCATGTATTCTGGATAACCGCGCAGGAACGTGATCGCTAATACGAACATCAGCACCGGGCCAATGATCCAGTTCTGCACAAGCGAGAGGCCAAGCACCTTCCAGTTGCGGAACACGTCGCCCATTTCCTCGTAGCGCACTTTTGCCAGCGGCGGATACATCATCAGGATCAGGCCGATGGCAATCGGCACATTCGTCGTGCCGGCATTGACTTGATTGATGAATCCTTCGACGCCGGGCACAAAATACCCCGCGCTGACACCGATTCCCATGGCGAGGAAAATCCACAGTGTCAGGTACCGGTCCAGAAATGAGAGACGACGGGCAATGTTCATGGCTTGATCTTTGCGTACAATGCCGGCAGCTTGGTCAGATAAAGGTTTTTGATGTTGGCTTCATCCTCGCCGAGCGGCTTGACTGGAATCAGGTCCATCACTTCGGTGGGTGACAGCCCGGATTCGAGCAACGTCCGCGTCGCACCGCAGACGGTTCGTTTCAGCGCGGGCGCGATGTCGGCCTCGCTCAGGCCGCACTGCGCCGCCACTTCGCGCAACGCCTGCAACTGGAACCACAGATACGTCGGCCCCATGCCACTGAGAATCGCAAACGCCTCCAGCTTCTCCTCCGCTACCGCCGGACTTTCGCCAAGAGGCTCCAACAACGCCGTCAGTTCGCGACGATCTGATTCAGCGAGCGCGGGCGAGAACGTCACCGGGTTGTAGCCGGCACCAATAGTGGATGGCGCGTTTGGAATCATCCGCGCAATTCGCGCAAACCCGCCCAGCGCCGCCGAAATCTTGGCGATGGTGAACTTCGGCGCGAGCGAAACCGCCAGCGCGTCGGGTTTCAATACCGACGCAATTTCCGCCAGCACAGCGCCCATTGCCGGGGGATGTACGGCGAGAAACACGATGTCCTGTGCCGCGGCTTCCCGGTTGTTTTTTGTTGTTGCCATCGGCGACGACGGGTCGCTGATAACGATCTTTTCGGGCAGTTTGCCGGCTTGTCGCCAGCCGCCGAGCATAATGCGGACAATGCGTCCGCCGCCAACAAAACCAATCGTCCTCATGATGGTATCCTCCTATTCGCAACAGCGCGGCGATTTGAGTTTGGCGCGCCGCGCCGAATCCTTTTTCAACAGTTCGACTTCTTGAAAACAGCCGCGCAGACACCTCAACAACGAGGCGTGCACGGCGTCGCTGGCCGGTGCCAGCGCGTAGATGACCCACTTGCCTTCTCGTCGCTCCGTGACGAGTCCCATTCGACGCAGATAGGCCAGGTGTCGTGAAATGGTCGGTTGCGGCAGTTGCAGTGTCGCCTGCAATTCGCAGACGCACTGCTCATTTGTGGCCAGCAGGCTCAGGATGCGCACCCGCGTCTCATCCGCAAACGCCTTGAAAATATCGGTCGGTTTTCTCATGTCATTTCCTCGGTTTGCGAGCCGTCACTTCCAAGCTCGTGATGTAGTCACCCGGTTTCCTGCCGCGCGGCAGGTGCCGGACAATTTTGCGATACAGAGGATCGTTGAACCCGGTCATCGCATTGACGTAGTCCGGCTTGGCCGTGAGCTGAATATCCACCAACCCCGCCGCGCGCGCCATCCGCTTCGTGTCCTTTGCCAGCACCGCGCCCGCGATGCAGCCGACCAGTGCCTCGACCATCCCGGCCACTTTCGGCGGCAACGGGCGCAGCAGCGCGAGATCGGAGACCGCGACGCGCCCGCCCGGTTTCAGCACCCGCGCGATCTCGCGCCAAACCTGCGGCTTGTCCGGCGACAGGTTGATCACGCAATTGGAAATCACCACGTCCACCGAGTTGTCGGCTACCGGTAAGTGCTCGATTTCGCCGAGACGGAACTCCACGTTGTCCAACCCCGTGCGCTTCCGATAGACGGCGATGTTGCGCCGCGCCTTGGCCAGCATTTCCGGCGTCATGTCCACGCCGATGACCCGACCCTTCGGTCCCACTTCGCGCCCGGCGATGAACACATCGAACCCGCCACCACTGCCGAGATCAAGCACAACCTCGCCGGGGCGTAACGACGCCAACGCTGTTGGGTTGCCGCACGACAAGCCCATGTTCGCGCCTTCCGGCAACGCTTCCAATTCTTTCGTGTCGTAACCGATTTGCTGGACGAGTTGCTCGCCCGAACAGCCGCACGATGAGCCGCAGCAGGAACCACCGGTGCGCGCAATTTGACTGTATCCTTCTCGCACGTTTTGGCGGACAGTCTCCGCGTCAATTTTGGTTCGCTTGTTCATGATCGCAACAGTTGTTTCAATTCCGCCACGGTTGGTACCTTACCGGAAACCACGACCTTGCCGTCCACCACCACCGCCGGGGTCATCATCACACCGAGTTTGGCAAACTCGCTGATGTTGCGCACGTATTCGATGTCTGCCGCCAAATCGAGTTCGGCGCAGGCATTGAAGACATTTTTCTTCGTGGCTTCGCACCGCGGGCAACCGGGGCCAACGACTTGAATTTTCATGTTTCGAATCTCCTTACTCTTTCTTGCCGGCCATGCGCAACGCCACTTCGGCGATGCGCACGCCAAGTTTCTTTGCCGTGTCGAGACCGAGTTCGTCGGCACTGATCTCGTCCTTGGTGGACTGCACCGTCGCGCCCTGATACGCGGGCGGATTGCCA
The DNA here is from genome assembly GCA_964541945.1 of uncultured Verrucomicrobiota bacterium. Taxonomy (GTDB): domain Bacteria; phylum Verrucomicrobiota; class Verrucomicrobiia; order Palsa-1439; family Palsa-1439; genus CAIKAP01. The sequence goes on from CAZISE010000005.1 coordinate 104,052, forward strand.
CCGACAGGGATCATGCCGAAACAGAGCATCGCGGTCTGGATTTGCTCGATGACCAGTTCCTGTCCGCCGTTGCGGAAACTGCCCAGGGCCACGACGCCCACCGGTTTGTCCGCCAGTATGCGCGGCTCGCGCAACGGCCCGCATCGCTCGATGAACGCTTTGCACAATGCGCTCATCGAACGGAAATACGACGGTGACCCGATGATGAGTCCACCGAGCGCCGGGTCTTTCAACTTCGGCAAAATCGCCTCGAAATCGTCGGCAGCTTGTTTCGGCAAGTGCCCGGCGATGTTGAGTCCGCCGAGGTCAATCAGTTCGGTTTCAATGCGCGGGCTGACCGCCTTCGCCGAATCGAGCGCCACTTGCACGGCTTTTGCGGTGGTCATCCCTTTGCGCGGGCTGCATGCGATGCCGAGGATTTTCAGCGGTTTGTCCGCTGCCGTTGCGGTGGAACCAACGGCTGACACCAGGGCCGCCGCCCCGGCTGCGCCGAGGAAGTTTCTGCGAGTGATCTGTTTGCTCATACGACACTCCTTTCGGGTTGTTGGTTTGATCGTTGTTTTGTAGGGCGCGATGCCCCGTGTCGTTCCGGGGTATCGGGCCGCTGGTGACGGTTTTCCCGACGGCACGGCGCGGTGCCTAAACGACGGGCATCGCGCCCTACACTACGGATTTGCCTGTTGGTGTTCATGGTGTGCTGTAAACCAGCCAGACGCCGCCGAGCAGTACCAGCACGCCGCAAATAGCTTTGACAATGGCGACGCCCTTCGATTGTTCATTCCAATTCAAAAACCGCTGCACGACTTCGGTGAATGTGCCGGCCACGACGATCACGGCGCAATGGCCGATGCCGTACGCCAGCAACAACGACGCACCGTACAACGGATTCGTCTTCGCCAGTTTGAACGTCACCGCCAGCATCGGGGCCATATACGCAAACGTGCAAGGGCCGAGTGCCACGCCAAACACGAGTCCGAGAATAAACGCCGCGATCAGTCCCTTGCGTTTCATGTTCACCTGACCGGGACCCGACCACGGCATCGGAATCACGCCGAGCAGGTGCAGCCCGACAACAAAAAAGATGACAGCCACAACATAATTGCCCCAGTGTCCCACATTGCCCATCATCCGTCCCGCTGCCGCCGTCACTGCGCCGATGACGGCAATCGTGATGAGAATGCCGACCGAAAACAGCGTCGCCGTCCAAAACGCGCGACGCACCGTAACTTGTCCCTGTTCGCTGATAAAGCCGACGATCAGCGGGATGCTGGCCAGATGACACGGGCTGAGAATGATGCTCAGCACGCCCCACACCGTCGCCGCGCCGAGCGCAACCAACGGCGCGCCTTCCACCGCCCGGCTCAGATTGGTGAACAGTTGTTCCATCACGATAACGCCGTTGTTGGTAGGGACAGACCGCCGATCTGTCCGAAGAGAATCCCATCAACAACGCGGCGTGCCCTTCCGTCGCGCCCTGCCAGCGGAACAGAATTGAAGTTCATTTTGGATTTACTTTCGTCACGTTGATGCCGAATTCCTTCCATTTGTTGAGGATGTCTTCCTTGCTATAGAAGCCGACATGGCGGAAGAGTTCCTTGCCGTTCGCGTCGAAGAAGATTTGCGTTGGGATTACCTCGACGCCGTATTTCTTCGCCGCGCCCTCGTTCTCCCACACGTCAATGAACTCGGTGAAGAACTTGTCGGCGTAGTCCTTCTTCAGCTCCTCCAGAATCGGCGCCATCATTTTGCACGGAATACATTTCCCGGCGCCGAGATCGAGCAGTTTGGGCAACGAATTGCTTGTTGCCGTCGCAACTGTGGGTGTCGCGGCGGGTTTGTTTCGGTTCTTCAGCGCAATGGCCGCTACCACCAACCCGGCCAGCACCGCGATAATGAGGACTTTGACAGGTGTGCTCATTGGATCAGTTTCTTGATTTCGTTAGGCGACAGAACTTTCCCGACGGACTTGACGACGCCGTCCACGGCGAGAGCGGGTGTCATCATCACGCCGAACTTCATGATTTCGGGGATGTCTTTGACTTTCACAAGTTCATACTGAAGCCCCAGCTCTTTGGCGGCGGCCTCGGTGTTCTCCATCAGTTTTTGGCATTTGGGGCAACCAGTGCCGAGGATTTGCAGTTTTTTCATAAGGATTCTCCTTTAGCTGTTTGATGATCGTAGGCGGTCCTGCCTGAACAGGCGCAGCGGGGCAGTCGCTTGAGCAGTTCGCGCACGATTTGTTTGAACTGGGTTTTGTCCGGGAAGCTGATGGCTCCCTGTGGGCAGGCGGCGGCGCATTTGTCGCAGAGCACGACGCAGTTCAGCGGATGCGCCACCGTCATTTTGTTGTTTGCCTCGTCGAGCGCATAGACGTCGTTCGGGCAGAAGTCGCGGCAGTCGCCACAGCCGATGCAGCGATCAGTGTCAATCGTTGGCTGCCATTCCAGCATGTTGCGGGGAATGCCAAGGTAGGTGGGGGCGGTCATGAGTTCCTCCTATTGCGCGGGCGCGGTGTCGGCCTTGGCCAGCGCGGCCTTGATTTTCTCGAACACGGTATCGGTGGTTTCCATCGCCATGCTGACCGGAATCCAATGCGCGGCATCCATCGGCACGCCGGCTTTTTGAAAGCCGTCGCGGAGCAGTTTTTTCTGCCGTTTCTCGGCGCAAGCGGGAGTGATGAACAACAGTTTGTCGGTCAACATGTGTTTCATCAGGCGCTCGCCGTCCTCTTCGCAGAGGCGCGGGTGCAACGCGAGAAACTCGATCTGGTCGCCAAATTCGAGCCGGACCCGCTCGGTCAACGCCCAGAAATCAATCTTGGCCATGCTCGCGCACGCGCCGCTACACGTGCAAAAGAGCAGGGCTTTTGGTTTCGGACCGGTAATTTTGTTCATGACATACTCCTTTCGCTAATTTCTCACCGCCGGGACAAACAGCACCGGCACGGAAGCGTGCCGGGCAATTTGGTGGCTGACGCTGCCGAGGAACACCTCGGCAATAAACCCGCGTCCCTGGCTGCCCATGACGATCTCGGACACGCCGCGTTCGCGGGCGAGGCGCAGGATTTCCTGCATGGGCGAACCATAAGGCAATTCGATGTTCACTTCGGTTGCGCCGAGTTTCAGCAGCGCGTCGCGGTGGCGTTGGAGTCGTTCGGTGTCAATCCGGTTGAAGTCCTCCAGTTTGTGTTTCAGGTGCGGGTCAATTTTGGCCCGGTCCTGCACGTGCAACAGCGTGACCCGTTTCGCCCCGGCCTTCACGATGGCTTCAAGATAGCGGAAGGCATGTTCGGCGTTGTAGGAAAAGTCCGTCGGATAGAGAATGTGTTTTGTGAAATCCGCGCAAACCGCTTCGCATTCGGGTGCTTGGTTTTGCTCGGTCATCTGAACCCGCATCACCAGCACCGGCCGGGTGGCACGATGCAGAATCGCCAGCGCCACGCCGCCGATGAGTACTTCGGGGGCCAGTGTCACGCCGTGCGAACCGACGACGATCAGCGAGGCACCTTGTTCGGTAGCAATCCGATTGACTTCGACTTCCGGGATGCCGGGCGGAATTTCCACAGAGGTCTCGTAGCCGAGAGATTCGAGGAGAGTTTTTTGTTGTGCGAGACGCGGCTCGGCCCACCGGGCCAGTTCGTATTTCATGATGTCCAGATGACGCAGTCCAAGGGCATGAACCAGCACGGCTTGTCGTGCTCCCAGCGGCTTGAGGCCGCGCAGACAGGCGATGACGCGATCAGAAGCAGTTGAGAGGTCGGTGGCTACAACGATTTTCGTGAACATAACAAATCTCCTTTCAGAATAGTGCGCCAAAGATCATGCCCACGACGGTGGACATGACGACCGTTAACAGACAAAACACGAAGGTTTTCTTGGCGCCGATGATTTTGTTGATGACCAGAATGCTCGGCAACGACAACGCCGGTCCGGCCAGCAACAACGCCAACGACGGGCCTTTGCCCATGCCGAGCCGCATCAGCATCTCGGTGATCGGAATTTCCGTTAGCGTCGCGAAATACCAGAGCATCCCGACGAAGGAAGCGACGAAATTGGCGCCGAGGCTGTCGCCGCCGACCCACGCCGCGACCTGTTTTTCCGGGATCAAGGCGCCGATCAGACCGGTGACGAACACACCACCGAACAGCAGCGGAACGATCATCATGCCGAAGTCCCACGTGGCATTCATCCACTCCTTGCGTTCTTCCCGGTTAAACCAGCGCCACGACATCCACGCTACCAACAACCCCATCGCGCCCGCCAGATACCATTTGATGCCATGCACTTTCATCACCCAGTTTTCCTTCGGTGTCATCGTCACAATCTCGTCCCGGTTCAACCGACGAATCTCTGTCGCCAGTCGTCCGTTGGCGTCATACTCTTGCACATCCAGCGCCTCCGGACGCGAATAACGAATGTTGGCTTCCATTCGTGTCCCATCCTTCAACGTAATCGTCACGTCGTTGGTGTTGTACCAGTCGCTGAACACCAGAAACAAAATCATCGAGGCAAAAAACAACGCCGTCTTCCAGAGCGAGCGCGGACTGGCGGGAGGCTCCGGCATCTGCATCAACTGCTCATTGCGTTGCGTGTCGCTTCGGCGGAAGATGAATTGCATCAACAGTCCGATGATGATGGCAAACGCAATCGCGCCCACGGCCCGCGCCACGCCGAGATCGGTTCCCAACACGCGCGCCGAAAGGAAAACGGCTAGTACGTTAATGGCCGGGCCGGAGTAGAGGAACGCGCTCGCCGGGCCGAGACCCGCGCCCATCGTATAGATACCGGCAAACATCGGCAGGACACTGCATGAGCAGACGGCCAGAATCATGCCCGACACCGACGCCACGCCGTATGCCAACACGCGGTTGGAGCGCGGTCCGAGGTAGCGCATCACGGACGCCTGCGACAGAAATGTCGAGATCGCTCCCGCGATGAACATCGCCGGCACGACGCACGCCAGCGTGTGATTCACCGCATACCATTGCAGCAGCCGGAACGCTTCCAAAATGGCATTGGAAACCTTCGGATGATCAAACGGCACAAAATAGGCGACCAAAAACACACCGGTAAGTACTGCAAACTTCTTCCAGTCTTTCTTCATCTTATTCTCCTGTAGTCACAAACTTCCGAATCCGTTTCCCGATCTCATCGCGTACCCGGCGGAACACGGCCATCTTCTCTTCCTCGGGGCCGGTCGCGTGGGCAGGATCATCAAAACCCCAGTGGACCTGTCGTTTTGCGCCCCCGTACATCGGGCAGGATTCACGGGCATTGTCGCAGACCGTCACCAGCAGGTCGAAGGACTGACCAGCAAACTCGTCAATGGATTTCGAGCAATGCTGGGAAATGTCCACGCCGACTTCGGCCATTGCCCGGACGGCCAGTGGGTGAACGTCGCCGGTGGGTTTTGCCCCGGCGCTGAACGCCTCGAATCGGTCGCCACCGAGATGGCGAAGCCACCCTTCGGCCATCTGACTACGACAGGAGTTACCGGTGCAGAGAAAGAGAACGCGTGTTTTCACGGCGCCAAACATATTCGCCTGAGCGAATATGTCAAGTTTTTGTTCCCGGACCTCTTTTGTGGTTGGGTTGTCAAAAGTGGCTAAACTTTGGAACGATCGTTCCAAAGTTTAGCCGTTTTTGATCCGAACATCGAACTTACGCTGCGCCCCCCGGTTTGCGCTTTCAATGCACGTTTTGGAAGCGCGCCGCCTGTCTCGCGCTCAAATCGTGCGGCGTGGCGGCTCGGCGCTTTCAAAAGCCAGCGCGCCGGTCGGACAGTGTTTGACGCAGTCGGCGCCGACTTTTCGCAGGCCGTCGGCCAGCAAGGCGTTCAACGGGACCCCGACCTTCACGTCGAACCCGCGTCCGATGAAGACAAGGCCGAGCGGTTCCCGGGCCTGTTCGGCGATGGCGACGCAGATGCCGCAGGAGATGCATTTGCCCGGCTCGAAGATGACGCCGCCGGGTTGGCGAATGACCTCGAAAAGGCGGCGTCGTTCGCCGGCGAACTTTTTGGGGTCGGCGCCGTAGGCGGCGGCGTAGAGACGCAATTTGCAATCGGCAGCAGCCCGGCAGTCACAATGGCAGCATCGGCCGGCGGCTTTTTCGGCTTCGCTGACCAGTTCGCGGACGCTCAATTCCGAGTTGGCGCCTTTGCCAAGTTCGCGGTATTCGGCGGGTGAGAGTTTGGGGATGGTGGTGGTGAATTCTTTTGGGGCGATTTGCCAGGGGCGAGCGGCGAGGAAGGCATCCACGCTTTCGGCGAGCAGATGGCCGTCGCCAACGGAGCGGGCCGGGTCCCAGCCGTTGCGGATGCAACTGCCGCCGGCAAAAACACCGGGAATCTCGGTTTGAAAATCTTTGGCGCTGACTTTGATCATTTTTTCGGTGGCGGGGACACCGAGGTCGGCGTGGTTTGTTTTGGCCATGGGACCGACGGCAAGGATGACGGCATGGTAATCGCGGCGCAATTCGTCGAGCGTTACTTCGCATCCGAGGCGTGTGTTGCCGCGGAATTCCAGGCCGATGGCGCCGATGGTGGCGATGTCGGCGTCGAGCACTTCGCGCGGGAGGTTGGCCTGGCGCATTTGGCCACCGGGTTCGGTGGCGGCGTCGAAGGCGGTGACTTTGTGTCCGCATTTCAACAGGAAGAAGGCGGCGCTGAGGCCGGTGGCGCCGGCGCCGACGACGGCAACACGTTTGCCGGTGGGCGGGGCGCAGGTGGGGACAAAGCGGTGGGGTGCGGTGGCGTCGAGATTGGCGACTTCGCGTTCGATGAGTTGGATGGCGACGGCGCCGTCGTATTGGCGGCGTCGGCAACCCATTTCGCACGGGGCGCGGCAGATGCGGCCGAGGACGCCGGGGAAGACGACGTTTTCTTTGACGCGGGCGATGGCGTCCTGCATTTTGCCGGCGGCGACGAGGCGGATGACTTCGGGGATTTCCATGCGGGCGGGGCAGACTCGTTGGCAGACGGAGATGCAATCGCCGAGGTGGTCGCTGAGCAGCAGTTCGAGGGCGGCTTTACGGGCCGCTTTGACTTCGGGGGTTTCGCTGGCAACGATCATGCCGTTGCGGGCTTTTGTGGCGCAGGCGGGTTGGAGGTTCCATTGGCCGGTGACGCGGACGACGCAGGCCATGCAGGAGGGATGGTTGTCTTTGACGCCAGCGAGGAAGCAGAGGGTGGGAATGTTCAGGCCGAGTGCGCGGGCGGCGTCGAGGATGGTGCTGCCCTCGGGGACGGTGACGGGTTGGCCGTCTATGGTGAGTGTGATCATGGGTGGACGAGGGCGAGGTGGGCGGGGGATTCTTTTTGAAGGTGGCCGGCGGTTTTTTGGCCGCCGCTTTCGATGTGGATGGCGCCGACGGGGCAGTCGGTGCGGCAGACATCGCAGCGGGTGCATTTTTCGGGGTCAATTTTGTGTCGCTGGTAGGGGGTGATGGGGATGGCGTTGGCGGGGCAGTGTTGGGCGCAGATGGTGCAGCCGGTGCAGTTTTCCTGGATAACGTATTGGATGAGTGGTTTGCAGCGGCCGGCGGGGCATCGGCCTTGGAGGTGGGCGTCGTATTCGTCGTGGAAGTAGCGGAGGGTGGAGAGGACGGGGTTGGGGGCGCTTTTGCCGAGACCGCACATGCTGGCTTGTTCGGTGAAGGTGGCGAGTTGTTTGAGGTCGTCGAGGTCGCTGGGGTGTCCTTTGCCGTTGCAGATTCGGTCGAGGATTTCCCACATTCGGGTGGTGCCGATGCGGCAGAAGGTGCATTGGCCGCAGGATTCGTTGCGCAGGAAGGACATGAAGTAGCGGGCGACATCCACCATGCAGTCGTCTTCGTCGAGTACGACGAGGCCGCCGGACCCCATCATGGCGCCCGCTTCGGTGAGGGCTTCGAAGTCCACGGGGGTGTGGCTGAGGGAGGCGGGGATGCAGCCGCCGGAGGGGCCGCCGATTTGGACGGCTTTGAAGCGTTTGCCGTCGGGGACGCCGCCGCCGATTTCCTCGACGATTTCGCGGATGGTGATGCCCATGGGGACTTCGATGAGGCCGGCGCGGTTGATTTTGCCGGCGAGGGCGAAGACTTTGGTGCCTTTGCTTTTTGGGGTGCCGAGGGCGGCGAAGCGGGCGGCGCCGTGGCGGATGATCCAGGGGACCATGGCGAAGGTTTCGACGTTGTTGAGGAGGGTGGGGCGACCCCAGAGGCCGCTTTCGGCGAGGCGGGGTGGTTTGAGTCGGGGGATGCCGCGGTGGCCTTCGATGGATTCGACGAGGGCGGTGGCTTCGCCGCAGACGAAGGCGCCGGCGCCTTCGAAGATGTGGAGGCGGAAGTGGTTGAGGAGGCCGTGTTCGGTCATTCGGCGGATGGCTTCGCGCAGGCGGCTGACGGCGCGTGGGTATTCGGCGCGGACGTAGATGTAGCCTTCTTTGGCGCCGACGCAGTGGGCGCCGATCATCATTCCTTCGATGACGCGGTAGGGGAAGGATTCCATCAGCATTCGGTCCATGAAGGCGCCGGGGTCGCCTTCGTCGCCGTTGACGATGACGTATTTGGTGCCGTCTTGGGAGGGGGCGTGGAGGACGTGGCTCCATTTGAGGCCGGTGGGGAAGCCGGCGCCGCCGCGGCCGCGCAGGCCGCTGGCGGTGATTTCGGCGATGAGGTCTTCGGGGTTGCGGGTGAGGGCGGTTTGGAGGGCTTTGAAGCCGTCGTGGGCGATGTATTCGTCGAGGTCGAGGGGGTCCATTTCGCCGAAGCCTTCGGTGGCGATGCGGACCTGGCGGCCGAGGAAGCGTTCGACGGGTTGGCTTTCCATGAGGAGTTGGTGTTGGTCGAGTTTTTCGAGGGGATTTTCGGCGGTGACCAGTTCTTCCAGGGTGCGGTTGATCCAGCGGGTGAGTCGTCGGGTGAGGTTGGCGGGGGGGAAATGTCGGCGGATGATGCCTTCGGCTTGTTCGGGAGTGACTTTGGCGTAGAAGGCGGGTGGTTTATGGGGGAGGCGGATTTCGACGATGGGGGTTTGGTGGCACATGCCGACGCAGCCGACTCGTTTGACGGGGATGTCGAGGCCGAATTCTTTGACGGTGTGTCGGAGCAGGTGGAAGAGTTCGTCGCTGCCCTTGGCCATGCAACAGGAGCCGAGGCCGACGCGGATTTCGGGTTTGTTTCCGTTTTGGTGATGGCAGGAGACGGCATCCACGTCGCTGACGGTTTGGTGGCGGGTGGCACGGAAGTCGTCGAGCATCATTTCGACGGTATCGGGCGCGAGGTGTCCGTAGGTGGTGTGGTCAATTTGTACGGCCGGTGCCAGTGTGCAGCAGCCGAGGCAGGCGACGCGTTCGACGGTGAACTCGCCATCGGGGCTGGTGTCGTCGCCCGCCGGGATGAGGAGGGCGCGTTGGATGGCTTCCTGGATGTTTTCGGAGGATTTGACGTGGCAGGCGGTACCGTGGCAGACGCGGAGTCGGTGGCGGCCGGTGGGTTTGAAGCGGAACTGGTGGTAGAAGGAGCCGACGCTGACGAGGTGTCCGAGGGTGATGCCGGTCAATTCGCTCGCGCGGCGCAGGACCGGTTCGGGCAGATAATGAAAATGCTCCTGGATGCCCTGCAGAATCGGGATGGTAGCGGATTCGTCGCGTCCGGTGCGGGCGAGGAGTTTTTCGAGAAATAGATCGTATGATTCCGGGGTCATTCGCCGAAACAATAGAGGTTGTTTTTGCCGCGCAGATACATGCGGGCGCCGCGAAAGGCGGGGCTGCTGTTACATGGTTCGCCCAGTTCGTGGGTACCGAGTTGTTTGAAGGTGTCGCCGTCTTCGGTGAGAAAGATTTTGCCTTTGCGGGTGATGGCCAGCAGGGTGTTGCCGGCGAGCGCGGGGGAGGAATAGAAATCCTCGGCAAAGTCGTGAGCCCATTTTTCCTTGCCGTTGGACAGGTCGCAGCATTGCAACAGGCCGCCGCTGCCGAGCAGGTAGAGGGATTTGCCGTCGGAGAGGGGGCTGGGCACATCGGGGGCGCCGTCGGTGGTTTTCCAGGCGATGTGGGTTTTGGTGATGTCGCCCTTGCCGGTGGGGCGGATGGCGAGCACGTCGGCGTTGACTTTGAGGGCGATGACCAGGCCACCGGCGAGGATGGGAGAGGGGGCGAGGTCGCTGCCGAGGCCGTTGGCGCGCCACAGTTCGGTGCCGCTGATCGGGTCGTAGGCCAGTACCCAGGGATCGCCGCAGGTGATCAACTGCGGTTTACCTTCGACCAGGGCGAGGATGGGCGAGGCCCAGGAGCCACCGGTGGGGCGTGCGGTTTGCCACAGGTCGCGGCCGGTGCGGGTGTCGAGGGCGAGCAGCTTGGATTTGCCGTCGCCTTCGTGGCCGAGGTCGAGTTGGATGAGGAGGCGGTCCTGCCAGAGGGCGAGGGAGGAGGCGTAGCCGTAGGCGTTTTCCAGCGGGCCGAGGTTGCGCGCCCAGATTTGTTTGCCGGTGAAATCGAAGGCGGCCACGTCGCCGTTGGCGAAGATGGCGTACACGCGGCGTCCGTCGGTGACGGGGGTTGGCGCGGCCAGGCCGGTGTCCTCGTATAATTTCGGGGGCGGCGGTCGGGGAGTGGTGATTTTGACGGTGGTCGTCCAGAGGAGTTGGCCGGTGTCGGCGTCGAAGCGGGAGAGATGTCCTGTGTTTTCATTGGCGCCGGTCAGGAAGACGGCGTTGCTCCAGACGATGGGGGAACTCATTCCCGGCAGTGGCACAGGGGTTTTCCATTTTACGGTCATTTTGACCGGTGTCGGATGGGTACCGTTACCCCACGGGCCGCGAAAGGCGGGCCAGTTTTGTTCCCACTCAGTCAGAGAAAGTGGCGGCTCGGCGGTTTCCGCGACGGTGGGGGGTCGTTCGGGGAGACGAACCGGTTGGGTACCAAGCCACAATGCTGCGGCAGCCAGCAATCCGAACACGGCCGCGACGCTGTAGCGTCCGAGGCGGGCGAGTTGTTGGTCTTCCTGCAATTGGCGCGCGCCCCAGGTGATCGGGTTGGGGAGGGGGCGTCGCGCGGCGCAGAGGAGATGGGCGCTGGCCAGAAACACTGCCAGGGCGCCGAGCATGGCACGGGCGCCGTTGCGGGAGAGGCGTAATTGGGTGAACGTTTTTTGTCGCAGCTCCAGATCGAGTCGGCGGATGCGCTCTTTGAGCGCTTCGTCCTTCGGGCGTAGGTGCAGTTCTTCGATGAGACGGGTGCGTTGCTGGGAGGTTACCAGCGCGCCCACTTTGCCCTGTGTTTGGGCGAACACCAACAAGCCGCCGGTGGCCAGCAGAAAGGCACCGGAGGCGATGGCTGTGGCGAGAGCGATTGGATGGAGCCACGTTTTCATGGCGCAGTTGGCGGCGTGGGTTCCGGCACCGGCAGGCCGAGACGTTTGAGTTCTTCGGGGCAATAACGGAAACAACGGGCACAGGCCACGCAACGGAACTGGTCGGCCTCGTAATCGGTTCGTTTCCGTCGGATGGCCAGTGAGATCAATTTCAGGCCGATTACCAGGCCGATCCACGCCCCTCCCAGTCGTCCGGCCCAGACAAAACGGTGTCGAATCGCTTGGGCGTTGGCAAAAAGTTTTTCCAGCGGCTCGCCCGTCGCTCGGAACGCCGCCGAGGCATCGGTCGTGCCCTGAACCGCGCCGGTCTCTTCCAAGTGGATGCGTTCGGCAAGGTTGACGACGCGGTGTTGGCGGGCGAAATTCGTCCCCGCCAGGCCGCCCAGCCAGAATCCCAGTCCCACCAGCACCGGCAACAAAACCAGCAACGCCGCCAGCCGTCGTTTGTCGGCTTGGACGGCATGAACCGGCGCCGGGGTGTCCACGCTGGATTTGTTGATGGCGCCAAATGGGCAGGATTGCTCGCAAAGACGACATTGAGTGCAGGTTTGCGGGGCAATTCGGACACGCCACTTTGAGATGCTCGATGCCAGACCGAGCAAGGCGCCGTAGGGACACAAAAACCGGCAATAGGGACGCCCGACAAACATACCGATCGCCAACAGCCCAATTCCCAGACCGACCATGACCGCGCTGCCGCCGAGACGGAAAATCGGCACAAACGGGTCGTACTGGCAGATGATGAATCCGGCGCCCGTGGCCGCGAACACCAGCGCCAGCCCAAGATAGATGTACGGCAACAACCGCAGCCCGTGTTCCAGCCAGGATGGAACGTTGACGGGCTTGAGTAACACCACGTCCTGCAACGCGCCGTGCGGACAGACCGAGGAACAGAACACCCGCCCGAACAACAGCGCCGCCGCCAGCGGCAGCAGCGCAAACACCACCGCCGCCATCGGGATCGCGTAACCGGGATCGGCCAGCGCCAATGCCACGTTCTGAATGGCGCCAATGGAGCAGATGCAACCGTTGCGCCAGAACCCGAAATACAACAGCGAGAAAAGACCGAGCGCGGCCAGTTCTCGCCGCGACCGCCGTCGCAGGGCCAGCCACGTCGCCAGCGCCAGCGCGGCAACCAGCACCGCCACATCGAGCCGTTCCAGCCACAATGCCCGCGCTGCCGGCTCGGTCATCACCGGCAACTTGTGGCCGGTCTCCGTGAATTGCGGCGGCGGAAAACGTTGGACAGCGAGCCAGGTCGTCATGTTTTTCCCACCTGCGCTTTACGCACATACGGTTGGCTGGCCGGGACGCGGTGAATGGCGTCGGCGGGACAAACGCGGGCGATGGAGCATTCGTTGCAGTTGACGCAGCGGTCGTGGCGAATCTGAAGGTAGAGCGAGCCGTTGCCGAAGGTGGTGCAGCCTTTGACGCATTTGCCGCAGCCGACACAGAGCGATTCGTCAATGTGATACTCGAAATACGGCTCCTCGATGAACTTGCGGATGATGGCGCCGGTGGGGCAGAGCTGGTTCTCGGCACCGGTGTTCAAGCCGACCGGTTGTGGCTCGAAATAACCGGTGCAAAGGTTGCAATAGCCGCACATGTCGTAAGCGTGAACGCATTTGACCGCCGACTGTTCCAATACGCACTCGGTGGCGCAACGGCCGCACATGGTGCATTTGTACGGGTCAATCTGCCAGACGCTGCGGCGCGAGCGGAAGCGGTGGATGAGTCCGCCAACGATGCCGCCCAGACCGAGCAGCGCCGCGCCGCGCGTGGCGTTGGCAAAGAAATCGCGCCGGTTCATCGCGGAGCCTCCTTCCACGGAAGCGAACAACGGGCGAATTCGCCACAACCACGACACGCGCCGCGTCCCGCGCAGGAGCGCCGAAGAAGAACAGCGCCGAGCGCGGCCAACAGGCCGAGCAGGGCCGCGCGGAAAAAGGCGCGTCGGCCCATGTTGTCATCCCGATCGGAGCGAAGAGCCGCGCCTGGCTGGCGAGGCAGAGGTTCTTTGCTTCGTTCAGAAGGACATGTTTTGGAGAAGCGTTTCACGTCTTTTTCCCCTTCGGCGTGAAGATGCGAACGTCTTTGGTGACAGGGTCGAGCACGAGGACTCGTCCGCGCGAGTCGGCGGCGATCGGCATGCCGAACCCGACTTGGCAGTTGGCACAGGCCCGGCGGGCGAGGTCGCGGTTTTTGACGAGCTGTTCCGGTCCGGCGACGACGCCTTCAAAACGGCCTTTCACGTCATAGACTTTCACGCGGGTCAGGCCTTTCTCGCTGGTCACAAACCGGCCATCGGGCAACCGCGTGACATAGGCGGGGTTGCAGCAGCCGCAGAATCCTTCGACGTTCATGGCGGTCTCGCCCCAGCCGGTTTCGTATTGGCCGTCGAGGGTGTATGCCTCGATGCGGTGTTTGCCGGGATTGACAACCCAAAGGAGACCATCAGGACCGATGTGAAGGTCAAAATAGGGACTCGGCACGACAAACCCCTTGATGCGAGAGAGGATGACGCCGCCGGCGTTGCATCGAAGGACTTCCCGATGGCCGGCGTCGGCGACATAAACATTGTCGCCGCTCTGGGCAATGGCGGTGAGATGAACGTTCTCCCCGAGCGGTTGGCCTCCTTCGAAATGATCTCTGAACGCGATCAGTCCCGTGGCCGCGATGGCATGCGGCGGCGCGGGAAGGTCGCGGGCACGAAGTTGTTTGCCGTCGTTGTCGAACGTTTTGAGGGATTTGTCGCCTCCCACGAGGATGGTGTCGCCGGCGACAGCGAGACATTTTGGTTCCGCAAAGCCGGTGGCAAACCGGTTTGTTTCCTCGTAGAGCAATAACGATGGATCGGTGTGTTCGTAGCGGCTGATGTCGTAGGTGAACCGGGCGTCGAGCGGCGGTTTCTCGGCGCGTTGGGGCCGGTCACAACCGGCCAGCCCGGCGGCGGTCAACGCGCCAAGGCCGACTCCAAAGAACTTTCGTCGGGTAAGTTCCTCGTTCATTGTTTCACATCCAGGCAAACCATTTTCGTCAGGTCACGCGCCAGTAACCGCCCGTGTGCCAGCGCCATTGGCGCCCAGCAATCGTGTCCCTCCAGGATGCGCGCCTGGGCGAGGGGACGATAGCCCGAGGGGGTGGCCTCCGCAAGTGTCAGCCACCCCTCGTCGTTGAGCACGTAGATCAGGCCGTTGCCGATGACGAACGGGCCAAGACCGAATTTCGCCGTGGCACCGCTGGTCCAGAGGAGTTTACCGTCCAGATTCAAACAACAAAGTTGACCGTCAGGCCGCACCCCGTAGAGATGACCGTTGTAAAGAATCGGTGTCTGCTGGGCGGCGCCGAACTCGGTTGGTTTGAGGCGGAACACGGTTTCAGGGACGATTTTGCCGCCGTCTTCCTTCAATCGAAGCATCATCGCGCCGGCGTTGTAGCCGCCCGAAAGAAAAAGACGGTCGGCGCCAACCGGCACGGGAGTTGGCACCGCGGCGATGGAAATCTTCCAGGAGTCCGTCTCCCAAAGCAGCGCGCCGTTGTCCGCCGCCACGCCGACCACGCCGCCGCTGGCGACATAGACATATTGGCGTTTGCCGGCGAACTCGATGGGGACGATGCTGGAGTGGGTCATTTTCCAGTCGCGCGGGTTGGGGGTTTTCCAGAGGATTTTGCCGGTGGCTAGTTCCACGGCCATCAACAGGGCATCACCGCCGACGCCGAGGATGACCCGGTCGCCGTCCACCAGCGGGCATTGCCCCGCATACCATTCCGGCACGGTTGCGCCGAAATCTTTTACCAGATCGAGTCCCCAGACAAACTTGCCTGTGTCGGCTTCCAAACAGGCGACATGACATTTCGGGCCGAACGTGACGACATACTGGCCGGCCAACGTCGGAATGGTACGGCTCATGCCGTGGTTGCGCTTGATTTTCACCGGATAGGTGAACCGCCACAATTCCCTGCCATCGGCCAACGAGAGACAACGAAGGGCGTCGGCTTGTTTGGTCTGATCGTAATCGAGGATGTACACGCGGCCCTGGCGGACAGCGGCGCCCGCGTAGCCTTCGCCGAGGTCAACACTCCAGAGCTGGCGCGGCGGTTTTTCCCATTGCCGCGCCAGGGGCACGCCGTCGTCGGCGATGTTGTCCCTTCGAGGCCCGCGGAATTGTGGCCAGAGGCCGGGCAGGTCGGAGGGAACGCCGTCGCCGGGAATGAGCCGGCTGGATTCAAAGGGCGATTTTTCGGAGGCAAGCAACAGTCCCGGCGGTCGGTCGAGACCGGGTTTGCGTTCCGTCAGCGGTTCGGGGCGGCTGGTCCGCAGAAGGAGATAGAACGCGCCCAGGCCGATGAGGCTGGCGGCCAGCGTCGCGGCGATCAGAACCGCGCGTGAGTTGTTCGGTGTCGGTGACACAGGAACGTGGCGGATTTGCCACGGGTTCGGTCGCTTGTCCAACATTATTTCGCTGTGATATAGTGGCGGCGTGCGAATTCGAAACATCATTTTGGACTGGTCGGGGACACTGGTCAACGACCTGCCTCCCGTCTGGCGGACGACAAACCACGTGTTTGAAGTGTTCGGGCTGCCGCCGATGTCGCTGGAGGAGTTTCGGCGGGAGTTTTGCCTGCCGATTCGGCGGTTTTATTCAACGCGACTGCCCCATGTGCCGATGCGACGGCTGGAAGAGGTGTTTTTGGGCTACTACGCGAATTATCGGCACGAAATCCATCCGTTGCCTCATGCGGAGGAGTTTTTGAAGTTTTGCGCCGAACGGGCCATCCCGGTGTTTGTGGCCAGTTCGGCGGATGTGGAGACGTACACGGCGCAAATGGAACGATTCGGGTTCACCCGGTACGTGACCCGCCCGTACCTGGCGATCCCGGACAAGACAGAGCAGATCCACCGCATCCTCGCCGACAACGCGCTGACACCGTCGGAAACGCTGTTTGTCGGCGACATGGAACACGACATCGAAGCGGGCAAAGCCGGCGGCGTACGGACCTGCGCGGTCTTGACAGGATACAATCACGTGGACAAACTGCGCGCCATGAACCCCGACTGGGTGTGCGAACACCTGGGAGAATTGCGCGAGAGGCTCTGTGGATAAGATCACCATCAAAGACCTGGAACTGGACGCCTATATCGGCGTCACCGCGGCCGAACGATCCCGACCGCAAAAAGTCCTCCTCACCCTGATCCTGGAACGCGACCTTGGCGAGGCAGGACGCACCGACACCGAATCCGCCACCACTCCCTACGACGAAGTGGTCCAGGCCGTCCACGACGTCGTGGCCGAACGTCCGCGGAAATTGATCGAAGCGATGGCGCTGGAAATCGCCCGCGAAATCCTCTACCGCCGCATGGCCGTGGCCGTGACCGTTGAGGTCAAAAAATTCAGCATTCCAAAAACAAAATACGTTTCCGTGGAACTGCATCGAAGCCTATGAAAATCCGCACCGTCCTTCTGTTACTTTGCCTCGGCGCCGCCGCGGCGTTGGCCGACACCCTCAAACTGAAAAACGGCACGACCATGGAAGGCACCATCGTGGCCGAGACCGACACCGAATACACGCTCGAACAAACCCACGCCGGCGGCACCATCAAATCAAAAGAGATCGTCCGCAAAAGCGACGTGGCCGAGGTGCTTCGCGCCACGCCCGAACAAAAAGCCGCCCAGGCAATGAAGGAAGCTTATCAAGCCACCCTGCGCTACAAACTTGACCCGCAGAAAAGCTACCCGAAAGATTACTACGACAAGGTCATCGCGTTTTCCTTCCGCAAGTTCCTCGCGGATTATCCCCAGTCGCCCTACCAAAAGGAAATGGAAGAACGCATCGCTGCCTGGGAAGCCGAGCGGGACAAGGTGGCCGCTGGTCAGGTCAAACGCAACGGGCAATGGACAAGCGCCGCGGAAGCGGCTGCCGCCGAAGGCGAACAACTGCTGCAACAGGTTCGCGCCGCGTTGCTGGCCGGCCGACACGCCGAGGCCGCGCAGGGAATCGAGACGTTCCTTTCCGGTCAGGTGGCGGAAAACCTCGCGGCCACGGCCAAAGAATTGCGGGAGAAAATCTATCAGCAATGGTGTCAAAACCTGCAACAGTCGCAGACGCAACTCCAGGAACAACTCACCGCTTGCAACACCAACCTGGTCGCCGCCAAAGAACAATTGGCCAAGGCGCAAGAAGCCCTGCGCAAAGAGAGTGCCAAACCGGGAGGCGGTTTCAAACAGTCCAGCAGCAAAAGCTTTGGCAAACTCAGCGATGCCGTGGCCGATGAGATGAAAGCGATAGCCGAGGCCCAAAAGAAAGTGACAGAACTGGAACGGCAACAACTGGACCTGAACGCTCGTCTGGCGGCCGTCAACCAGAGCCTGCCGCAAATCCAGGCGCGCATGGAATCGCTCAATATCGCCGCCCTGCCCTCCACCGGCACTGCCACCACGGTGGTGACGCAAGCAGAACCACCACCCACGCCTCCGTCGTCTCCAGCGGAACCGGAAGAGGAAGGAGGAATCCTTTCCAAGATTGCCGAAGTGGCCAGGAAATACTGGCTAATCGCCCTTGTGGCGATTCTGGTGGTCGTGTGGTTTGTCTCCCGCAAGATGGGAGAATGACCGTCAACGCTTGATCATGCCGTTGCGGCGGGCGTACTCAAAGATGCCGCCTGCTTCAATCACCGGACGGGCGTCGCCAAGCGGTTTTAGTGGGAACGTCTCCCCGGTGCGGAGGAGTTTCAAGATGTTGGCGTCAAGGTCCAACTCCACTTCGTCGCCGGTACGGAGGGTTTCACAGAGACGGGTGGCGGACTCGACGGGATACAACTCGCCGGTGGCCACGCAGTTGCGGAAGAAGATCCGGGCAAAACTCTCGGCCACGACCGCCTGGCAGCCGGCCGCGCCGAGTGCGATGGGGGCGTGCTCGCGGGAACTGCCGCAGCCGAAGTTGCGACCGGCGATGACGATGGCGTAAGGGGTTTTCGTCTGGCCTTCGGGTACGTAACGGGTCGGATAGGCATCGGACGGCAGTCCGCAGAGGGCGTAGCTGCCGAGTTTCTCGTACTCTTCGGGAATGGTAGGGACCAGGCTCAGGTAGTGAGCCGGGATGATCTGGTCGGTGTCAATGTTGTCTCCAACGACAAATGCTTTTCCACAAATCAAGGCACTCATGATGAGCCAGAGCCTACGCGAAGCGCCGCCGCGAATCAATCCTGTTTGCCAAAGCTCTTGATTTTCCGTGTCCGGCGACTATGCTGGAGCGCGTTTGGTGGCGCCCCCATCGTCTAGTGGCCCAGGACATCAGATTCTCAATCTGAGAACAGGGGTTCGATTCCCCTTGGGGGTACCAACTGCAAAAGGTGAAAGCCACCGACAGGAGTTTAGATGATGATGCGAATCTCACTCATTGCCGTGTTTGCCGCGGCGGCTGTGACTGCTTACACGGCCGGCCCTGTTGGCCTCGGTGGTTCCATTGTCAAGGTGGATCCCGACGCCAAAACCTTTGTCGTGAAAGGGAAAGACGGCGAAACGGTCGTCAAATACGACGAGAAAACCCGCTTCGAACTGGTCAAGCCGTCGGATGCCAGCGTGTTGACCGACGGTTGCCGGGTCAAGGTTAATGGCAAATTTTCTGCCGACCAGAGCGCCATCACAGCCACCGTGTTGCAACGGTTGGCCGATGATTTCAAGTCGAGTGCGATCAATCTGAAAGAATCGTTTTGTTTTGGTGTCTTCCACCAGAAAGGCGATCAGAGGACGGTTACGGTGGGCGAAAAGACCATCGCCATCACGTTGTCCGACAAAGTGGAATACCAGCAGCGAGTTGCCGGCAGCCCTGCTGATTTGGAAAAAGGACGGCCCATTTGGGCGTCGGTCCTTCCCGCGGAAGGGGGTAAAGAACGGTTTGCCCAGTCCGTCATCATCACTTCGGGGACAACCTCGTCCCCGACAAAGCCGGCGTCGTCGAAATCGTCCAAACAAACAGGCCACGACAAAAAACAGACGGTACCCCCCCCTACACCTGCGCCTGCGACAGAACCGGAAAAACAGCCGACGGGAACCATATCCGGCACGGTGGCGGAGGTTCGCCTGCAGGATTTTGTTTTGAAGGTGGCCAAAGGGGGAGACGCCAAACAGGTGTTTGCGTACAACCTGACCGTATTGACGGACATCACCGTGGGAGGAAAACCCGGAAAGTTTGAGCAGATCAAAAAAGGGATGAAAGTCACCGTTGTCAGTCTGGATGGCAAGAATGCCGAACGGATTGAAGCAAAATGACGGCAGACGGGAGCTGGATTCGCTGTTGACGGTTGGTGAACGCCGGTGGCATAAGCGGCAGGTGCAGGTACGACATTCCACGAAAGGAAACAAATCATGAAAAAACTCCAAAGGAAGCCCTCTCAAATTTCCCGACGTCAATTCATGGGTACCATGGCTGCGTTTGCGGCGTTTTCCATTGTTCCCCGTCATGTGGTGGCGCGTTCGGGACAATTGGCGCCCAGCGACAAGATGAACATCGGCTGCATCGGCGTGGGGGGAATGCAGGGGTTTTCCGATGTCAACAGTGTCAGTAGCGAGAACATTTATGCGTTGTGCGATGTGGACGAGAAACACCTGAACAAGGCGGCCGAGAAGTTTCCCCAGGCAAAATTGTACCGGGATTTCCGGGAGATGTTGGACAAAGAGTACAAGAATCTCGATGGCGTTACCATTACCATCCCCGATCACATGCATGCCACCGTGGCGTTGTGGGCAATGGAACGCGGTTTGGGAGTTTACTGTCAGAAACCTCTGACCCAGACCGTTTGGGAAGCCCGTCTCCTGACCAAGGCGGCGCAAAAATACAAAGTCCCCACCCAAATGGGTAACCAGGGGTACTCTCACGTCGCCACCCGTATCGCCTGCGAGATCATCTGGAACGGTGACCTTGGCGACATCACCGAGGTTCATGCCATGTTTGGCGGTGGATTCGCTCGTGGCATCACGGAATGGCCGCCGGCGGAGGAAGTGCCTCCGACGTTGAACTGGGATCTTTGGACAGGGCGTGCCCGCGAACATACCTACAGCTCAAAGATCGCTCCGATCAACTGGCGCGGATTCCTGGAATACGGCTCGCAAATGATCGGCGATTGGGGAATCCATATCCTCGGCCCGGCTAACTGGGGGTTGCAGTTGGGCAGTCCCACCAGCGTCACCTGCATCGCCGTGGAAGGCGTCAATCCCGTTACCTACCCGCACTACGCTTGCGTGTACGAGTTCCCTGAGCGTCCGAACAAATACGTCAAGGGCGGGAAGATGCCACCGGTGAAACTCTACTGGTATGAAGGCAAAATGAAGGCGAACTTCAAACCGCCAGCCGGACTGACCGAAGAGGACGTGAAACCGTACAACGAAATCTTTGTTGGCACCAAGGGGTTCATGGGCACGACCGGCCGCGGCGAAGGCGTTCGCTTGATCCCCGAATCGAAGATGCAAGACTTCAAAAAACCGCCGGAAGTGCTCAAACGTTCGCCGGGACATTTCAAAAACTGGATCGAAGCCTGCAAAGGCGGTGAAGCGCCCTGCTCCAACTTCAGCGTTTCCGGTCCCTACACCGAATGGATGCTGCTTGGCTCCATTTGCTGGCGGTTCCCGAACGAAAAACTGCTTTGGGACGCCAAAAACCTGCGGTTCACCAACAACGAAAAAGCCAACGAATACGTTCGTCCCTACATGCGCAAGGGGTGGGAACTGCCGGAAATCAAAATCTGAGCGACCACAACATTTGTTGGTGGACGATTGGGTCAAGTTTGAACCAAACCCGCTGGTTGTGTGTCTGTTCAACCTGAACCCCACGAGGCGAACCCATGGAACACGGTATTGCTGCCATCAACGAACAGGTCAAACGCGAAAGCGAATTTGTCCGCGCGCTCACCGGCGAGATCAGCAAGGTCATCGTCGGCCAGAAATATCTCATCGAACGATTGCTCATCGGCCTGTTGGCCGACGGCCACGTCCTGCTCGAAGGCGTGCCCGGTCTGGCCAAGACTCTCTCGGTGAAAACACTGGCCGCCGCCATCCAAACCAGCTTTCGTCGCATCCAGTTTACGCCCGACCTGTTGCCCGCCGACCTGATTGGAACGTTGATTTACAATCCGAAAGACGGCGAGTTCCGCATCAAGAAAGGCCCCATTTTCGCCAACATCATTCTCGCCGACGAAATCAATCGCGCCCCGGCCAAGGTCCAGAGCGCCCTGCTCGAAGCGATGCAGGAACGACAGGTCACCATTGGCGAAGAGACCTTCAAACTGCCGGAGCCGTTCCTGGTGTTGGCGACGCAAAACCCGATTGAGCAAGAGGGCACCTACCCATTGCCCGAAGCGCAGGTGGACCGGTTCATGATGAAGCTCTCCATCGGTTATCCGAACAAACAGGAAGAACGCGAAATCATGGATCGCATGGCCGAGACCGGTAAACAGATTGTCACCTCGCCCGTCGTCACACCGGAACAAATCCTGAAGGCGCGCAAGACGGTGGACTCGATTTACATGGACGACAAGATCAAGAACTACATCGTGGACATTGTCTTTGCCACGCGCGACCCGAAAGCCTACAAGATTGACCTTGCCGGGCTGATCCAATACGGCGCGTCGCCCCGCGCCACGATTTACCTTGCGCTTTGCGCGAAAGCATACGCCTTCCTCCAGGGACGCGGTTACGTCACGCCACAAGACGTAAAGACCATCGGCATGGACGTCCTTCGTCATCGTGTCATCGTCAGTTACGAGGCCGAGGCGGAAGAGATGACCAGCGAGAGCATCATCAAGCGGATTTTTGACGAGGTTCCCGTGCCGTAGGGGGTGAATGTGGGAGGGGCCTTGGTGCCGACCTGCGCGGCACTGAGGCCGCTCCCACGTTGAATTGGCCATGATCCCGAAAGAAGTCCTCAAAAAAGTCCGCCAGATCGAAATTCGCACAAACCGGGAAGTAACCGATGTGCTCGGCGGCCAATACCATTCTGTGTTCAAAGGACGCGGCATGGAGTTCGAGGAAGTCCGCGAATACATGCCCGGCGACGAGGTTCGCTCGATTGACTGGAACGTCACGGCGCGTTTCGGGCATCCGTTCGTCAAGAAATTCAAAGAGGAACGCGAACTGACCGTGATGCTGGTGGTGGACGTGAGCGCCTCCGGCCAATTCGGCAGCATCCGACAAACGAAAAACGAGCTGGCCGCCGAACTAGCTGCGGTGCTGGCGTTTTCGGCCATTCGCAACAATGACAAGGTTGGCCTGATCATGTTCACCGACCAGATCGAGAAATTCGTGGCGCCGAAAAAAGGCCGTCGCCACGTCTTGCGCGTCATCCGCGAAATCCTCGCTTTCCAGCCGCAAGGACGCGGCACCGACATTGCGCTGGCACTCGACTACCTCAACGGTGTCCAGCGAAAACGCGCCGTCTGCTTCCTTTTGTCGGATTTTCAGGACACCGATTTTGAAAAGAAACTGCGCGTCACCAGTCAACACCATGACCTTGTTGCCCTCAGTATCCGCGACCCGCGCGAAGAGCAACTGCCATCGGTCGGTCTGCTGGAATTGCGCGACGCCGAGACCGGCGCGCGCGCGCTGGTGGACACGTTTGACCCGTCGGCGCGCGAAACCTTTGCGACGAAATCGCGGGTTTGGCAGGAGTCATTGCGCGCCAGGCTTCGCTCCGCGGGTGTGGATCACGTGGAAATCCGCACCGACACCGATTACATGCTGCCCCTGATCAAGTTCTTTCGACTGCGGGAGCGGAGGATATGAAGACGAAGTATGAGAGTGTGGGAAAAGTCAATGTGGGAGGGGCCTTAGTGCCCCGACCATCAGCGCCTCATTCCAGAAATCTTCGTGTTCACCGTCGCACGGAAACCGGCGTTGCCTACTTCGTGACCAAATGCATTCAGCCGCCCAAGGCCGTTCTTGGTCCTGATGACCGAGCCGTCGTCGTGAAAGCGTTTCGTCATGCCGCTCAAAACCGGCGCATCATCCTGGCTGCATTCGTGGTCATGCCGAACCATTGGCATGCCTTGTTGGGGCTACTGGATGGCTGGACGTTGCCGTGTCTGATGCACTCGTTGATGAGTTTTGTTGGAGCCAAGACCTGCGTCAGACTCGCGCAGCAGGATTGCCGCTGGCAGGATGGTTACTACGAGACATGGATTCGATCAGCCCGACAATTCGACTACGTGGCTCACTACATTGTCGAGAACCCGGTGCGAAAACAATTGGTCGAGCGCGCCGAGTTATGGGATGCCACCAGCTTGCGAACCACTGAGTTGGTGACGGAACCATGGCCGTGGGAATTTGAAAACGAGGAGTGATACAGTGAACCCGTGGTCGGGGCGCTGAGGCCCCTCCCACTTTATTTCGGAATGAACACCAACGTCATCGAGGACATCCGCGATATCAAAGGGTTTGTGCCGGTGCCCATCAACCCGTGGTGGTGGGTGGCGCTGCTCGTGTTGGTGGCGGTGATCGTTGTACTGGTTTGGTGGTGGAAACGACGACAACCCGAGGCGGTCGCCCCCGCCCAGCCGCTGCTGTCGCCAGAGGAAATTGCCATGCGCGCGTTGTGTCAGTTGCGCGAGGAGAATCCGCCGGTGGAGGTTTTCTACACGCGATTGTCCGATATTGTGCGCCATTACATCGAGGAGCGGTTTGGCCTTCACGCGCCGGAACGCACAACGGAAGAGTTTCTAGCCGAAGCGAATTTGCCGACACAGCACATGGCGTTGCTGAGCGCGTTCCTTGTCGAGTGTGATCTGGTGAAGTTTGCGCGTCACCAGCCCGGCGAGGCCGACCGCCAACGTGCGTTTGCGGCGGCGGAGAAGTTTATCAAGGAGAGTGGGAGCGACCTCGGTACCGTGACAGTCGGGGCGCCGAGGCCCCTCTCGCATTCGTCATCATGAAGTTCGCTTCTCCCTGGTTGCTGTTGTTGCTGTTGCTGATCCCGCTCTGGCTGTGGTGGGAACGTCGAACGCGGCAACGTGGCGGGCTGAACTTTTCTTCGGTGGACGCCGCGCAGTCGGCGTCGTTGTGGACGCGTTTGGGGCCGACGGTGTTGTTGTTTTTGCGGGGCGCAGCGCTGGCGTTGTTCATTGTGGCATTGGCGCGACCGCAGGCCGGCCAACGCGAAAGCCGGGTCAAAGCGGAAGGCATTGATATTGTGTTGGTGCTGGACATCTCCGGCAGCATGGAGGCGATGGATTACGAGCGGCGCGGACAACGGGTCTCGCGCTTGGACGCCGTGAAGGATGTGGTGCGCGAGTTTATCCGGGCGCGCCCGAACGACCGAATTGGCATGGTCGTGTTTGGCACACGCGCCTATGTGGCCAGCCCGTTGACGCTGGATCACGACTGGTTGGAGCGCAATCTCGACCGGATCCGGATTGGTTTGGTGGAGGGTAACACCGCCATCGGCGCCGGCATCGGCACCGCCGTCAATCGCCTGCGCGACACAAAAGCCAAGAGCAAGGTCATCATCCTGTTGACCGATGGCGGTGAGAACGTTAAGACGCCGCCGGCATCGGAGGCGGCCAAAGCGGCCAAGGAATTCGGCGTGCGCATCTACACCATCGGCGCCGGTTCACAAGGCTTGGCGCCCATTCCCGTGCGCGACCCGGCGGGCAACATCATCGGGCATCGCCGGATTCAAGCCGACCTGGACGAGGAGTTGTTGAAGGAAATCGCCTCCACGACCGGCGGCCAGTATTTTCGCGCGGCAGATACGGCGTCGTTGCGCAAAACCTACGCGGAGATTGACAAGATGGAAAAACAAAAGGTCGAAACCATCGTGTATGAAGACTGGCGCGAATTGTTCGCGTGGGTGTTGCTGCCCGGTTTGGGTTGCTTGCTGGCGGCGGTTGCCCTCGAACACACGCGACTGCGGAGATTGCCATGAGGACAGCGGTAGATAGGAGCTGGCAGATGGTAGGTTGGGAAGTTTCCCGCCGTTGCCATTGCCGGTACGTCGTTCGTCCCATCTACCATCTACCACCTACCACCTACTCACCCGCATGACCTTCGGCCAACCAATCTATTTCTGGTTGCTGGCGCTGGTGCCGGCGTTGGTGCTCTTTCTGGTTTGGGCGTTTCGCGCCCGACGGCGCGCGCTGGAACGGTTCGCAGCGCCGCCGCTGGCGGACAAACTCGCCGAGTCGGTTCGCCCCGTGGCGCGGCGTTGGAAAGCGGTGTTGTTGGTGTTGACGGTGCTGTTTGCCGTGTTGGCGTTGACGCAGCCCCGATGGGGATTCGAGTGGCGCGAAGTGAAATATCGTGGCGTGGACGTGATGGTGTTGTTGGATGTTTCCAAAAGCATGTTGACCGAGGATGTGCGCCCGAACCGACTGACTCAAGCCAAGTATGCCGTGCAAGACCTGCTGGAGCATCTGCGCGGCGATCGCATCGGGTTGGTTGCCTTCGCCGGCACCGCGTTCGTGCAATGTCCGTTGACCGTGGATTACGAGGCGTTTCGGTTGACGTTGAAAGACGCCGACCCGCGAATCATCCCGCGTGGCGGTACGGCCATCGGCGCCGCCATCCGCACCGCGCTCAAGGCCTTCGAGGCCGGGGAAGGACGCGACCGGGCTATCGTGCTCATCACCGACGGCGAAGAGACCGAAAGCGATGCGCTGGCGGCTGCTGATGAAGCCGCACGAGCGGGCGTGAAGATTTTCGCCATCGGCGTCGGCACGACCGAGGGCGAGTTGATTCCGGTGCGCGAGGAGGGCAAGCCGATGGACTTCGTCAAAGACAAGGACGGTGCCGTCGTCAAATCGCGTCTCGACGAGGAGACGCTGAAACAACTCGCCCTGCGAACCGGCGGCATTTACGTGCGCAGCGCGGCCGGCGATTTCGGGATGGACACCATTTACAGCAAAGGCATCGCCCAGCTTCAGGGCAAGGAGCAGGAGACGCAGTTGCGGAAACGCTATTTCGAGCGATTCCAATGGCCGCTGGGGCTTGCGCTGGCACTGTTGCTTGTGGAATGTTTTGTCACTGACCGGAGAAAATGAAGCACTTCCTTTTCTGTTTCATATTGGCTGCCGCTACGGATTGGCCGTTGCGTTACAACGAAGGCGTCACCGCCTATCGGAGCAACGATTTTGCTGCGGCCGCCACGGCGTTCGAGCAGGCGCTCGCCGCGCCCGATCGCACTCTTCAGCAACGCGCCCTTTACAATCTCGGCAACGCCTCCTACCGACTTGGCGAACTCCAGCCGCAACAAGCGCAACAATACTGGCAACGCGCCGTCAAACTCTACGAAAGCGCGCTGGCGCTCAACTCACAAGATGCCGACGCCAGGTACAATCTCGAATTCGTCAAAAAGAAACTGGAACAACTCCAGCAGCAACAACAACAGCAACAAGACAAACAGAACCAGACGGACAACAAACAAGACCAAAAACAAGATCAGAAAAAGGACGACCAAAAGCAACAGCAACAGAATCAACAGAACCAGCAACAGCAACAGGATCAGCAGCAGCAACAACAAAAACAAGACCAACAGCAACAGCAGGCTCAAGACCAAAAGTCGAAGGAGCAACAGCAGCAGCAACAACAGCAACAACAGGCTCAATCGCAGTCTGACAAGCTCGACAAACAACAGGCCAGAGCGTTGCTCGATCAACTCCGTGAAAACGAGCAACACTGGAACTTCTTTCCCGAAGTGCAGATGAAAGACTTGAAACCTCAAGGACCGCCAGCAAAAGATTGGTGATGGTGCCGATGATACACACCCCGCTTGTCACCCTGAGCGAAGCGAAGGGCCTCGCAACAACCGCGCGGCAGGCTCTAGCGGTTGTGAGGTTCTTCGCTTTGCTCAGAATGACGTTGTTTGCGACGCTCTTGTTTGTTTCTGTTCCCTCCTTCGCCCAGGTGTCGGTTACGGCCACCGTGGACCGCAATCGCATCGCATTCGGCGAGTCGTTGACGTTCACCATCACTGCTCACGGCACGCAAACCGCGCCTTCAGTGTCCATTCCGAAAGTGGATGGATTGACCTTTGCCGGGCCAGCGGTCAATACCAGTATGAGCATCGTCAACGGTGCCGTGAGTCAATCCGTCGGCCTGGCGTATCAGGTCACGCCGTCGCGCACGGGCGAGTTTGTCATTCCCGCCATTGAAGTCAAAGTCGGCAGCCAACTGCATCGCACCGCCCCGATCAAAATCGTCGTCGAAAAAATGTCCACGCCCACCGACTTGAGCCAGCAGGTGGTCCTGCGAGTTCAGACCGCCTCGCAACAGGTTTACCTCGGACAAATCGCGCCGCTAAACGTGCTGATTTTCGCGCGTGCCGACGTGCCGCTGAAAGGGTTTTCTGCCTACAACTGCGAAGCCGACGGCCTCGGCTACAAATACATCCCCAACATCAGAACCGCCACGCACGTGCAGGACGGCGTCAGCTACAACGTCTTCATCATCGAAGGCGTCATCGCTCCCACTCGCACCGGCAAACTCTCCTTCGGCCCGTGCGTGGTGAAAGGGCAACTGGCCGTCGAACGGCGGGGCCGGCCTGTGGACATTTTTGAACGGTTTTTCGGGCGCGAGGAAATCCGCGAGGTGCCGTTCACGATGGACGCGGTGCCCATCGAGGTGTTGCCGTTGCCGACAGAAGGGCGTCCCGCCGATTTTTCCGGAGCCGTCGGCCAGTGGAACCTGGAAGTCACCGCCAAACCGCTCGAAGTCAACGTGGGCGATCCAATCACGCTCACCATCAAGGTCAGCGGCACCGGCAACATTGATCTGGTTCCGCCACCCACGCTGAGCGGCCTGGACGAGTTCAAGACTTACGATCCGACCACGAAGACCACCAAGAACGACCTCAACTCGGAAGGTGAACGCGTTATCCAACAGGTGCTCGTTCCGAAAAGCGCCGGCGTGAAGCGTCTGCCCGATGTGCGGCTTTGCTATTTCGATCCCGTGGCCAAACAATATAAAACCGCCACGCATCCGCCCCTGCAAATCAACGTCAAACCCGGCGCCGGCGGGCACGCTACCATTGTCAGCGGCGGA
The DNA here is from genome assembly GCA_964541945.1 of uncultured Verrucomicrobiota bacterium. Taxonomy (GTDB): domain Bacteria; phylum Verrucomicrobiota; class Verrucomicrobiia; order Palsa-1439; family Palsa-1439; genus CAIKAP01. The sequence goes on from CAZISE010000005.1 coordinate 132,427, forward strand.
CTGCGGCTTCGTCCCGAAGAAAAACTCGGGCATGACATTGTCTATCTGAAAGGCTCGCCCGGACCGGTGGCGCTGGTGTTTCCGCCGACGGCGTTCTGGGCGTTGAACCTGGTGCCCGTCTTCGCGTTGCTCGGCGCGATGGCATGGAAACGGCGCTCCGACAAGTTGCGCTCCGACATCGCTTTTGCGCGCCGCAGCCGTGCCGCCCGCGCCGCTCGCAAACTGCTGGCGACGGCTTCCACGCCCGACACGCTGCAACACGCTTTGCAGACGTATCTCGGCGATCACTTCAACATTCCGTCCGCCGGTATCACCGCCGCCATCGTTGAGGAGCGCGGGTTGCCGGCGACGGTACGCGAGGTTTTTGAGGCATGCGATGCCGCCCGTTTTGCCGGCGTGCCGCTGGACGTGGCTGCCGTGAAACAAAAAGTGGAACAGGTGATTGATGAGTTGGAAAACGCTTCCTCCTGAGGTCGCGAACAAGATTGCGCGCTGTAGCCACGCCGCTCCGCCAGCGTGCGGGCGAGGCGGGGTTGCTGTAGCCGCCCCTCTCCGCCGGGGCGCTCATTTCCCGCGCGGCGACAGACTTGTCCGCCGAGGTGGAGCGCCGCAGCTACCATGGCTCCAAGCGTTCTTGATTTGTGCTCTTGCTGTTTTCCTTACCCTGCCGGTGTTGGCCGACGATTTCAAGACGGCCAACGCGCTCTACGATGCCGGCCGGTTCGCCGAGGCGGCGGCACTCTATGAGCGGATCACGCCGAAGTCCGCCGGGGTGTATTTCAACCTCGGTAATGCCTGGTTCCGACAGGACAAACTCGGCCTCGCGATTCTCAACTACGAGCGGGCGCGACGGCTCGCGCCGCGCGACCCGGATATTTTGGCAAACCTGAAATTTGCCCAGCAACGGCTCGGCGTGGATGAAGTCAATCAGCCGCCGCAGGCGCTTCGGCGGTTTTGGCTGAACGCCGTTCGCAGCCGCACGACGGTGGAATGGGCGTGGCTTGAGATTGGGACGTTATGGCTGACGTTGCTGGCCGTGGCTGGCTGCGTCTGGCTGCCACGGTGGCGCACGGTGTGCTCGGCAACGGCGGCCACCACGGCGTGCGCCTGGGTGCTGGTGACGGTGGCCTTGGTATGGCAGGCGACGGCACCTCCGGAGGCGATTGTGTTGGCGACAAAAGCGCAGGCTCGCTTTGCGCCGCTGCCGGAGGCGACGGCGCATTTCAGTGTGACCGAAGGAACCCGTTTGCGAGTGCGGGAGGATCGCGGGCAGTGGGTGTTGGTGGAACGGGCTGATGGACAACAGGGGTGGTTACCGCGGGACGCGGTGGCGAATGTGGATTTGTGAAGTTGCGTTTTCACTGGGTGGTGGCAATATGGCGCGCAACAGGAGAGGCTCATGAGAACAGTCAATGGAATCGTTGGTGTTGTCGGCCTGGGGTATGTCGGGTTGCCGTTGGCGGTGGCGTTGGCAAAACACCTCGAGGTGGTGGGATTTGACATTAATGCGAAGCGGGTGGAGCAGTTGCAACAGGGAGTGGACTCCACGGGCGAGACGCTCGGTGGCGATTTGAAAAATCCCAACATCCGTTTCACGGTTGACCCGAAAGCGCTTCGTCAATGCCGTTACATCATTGTGGCGGTGCCGACCCCGGTGGACGACGCCAACGTGCCGAATCTTGAGCCGGTGATCAGCGCTTCTCGGATTGTGGGGGAGAATTTGTCTCGAGGCGCCATTGTGGTGTTTGAAAGCACGGTCTATCCCGGTGTGACAGAAGAAATCTGTCTGCCGATTTTGGAGGAACGGTCCGGCATGAAGCTGGGCGAATTCAAGATCGGTTACTCGCCTGAACGGATCAATCCCGGCGACCACGAACACACCGTGGACAAGATCGTAAAGATTGTCAGCGGCTGTGACGAGGAGACGCTGGAAGAACTCTCGGGGCTGTACGGGCTGGTGGCGCGCAGCGTGTATCGGGCGCCGAACATCATGACCGCCGAAGCGGCAAAAGTGATTGAGAACATCCAGCGCGACCTCAACATTGCGCTGATGAACGAGCTGTCGTTGATTTTTGCCCGGTTGGGGCTGCACACCGACGAAGTGTTGGCGGCGGCGGGCACCAAATGGAATTTTCACAAGTATCATCCCGGCCTGGTGGGGGGGCATTGCATCGGGGTGGACCCGTACTACCTGACGTATCGCGCCCAGCAATACGGTTATCATCCTCAGGTGATCCTGGCGGGACGTCGGGTGAACGATTCGATGCCGTTCCGCGTGGGCGAAATGGTGGTCAAAGCCCTTTGCAAGGTGGGCAAACTGGTCAAAGGCTCCCGCGTCCTCGTGATGGGGCTGACGTTCAAAGAAAATGTCCCCGACCTTCGTAACAGCAAGATCGCCGACACGATTCGATACCTGCAGGATTTCGGAGTGCATGTCATCGGGTGCGATCCGCTATTGGACGGCGCCACCGTCCGCAAAAACTTCGGCATCGAGAACGTGGAGTTCGAGAAAGTCGGGCAGGTGGATTGCATCGTGGTGGTGAATCGTCACAACCAATTTCGATCTCTTACCCTGGAACAGTTCAAGGCTCGCATGAGTCCGCCGGTGTTGTTGGACTTGAAAAACCTCTTTGACCGTAAAATGGCCGAGCAGGCAGGATTTTATTACCGAAGTCTTTAGGCCGTCTTGTTCGCCGATGAACGACGCTTACGGCGCTCGCCCTGTCCCGATACCAACATTCTGACCAGCGCGGTGCCAAACTATTTCCAGCGCGTTCCGTCAGTACCGGTAATGTTCGGGTTTGTAGGGGCCGTCCACCGGCACGCCGATGTAGGCAGCCTGTTTCTTGGTCAGTTTGGTGAGTTTGACGCCGATTTTTTCCAGGTGGAGACGGGCCACTTCCTCGTCGAGTTTCTTCGGGAGCCGGTACACGCCGATTTTGTTGGTGTCCCGGTTCTTCCAGAGGTCCATCTGGGCGAGGCATTGATTGGTGAAACTGTTGGACATGACGAAGCTGGGATGACCCGTGGCGCAACCCAGGTTGACCAGCCGACCTTCGGCCAGCAGATAGATGGAGTGGCCGTCGGGGAAAGTGTATTTGTCCACTTGCGGCTTGATGTTGAGTTTTTTGATGCCGGGCGCCTTGTTCAGGCGGTCCACTTGAATCTCGTTGTCGAAGTGGCCGATGTTGCAGACGATGGCCTGGTCTTTCATCTTCCGCATGTGTTCCAGCGTGATCACGTCGCAGTTGCCGGTGGCGGTGACATAGATGTCGCCTTCGCCGAGGGTGTCTTCGACGGTGGTGACCTCGAACCCTTCCATGGCAGCCTGGAGGGCGTTGATCGGGTCAATCTCGGTTACGATGACACGCGCGCCGAACCCGCGCAGGGAATGGGCGCTGCCTTTGCCGACGTCGCCATACCCGCACACCACCGCGACCTTGCCCGCAATCATCACGTCGGTGGCGCGTTTGATGCCGTCGGCGAGCGATTCGCGGCAGCCGTAAAGGTTGTCGAACTTGGATTTGGTGACGGAGTCGTTGACGTTGATGGCGGGCACCAGCAGGCTGCCTTCCTGGAGACGTTGGTAGAGACGATGGACGCCGGTGGTGGTTTCTTCGCTGACACCTTTCCAGTCTTTGACAACGTTGTGCCAGAAGCCGGGGCGTTCTTTGGCGACGCGTTTGAGGAGGTTTTTGATGACCTGTTCCTCGTGGCTGTCGCTGGGCGTGTTGACCCAGTTGCTGCCATTTTCCAGTTCGTAACCCTTGTGAATGAGTAGTGTGGCGTCGCCCCCGTCGTCCACAACAAGGTGCGGGCCTTTCATGCCGGGGTGGGTGAGCGCGGCGAGAGTGCAATCCCAGTATTCTTCCAGTGTCTCGCCTTTCCATGCGAAAACGGGGATCCCGGCCTTGGCGATGGCGGCGGCGGCGTGGTCCTGGGTGGAGAAGATGTTGCAGGAGGCCCAGCGGACGGAGGCGCCGAGCAGGGTGAGGGTCTCGATAAGGATCGCCGTCTCAATGGTCATGTGGAGCGAGCCGGTGATGCGGACGCCCTGGAGCGGTTTTTGGGGGCCGTATTTGGCGCGAATGGCCATGAGGCCGGGCATTTCCTGTTCGCAGACCTGAATGGTTTTACGGCCCCATTCGGCGAGGGAGATGTCGCGGATTTTGTAGTCGTGTTTGGGCATGGTTAGAGGGCCTGTTTGAGGGCGGTGACTTTATCGGTCTTTTCCCAAGTGAGATCGGGATCGTTCTTGCCGAAATGACCGTAGTTGGTGGTTTTGGTGTAGATGGGACGCCGCAGGTCGAGTTGTTCGATGATGTCGGCCGGCTGGAAGCTGAAGACACGCTGGATGGCGCGGGTGATTTTGTCTTCGGGCAGCGTCGCGGTGCCAAAAGTGTTGATGTGGATGCTGACCGGCTGGGGGTGTCCGATGGCGTAGGCGAACTGGATTTCGCACTTGGCGGCGAGTTTGGCGGCCACAACGTTTTTGGCAACCCATCGGGCCATATAGGCGGCGCTGCGGTCAACTTTTGTGGGGTCCTTGCCGCTGAAAGCGCCGCCACCGTGTCGGCCCATGCCGCCGTAGCTGTCCACGATGATTTTGCGACCGGTTAGGCCGGTGTCGCCCTGGGGGCCGCCGATAACGAAGCGGCCGGTGGGGTTGATGAGAAACTCGGTTTTGGGGGTCAACATGTGCGAGGGCAGGACTTTTTTGATAACCTTTTCGATGCAGAATTTTTCGATCTCGTCATGTTCGATGTCGGCGGTGTGTTGGGTGGAGATGACGACGTTGGTGATGGCGACGGGTTTGTCGTTCTCGTAGAGGACGGAGACCTGGGATTTGGCGTCGGGACGCAGCCATTTGATCTTGCCGGTCTTGCGGATGCGGGTCAGTTCGCGGCCGAGGCGGTGGGCAAACATGATGGGCGCCGGCATAAGTTCGGGAGTTTCGTTGCAGGCGTAGCCGAACATGAGCCCCTGGTCGCCGGCTCCCTGTTTGGCGGTCTTTTTACCCTTGGCTCTGCGGGCATCCACCCCTTGCGCGATGTCGGGGGACTGCTGGGTGACGATGACATTGACGAAGACTTTGTCGGCGTGGAACACGTCGTCATCGTTGACGTAACCGATCTCGCGGATGGTGTCACGGGCGATTTTGACGTAGTCGAGCTTGGCCTTAGTGGTGATTTCGCCGCCAACGATGACGATATTGGATTTGGCGTAGCATTCGCAGGCAACACGGCTGAATTTGTCCTGGGCCAGACAGGCGTCCAGCACGGCATCCGAAATGGTGTCGCAAACTTTGTCAGGGTGTCCTTCTGCGACTGATTCCGAGGAGAATATGTAACAGTTTTTATTCATAGATGGTCTTCTCTCCGCCGTCAAAGGCGGGCGGAATATAGGGGAACAATGGGGCCGATACAAGTGCGATTTATTGAAAGGGATTGACAGGTCAGCGGGGCGATGGCAGTTGGAGTTTGATGGAGATTCGCGCGTTGATGTTGGAAGAGTTGTCCGAGGTGCAGCGATTGGCTGGGATCATCTGGCGTCGCTGTTATCCCGGCATGATTAGCGACGGGCAGATCGAGTACATGCTCGGCTGGATGTATGATCTGGCGCTCATGCAACGGGAGATCAAAGAGCAGGGGATCGTTTACGAAGGATTGTTTTTGGAGGGGAAGATGATCGGTTTTTGTTCGCACGGCAAGCAACCCGGCGGCTGTGATTACAAGCTCCACAAACTCTATTTGTTACCCGAACACCACGGCAAAGGCTGGGGTAGAGCGGCGTTGCGACATGTGGCCGAGCAAGCCCGTCTCGCGGGTTGCCGTTTTCTGGTTCTCAATGTCAACAAACGTAATGAACGGGCGCTTCGTTGCTATCGGGCCAATGGGTTTGCGGTGCGCTCCGAGGTTGTGGCCGATATCGGCCACGGCTATGTCATGGACGATTATGTGATGGAGAAACGGCTCACTCACGATTTATCCTCTGACGTTGCGGTGGCTGATGAATACCAACAACGGCAGATACACATACGGGGAAAGCGCTGAACTATCGCGGCGGGATTTCGACAGAATGAACTGCCCCATCGCTTGCCTGACAAAGTGATTGGAGAAGGGGGCAGGCCTTATGGATGTGTGTTTGAGGGCAAAACGCCGAGACCGGTTACGCGACACGAAATCAGGGGTTGATTGATGGTCGGTCTTCTCGTATAAACACGCCGCCTTATGAGACACACCATATCTGTGTTGGTCGAGAACAAGTTCGGCGTGCTGGTTCGCATTGCAGGCCTGTTCAGCGGTCGCGGTTTCAACATTGACACCCTCAATGTGGCTCCGACGCAGGACGCAACGATGTCGCGCATGACCATCGTCGTCAAGGGTGACGATGCTGTGCTCGAACAAATCATCAAGCAGCTCAACAAGCTGATTGATGTCATTGAAGTTCAGGATTTTCGTGAAGGCGAATATGTGGATCGCGAACTGGTTCTGCTCAAAGTGGCCGCAGATGCCAAAAATCGTTCGGAGGTCATGCAGATTTGCGACATCTTTCGCGCCAAAATCGTGGACGTCGCTCACACGGCCCTTACCATCGAGATTACCGGTACTGAGTCCAAGGTGGCCGCCTTCTTGGAATTAATGGAATCGTTTGGTATTCGTGACCTTACTCGTACTGGTAAAGTTGCGATGCCTCGCGACTAACGCCTTTATTGTCATCCTCCCCAACGGCTTCGCTTCTCCTACAAGCTCGTCATCCGGTACAAACTTTTTCAAGTAACAAGCCACTCGTGGTTTTGAGCCTTTGCCCGTCAGACCTCTGCCAAACCGACGAACTGCTGCGTGGCATCGCCAGTAGCTTCTCGCCGTCGCCCAAAATGCTCCGCTGCAAGAGCGCCGTCATCTTGTGTTCCCACGCAAAGCGCATGGGAAAGTCGGGTAAGCCTCTTGGTTAGTTATTTGTCAAAACGGGCAAGCAGGAAGCTTGCCCCGCTGTTTCTGCGGCCCGGTTGCGGTTCAGTTCCCCATCCAACACTGTCAGCAGTTTGTCCCCGACACACCGGTTTACTGGAAGGCCATGCTCTGTCACGGCCTCGGCCCATGGGCATGTGAGATGGAATGGAAACGACAGAACGCACTCCTTGTGTTTCGTGGTTACTTCCTTGTTCGCTTCGCCCGACAGGACGCAACCAGGCTGACGCGCCGCATCTGCGACGAACGGTCAGCCCGGT
>CAZISE010000006.1:0-138941 GCA_964541945.1 uncultured Verrucomicrobiota bacterium
TTTTGCGCCATTCGACAATGGCGCTTTCTTCGGTCATCTGACCGAACTTCGGCATGATGATGGGATTGGCCATTCTATGATTTCCTTTTGACTCGGTAAATTGCCTGACGCTCCCGAACTTGGAAGCCGATTTGTTTGCGTGGCGGCTCCGGCGGGTTGGCAAGGCGGTGGAGTTCTTTGATGATTCCTGTGATGAGATGGTCGTGCGCGTCGAGTCGGGCGAGAAGGCTGCGTTCCAGTTCGGCGAGTTTCTCGGCAAGCTCGCGGTGCGCGACCAACGTCTCGCGCATCTTCACAAACGCTCGCACGACGAACACACCCATCTGTACCGCGCGATCGCTGTTGAGGACGTTCGCGGCTTGGATTGCGCCGTGCTCGGTGAAGGCGTAGGGGAGATAACGGCGTCCGCCATATGAACCGGTCACAAATTGTGAGCGCACGGCATCTTCCGATCCGCTCGCAATTTGCAACCGGTTCGCCTCAGAACTTGAGGTCACAAATTGTGACCTCAAGTGTGCAACTTCTTCTGGTGTAAGCTGAAACATGAAGTCAGACGGGAACCGATTTAAATTCCGTTTTACTGCTTGGTTCAGCACCTTCGTCGGCACACCGTACACACGCGCCAAATCGGCATCCAACATAACCCGCTGGCCACGAATCACGCGGATCAGGCTCTCGACAGGTTCGGCTTGGACGATGGGATGGGACTGGGTCATTGGATTGTTCCCTCCAACATTGTCATCCCGAGTTCATCGAGGTATCGCTGTCGTGTTGATCTCATCATTCACCCACGTTGATGTGAGCAACGAAAACAGCGATCCCAATATTCGCTTCCGGCACATCTTGGTTGATGTCGAAGAACTCGTGCGCTCCTACGGCCATAAGCAGACTCGCAGCCACCTTCTCTAGTTGTGGGTCAAGCGTTGCTCCAAAAGCATAGGAGAACTCGCCAATGTTACACAACGTCCAGTGGCGGGCGTACTCGTGTAGGTCGCGAACGAACGCGGTGTTGCCAAGGAAAGGCATTCCATTGGCTGGCGAAGCCAGATGCCACCACAGGCCATACTTCCCGACGAAGTGCATATAGTCATGGAAGAAATCTTTGAGCATCGGATGCCAAAGGAAGGCTGGTAGGCCGAACGGGAAGCCAGATGCGACTTGGAATATTCCACTGGCGCTAGGTTGGGATATGCTTGCCAGTTCGATGGAACTGTGCCCGCTCGCCAGTTCTGTCAGGAGCGGTGCGGATACAAACACCATCTCACCTGGTTCATGGAACAGGCCGTAGCATCCAAGCAAGCGACTGTGATTCCGGAACACCAGTTCTTTCGCTCCTCGGAACAAGCCTTGCGTGCCCGATATGAGCGGGAAGTTCTTCAGCAGAAAGAGTTGCGCGTCATCCAACGCCCAGGTCTGGTCCTTCGCGAGTTTATGTTGAACAAAGCAAACACGCTGAAGTAACCGCTTTCTCTGACGGGTGACCACGGTAATGAAGACGGCATCACCCAATTCCCTAGTGACCGGCTTGTCCTGATGCTTGAATTGTACGTATGACTTTGCGCCGTGAATCTTCTGGCTGTGCAGGCGAATACCCTTGTAGTTCAGGCCATTCGTGGCGTTGACGAGTCGGGTAACCAGAGCAACCTCGTTATCATTGCTCGCATAGCCTTGCCCAAGCGAGTCGTACATTGCGTGTGCCACCTCGTTCTGGAACTTGTAGTAACCGTTGTCATCAAGGAGTTGTGTGAAATAGTTGACCGTTGCATCCATAGATTTCCTCCTATTCATCAGATGTTGCGTTCACATCCGACGGGAATCCAGCGAACAACAGAGATTCTTCGCTTCGCTCAGAATGACAAGCGACCGTCGGCTGCTGTTGTGTTCCATGTTCGGTCATTCGTGCTTGTTTCTGGTTTGGGATTTCGTGCTTCGTATTTCGTCCATCACAGAATCGCGTTGGCGGCGTCGAGGAGGTCTTGCACGCTCGGCAGGAAGGCGGCTTCGAGGATGTGGCTCTGCGGGGCGATGCCGTTCTTGGCGCCGACGCGTTTGACAGGAGCGTCGAGATAGTCGAACGCGAGGTCCTGAATGGTGCTGGCAATTTCGCCGGTGTAGCTTCCGATGTGAATGGCTTGGCTGGCCACGACACATCTGCCGGTCTTCTGGACGCTGCGCAACACGGTGTCGAGGTCGAGCGGGACAAGCGAACGGAGATCAATCACTTCGGCGTTGACACCTTTTTCGGTCCGGAGTTTGTCGGCGGCTTTGAGGCAGTCGTGAACAAGCGGTCCCCAGGTGACGAATGTCAGATCGTTGCCTTCGCGTTTGACATCGGCGACGCCGAGCGGGACGAGATACTCTTCCTGCGGCACCGGGCCTTTGAGTCCGTAAAGCCCCTGCGACTCGATGAACATAACCGGGTTGTTGTCGCGGATGGCGGATTTCAACATGCCTTTGGCGTCGTACGGCGTGGCCGGGTAAACCACATAAAGACCCGGGATGTGACAGAACATGGATTCGAGCGTCTGCGAATGTTGTCCGCCGTAGCCTTTGCCGGCGCCGGCGCTGACGCGATAGACGAGCGGCACCTCGGTTTGGGCGCCGCTCATGTAATGCCATTTGGCGGCCTGATTGCTGATCTGGTCGCTGCTCATCAATGCGAAGTCGAAATACATCAACTCCACCACGGGCCGCAACCCGATCATGGCCGCGCCGACAGCGGTGCCGCAGATGCAGGCCTCGCTGATCGGCGTGTTGAACACCCGGTCCCGCCCAAACGACTCCAGCAGGCCCTTGGTGACCTTGAACGCGCCGCCGTAGTCGGCCACGTCCTCGCCGTACACGATGACGCGCCGGTCGCGGAGCATCTCCTCGATGAGCGCTTCTTTGATGGCGTCCTTGTAGGTGATCTCGCCGTTGACGCGCTTGATCTCCGGCAACGGCTGGATGATTTCCACTTTCGAAAATTCTTCCGGCACGGTTTCGCATCGGGTGTCGGTGTACATGTATTTGATCACGTCCTCGGCGGCGGGATCGGCAGCGGCGGCGGCGCGTTTGGCGGCGCGGGCATTGCGTTCGCGGACACGCTCTTCGAGAGCGGCCAGCGCCGTTGGGGAGAGGACCTTGTTTTCGAGAACCTGCTTTTTGAACCCATCAATGGCGTCCAGCGCCTTCCATGCGGCTTCTTCCTCCTTGGTGCGGTACTCGACGCGCGGATCGCTGAGCGAATGCCCCCAATACCGATAGGTGTGCACGTCCAACAACACCGGTCCCTTGCCCTGGCGGCAAAGCGCGGCGGCGCGGCTGACAGCGTCGCGCACCGCGAGCGGGTCCATGCCGTTGACGACCTCGGCATGCATGTTGTTGTCGGCAAACCCGGCGGCGCGACGCGCCATGTCGGCAATTCCCATCACCTCGTCGCGAGTGCGGTGGGTCATGCCGTATTGATTGTTACAGATCAGGAAAATAATCGGGATGCCAAACCGGTGGCCGTCGGCCAGTTCGTTGGTGAACTGGTATTGCGCGGCCCAGTTGAGCGCTTCGAGCACTACTCCATTGGCGTACGCGCCGTCACCAGCAAAACAGCAAACCACATCGTCACGCCCCAGATACCGCAATCCCATCGCGGCACCGGTGGCAATGGGCACACCGCCGCCGACAATGGCATTGGCGCCGAGGTGTCCGACAGTGAAATCGGCGATGTGCATCGAGCCGCCGCGGCCCTTGCAATAGCCGTCTTCCTTGCCGAACAACTCACAAATCATCCGGTACACATGCTCTTCCAGGGCGGCCTCCATCAACTCGTCGCGCGTGGCGGCCCGACCACCGGGCACCCGCGCCTTCAACTGCTCATCGCTCATGGCGCGGATAGCGACGGTGCCCTTGGCAAGTGATTCGCCGTGGCCGCGGTGGGTGCTGGTGATCTTGTCGGAAAGCTTCAACACCGAACAAGCGCCCGCCGCCGTCCCTTCCTGGCCGACAGACACATGGGTTGGACCGCGATAGTTGAAGTGTGGCGTCGGTTCGTACGCGCCCGAACGGAGCTTGACGATCATCTCCTCCAGCTCGCGAATCATGAGCATGTCTTCAAGCAGGTTGATCGCCTCCGCCTTCGTGATGCGCCCGGCCGCCAGCTCGGTCTTCAGGTTGCCCTTGAACTGATAGCGGGGGATTTTCCCGCAGGAGATGACGCCCGGCGAGAAATCCGGACGTTTGTCGCTGAGGTAAACGGGTGATTTTCGATTCATTGTCTTTCCTTGTTATACTCGAACGAGTTTGATGCCTTGTTGAGTGAGTTCCTTTGCGAAATTCTTGTCCACGGCTCGGTCGGTGATGAACACATGGACGCGCTCCAAGCCGCCGGCGCGCGCAAACGATACCTTGCCGGCCTTGCTGCTGTCGGCCAGGAGAATAACCTGCCGTGCCTGGCCCATGACCAGTTCCTTCGTGTACGCCTCGCCCGGATCCGTGGTGGTCATCCCCTCCTTGAGCGAGACTCCAATGGTGCCCATGAACGCCTTGTCCAAATGCAGCTCCTGCAACGTCAGCCGCGTCAACGGTCCGACCATTGTCTGGCTCAACCGCCGCAACTCGCCGCCGATAAGAATCAATCGCGGCCCCCGCCCGGCCAGTTCAATGGCCGCCCGCAACGAGTTTGTCACCACCGTCAGATTCGTTCGTTCCCGCAACAGACGGGCCAGTTCCAGTACCGTGCTGCCGCCGTCGAGGTAAATCGTTTCCTCCGGCCCGATGAATTCCAGCGCCGCCTCCGCGATCCGCCGTTTTTCTTTTGCCGCAATGGAGGTTTTGCTGTCGAAAAGCGGCTCATCGAGCCGGCTCTCAACGCTGACGGCTCCGCCGTGTACCCGGCGGATGGCGCCCGAACGCTCGAGCTGGTCGAGATCGCGCCGCGCCGTGGCCGGCGACACGCCGAGTCGGCGACAGATTGCCTCGATACGGATGACGCCGCTTTCGCGGATCAATGCCCGGAGGCGATCCAACCGTTGCGGCGCCAGGTCTCTGGGTTCATCCTGCGTCATGATTGAATGTGAGCGAATCTAGTAATAATATGCTCACAGTCAATCAAAATCTTTCATCCCCTTCCGCCCAAGCGGGCGGGTTACCGGGCGGGAGCAGTCGCGTCGAACCGACGGACAATCACCTCGGGTAGGTCAATGTTGTCCGGTTGCCGGAGGAGAAACAGCACCATCGCGGCGACATCCGCAGGTTCAATCATCGCCTGCCCTTCCAGCCGGCGGCCCAGATACGTCCCCTGGAGCAGATCGGTCCGCACCCCGCCGGGACAGAGGCTGTGGACGTGGATGTTGTGCGGCCGCACCTCCAGCGCCAACGCGCGGGCAAATCCGAGCAGGGCGTGTTTGCTTGCCACATAGGCCGACTGATGCAGGTACCCCTGCACACTGGCCGTGCTGGCAATGTTGATGATGCGTCCCTGCCGTCGCGCGATCATGCCGGCCAACACCTCGCGCGTCACCAGAAACGTGGCCGTCAGGTTCACGCGCAACACCCGTTCCCAATCGGCCAGCGCCAGTTCGGGCACAGGCTTTTCCAGAAACGTCCCGGCATTGTTGACGAGGAAATCAACCGAACCGAGGCTCGCAACGAGTTCGCGGACGGCGCCCGGCACGCTCTCCACATCGGCAAAATCGCAATGGACGAACGTCCCGACGACATCCGGTGGCGGTTTCTGGCGCCCGATCAATCCGAGCCGCGCGCCGGCGTCCTGCAACGCGCGGCAAATGGCCAGCCCGATTCCGCGACTCACCCCGGTGACGATAGCCGTCTTGCCTTCCAAGGAGTTCATGGTCACATCTTCATGAGGCCGTGTTTCCGTGACAAGCCCAAAGCGCCCGACGACGGCTGCACCGAGCTTGATTGTAACAGGGAGCGGCTCTACAGTGGCAATCATGAAACGCTTTCTTCTTGCCGTCCTGTTGACGCTGGCGACCGCCTCGATTCGCGCCGAACTGACCATCGAGGTGGCTCCTCCCAGCGGTGCCAAGCCCGATAAACCCGCCATCAATGTTCCGCCACCAACCCGTGGCGGCGGGTCCGCGGCGACAACCGCCGCGTCGCCAACGACCGAGAAGGGCGAGGACGTTTTGAAGTTCAAAAACGCCGACGTGCTTCACGGGACGCTGGTGTCGGCTCATCCCGAAGAAGGGGTGCGCTGGAGCCGTCCGGATGCGAGCGGGACGATCACGTTCACGCTGGCCAACGTCAACGAAATCCAGTTTGGCAACGTCGCCATCCCGCGGGGCGGCGCGCCTCGCGCGTTGGCGCAGTTGACCAACGGCGATTCGTTGTCGGGCGAGATTGTGGCGTTGACGAAAGAAGCGCTGAAACTGCAAACGTGGTACGGGGGCGAGTTGACCATTCGCCGTCCGATGCTGGCCGCGCTTCAGCCGGGGCTGGGCGTGACATCGGTGTTGTACAGCGGCCCGACCGGATTGGAAGGCTGGCAGCAACGGGGCGGGCGTGCGGGCTGGACTTTCAAAAAGGGGGCTTTGGTGGCGGCCGGCGGCATCGGAGGCGTCACGATCGGGCGCGATGTGAAACTGCCGGAGGTGGCCAGCATCGAGTGCGACGTGGCGTGGATGGGACACGTGAATTTCTACATGCTTTTTTACGCCGAGAACTTCGAGAATTACTACAACAGCGATTGCTACGCCCTCCAGATCAGCAGCGGCACCGTGTATTTGCAGCGGTGCCAGCGCAACAGCGGCATGAACAACATTGACCAGTACGTCAACGTCGAAACCCTCCAGCGCAAAAACAAGGCCCGCATCGCCCTCAAGATCAACAAACCTCAGAAAACCATCGCGCTGTTCATTGATGGCGTCCTGGTCAAACAATGGACCGACCGCGCCGACTTCACCGGCAAAGGAACGGGCATCGGATTCGTCGCCCAGGGACAACCGCTGCGCATCAGCAACATTGTCGTCACCGAATGGGACGGCAAACTCGATCTCAGCACCGGCGGCGCCAGGGCCAACGAGGAAGATTTCGTGCGATTGACCAACGGCGACAAACTCAGCGGCCACCTCGACACCATCGCCAACGGCCAGCTCCACTTCGCCACCTCCTACGCGAAACTGGAAATCCCGCTCGAACGCGTCGCCGAAATCGCTCTCGCCAGCAAAACCGCCGAGAAACCGCGCCGCCAGATCAACGACCTGCGGGCTTTCTTTGCCGACGGCGGACACGTTACCCTCGCGCTGGAAACCCTCACACCCGACACCCTGAGCGGTTCCAGCGAGAGCTTCGGCAAGGCCCGATTCCAACGCGCCGCTTTCCAGCGCCTCCAATTCAACATCTACGACGAATCCAAAGAAACCGACGAGGACGACGACTGGGGCGATACCCCGCCCACCGGCGGACGGCGCATCATTCGCGGCGCTGTCGGCGGCGGCGCGGGCATCATCATCAACGGCGCCGCCATCCAGATGATCCAGTAACCCCCGGCGCTACGGAATTTGGGAGGCTTTCTTCAGCGCGGGCCACTTCGATTCCGCGACACGCTCGCAACGCCCGTCCAGATACAACACCGCCCGCGTCTCATTGACCGGTTTCTCTTCGTAAAACGCCACAATCCCGCCGGGATTCTCGATGTCGGCAAGCTTGCGCCCGGACAGGGAAGGATTCGGGAGATACGGCTCGCTGAAGGCGTCCTTGATTTTGCAATACGGCTCCAGGGCCTTGCGCGTGGCGGCGGCGTCTTTCATTGGCGGTAACGTCTTGTCGCCATCCTGCGCGTACGCCAACAATGCCGCGCCGATGGCCTTGAGGTTTTGCAATCCCAACGAGCGGGCGGCCTTTTCCCGCGCCTCCTCCAGCGCGGCGGGCGACGTGTCGCCGCCGGCCAGTTCCAGCTCGAAATCAAAAGGACGAATGTCGGTGAAACTGTCCACCGTCCGCAGATGCAACAGACAGAGCGACAACACCGTATCCGGCGTCGGTTTTTCCGGGGCGGGTGGCTGGCCGCGCATTATCACCGTCATGTCGGGCAACTTCACCTGCATCTTGTAGGCGATGAGGTAGGTCTCGCCGTCGGCGGTAACGGTGTCGCCCTTGGTGTAATAGCTGCCCGCGCTGCCGCCGAACATGGCGGCGTAGGCGCGGGAGACGTTGGAAGACATTTCCATGGCGCCGCCGACGTTCAGGCGTCGCCAGTCGTTGTTAAGGTCTTTGAGTTTGAGAGAGAGCGGAATGGTTTTGCCGGAAAGGAGTTCTTTGAGGGTTTCGGCCTGCGCCGTGACGGCAACAGCCAGGGCAAGAAACAGAATCAGTTGTTTCATGGGCAAAGACTAGCCGACCGTCCAGCGATACACAAGCGCCGTCTCCGGCGCGTTGTAACATGGTCAATTCCGTCTTGAACGGCTTTTTCGAATCGGCAATCCTCCCCTCCGAAGGGAGGAACACTTGTGGGCATTGGACGACGCGGTTTCTTTCAGCGACTGACCTCGTTGGTGACGGTCGCGGTCTTGCCGGGCAAAACCATGGCGTTGATTCAGCCGACGGACGAGCTGGTTGATCTACCGCCCGAAAATGAGATGTGGCTGGACGAATGGCGTTCGGCCAAACGCCTGCCGATTTGCGATTCCAATGATGCCACGGAACGCCGCCTGTTGCGGGCGTTGCGGCGGCAGGAGCCGGTCGAGTTTGTGTACCATGGCGGCACGACACCGGGTGCGCGGCGCCGGGTTCAACCGGCCATGCTTTACCGGGTCGAAGGTTTTCCCATGGCCTATCTGACCGGCTATTGCGAACTTCAAAAGGAAATTCGCACCTTCCGCCTAGATCGCATCCGATTCCCAACTGCCTGATCATTCCTCGGCTTCGTCCAATTCAACCTGTCACGTCGGACAACCCCCACTGTTCAGGGGCGGGACAAAACGGTCACCTGCTGGAACCCGGCGGCCTGAAGGAAGGTGCGCAATGCGGTTTCGGCGTTTTGCTGGGCGTTGCTGAGGATGCCGGACTGGAGGGCGGTCAGTTGAACGGTTTCAAGGGCAGCCTGTCGAGCTTGTTGTTCGAGGGCGGGGTTGTTGGGCACCCACGGCGTCCACCAGGTAACGGAACGTTGATAGACCTTTGTCTCCTTGTCATCAAGATAGATGTCCAGAATCCGGGCAGGCGGAAGACGCAACGTGATTCGGCGATCGGCGCCCGGTTGGATGTCTTCCGGTCGCAGGGCGCCAAGGTCCACGCCGGCCTTGACGTGGGCGAGGACAACCATCATCACGTTCTCAGCGCCAAAGGGGACTTTTTGTTCTTCCAAGCCGATGACCTTCTGGATGGTGTATTTGACGGTGGCCAACTCCTGCAACGACTGAATCTGCCGCAACATGGCCGGGGCATCCACGGTGCGAATGACGCGCGCGGCGCCACTCCAAAAGAAACGTTGGTACACGATGACGGCGCCAAGCGCCGCAATGAGACCGAAGAGCAGGAGATTGCGAAGTTTCTTGAACATAACGGTCTCCTTACCAATCGCGGCGGCGGAACGTGACAAACTCGCCGTCGTTGAGATGAGGGTGATATGGTTGACGGGACTTGATCGGTATCAAGCGCTGATGCCCCGCCATCAGGGCGAGCCATCCCTTGAAGCTGTCGCCGGACACAGTGTAGCAAAACATCTCCCGCTCCAGCCGTCCGCCGGGCGGGATACGGATGATCGCGGTCTGGGTCCCGTTGGTGTTGGGTTGAAAATAATCGCGCGACTCATCGGTCAACACAAACCAATCGCGTTGCAACAGCACCTCGAACGGATTGGGGTTTTCCAGACGGGCCGTGACGATGACAAGATAACCGGTCTGAACGCGCCCGACCGTGGCGGCGGTCAGTTGGATGATGTAGTTGGTTCCGCCAAAAGTCTCAACACGTAACGGCGCGGAAAACAGATCGGCCTGCCGCACCCGCCACCAGGCCAGCGCCGCCACCATCACGGCACCCGCCGCCAGCAACCACCACAGAACCGGTCGAAAAAGTTTCACAACAGACGCAACAGCAGGTTTAGAGCCGCGATCAATGCCACCCCCGCGGCGAATCCTCCCAGCACCATCGTTTTACCGTGTTTCAACAGCTCGCCCAAGACCGCGTGCGCGGCCAGATACAGGAAACCGCCGCCGGCATGAGCAAGAACGGCGGCAATCCACCATTCGTTGACGTGGCGCAGCCCCCAGAGACCGAGCACGGCGCCGAGCAGGGTTGTCGCTTCCACCGCGGCAACCCAAACGAGGACGCGGGCGCGCGGAAACCCCGCTCCGAGCAGTAACGCCCCCAACGCCAGTCCTTCGGGCACCTTGTGCACGCACACCGCCACCAGCACCGACCAATCCAGCGGCCCCGCGCCGCCGTGCGCCCGGTGTCCGGCGGCCAACGCCAGGCCGTCCATCGTGCTGTGCACCGCCAGCGCGATGACCAGTCCCGCGGCAATCTCGCTGAACCGATGCGTCAACGCCTCATCAAAATGGCTGGCGGCGCACGCGGGGCAAACGTGAAACACATAGCGGGTCAACAGCCCAAACACGAGATAACCGGAGGCGACGGCCACCAGAAACGGTCCCCCGCGCATTTCATGAAGGCTCTCCGGCAAAATCGAAAACAGCGTCACTCCGAACAACGTGCCTGCCGCCAGGCTGATGAGGCCACAAAGCCGTCGGTGCGACACACCGGCGCGGGCGCTGAGGAGGCCGCCGGCGCAGGCAAGCGCGTAGGCCAGCGCGGCGCGCCCCAGGATGGCGAGGGAGGATTCCATTATTTCTCGTCGGTTTTCTTCGGTTTCTTTTCGCGGCTGGGCGGCTCGCCAATCTTTTTGTCGGCCCAACGCGCACGGTCGGCGTAGAGGATTTGTTCGCCGGCGGGAGCGTAGAGCGTGGCGATCTTGAGCGGGAAATTCGCCGGGAGCCGTCCGCTGATGACGGCAAACCACGCCTTGTATTCTCCCTTGGTCAGGTCGCTCTGGAACCGGCCGTTCAAGAGTCGCGGCGTCAGCAGGATGAACGATAACCCTTTGGGCGCGACGTGATCGTGAATCATGACCAGATCGTCGGCGGTCTTCGGCAACCACACCGTCCGGCGGTCACCCACCCAGGCGATGGACCACGGCAGATCGCTGGCGCCCACCTCGTCCGACTCAAACCAGTTGGCCGCCAGTTTTGTGTAATAAGCGCAATAGGGCGGATACGGGTACGGCCCGCGGCGCGGCGGCAACAACGAGTAGATCAACGCGGCGGCGTTGACGCCGAGGAACAGGCCGATGACGCCCAGTCGCAGCAGGCGCGCCGGAAACGCGATTCGATCCAGCAACAGGTAGAAAAACGCCGTGCCATACACCGTCACCAGCGGCAGGAACAACACCAGCAGATTGCCCCCCGTCACGAACCGGCGTGGTCCCTCGGTTTCGTCATAGGGAATCAGAATGCAGGACATGCCGAAGATCACGCACAACAGTCCGCCCCACACCACCCGCCGCAGGCGCATTGTCTCACTGCGCTTGAACCCGTACATCAGACTGACCACGAAGAAAAACACCAGGAAACTGGCGCCCATATCCTTGAAAGCGTCCAGCAGATAGAAACGCGACTGGTTCAAAAGGCGCGTGCCCATCGGACCGATCTCAAAGGCGCGCTCAAAATCCGGTTTCAGTTGGGCATAGGTGATGCCGTGAGCAAACTCGCTGTACACAATCCCCAGCGGCGCTCCGCACAACGACAGGTTGCGGACCAGCCACGGCGTGATCACGGCCCCAAACACCAACACGTACAACACCACGCCCGCCACGACACGCCACGGGCCGCGTCCCCGGCAGACACAGCCGGCGTACACCCCCATCGGCAACAGCAGAAACGCCATCGAATATCGAGTCAGAAAACACAATCCCAGCAACCCGGCGCTGGCCAGCACCAGCAACCAGTTCAACCAGCCATGTCCCGGCGCTGTTTCCGTCGGCTCCGGGTGCCACCGCCGGTCGGCCAGCCACAGACAGAACAGCGACAACAGGAACAACAACATCAGGAAACTGGTCGGCAACCCCGAAATGCTGAAAAACCACAGCGTATCGGAAAACAGCAGCGCGAACGCGGCGGTGACTGCCACCCGTTGGTCAAACAACTGCCGTGCCCAGAAATAAACCAGCAACAGGCTTAGAAACAGACAAAGCTGGTTGAACGGGACAATGATCCAGCGTTCGGGTTTGAAGATCGGCTCGTTCATGGAGTAGTCGAAAACCGACGCGGGCACGAGCTTGAACAGCGCGGCCAACACCAGCGGATACAGTGGCGGGTTGACCAGGTCCGGGTGATTCATCAGGCGGGGTTGATGATCGCGGCTGTGTTCCTGGAGCTGCCAGAGACTCAGCGGGCGGATGACGTAGGTGGTGTAGCCCTGGCCGCGGGCGATGTTGCGGGCCAGTTGCGCCATATCCATCGCCTCGGCCCGTTCCAGGCCGCGGAACTGGTTGGCGATGTACACCAGGCTCAACGCCACTGCCAGCAGGATGGCGGCGCCCCATTGGATCCATATTTTGCCGCGGCCCAATTCAAGCTGCCAGACGGCCTTTTGGACTTTGACATCATCAGCGGTGATCGGCACGGGATTCCTCTCTCGGATGACAGGTTACAGGTTTTCGAGACCGTATTTTTTCAGTTTGCGGTGCAGGGTGCGCCGGCTCATGCCGATTTTCTCGGCGGCCCGGGTACGGTTGCCCTTGAGTTCTTTCAGCGCCTGCACAATCAATTCTCTCTCCGCCTCCTCGACCGTCATGCCGGCGCGCACGACGGAAATCTTCGTCAGGTCCGCGCCGCCGCGGATGGCAGCGGGCACATCGCGCAGGGTGAGTTTCTCGCTGCGCGCCAGCACGACCATCTGTTCGATGGTGTTTCGCAGTTCACGGACATTGCCCGGCCAGTCGTACGCCATCAACACGTTCATGGCTTCGGGAGTGAGTTCGGCGACGTTTTTGCCGTTTTCCTCGTTGGCCTGGCGCAGGAACGCTTTTACAAGCAACGGGATGTCTTCGCGCCGCTCGCGCAACGGCGGCAACGCGATGGTGACCACGCTGAGGCGGTAATAAAGGTCGTCGCGGAACTTGCCTTCGGCGACCAGTTTTTTCAAATCCTTGTTGGAGGCGGCGATGAGGCGGACATCCACCTCGATGGTTTTCTGGCCGCCGACCCGTTCGAAGGCGCGTTCTTCGAGTACGCGAAGCAGTTTGACCTGGATTTGCGGTTCCAGTTCACTGATTTCGTCCAGAAACAGTGTTCCGCCGTCGGCCAGCTCGAAGCGGCCGATGCGTCGTTCGACAGCGCCGGTGAAGGCGCCTTTTTCGTGGCCGAACAGTTCGCTTTCCAGCAGTGTGCTGGGCAGGGCGGCGGCGTGGACGGCGATGAAAGGGGCTTTTTTGCGGGGGGAGAGGTTGTGGATGGCGTGGGCGACGAGTTCCTTGCCGGTGCCGGTTTCGCCGGTGATCAGGACGGTGGCGCGGGTGGGGGCGACCTGTTGGGTGATGTCGAAGACCTGTTGCATGGCGGGGGAGGCGCCGACGATGTTTTCGAGGCCGAACTTGCGGTCGAGTTGTTCGCGGAGGTGGACGTTTTCGGACTCGATCTGGCGGGCGCTGAGGGCGCGTTGGATGACCAGTTCGAGTTCGTCGAGGTTGATGTTGGGTTTGGTGAGGTAGTGGTAGGCGCCGGCCTGCATGGCGGCGACGGCGCTTTCGATGGAGCCGTAGGCGGTCATGACGATGCAAACGGGTGGTTTTTGCAGGGCCATGGCGCGTTTGAGCAGGGCCATGCCGTCGAGGCCGGGCATTTTGAGGTCGGTAATCAACACGTCGGCGTGGTGTTCTTCCAGCAACTGGAGAGCTTTTTGTCCGTCCTCGGCCACGAGCACGTCGTAACGGTCGCGCAGCGCCCGTTCGAGGCCCTCGCGGGTGCCGCGTTCGTCGTCAGCCACCAATACGGTTGGTTTGTTCATGATGTGGTTTTGTCGGTTTCGGGTTTACCCGCCGGCAGGAGGCGGGCGCGTTTTTCGTAAATGGGCAGTTTGATGCGGAAGGTGGTGCCACGGCCGAGGTTGCTTTCGACTTCGATGGCGCCGCCGTGTTCGCGGATGATGCGTTGGACGATCATCAGGCCAAGGCCGCTGCCTTCGGTTTTGGTGGTGTAGTACGGTTCGAAGATGCGCCCGATCTGTTCGGGAGCGATGCCGTGGCCGGTGTCTATGAAGGAGACGATGACGTGGGTGTCGTTGGCTTCCGTGCGGAGACGGAGGATGCCGCCGGCGCGCATGGCCTGAAGGGCATTTTTGATGACGTTGTAGAAGGCTTGTTTGAGTTGGGCGCGGTCCACGAGGGTTTGGGGCAGATCGGAGGTGAGTTCCTGTTCGACGAGGATGTCGCGATTGGCAAGGTCGTGTTCGAGCAGGGCGAGGGTTTCGACGAGGACGTCGTTGACGGAGGCGCGTTGGAGGTCGGGTTTGGTGGGACGAATGGCGCGGAGGAACTGGTTGATGATGCGGTCGAGGCGGCTGACCTCTTCGCGGGCAACCCGGATGTCCTCGCGGAGCCGACGAGCGGAGGCGGCGGGGAGTTTTTTCAGTTCGCGTTCCATCAGTTGCAGGTGGATGTTCAGCGAGTTGAGCGGGTTGCCGATTTCGTGGGCGACACCGGCAGCGAGGAGGGTGAGGGCGGAGATTTTTTCCGATTCGATGGCGCTCTCGGTGTGGCGGCGGGCTTCGGTGACGTCGCGGAAGATGACGGCCATGGCGGTCACCTGTGTCTGTTCGGAGTCGAGCAGTGGAACGATATAGAAGCTCAGGAATCGGCGGCAGGGGTAGAAGACTTCCAGTTCTTGTGTGATGACCTTGCTCCATTCCTCGCGGTCGGCGGACCAGATTTTCTGCCAGTCAAGGTCGCGCAGGTAACGGGACAGCGGCGTGCCCTCGGCGGTGTCGAGGGGAATGCCGAGCAGGTCGCTGGCGGCGGCGTTGAGGTAGCGGATGCGGCCTTCGGCGTCGGCGACGATGATGCCTTCCTGGATGGTGTTGAAGAGGGTTTCGAGGAAGCCTTTTTCGCGGGAAAGTTTGAGGACAACGCTTTGCAGGCTCTGCGGGTCAATACGGTCAATGCGCCCGATCAATTTGTCGAGAAAGGTGGTTTTCATCGGGTTTTTCAGAACCAGCCTTTGCGTTTGAGGTAGAGGTACAAGGCCAGGGTGGAGACCAATGTGATTCCGAAAATCCAGGCGTAGGCTTCCGCGATTCGTCCGCTGTCGGGATCAATCGGTGGGAAATGGGGGAAATTCATTCCGTAGTAGCTGGTAATGATCAGGATCGGCATTGCCAGCGTGGCCAGCACGGTGAGGACCTTGATGACTTCGTTGATCTGGGTCTGCTGGAGGTTGAGTTGGACCTGGAGCACGCTGGTAAGCGCGTCCCGGTAGGTCTCGGCGGAATCGCTGATTCGCACCAGTTGATCGTACAAATCGCGGTAGTACGGCAACAGATGTTGTCGGACGAGGCTGAATTCGCCGCGGGCAAATCGGGCGATCACCTCGCGTTGAGGAGCGATGATCTGGCGAAGCTTCTGCACGTCGTCCTTGACCTTGAGCACTTCGGCCAGAATATCTTTGGCTTTTTCCGAAAGAACCCGTTGTTCGAGCTGTTCGATCTCGCCCGACAACTCCTCCATGACAGGGCGATAATTCTCAATGAGGAAATCAAGGATCGTGTGCGTCAGACGATCGGGCGCGCGTGCGACGGCCAGGGAGTTTTTTTGAACACGGTCCACGGTCGCGGTGATACTGCGCAACGGGTCGCGGTGGTAGGTGACGACAAAATCCTTGCCCATGAAGATGTTCAATTCGGTTGTCAGGAAACGTTCCTTGCCCCGCATGAAATCCACCGCATGAATCACCATGAACAAATAGGTCTCATACTCATCCACCTTGGGACGGTCACTCGGCTGAATACAGTCTTCAATGGCCAACGGATGGAAGTTGCACACCCCCTCCAGAACCTGCTTGGCTTCCTCATCAGACACGTTTTCCAGGTCAATCCAGACATGCAACCCCTTGTCGAACATCACCAGCTTGAGGCTGTCAATGTCGAGGTCCTGCCCGACGAGCTTGCCGTTGTTGAAGACAAACGAGCGAATCATGATGGCGCAACTTCGGCACGGTCCTTCTGTTTTTCAGCTTTGACAACCCGGCCAAAGCTGTGTCAGGATGACGCGCTGTTGAACTGTTTGCAAGGCAAAATTAAAGGAGACACCAACATGAACCTGGATGCCGTTTACAAAAACCTGACCATCGCCAACACCACCAAACTCGCTCTCGTCGTATTTGACGGAGTCGGCGACATTGCCACCGAAAAAACCAATTTCCAAACCCCGCTCGAAGTCGCAAAAACCCCCAACCTCGACAAACTGGCCAAAAAATCGGCCATGGGGCGCCTGATTCCCGTCGCCCACGGCATCACCCCCGGCAGCGGCCCCGGCCACCTCGGCCTGTTCGGCTACGACCCGCTCGAAGTTGAAGTCGGCCGTGGCGTCATCGAGGCGCTCGGCGTCGGTATTGACCTCAAAGCCGGCGACGTGGCCGCTCGCGCCAACTTCTGCTCGCTCAACGCCAACGGGATCGTCACCGACCGACGGGCGGGCCGTATTGACACGGCCGTCTGCGAGGCGCAATGCGCCATCCTTTCAAAGGCCATCAAAAAAATCGGCGATGTCGAGGTCATCATCAAACCCGGCAAAGGCCACCGTTTTGTCGTCGTCTTCCGCGGCAAAGGACTCGAAGGCCCGCTCAGCGACAGTGACCCGCACCGCGAAGGGCTTCCGATTGCCGAGGCCAAACCACTGAAAAAATCGGCCAAAACCGAGAAAACCGCCCAGGTCGTCGCCGAGTTCTACAAACTCGCACTCCCGCTGCTGAAAGATTGCAAACCGGCCAACGGATTCCTGTTGCGCGGCATCGCCCACCAGCCGAAGATCGAGACCTTCGAGGAACGCTACGGCCTCAAAGCCGCCTGCATCGCCATCTACCCCATGTACAAGGGACTCGCCCAACTGGTTGGCATGACCAAACTCGAAGGCGCCCACTCTTTACAGGAAGAAACCGAAATGGCCGTCGAGGCGCTCAAAACCTACGACTTCGTCTTCGTCCACATCAAACCGACCGATGCCGCCGGCGAAGACGGTAATTTCGCCGCCAAAGTCGCCGCCATCGAGGAAGGCGACGCCGCGCTGGGAACCCTGATCGCCGCCCAACCCGACGTCCTCGTCGTGACCGGCGACCACTCGACCCCTGTGCCGGTCAAAGGCCATTCCTGGCATCCGCAGCCGGTGATGATTACCAGCGAGATTGCCGGTTGGGACGGCATGGAACGATTCACCGAACGTGCCTGCAATCACGGCTCGCTCGGCGTGTTCGAGGCCAAATATCTCATCCGCCACATGCAGGCCAACGCCCGCCGCCTCGACAAGTTCGGCGCCTGATCGGCAAACGCCTATCGCAACAGTTGCAGCCGATAAAACCGGCACGGCTCGCCCGGCGAGGCCGGGTCCTGCACCTCAATGACCTGGCCGGTGCCGGCGATGTCGTTTGTCAGCGCCTGCCAACTGTTGCTGCGCAAATCCGAGCTGTACTGAATGCGATACAGGCGGTTCGACGCGCTCGGAAAACTCAACACGGCAACCTGATTGGAGAGGATCGCCAGCTCCAACCGCAGGTCCGGACCGATCTCGTTATCCGTCACGCTCCGAATCCAGTCGGCAAACTGCGAGACACGCGTGGCATAAAACGAACTCGGTTTATCCTGCAGCGTGTTGAAGATGTACGTCCAATTCGTCCCACTACCAATCCAAAGCCCGCCCATATCCAACAGCGCCGCGTCAAACTGGGTGTTGGTGGTGCCGTCCGTGCTGAAATACCCGTCCACGGAATAATTGATCCCGGCCAGCTTCCAAACATTGCTCTCCTGGAGAAAAACCGCTCCGCTGGAATCGCCCGTCGAAAGATGAGCCTCGTTGATCGGGCCGCCCGTCCGATTGAACTCGACCTTCAACAGCGCGCCGCTCACCCCGTTGAAATCCACCGTCGCGCTCACCACGTTCTCGCCCCAACGGCGCCGCTGATCGGCGACGCCCCATCTCCAGCCGTTGGTGTGACCGCTTACGATCACGGCGGCTCCGCGTTGCGTGCCCCGACCGAACACGACCAGAGAAGAACCGACCTCGTTGGTAGCGGTGTACAACGGAGCGTACGCAGGGAACGTTTCTGCCACTTTCCAAACGCGCAAATCGCTGTTCGGAGAATCATAAAAAGCGATCGTGTGAAAATCCACCCCGTTGAGCGTAAACACGTCGCCAGGTGTGCCGCCGACATGTTTGGCGGCGAGAAAATACCGCGGCGCAATCGGCGTTCCGAGAAAAGACCCCCAGATTCCCTGCAAATCCCAGCCGCTGCCGGCCAGCGTGCCGGTCGGCGCCGAGGTGTTGTAGTCCGGGTTGTCGGTGAAACTCAGGATGACCGCTTGAGCCGGCAGGAGAACCAGACTCATTGCCGCCGCACAAAGGAACACCAAACGATATGGACGAACCTTCATACGGGATTACTTATAGCACAAAATTGGCGCAAAATGGCCCCGCCCGGTTTGGCGCAAAAGTTTCGCGTCGGCATCCAGGAACTTCAAGCGCGTTGCCTTGTCTCACGATGGGGTGCGCAGAAACTCGGACAGCACCGGTGGGCGGTGAAACTTTTGCCAGCGTTGCATACCCACCGCAGGCTTTTTCTTCCACGGAGCACAACCAAGCGGTGATTGTGGCGATGCTCATGAATGCAAGATTGAAGAAAAACATCGGCGAACCCGTTGACCACGTCGAACATGAACAGGACGGAGGGGAGGCGATCCGGTTTGCGCTCGACGGAGACGGGCGTTGCCTGTATGAAGCGCATCGCCAGCCATGCTGCAGTTTGTGATGCCATATCACGACGGACCGTCGGCTGAACGGTTTCAGTTGATGCTCGATCACTGGGCCGATTTGGTTGAAATGAGGTCGCCTTTCCACCTTCTCTTCACCGGCCCGCCGGAATACCGCCTGAAGACACAAATTCCACATTCGTATTTTCCCTATGTCGAGCCGCCGTATGAGAAAAAATTCCGGCGCATCTCCCACAAATGGGCGACGATTGCACAACACATCGAGGAGCATATCGAATGCACTTGTTGGTTTTGGTGGGAGCCGGATGTCGTGCCGGTAAAGAAGGATTGTTTTGAGTTTTTCCTCCGCCTCTGGAGCGACCGGACACGGATCATGGGGTTCCACGTTAAAGACAAGATGTGGGGAATGTACCACTGCATCAATGGCGCCGCTTTTTACTCCAAGCGCTACTGGAGTTATCTACAACCATGGTTTGACTTTGAAGGAACCTTTGACACTCGTAAACCGTTCCATCCGCGGACTGAACACGCTGAGTTCGTCGAATTAAACCGGTGGTATGCTCTGGTCCACCACGAAAAACGATTGCGGCTCACCCCCGCCATGCGTCTTGTCCACGGAATCAAGGACACTGCCTTGCTGGAACAACTGCTGGAAGGAAAACGAAACTACCCGGTCGTTCCCGGTTGGTACCGGGCATTGCGCTATCAGGAACGCGTGCTCCGATTGCGCCTCAACCCCAAGCGGATTGGCAAACCGGAGTCATAAAACCACCCATGCAAGCGCTCTTCGCCCTCACAGTATTTGTTGCGGCGGCATTGTTGTTCCTTGTCGAGCCGATGTTTGCGCGGATGGCGCTGCCGCGACTCGGCGGCGCTCCCGCCGTCTGGAACACGGCCATGGTTTTCTACCAGACGGCGTTGCTGGCCGGTTATGGCGTGGCGCATTTGTTGGCCATGCGGGTTTCACCGCGCAAACAGACGGTGGCGACCATGGGGTTGATGGCGGCCGCGGTGTTGTTGTTGCCGCCGGGCATTGGCGCCGGGTGGACGCCACCGGCGGAGCGGAATCCGATTCCGTGGCTGTTGCTATTGATGGCGGCGACGGTGGGGTTGCCGTTTCTGACGCTTTCGATGCTTTCGCCGTTGTTGCAACGCTGGTTGGCAGTGTGCGGCGCGAAAAATCCGTACTGGTTGTACGCGGCCAGTAATGCCGGCAGTCTGATCGGGTTGCTGGCGTATCCATTGGCGATCGAACCGTGGTTGGGGTTGCAGCCGCAATCGTGGGGGTGGAGCGCCGGCTTCGTCGCGCTGGCGGCACTGGTGGCGGGATGCGCGGTGGCGGTGTGGCGGCAAGGCGGCGCCTCCTTGAACTGCCGGGCTGAGGCGACGGCGACGCCCGACACCAATGCCGCGGCAGCGGAGTGTGAGACAATTTCTTGGGCGCGGCGGGTGCGTTGGATGGCGCTGGCGTTTGCGCCGTCGAGTTTGATGTTGAGTGTGACGACGTACCTGACGTCGGAGGTGGCCTCGGTGCCGTTATTGTGGGTGGTGCCGCTGGCGATTTATCTGGCCACGTTTATTTTGGTGTTTGCGCGGCGGCAATGGCTCAAGCCGTCGTGGATGACGGCGGTGTTGCCGTGGGTGGTGTTGCCGTTGACGGTTGTGTACGGGATGCGGCTGGAACAGCATGTGGTGTGGGTGGGGTTGTGGAATCTGTTGATGTTGTTTGTCGGGGCGATGGTTTGTCACGGTCAGTTGGCGGCGGACCGTCCGTCGGCGGGGCGGCTGACGGAGTTTTACTGGTGGTTGTCGGTGGGAGGCGTGTTGGGAGGCATATTCAATGCGTTGGTGGCGCCGGTGGTGTTTTCGTGGGTGGCTGAATATCCGGTCTCCATTGCGCTGGTTTGTCTGTTGCGGGGGCGGTTTTCGCGGCTGACGTGGCAGGATTTTGTCTGGCCGGTGGCGCTGGGCGCAGGTGGTTGGGGGTTGGGTGAATTGATGCGGTGGTTTCCAACGGAACAGGCCGGTTATGCGGTGCTTTTCAAGCTGGCGGCGCCGGCGGCGGTGGCGTTGGTGTGGCGCGGGCGGACATTGCGGTTTGGGTTGGCGGTGGCCGCGTTGCTGGCGGCGGCGACCTGGTTGCCGGGGGAACGGGCGCGCTTATTGGCGGTGGAACGGAGTTTTTTTGGCGTGCATCGCGTTCGGGTGGACGCGGGGGGCGAGTTTTATCGTTTGGAGCACGGGACAACGGTGCATGGTATTCAGAATCGGAAGCCACAATGGCGGCGCGAGCCGTTGGGATATTATGCGCGAGTGGGACCGGTGGGGCAGTTGTTTACGGCCTGGCGGCGGATGGGGCGACCGTTGTCGAAGGTCGGCGCGGTAGGGTTGGGAGCGGGAGCGGTGGCGGCGTATGCGGAGACGGGGGAGGAGTGGACGTTTTTTGAGATTGATCCCGTGGTGGAACGGATCGCCAGGAATCCTGAGTATTTCACCTATCTGACGGATTGTCGCGGGACGGTGAAGGTGGTGTTGGGCGACGCTCGGTTATCGTTGCAGCGGAGCACAGAACAGTTCGATCTGTTGCTGTTGGATGCGTACAGTTCGGATTCGATTCCGTTGCATTTGCTGACGCGGGAAGCGGTGCGGTTGTATCTGGAGCGATTGAAACGTGGTGGTTGGCTGGTTTTCCACTTCAGTAATCGTCAGCTTGATCTGGAGCCGGTCCTGGCGGCATTGGCAGAGGATGCGGGGCTGGCGTGTCGGATACAGGAGCAGGACATTGTCAGCGCGGCGAATCGGGCGCGGGGCGTGTTCACGTCGAGCTGGGCGGTCATGTGCCGCGACGAAGCGCATCTTGGTGTTTTGCTCAATGACATTCGCTGGCAGCCGCCGCAGAACACACGTCGTTTGCCCGTTTGGACAGACGATTACGCCAGCATCGTGTCCGTGTGGAGGTGACGGAGAACGTGCCGGTGACGGTGGATTACCGGTTTGAGGGGTGCCGTTCAGGCGCTGGCAGAAGCCGGCCCCACGTTGGGGACATTCGAGGATGGAAACGCGGGGGCGTTTTCGGTCTGGGCGGCTGACAATGCGGTGTCGGGAGGCGGAGAGGGTTTGGGTGGTGGGGAGGAGAGTTTGCCGGTTTCGATGATCTCGGCAATCTCGGCGGCATCGAGTGTTTCGTGTTCCAGAAGTGCTTCGGCCAGGGCGATCAAGCGATCGCGGTTCTGGGTGAGAATGGCCTTGGCGCGGGTGTAACTGGCGTCAATGATCGCGCGAATTTCCTCGTCAATCTCGCGGGCGGTTTGTTCGCTGACTTCGCGGCCTTTGAAGAGGTCGCGTCCGAGGAACATGTGTTCTTCGCGTTCGCTGACGTTGACCATGCCGATGCGTTCGCTCATGCCCCATTCGGTGACCATTTTGCGAGCGATGGTGGTGGCCTGGCGGATGTCGCCGGCGGCGCCGCTGGTGAAATCTCCGAAGATGAGTTCTTCGGCGATTCGACCGCCCATAATGCCGGCCAGTTCGTCGAGCAGTTGGCTGCGGCTTTCGTGGTATTTGTCCTTTTCGGGGAGGGAGAAGGTGGCGCCGAGATACATGCCGCGCGGGATGATGGTGACCTTGTGGAGGGGTTCGGTGTGCTCCAGTTTGTACATGACCAAGGCGTGGCCGGCTTCGTGGTAGGCGGTGATTTTCTTATCTTTTTCGTCCAACACCCGGCTGCGTCGTTCGCGTCCCCATCGGACCTTGTCGCGGGCTTCTTCCAGTTCTTCCATGCCGACGGATTTTTTGTTGCGTCGGGCGGCCAGCAGGGCGGCTTCGTTGATGAGGTTGGCGAGGTCGGCACCGGAGAAACCGGGAGTTCCGCGGGCAATGACCTTGAAATCCACGGTTTTTTCCAGTTTCACGTTCTTCGCGTGGACCTGAAGGATTTCCTCGCGTCCGACAAGATCGGGCATGTCAATGACGATCTGGCGGTCGAATCGGCCAGGGCGCAACAGCGCCGGGTCAAGAACATCGGGCCGATTGGTGGCAGCCATGATGATGACGCCTTCCTGGGTATCGAATCCGTCCATCTCCACCAGAATCGCGTTCAAGGTTTGTTCGCGTTCGTCGTGTCCGCCGCCAATGCCGCTGAAGCGGGAGCGCCCCACGGCGTCAATTTCGTCAATGAAAATGATGCAGGGGGCGTGACGTTTGCCCTGCTCGAACATGTCGCGGACACGGCTGGCGCCCACGCCGACAAACATTTCCACGAAATCGGAGCCGCTGATGGAGAAGAACGGCACATCGGCTTCTCCGGCAATGGCTTTGGCCAGCAGCGTCTTGCCGGTTCCCGGCGGGCCAACCATGAGGACGCCTTTGGGGATGCGCCCGCCGAGGCGCTGGAATTTCTTGGGATCACGGAGAAAGTCTATGATTTCCTCGACTTCTTCCTTGGCTTCTTTCATGCCGGCAACGTCTTTGAAGGTCACTTTGTTGCGTTCTCGGCTGAGTAATCGGGCGCGGGATTTGCCGAAGCTCATGGCGCCTTTGCCGGCCATTTTGAGTTGGCGGATGAACAGGAAATACAGGACGACGACAAACAGGATCGGTCCCAGCGACCAGGACAGAACCTGAATCCACCACTGGCTGGTCTCATCGAAGGCGATCTGGACGTTGCGGGCTTTCAGATACTTGTAGATTTCGTCGCTGTACTTGACCCGACTGATAAAGCGGATCGTCTGTTTCCGTCCGTCTCGTTCCTCTTCGTATTCTCCCTTCAATTTGTCGAGTGCGCCCGTGCCTGCTTCAATGGTGACACGCTTGACCAGCCCCTTATCAATGCGTTCCTCCAGTTGGCCGTAGGAAATCTCCTCCAGAGGGGTACGTTGGGACTGTTGATAACGCCACAGCAACGGCAACACGATCAGCACGAGCAGCCACACCAGTAAAATGACACGATTGGACATGCCCGGCCCTCCCGAAGGAGGCGTGCGCTTCAGCTTGGAAAGGAGTGGAGGTTTTTTCTCTTCCATAACGGGGAACGACGTCAAGCGACACTAACACAGCCCTCCGGGCATTGCAAACGATTTACCCCCTGCCGATGGAACTTTTCTATGGTTTGGCGGTACCCCATCGCCGATGGAGAAACCGTTCCCAGGGTGAAAAGAGAATTTTGTCCGCCAACAGCCCAATCAGGATGATGACCAGCATCACGCCGGCCACCTGATCCATGGCGTGCAGTTCCCGCCCATAGTGAAGCAGATGCCCCAAACCGAACCCTGTCAGAATCGTCACAAAAATCTCCGCCGCCATCAGGGAACGCCAGGCAAATGCCCATCCCTGTTTCATACCACTGATGATAAAGGGCAGCGAAGCCGGGACGATCACCTTCAGCCAGGTGTGTACCCCACGCGACCCCATCGTGCGCGCCGCCCGCACGTAAATGGGCGGCACGGTGCGTACCCCGTTGTCGGTCGCAATCAACACCGACCAGACGGTGCCCATGATGACGACAAACAACATCGCCGTCTCGGTCTGTCCGAACCACAATAACGCCAGCGGAACCCAACAGACGCTCGGCAGAGTCTGAAGCCCCAACGCGACCACGCCGATGGTGTCCTCCAGCACTTTGAACCGCGCCGTCAGCAGCCCCAGCGGCAACCCCAGGAGTAATCCAAGGAAATACCCCGACAACAACCGCCGCATCGTCACCAGAGTGGCCTGTTCCAGCGTGCCATCGGAGAGGGATTCGTAGATGTAGCGGGCCACGCTCGACGGCGGCGGCACCAGCACGGGCGACCAGAGGCCGGCGCGCACACACAGTTCCCACAAGCCCACCATCAGGACGAAAAACAACGTGGCGCCAAGGAATCGTTTCATTCCGCCGCCTCCGTCAGGTCGGGACGCAGGTGTTGTTTCAAGGCGCGCGTGATTTCGGAGGCGTGTTGGGCGAGAGCGACGCTGTTGATGTCGCGCGGGCGCGGCAGGTCCACGGTGAATTGTTCCTGAACGCGGCCGGGGTTGGGAGAGAACAGGATCACCCGATCGCCGAGACAGGCTGCTTCGCGGACGTTGTGGGTGACGAACACGATGGTTTTCTTGCGCTGCTGGTAAATGCGCTGAAGATCACCGTAAAGCTGGTCTCGCGTCAATGCGTCCAGCGAGGCAAACGGCTCGTCCATCAACAGCACGCGCGGGTTGGGCGCCAGACAACGCGCCAGCGCCGTCCGTTGTTTCATGCCGCCGGACAACTCGTGGATGTTGGCGTGCATAAACCGTTCCAGCCCGACCAACCGGAGGTAATACTGCGCCACCTCGCGCCGTTCCTTGTCGCGCAGATGCGGTTTCAGTTTCAGTCCGAACATGACATTGTCAAACACGTTCAGCCACGGGAACAGGGCGGCTTCTTGGAACATCATCATCCGATCGCTGCCGGGGCCGGTGACCGGTTTGCCATCCGCAAAAATGCGTCCGTTGTCGGGAAAATCCAGACCGGCAATGAGATTCAACAGGGTGCTCTTACCGCAACCGGAGGGGCCAACCAGACAGACAAACTCGCCTTCCCGCACGGTCAGCGAGATGTCGTCGAGAGCGTGAATCTCGCCTTTGCGCGTCCGAAAACGTTTGGAAACGTTTTCCACCACCAATTTTTGGGGGGCGTCGGTCATGGTTCAGATAATGGGGGAAGCCCTTTTTCGCGCAGCACTTCGGCCAGCAGGCGCAGGTCATAGATCCGGGACAGATCAGGTTTACTTCGCAAAAAACCGATCCGATGCGCGTCCTCAGCGGATTTCAGCAGCGACGTCCGAATCGGATCGTAGGTGAGCGAGAGACGTTTCCAGGCGCTGTCGAGCGTTGTCGGAGGCAACGCCCGCGTGGTTTCCGCTTTGATTTCCGCGTTGAGAATCTGCTTGGCCTCGTCCGGGTGTGCATGGATCCATTCGGTCAATTCCACGTGTGCCGCGATCCATTTCTTCAGCAGCGCCGGTTGTTCCTTCAGAAAACGGACGCTGCTGACCAGATGCGTCGTGACATACCGCCCGCCGGTGGCGGGCCAGAGGGAGCTTTCTTCCAGATAGACCCGTCCGTTGGCTTCCTGCTCCAAGCGGCTCACCCACGGCTCGACCGTCCACACGGCGTCCAACTCGCCTTTCTGGAACAGGGAAAGTTGATCCGGGTTCGCCGTCGGTAACACCCACGCGTCGCCGCCGGTCATCGTGATGCGCAGTCCTTTGGATTGGAGCCAGGCGCGGGCGGCGACATCCTGGGTGTTGCCGAACTGCGGTGTGCCGATGCGTTTGCCACGGAAATCGGCGTCGGTCTTGATCTGCCCGTCGGGCTGCACCACCAACGCCGCGCCGCCACTGCAGGCGCCGGCGACGATACGGATTTCGGCGCCGCGGGATTTCAGGTGCGCATTGATGGCGGGGTTGGGGCCGACGTAAGAGAGATCAATGGAGCCGGCAAAGATGGCTTCCATGGCGCTGGGACCGGCATTGTAAACGAACCATTGGACCTCCACCTCCGGTCCGAGCCGCGATTCAAACCAGCCGTTGCCCTGTCGCGACAGGCCGTGCCCGATGACGCCCTGGGCATGGGTGATGTTCGGGAAATGCCCCACGCGCAGCACAACCTTACCGGCCCCGCTGGTCGCGCTGCCGAACAACGCCCCCATCAGTGCCAAGATGCCGATAACGTGTCGCATACCGCTTAAAGCGTAACGCTTCATCGCTGT
The DNA here is from genome assembly GCA_964541945.1 of uncultured Verrucomicrobiota bacterium. Taxonomy (GTDB): domain Bacteria; phylum Verrucomicrobiota; class Verrucomicrobiia; order Palsa-1439; family Palsa-1439; genus CAIKAP01. The sequence goes on from CAZISE010000006.1 coordinate 26,687, forward strand.
GGTGGAAAGTCTTTTTATTGTTCGCTGGCCGAAAATCTCAAACTGTGGCATAACATCGGGCGCGACCATGAAAGAGTTCATTGTTGGTTTGCTGCTGGGAATCGTGTTGACGCTGGCCACGGTCTGGTATTTCGCCGTCGGACGCCAACAACCGCAGGTCCGCCATGCCCAGGATGTCGCCGCCGCGAAGGTGACAGAAACCGTGGCGGCGGTGGACGCGAAGCTGACGGCATGGCATCTGACGACGCCGGAAATCAAGGCCGAGTTGGCCCAAAGCGGCAAGGTGCTTCGCCGTTCCGCGCAGGACTGGGGCGCGCAGGCCGCTCACATGGCCAATGACGCCACCATCACGGCAAAAATCAAAGCGAAACTGGCCGCCGACAAGCAGCTTTCCGCCCTGAGCATCGCGGTCAACACCACCGACGGCCACGTCACGCTCGCCGGCACGGTCGCGTCGCACGAACTGATCGCGAAAGCAATGGCGCACGCGCTGGAGACCGACGGCGTGCGCGATGTGACCTCCAATCTCCAGGTGCGAAAATAGATTATGGACAAGAAAGAAATCGCCGAGGTCTTCAACGAGATCGGGCAACTGCTGGAGTTGCGGGGCGAGAACCCGTTTCGGGTCCGCGCCTATTACAACGCGGCCCGGATCGTGGAAGGATTGCAGGAGGACCTGCATCAACTGGTGGACGAACAACGCCTCACGCAGATCAAGGGCATCGGCACCGATCTCGCCGCCAAGATCACCGAGATGGTCACCACCAACCGGCTCCGGTTCCACGACGAATTGAAGGCGTCCATGCCGCCCGGTCTGCTGGAGATGCTCCGCATTCCCGGCTTCGGCCCCAAACGCGCCAAAACGGTGTTCGACAAGCTCAAGGTGGATTCCATTGAAAAACTGGAAGCCGCCTGCAAGGACGGACGGGTCGCCCAACTCGACGGTTTCGGCGAGAAATCCCAACAAAAAATCCTCGAAGGCATCGAACTGGTCCGACGATTCGCCGCGCGCCATCATCTCCACAAGGCGCTGGCCGCGGCGCAACCGGTGCTGGAAGCATTGCGCGCCCTGGACGGAGTGATCCGTTGCAGCCTGGCCGGCAGCCTCCGCCGGTGCCGGGAAACAATTGGCGATGTGGATTTCCTCGTCAGCGCCAGCCCGAAAGACGCCCCCGGCATCATTGAGGCGTTCACTGCCATGCCGGGCGTGCTCAGCGTCTCGGCCAAGGGTGAAACAAAATCCAGCGTCGTCCTTCGCGGCGGCATCCAGGCGGACCTGCGCGTGGTCAGCGACCAACAATACGCGTTCGCGCTGAACTACTTCACCGGCAGCAAGGAACACAACATCGCCATGCGCAGCCGTGCGTTGCGCTTGAAAAACCTTTCGCTAAACGAGTACGGATTCTCGCCCGCCGCCGAGAAAGAAAAGCCGAGTCCGCGAGACGCCGAGGGGCGAGGGCGGCAAAGCGCCAAGGAACTCGGCAGCACAATCCCCTGCCGCACCGAGGAAGAACTGTATGCCGCGCTCGGCCTGGAATATGTCGAACCGGAACTGCGCGAGGACATGGGCGAGATCGAAGCCGCCGAGACCGGGCGCCTCCCCCGTCTCATCGAAAAGGAAAATCTGCGCGGAACCTTCCATTGCCACAGCACCTGGAGCGACGGCATCGAGAGCATCGAAACCATGGCCCAAGCCGCCATGGACCTCGGACTGGACTACATCGGCATCGCCGACCACAGCAAAGGCCAACGCCAGGCCAACGGGATGGACGAGCGCCGCCTGCGACAACAGGCCGAGGAAATCAAAAAACTCAACACCCGCTTCGCCAAACAAGGGTTCCGCATCTTTTTCGGCGTGGAAGTGGACATCCTGCCCGACGGTTCACTCGATTTCGATGATCAAACCCTGTCCTTGTGCGACCATGTGATCGCCGCCGTCCACACCCATTTCAACCAACCCGCCGACCAGATGACCCAACGGATTTGCCGGGCGCTCGCCCATCCGCTGGTCACAATGCTGGCGCATCCAACCGGCCGCCTTTTGTTGGAGCGCGAAGGCTACGCCGTCAACATGCCAGACGTGATCGAGGCCGCCGCCCGACACGGCAAAATCATCGAGCTGAACGCCCACCCTTACCGCCTCGACATGGACTGGCGCCTCTGGAAACGGGCCAAACAACTCGGCGTCAAATGCGCCATCAATCCCGATGCACACAACATTGACGACCTCCAGTATCTCGCCTTCGGTGTCGGCATCGCCCGCAAAGGCTGGCTCACAAAAGCCGATGTGATCAATTGTCTGCCGCTGAAACAAATCGAGCAGCTCCTGGCAAAATAACTCCGGTATCTTCCCGAAGGACAGCCACCACCGGCAAGGAGGGCAAAAACCGTCGGGACAATAGGCCGCATTGACTTTGCGTTGGCTTTGGGCATCATGGGGCGCGATGGCCATGAAACTTCGCACCCTGATCTTATGTCTGGCCGCCCCGGCAGTCCTGGCGGCGGAAAACAACACCCAACTGACCCGGTCGGTGACCTTGCGCTCCTGTATCGAGCGGGCGTTGGCCGACAACCTGGAAATCCGATTCGAACGAATCAATCCGAGCATCGCCCACTGGGGCATCGTCCAGCAATCCGGCGTGTTCGACCCGGCGCTGGCTGCCGGGATTAGCTACAGCGACGCCTCCACGCCGTTGAGCGCGGGCGGCGAAAGCCTGTCGCGTAATTTCAATACCAGCCTCGGCCTGACCGGACTGTTACCCACGGGCACCGGCTACGGCCTCACCGTCAACGACTCCCGCTCTGGCGGCACCGGCATCAACGACTACCTGTACACCGGTGCGCTCACCCTCTCGCTGTCGCAGCCGCTGCTGAAAAACTTCGGCCTCGACGCCAACCTGGCCCCCATCCGCGTGGCCCGAAAGAAACGCGACATCGCCCTGCAAAATTTCGCTCTCTTGGTGATGAACAAGATCACCGAGGTCAGCAAAGCCTACTACGAACTGGTGTACGCCATCGAAGACCACAAGGCCAAACTCGAAGACCTCAACCGCGCCAAACAATTGCTCGAAGAAAACCGCAAACGCGTCCAGGTCGGCGTCATGTCGCCGCTGGATGTCACCCAGGCCGAGGCCGGCGTCGCCGAGCGCGAGGAAGCGGTGATCATCGCCGAACGCGCCATCAAGGACAACGAGAACGCTCTCAAACGCCTCATTACCACCGATGTGCGCTCGTTGCAGGGCGAAGTGTTGGTGCCGGTGGATTATCCGCTGGTGGAAATGGTCGAGGCCGATCTCGTTCGCAGCACCCGCACCGCGCTGGAGCAACGCCCCGATTTCATCGCCGCCAAACATGAGTTGGAGCGCCGCAACATCCTAGTGCAATACACCCGCAACCAGCTCTGGCCCGAACTGGACCTGCAAGCCAGCTACAGCATGAACGGCCTGACCTATACCGGCTTCGACACGCTCACCGCCCGCCAACTCGGCAACGACACCCCCGCCTGGGGCGTCGGCATCGCCATCCGTTTCCCGCTGGGCAACCGCCAGGCCCGCGCCAACTACAACATCGCCCGCCTCGATCGCGAACAGGCCCTGCTCACGCTCAAACAACTCGAACAGGACATCGTGGTGCAGGTGGACAACGCCGTGGGCCGCCTCCAGACCAACCTCAAACGCGTCGAAGCCACCCGCGCCGCCAGCCGGCTTGCCGAGGAATCGCTCCAGGCCGAGCAGACCAAACTGCGCGCCGGCACCTCGACCAGCTTCCTGGTGTTGCAGGCACAGTCCCAACTGGCCGCTGCCCGTTCCGCCGAGATCCGAGCGCGGGCCGACTACAGCGAGTCGCTGGTTGAACTGGCCCGCGTCGAAGGCACCACCCTCCAGAAAAACAATATCGTGCTCGACGACCGATTCTAGCGGCCATGCACCCGGTCTTCTTTCGCGTCGGCTCCTTTGCCATCCACACCTACGGGGTGCTGGTTGCCATCGGATTTCTGCTCGGACTAACCTTGGCGGGACGACGCGCGAAACAGGAGAACATGGACCCGCGCCAGATCAGCGATCTCGGTATCTGGCTGATCCTGGCCGGCATGGGCGGGGCAAAACTGTTCCACATCGTTTTCTTTTGGAACGAATTCATCGCCGCCTGGCGCGCCGACGGCCCGGCCTCGTTGCGGGAAGGGTTTGTCTTTTACGGCGGTTTTCTCGGCGCCGTGGTGGCGACCGTTGTTTTCGCCCGACGCCGGCGGCTGCCGCTGTGGAAACTGGCCGATATCTGCGCGCCGACGGTCGCTCTCGGACACGCCTTTGGCCGTCTTGGTTGTTTTTTCAACGGTTGCTGTTACGGGACGCCGTGTCACTGGCCGTGGGCCGTTCGTTTTCCCGGCGATCATCTCATGCACGGTATTCCGGTGCATCCGACCCAACTTTACGAGGCGCTCGGCAATCTGGCGATCTTCGGCGCGCTCTGGACCCTGTACCGTCGGCGGCGGTTCGACGGACAGATTTGGTGGTGGTATGTGCTTGCGTACGGCGCCTTGCGGTTCGGTGTCGAGTTTTACCGGGGCGATTATGAGACGCATTATTTCGGCCTGTTCACGCTGGGCCATCTCATTGCCGCGGTATTGATGGCGACCGCCGCCATCGGTCTGTGGGGCACAACCCGTTGGCGCTCGACCCGAACGTGACCAAAAGAAAAGTTGCAAAGCCGCCCCGCCGCTCCTATCGTGAACTGCGAAACATCGTTTGGAGAACATCTTGAAGATTGCCATCTATCCGGGAAGTTTTGACCCGATTACCAACGGGCATTTGGACGTGGCCCGACGGGCGGCGGTGTTGTTCGACCGGGTGATCGTGGCCGTGGCCGAAAATGCCGACAAACGCCCCCTGTTCAGTTCGGACGAGCGAGCCGCCCTGGTCCGCAGTGCCTTGCGCGGTGTGCGAGGGGTGGAGGTGGACCAGTTTGAGGGGTTGTTGGTGGACTATGCCCGACACCGAAAGGCGACCGCCATCGTGCGCGGGTTGCGGGCGGTGTCGGATTTCGAGTACGAAATCCAGTTTGCGTTGATGAATCGGGTGCTGGCGCCGCGGGTGGAAACGATTTTTCTGGCGCCAAAAGACGAATACACCTTTGTCAGTTCGCGGCTGGTCAAGGAGGTGGCGCGATTGGGAGGCGATGTCAGCCCGTTCGTGCCGCGAGAGGTCCGGGAGGCGTTGCGGAGGAAACTGGCGCCTTGAAAATCAATGTCAAACGGATTCCGGTGGAGGGCGAGGACTATGAGGGGAGAGAACAGCCCGAAATCATGGAGTTGAGGGATGCGGACGTGCAGTTTGAGCAACCCATCGAGTACGTGTTGCACGCCCAGTTGCAGGGGCATGCGGTGTTGGTGACGGGTCGGCTGCGGACGGAGGTGACGTTGCGCTGCAGTCGTTGTCTGCGGATGTTCCGCCAGAAGCTGGCGGTGGGGCAGTTTGTGGTATTGCAGCCGTTGGAGGGGGAAGATTTCGTGGACTTGACGCCCCAGATTCGTGAAGATATTATTCTCGAACTTCCCCAAAGGGCGCTTTGCCAGCCGGCCTGTAAAGGCTTGTGTCCTGTTTGCGGGAAGGATTTGAATGACGGCGTCTGTGGCTGCAAGGTGTCCCACGAGGACTTGCGCTGGCAGGCATTGAACCAGTTGAAACTTAAGTAGGAGAATTTCCAACATGGGTGTCCCAAAACGAAGAATGTCGAAAATGCGCCTGCGCACGCGCAAGGCGTCACATCGCCCCACCGCGCCGGGGCTGTCAAAATGCCCGCAATGTGGTGCTCAGGTCCGTCCACACCGCGTCTGCCCGTCCTGCGGCTACTACAAGGGCCGCCAGGTCGTCTCCGTAAACGCCGCTTGAAAAGCCGTTTCCGATGAAGATCGCCGTTGACGCGATGGGGGGGGATTTTGCGCCCCGCAACATCGTGGCGGGCGTCGCGGAAGCCCTGCGCGAACAAAACCGTATCACCCGCCTGTTCCTGGTGGGCGATACCCCGCGCATCGAAGCCGAACTGGCCAAACTCGGCCCGCGTGACCCGCGCCTCGAAATCGTCCATGCCACCGAAATCATCGCCATGGACGATCCGCCCGTGCAGGCTGTCCGACGCAAAAAAGATAGCTCGATGTGTCGCGCCATTGACATCGTCAAACGCGGCGACGCCGACGCCATCCTTTCCGCAGGCAACACCGGGGCGCTTCTCACGGCGGCGCACTTGAAACTGCGCACCCTGGAGGGGGTGGACCGCCCCGGCCTCGCCTGCCTCATCCCATCGCCCGACAACGTCTTTGTCCTCATGGACGCCGGCGCCAACCTCGAACCCCATCCCATCAACCTCGTCCAGTACGCCGTGATGGGCAGCCTCTACTCCCGACAAATCGTCGGCTACAAAAAACCGCGCGTCGCTGTCTTCTCCCTCGGCACCGAAGAGATGAAAGGCAACGAACTGACCCTCGAAGCCCATCGCCTCCTGAAACTGTCCGACCTCAATTTCGTCGGTAACATTGATGGCCACGACCTCTTCGCCAATGTGGCCGACGTCATTGTCGCCGATGCCTTCGTCGGCAACGCCGTCCTCAAAGCCTGCGAAAGCACTGCCCGCCTCATCGGCCGCTACCTGAAGGAAGAACTGAAAAAAAATCCCATCCGCATCTTGGGCGCGTTCCTTGCCCGCGGCGCCTTCAATGCCATCAAACGCAAAGCCGATCCCGACGAATACGGCGGCGCTATCCTGCTCGGCGTCAACGGCATCTGTATCAAAGCCCACGGCGCCAGTTCCCCCAAGGCCGTCAAAAACGCCCTCCGCATCGCCGTCGAATGCGTCGAAGGTCAATTCAATGAACACATTGTAGAAGAGATCAAAAAACTCCATGACAAACTCCAGCAAACCAAATCTGCATAACCCCAAAACCGGCCGACCGGGGCGACCGGTCCACATCGTCGGCACCGGTTCCTACCTGCCCGACCACATCCTGACCAATGCTGACCTTGAAAAAATGGTGGACACTACCGACGAGTGGATCACCACCCGCTCCGGCATCAAGGAACGCCGCATCGCCCCCGACTGGATGTGCACCTCCGACATGGGCGCCGAAGCCGCCCGCCGCGCCATGGAACAGGCCGGCGTCCGCGAAAACGAAATTGACCTCATCATCTGCGCCACCATCACCCCCGACATGCCCTTCCCCAACACCGCCTGCCTCATCCAACACAAAATCGGCGCCAAACACGCCGCCGCCTTCGACCTCGAAGCCGCTTGCTCCGGTTTCCTCTACGGCCTGGAAATCGGCCAGCAATTCATCACCTCCGGCACCTACAACACCGTCCTGGTCGTCGGCGCGGAAAAACTCTCCACCATCGTGGACTGGCAGGATCGCTCCACCTGCGTGCTCTTCGGCGACGGCGCCGGCGCCGCCATCCTCCGCAGCCGCGGCGAACAACACGGCATCCTCACCACCTGCATGGGCGCCGACGGCAGCAAGGCCGACATCCTCCTCATGCCCGGCGGCGGCGCCAAATACCCGGCCTCAAAAGAATCCGTTAGCGCCCGAATGCACTACCTCAAAATGGAAGGCAAGGAAGTCTTCAAAAACGCCATCATCGCCATGCAGACCGCCGCGGAAGACGCCCTTAAAAAGTGCAACCTCACCATCCACGACATCAAGTGTATTATCCCGCACCAGGCCAACCTCCGCATCATTGACGCCCTCGCCGAGCGGCTCGGTGCACCGAAAGAAAAGGTCTATGTCAACCTCCACCGCTATGGAAACATCAGCGCCGCCTCCGTGGCCATTGCGCTGGATGAGGCTGCCCGCGAAGGACGTTTCCAGCGCGGCGACCTGATCCTGCTGGTCGTCTTCGGCAGCGGCCTGACCTGGGCCGCCTGCGTTGTTCAATGGTGAGCCGTCGGACACCGCCGTTTCACGTAAAAAATAACAGGGCTTCAGGTTTTCTTCTTCAGGAAAACCAGTAGCTCTTGGTTGACCTCTTGAAGCTGTACCAGTTCCCAATCGCCCTTGCCGTATTCATTGAGGGCATTTCGGAACTCGGCCCGTTTCGCTTCATCCGCCGCAAGTTCCTGAAAGGACATCCGCACCATTTCGATTCGATGGTAGATCATGGCTCTCCTACTTCATCTGCTGGATTCTTTCCCAAACAACCGTCACTTCCTCTAACCCCAGACCGGGAAGAAACACGTTCTGAAAATAATCAGCATCCTTCGCCGCAAGCTGTCCGCCGCTCTGTTTCGGAAACGTCGTGTCGGTCCATGTGAAGAATTGTTTCTGTTGCACCGGTGGCAGTGTCCGCAGTTTCTCGCCAATCTCATTCTCCAGCGTCGCTTTCCTTTTGAAATCGCTGATGCTCACAGCACCGGCCGCCCTGTTTAGTTTTTCACGAACGGTCGCATTCCCTTTTGCCAGCGACTCCGCCGCCTTGCCCGTCGCGAAGGACTGCCGGATGCGAACGCCTCCCGGTGAACTGAAATTGGTGGTGGCCGGCGCTACTTTTCCTGTGGTGTTGATCTCGATGTCGGCATACACGGAACGAACCTCTTGGGACGGGTCCGGCACCGGAATAACGGTGGCTTCCTCCCGACGATAGCCCAAAAGCAGACTCGGCGGCAGCGATTGCTCGCCCGCCGACAACTTCAACCCCAACGTGGTGGCCGTCACAAACACCAACGGCGCCCTGTCGTTGTTAATCGTCGGCACCAGCGGCTCCGTTCCCGCGCCTGTCGCCAGCTTGGCGGCTTCGCCTGTCGCAAACGTCTGTCGGATAATCTGGCCGTCAAACCACGTCATATCGGCATCCAACCCGCCGTAAACCGCGTGGGCTTCACCGTTGGTCTTGCGGGGGACAATCGCCGCCTCATGGCGGTCGAAACTCAGGGAAACCCGCGTGGGTACCTGCGCGGTACCGGACACATCCAACCCGATGGAACTGTGCGTAACAAACGCCACACGATTCGCGCAGCCGGCGGTCAAATAAGCCAGGCTAGCCAATAACGGAATGAAACGATTGTTCATGGTTCCTCCTGGAAGATTGTGTCGGAACGGTTTTCCTCGTGAGCCAACGATACTGCGACCCGCGTCGAAAACAGATCAAGCCCCGGCCAGCGCGGCACATCCTGATCCATCTCCAAGCGGATGTTCGGATCGTAAATCACCGTCTGCTGACGGCTGTCCAACCCGATTCCGAAACTGTTGCCGTCACAACCGAGACGCGCCCCAACACCGACAAGCGCCTTGCCGGTCATGACAACAAAATGGCCCGCTGACGGAACAGAACGCATCTGCAAGTGACCCAACGTCCACCGCCCATTGGCCCGGCCAACGGACGGAAGAAACGGCCAGGCGACGGGAGAACAAAGCCCGTCGGCGGCATTGGTAGCCACGACAACCAACCGCTCGTGACCGAGCCAGCCAAAGTTGAACCCGAACTGGTCAGACCCGATTTCCAAACAGAGACCGGGAACGCACACGCCGGTGGTGACCGTGACAAGTCCGTTGCCGGCGGATTGCTGATGCAGTCGCATCTGCCCGATCCCCCACAGATGTTCAACGCCGCTGCGGCGGTCGCTGTAACGGAACGCGCACCCGCTCCACAGGATAACTCCCCCGATCAGCGCGACACCCAATCCCCCGCGTCCTTTCCGCATCCATGTCTCCTTCGAGAGGAAAGTCTAGGTTTCCCGAATGCGATGTCAACGGCAATCGGCAGAGGCACTGACCGCATTCGATCCTTGCGTGCTTGTTTCAGACACTGACCACCCTGGTGGCCACATGAACAATTCGCTCCTCCTCGCGCCGGGCTGAAAGGTACATTTTCCAAAGCCGGTTGACAGCCGTCAGCTTCATGATAGTTTCCCGGCGGGTAAGAAAACCCGGTAAAGGCTGTGCCAAGTTGCATTGTCCCCCGTAACACCAGCGCCAGGAAGCCAATCAAAAGAGGTATGTTTATGAAAACATTGTTACTGGTCGTCTTGGTGATCGCCGTTGCTCTTGTTGGGTCATCCACCCGCGCAACGGAACCATCCTCGCCTCCGCCCGTCACGCTGGAACAAGCCATCGCGGCGGCGCAACTGCGAAGTCAGGATCGGATGTTCGCGCTGATGATGGCGGCGTATTTCGAGGTGCAACAGCAAAACATCGAACAGGATTACGAACGACGGTTGCATTCCATCGCCGGCGAAAATCAGGACGGTCTCGGCCTGGTTGTGTATTCGCCCCTCAAGATGCAAAAAAGCCTTCCGGTCACTCTTCAGGTCATTCTCGCAAAAGAACGCGAACTGCGAATGGCCCGCATGGCTCGAACCATTACCGACCTGATTGAGTTGTATCAGAACGCCCGTGCCGAGGAACAGAAACAAATCGGTTTACAGGTGCCCAGCGCCATGGACATCGAGAACGCCTCCAAGCAAATCCAGCAGTTGCTCGCCGCCCGCAAAGCGCGTCCGCATGACCTGCGTCAGTGGGCAGATCAGGGAATTGCTCCTCACCTCGCCGCAAAACCATCCATTCCCAATGCCGTCCCCACCGCGGAGGCTTCGCCTGCAAAATCACTGCTTACCGACCCTCTGGCTCTCAAAAAACAACCGGCCCCACAACATCAGGGACTACTTGGGGCAACACTGTTCGGCTTGCCGATGCTCCGAGACCCCGGTTTTCTGCGTCCCTGAACTCCCTAAAATCACTCTTGCCCGTCGTAGCCGTCCGTCTTATAGAGGCCATGTGAAGTCGTTAGCCCGAATCGGTAGTTGCGTCATCCTGCTGGTATCCCTGGCGGGAACATCTTTCTCGCGCGCCGCGAATCTTTCCTCCACCAACGAGATTATTCAAACCATCGGGGACCTCGGCCATGCCCAATACGCGGCACGCGAAGCCGCTTCGCAACGCCTGTTGAAACTGGCCGAGACCGCCCATCAGGTCGTCCTCCAACAGTGCCTCCGTGTGTATGCCCAGACGAGAGACCCCGAAGTGAAAGCCCGTCTTCGCGATGCCATGGAAACCATCGTGGACCGTCACCTGTTTCGCGCCCCCAAAGGTTACCTCGGCGTGGGATTGAACCGCGTCAACGTCATGGGCAACGGCCAGCTTGTAATCCAAAATCGCGTCATGCCACCAGGATCCGTCTGGGTCAACCGCGTCATCGAGGACACGGCGGCGCAAAAAGCCGGTATCCAACCAAACGATTTCATCATCGCTGTGGACGACAAGAAATGGGAAACCGGCCCCGACGGGTTTATCCAATACATCCAGTCCAAATCCCCCGGCGAAAAAGTGAAACTCTCCCTTCTTCGCGACACGACTACCAACACCGTGGAAGCCGTCCTGGGCGAACTCCCCAAGGCGGAACAGGAACAACTCTACACAACGGAAAAAAGTCGGGAATTCTTTGAAAACTGGCTGGCCGATGCCTTGAAACAACAAGGCAGCCATGAATAGACGGAATGGAGCCGACGGTCGGACTTGAACCGACAACCTGCTGATTACAAATCAGCTGCTCTGCCGATTGAGCTACGTCGGCGCGGCAAAACAGTGTTTAGTATGGCATTTTACCGCGTGAGAGTCCAGTCTTACCCGTTCGTAAAAAAAGATTGCATGTGAAGAGGAGTTTGCTATCTATTATTCGGTTGCAGAACGAAGAAAGCGAGTCAGGCATATGAAGATTTTCTGCGGGTTGTTATCGGCAGCCTGTCTGTGGTGGCTTGTCGCCACAACAGACGCACAAACCAACGTCGTTACCGACCCCGTCGGATTCTATAAGGTTGTTTTACTTACCAATTCAGATTCGTTTGTCTCTATTCCGTTTACTCGTCCTCCGGCATATACGGGTATAATAGATGCGATTTCCAGTAACGTGGTCATGGTCAGTGGATCTCCTTGGACAAACAATCAATTTGTTTACAATCCTTCTGGTGGTCAGTCGAACACTTATTACATGCTCATTGTAAGCACGAATAACAATCGCGAGGGTGCTTATTACTTGATTACTGCTAACACAACGAATACGCTTACAATTGACTTGGTTCCTGAAGATCTCGGTGGTGTTGGTAGTGGTGATAGAATTTCTATTATTCCATTTTGGACATTAAATACGGTGTTTCCCAACGGTGAGGGGATTACTCCCAGTCCAGCTATTGGAGGAAAAAAGACCCTTGTGTTATTTCCTAACATTGGGGGGCAGGGGATTAACTTGGCTGCAGCCAAGTCCTTTTACTATAGTAGTGTCAACGGCCAATGGCAGGAATTGAGTTCCGGAACCACTAACTATAATGACCAGATTATTCTTCCTGATCAATACTTCATAGTTCGTCAGCAAAATAATGCTCCAACTTCAAATTGTGTTTTTTCCGGTGTGGTTCCCATGTATAAAGTTCGCATTCCATTATATGCTCAAAGTGGAATACAACAGGATAGCTTTGTTGCACTTTATCGTCCAGCTGAACAAACACTAAATGAATCTGGCCTTTCCAACGTGTTTTTGGCATCGCCATTGATTGGCGGGAAAAAGGATTTGCTTCTTGTTTATGACAACAATGCAACGAATATCAACAAGTCAGCCGTAAAAACATATTATTACTCCCAAGCTGGCATGTGGCGGGAATTTAGTAGCGGAACAAATGATGTAGGGTCGGAAGTCGTATTTAGACCGGGTACAGGCGTAATAATCCGAAAAGTTCCTACAAATATGCCAACAATAATTTGGCAAAACTTACCAAATTACTCAAATCAATAACAAGGAAACCATGACCAAGAAAAAACTGATTGCAGTCATTCTTGCTTTCGCCTGTCTTGCAACGACTCAAACGAAGGCGACTGTGACTATTAATTTAGACATGGGTTTTTTTTATGATCAATACACCAACATTGTCGCTTCCAATGCAATCGCATTATTGGTTGCTGACACATCAGGGTTGGGTTTAGCTGGATTGACTAATTTGGCATGGAATTCCTCGTTGACCGTTGGGGCCCCCTTGACTCTTGAGAGTGGAATGACCACAAATCTAATTCTTGGTAAATGGAATATTAAAGATACTTCCACTTATGACGGTTATTTGATGAATGCTGTTAATAGTCTACTGTTGACCCCTCCTCTGGCAACCGGTGAAGGCCTTTATATAATGTGGTTTCCAACCTTAACGTTAACTTCTTCGCAACCTGGTGTAGGCACATATTATGGTGTTTACAGAGATACGAATTCTGTACCTCTTGACGGTGCTCAACCATGGGTAATTCCGAATGATGGGAGTACTGTAACGTTACAAGCCTTTACTCCTGATATCGAAGGTGGTAATACGCCAATATCTAGTTTGCTTGCTAAATATCAAACCATTCCTGAGCCGTCGGCGTTTGCGCTGGTGGGCCTTGGGTTGGCGGGTATGTTGGTGCTCCGACGACGGCGTCGGTCGTAACGGGTTCGTTTTGATTCAAAGGGGCCGGTCAAATGACCGGCCCTTTCTTTTTTCTTCTTTTCCCTGTCACGGCGCGTCGCTTGACAGGGTTGGAGGGCTTCCCTATGCTGCTGGCTTGTGAGTTCATGGCCATCAAGCCTGCGAAATGATCTGGCGCAAACGGGAGTGTTGTCGGCGGCAGAAATTAGCGCCCTCGACCAGGTTGCTCCCGCTGCGGACGAGCCGTTTGTCCATGCCATGACAAAAACGGGAGCTGTTGCGGAAGAGAAACTGTTACAAGCGCTTGCTCGTTGTCTCGGACTGAGGTTCACGCGGTTACACGAGCGCGAAATTGATCCTTCCATCCGCGCCAGGGTGCCGACCAAGGCGGTGTTCCAGTACCATGTGATGCCGATGCGGATGGAGGACGGCCAACTGTTGGTAGCCACCAATGACCCGTTCAATCTGGCCATGATCGAGTCGTTGCGAATGGTCACCCGGTCCCGAATACGTCTTGCGCTCAGTTCAATGGCCGACATCGAGAAGGCGTTGAAACGTTATTACGGTGTTGGCGCGGAAACACTGGACCAGTTGATTCAGAAAAACGTGGTGGACCTCGACCTGCCCGAAACCGCCGTTGCCAAACAGGATGTGGCCCGCGACGACCAGGAGGCCAGTGTCGTCAAGTTCGTCAACCAGATCATCGCTGAGGCGTACAAGGAGCGGGCAACCGATATTCACATGGAACCGATGGAAAACGACCTGCGAATCCGTTACCGGGTGGACGGCGTGCTCCATCAGGTGCCCGTGCCGGCGCAGTTGAAACGGTTTCAAGCGGCCATCATCTCGCGCATCAAAGTCATGGCCAGCATGGACATCGCCGAACGACGGTTGCCGCAGGACGGTCGTATCAATGTCCGCAGCGGTGGCTCAGAAATTGATGTGCGCGTCTCCACCATCCCGACGGCGTACGGCGAGAGCGTGAGTCTGCGGTTGCTCACTCGCAGCAGCATTTTTCTCGGACTGGACAAGCTGGGGTTGAGTCCCGACGACGAGAAAATCGTCCGCAAACTGGTCGAACTGCCACACGGCATCATCTTGGTCACCGGCCCGACCGGTTCGGGCAAGTCCACCTCGCTATACGCTTTTCTCAGCACCATCAACTCAATTGACCAGCGGATCATCACCATTGAAGAGCCGATCGAGTACGAGTTGCCCGGCGTCAACCAGATGCAGGTCAAACCGGAAATCGGCCTGACCTTCGCCAGTGGTCTGCGTCATATCTTGCGCCAGGACCCCGACGTGATCATGGTTGGCGAAATCCGCGACCTGGAGACCGCCGAGATCGCCATCCGCGCCGCGTTGACGGGGCATTTGGTCTTCTCGACGCTGCACACCAACGACGCGGCGGGCGCGATTACGCGGCTTCTAGACATGGGAATTGAGCCGTTTCTGGTCAGTTCATCCGTTGAGGCTATCATCGCCCAGCGTCTGGTCCGAACCTTGTGCGCGTCGTGCAAAACCGCCTACACACCGGAGCCGGAACTGTTAAACGAAGTGGGATTCCCCACGCCGTATGAGGCGGTGACGTTCTATCGCGGACGCGGTTGCGAGGAGTGCCGGTTCACGGGCTATCGTGGGCGAACGGGCATTTATGAGATTTTGGTGATGCGCGAGAGCCTGCGTCCCCTGGTCATCGAGCGGGCGCCGTCTTCAACCATCAAACAGGCCGCATGCGCCGCCGGCATGAGAACGTTGCGAGAGGATGGCTGGGCGAAGGTGCGGGCGGGATTGACGACGGTGGAGGAGGTGGCGCGGGTGACACAGGAAGACGAGGCGCTTGTGGGGACATGAACAACCGCCATTGCGCAGGCTACATCTTGTTGGAAGTGGTTCTGGCCGTGGTCATCGTGGCCGTGGGGCTGGGCGTGTTGATGGATTGTCTGGGCCGATGCCTCGCGGCGGCTCGCAGTATTCAGACTTACAGTGTGGCCGAGATGTTGCTGGCAAACAAAAGCGGCGAGTTCCGCATCGAGCGCGCCAATGACCTCCTCGACCAGGAAGGTTTGTTCGAGGAGTATCCCGGATTCACATGGCGACGTTGGTTTGAGCCGACCGAAACGCAGGGATTGTGGCGACAAATCCTTACGGTCTCATGGGAGGAACGCGGACAAACCGTCACCGATTCGCTCGTGGAATACCGTTACCTGCCGCGGAAACAACGATGAAAACGTCCCGTTCCGCCTTCACCCTGCTGGAAATCATGCTGGCGGTGACCATTCTCGGCCTGCTGGTGATCGCTGTCTCCAGCACCTGGAGCGCGGGCTTGCGCGGCTGGAAACGCTCCAACACCCTTGCCGAGACATGGCAACGCGAACGCATCTTGTCGGAATCCATTGCCGAACTGGCCCAAGCGGCCGTCTATTTTCCGGACCGTCGCCGGCTTTACGCTTTTCGTCTGGAACACGATTCGGTGCGGGGCGACTCGATCAGTTTCGTCACCGCCTCCGATGCGCTGTTACCGCCGTCGGAGGCGATGCTGGCGGGATTACGGCGGGTGACGCTTTATCTCGATCAAGATGCCGACGGCCAGCCGTGTTTGATGATCCAGAACGCGCCCGCCCTGCAGGAGGAGGAGGTCGCGGCACCCAAAACAGGGTATGCGCTCGCCCGCGGCGTGACCGGGTTTGCCGTTCGTCTCCGCGACATCCGCACGGAGGCGTGGAAAGAGAAATGGGAGGAAACCGATACCATGCCGTCGGGGCTGGAGTTTCGCCTGACGTTGGCTCCACTGGATGGAACCGGCCCGGAAATGACCGTGACCCGCCTGGTGGACCTGCCGGCTGCGAAACTCGCCCAATATCTTCCCGCCGAAATCACACCGCCCGAAGGAACGCCATGACCCCTCCTCTTCATGCCCCTGAACGCGGCGTCGCTCTCGTGGTGGTGCTCTGGGTGTTGCTGGTTTTGTCCTTGCTCATCGGCGGGTTTGCTTTCACCATGCACGTGGAGACCCAGGTGGCCTCGTACAGCCGCAAAGCTCTCAAGGCGGAATCGCTCGCCCGATCCGGTATTGAGATGGCGCGGGTCGAATTGCTGGAACACAGCAAAAAACCCGCCGAAGCGCAGTTCGAGGCCCTCAATCAACCGTGGGCCGCCAACAAAGAACGATACGTAAACCATGCACTGGGAGAAGGAACGTTCAATGTGACCGTGGTGGACGAGGAAAGCCGATTGCCCATTAACCAGCTTGACGAAGAACAACTCCATCGCCTGTTGCGCCTGCTTGATGCGGAGTTGCTCGACGCCGATGTCGTTGTGGATTCGATCCTCGACTGGATTGACGGCGATGATCTGCACCGCCTCAACGGCGCCGAAACCGATTACTACAAGGCTCTCCCCACACCGTACCGCGCCAAAAACGGCCCGCTGCACCGCGTTGAGGAACTGTTGCTCATCCGGGGGGTCACACCGGAACTTTTCCACGGTCTGCCCGCCACCGACCGCCGGGCAGCCCGACCCGGCCTGAAAGACCTTTTCACCACCGACTCATCGGGCCGTATCAACATCAATACCGCGCCCGCCATCGTGTTGCAGACCGCCTTCAACCTCGACGAACCGCGCGTCGCCGCGGTGCTGGAACGCCGCAACGGCTCCGACGGCATCCTCGGCACGGAAGACGATCATCCTTTCCGCACCGTGGACGAATTTTTCCGCGAGTTCGGTCCCGTGGACCCGGCAGAACAAAAAGCATGGCAACGCTGGGCCAGCGTCCGATCCACCCGTTTCCGCGTCACCGCCACCGGCGAAGTCGGCGGCGTCCGACGCACCATCACCGCCATCCTCGCCCGCACTGCCAACGACTACGAGGTGCTCGCCTGGATGCCCGCGCCCGGAGGACAGCCATGAGACGACTCGGACAGGCGCGGCCCTGGGCGGGAATCGTTTCCGATGCGACGGGCGTGTCGCTCGACACGACAGAGACAGCGCAACACGTCGCGGACCTCGCCGAAGCCCGCCGCCAGTGCCCGCCGCGCGACCATCGCTTTGTCACCGCGATCAGCGGGGCAGACGTATGGTGTCACACGCTGATGTTGCCCTCGACCGACACGACGGAATTGGAGCAGATGGCGCGGTTGCAACTGGACGACCTTTCTCCGTTGCCGACCGAGGAAATCGTGTGCGGTTTTTTGCCGTTGGAGCGAACGGAGACCCACACCCGGTTGTTGCTGGCCATTGCCCCGAAAGCGATCGTGAACGAGCGCGTCGCAGCGCTGGAAACCGCGGGGCTACCCGTGGAAGTGGTGGGCGTGGATGCCCTGGCGGTGTTTCGCGCCATGGTTCGTCGCCATCGGCTACCGCAGGAGGAACGGCTTCACCTGTTTGTCTGGCGCGGGACCGATTCCGTGTCGGTGATCGGTTTTCTGCGAGGCCAACCACAGTGGGTGCGTTCGATGAAGGTGGCAAACCCTGATGAGTTGATGGGCGAGATTCGCCAGACGCGGCTGGCCATGGAATGGGCGCAGCCCGGCATCCCCTTTGGCGAGGTGATGATTGCCGGCGCGGACGAGCCGTGGCGTGAGAAACTCGGCGCGTCCGCGCGTTTCATAACCGACGGCGACGTGCCCACAGTGGCCGCGGCCCTGCGCGAGGAAACCACTGCCGAGCGGGGCGGGACGTTGAACCTACTACCCGACGAATGGCGACAACAGCGCCGCGCGGCCCGGTTACGGCGACGCCTGGCGCAGGGCGCTCTGGTGGTGGCAGCAGTGTACGCGTTGGCGTTACTGGGGTTCGGCGCGGCCTGGGTAAATCAGCAGCAACATCTGCGGGAGATTGATCGGCAGCGCAAAAGCCTGCAAACCGAGTATGCCGAAGCCCGCGAGGCGCGCCAGACGTTGACGGCGTTGGAATCGCGGTTCGACACAAAACAGACGGCGTTGGAGGCGCTGCGGGAGATCACCCTGTTGCTTCCCGAAAAGGTGCAACTGACCGGTTTCGGATTCAAAAAAGGCCACAGCGTCACGCTTCGCGGCGAAACACCCTCGGCCTCGCTGGCGTCGGATTTCATTGGACGGCTGGAACGTTGTCCGTTGTTCACGGGCGTGAAAACGGTGTCCATGCCGACGGTGCAGGGTGGCTTGACGAAGTTCGAGGTGGTTTGTAGCCTGAAAAGCGCTGCTCGTCCTGCCGGAGCCAAGCCATGAGCCTGAAACGCAGCGAAAAAAATCTGATCGCCATCACCGTCGGGCTGGCCGTCCTGCTCGGTTCCTATCTGCTGGCCACCTCGTTGGCAGGCCGCTGGCAACATCTCCGCCGCCAGGTGGGCGACCGGGAGCGCGAACTGGCGGCCATGAAGACACTCATCGCGCACAAATCCGAGTGGCAGCGCGAGGTGCAGCGTCTCCGCGAGGGTCTCGGCGCCCCGCAACAGCGGTTCGAGCAAATGTCCGACCTTTTGAAACGCCTGGACGAAGTCAGCGCCGCCAGCGGCCTGCTGATTCAGTCGCGGCGACCGCTTCCCGTTGCCGAACGCGCCGCCTACCGCGAGCTTGCTGTCCAGTGCTCGTTCGAGGCCAACACGGAATCGCTCGTGCGGTTTCTCTACGCGCTCCAGACCGGAGCGGCTTTTGTGGATGTCGAGCAACTCCAGGTCGCGCCCCGGCCCGATAACCCGCAGATTCTCCGTGGCGAAATCCAATTGCGCGCCCTCACCGGCCCGCAGGGAAAGGCTGCGTCATGAAACGTCGCTGCTTGCTCCTGGCCGCGGTGATGTCGGCCGCCGGCGCGTTGGCGCTCGAAACCCCCAGCTTCGAGCGTTACCGCCCGATTATCGACCGGGCGCCCTTTGGAAAAGCCGATCCTGCCCTGATCTCGGCGACCAGCTCCAATTTCATGGCCCGATTTGCGTTTGTTGGCCTGATCGGCGCCGCCGACAGTTCCACCGGCCTGCAGGCGGTCATCCTCGACAAACAAACCAATCAGTGCTACTTCAAAACACCGGGCGAAACCATCGAGGATGTCACCATCGTGCGAATCGAAGACGCGCAACCCAAACGCCGGCTCCTGTTGCGTCGCGGGCTGGAGGTCGGCATGTTGATCTTCGGCGAGGGCGGCGCCAAACCCGTCGCGGCGCCCGCGCCCACCGCGGCTGCCGGGCCGCTGCCGGCGCCGCCGGGCACTCCGGCACCGGAACCAACCGCCGCCCGACGCAGAATCCCCTTTGTCAGATGAAATCAACCTTCCATCTCTTTTCCTGTCATGCCGCCCGTCTTGCCATGATTTTGGCGACGGTCACGGCATTGCGCGCGCAAACTCCTCAACCCATTCCCGCCCCGGCGGCGGGTGCCGCCGCTGCTTCCGAGTCGGTCGGCATCATTGATTTTGAAGGCGCTCCTGTTCGCGCCGTGCTCGATTACTATGCGCGGCTCACCAAACGCTCCATCATCGCCGCGCCCAACATTTCCGGCGTGGTGAATTTCCGCAGCCAGACCGAGTTGACCCGCGCAGAAGCGATTCAGGCGCTCGACAGCGTGCTTGCCGTCAACGGTCTTGCCGTGGTGCCGTTGGGCGAGAAGTTCCTCAAGGTCGTCCAGATTGCCGGCGCCAAACAGGAAGGCGTCCGCGTCGGCATCAACGAGAGCGCTGTCCTCCCCACTTCCGACACGCTGGTGGCGCGGGTCATCCGCATCAAATATGCCGAACTAACCGAAGTCACCACCGCCCTCCAACCGTTGTTGCACGCCTACGGCCAGATTGTTCAACTGGCGCAGTCCGGCAGCCTCCTGGTGATTGACACCGCCAACAACGTCAACCAGATGCTCGAACTGCTCAAACACGTGGATCAACCGTACGAACTGCGGATGGAAACCAAAATCTACCAGCTCCGCTATGCCAAGGCCGCCGAGGCGGTCCAACGCATCCAGACCATGCTTCAGGCCGCCCAACAGTTTAAACCCAAAGCCGGCGCCACCACACCAGCTCCCGGCCCTGTCCCCGCTGCCAGACCGGTTCCGCCCACCTCCGCGCCGACTGCGGACGCATCCGTGGTCGAGACCAAGGTCATCCTCACCCCCGACGAACGCACCAACAAAATCTTCGTCCTCAGTCGCAGCAAAGATTTCGCGTTGCTGGATCGGCTCGTCGCCGAACTCGACGTCAAGGTGGACCCCGACGTGATCACCCAAATCGTCGAGTTGAACTATGCCAATGCCGAAGAGGCCGCCATGCTCGTCAACGCCGTCATCACCGGCGGCTCCATCAGCGGCACCGCATCAACCCGACGTTCCACCCGCAGCTCCAGCAGTACCGGCAGCGCCCGATCCACCACCACTGCCGCCACCACCACGCCCACCACGTTTGCCAGCCCGACCGTGCGCGTCGGCAGCAGCGGCGGCGCCGCGCTCGAAGCCGGCGGTTTTCTGGAAAATCCCGAAACCGTCCGGGTGTTGCCCGACACTCGCACCAACACGCTTTTGCTCATGGCCACCAAGGAGGACATGCAACGCCTGCAAAAGCTGGTCAAAAGCATTGACACCAACGTGCCCCAAGTCCTCATCGAGGTCATCATTGGCGAGGTCACCCTCAACAACGAAACCGACACCGGCGTGGACATTGTCAACCGCGTCATCAAGGCCGGCCCTGCCAGTCTCTACGGTGGCACCATGACCGGCGACAGCAAGGGGCCATTGCCACTGAACATTGGCGCCACCCCGATTGGCATGACTCCGCAAGGAGCGGCGCTGTCCAGCGCGTTGACCTACTGGGCCACTTTTCGCAACCTCAATCTGGATGCCGTCGTGCGCCTGATGGCCAGCAGCGGACGCCTCAAGGTTCTGTCCACGCCGGTCATCCAAACCCTGCACAACCAGGAGGGCAGCATCACCGTCGGCGATTCCGTTCCCGTCGCCACCTCTACGCTGTCCGATGTCGTTTACGGTGGCGGCACCAACCAGGTCACCAGCGGTCTGCGCGCCAACGTCGAATACAAGGATGTCGCGCTCGAACTGAAGGTTACCCCGCGCATCAATCCCGACGGGTTTGTCACGCTGGAGATCTCCCAAAAAGTCAATGAGCTTGGCCCCGAAAAGAACATCGGCGGTATCGTGGTCCCCTCCATCCAGAAACGCGAGGCGGAATCCGTCGTGATGGTCAAGGACCAGAGCACCGTTGTGCTCGGCGGTCTGATCAAAGACAAGAAGAACCGCACCCAGACCAAGGTACCAGTGCTTGGAGACATCCCGTTGTTTGGCTGGTTTTTCAAAAGCCAGCAAATCACCGACGAGCGCAATGAACTGATCGTCTTCATCCGCCCGGTTGTTCTGCGCACGGACGCCCAGACCAGCGCGGAGGCATTACGCCGCTCGCAACTACTGGATGTCGGAAAAGAGTTGCAGTTGGACAAGAAAATTGCTCCGTCCACCAACACGCCGCCGCCCGCCGTTCCCGTCCCGCCGGCGACCGCGCCCCTCACCGAGCCGCGGCGCGGCACGACGCCGTCAAACCTGAAGATCGGCCGATAACCCCGTCGCGGGCAGATGTTTTTGGCTTGCGAGCCGTGAAAAAACCCGCCATAAAAACGCCCACTATGAGCACACCCAACCAACTCCCCGGTTATATTACCAGCGCGACGCCCAATCCCGCAGCCAATCGCGCTCCCTGGTACAAAAACACCGCCCCCACCTATGCCGGCATCTTTCTCTGGTTTGTCTTCTGGCAGGATGCGGCCAAAGCCGGTGCTCCCGGCGGCACACTGGCGCAAGGACTCGGCTGGGCGTTGTTGAGCCTGGCGGTTTCTGCGGTGGTCTGTCATGTATTATTCTACCTCGTGCCCGGCCTGTTTGGCATGAGAACGGGTCTGCCGCTTTACATTGTCGGCACCTCCACCTTCGGCGCACAGGGCGGTTTCCTGATGCCCGGTTTCCTGATGGGCGTGCTGCAATTCGGCTGGCTCGGCGTCAATGTCTATTTCTCTTCCCTGGCACTCAGCGCAATTATTCCTGTGAATGCCAAGATCATCATGGTGGTCTGGGGCGTGCTGGCGGCATTCGTCGGACTGAAGGGAATTCAATATGTCGCAAAAGTCGCCACGTACCTGCCGTTGATTCCGCTGGTTGTGCTGCTTTGGCTTACGGCCAAAACCATCGGCAGCATCGGCGACTTCAAGCCTGAACTTCTTGTCGCCGCCCAGACCGTGGCCAACCCGACCGGCCCGAAGGCACTCACCTATTTCGGCGTACTCGCCGCCATGTTGACCTATGTGGTTGGTTTCTTTGCCACGGCCGGTGCCGCCGGCGTGGACTTTGGCACCAACAGCCGCGACAGCAAAGATGTCCAACTGGGCGGTCTGGTCGGTATTGCGCTGGCTATTTTCTTTACCGCCGGGCTGTCGCTGGTGATTGTCGCAGGTCATGCAGGCGCCTCCAAGGGAGTGATCAGCAGTCTCAGTTCGTTTGAACTGATTCCGTCCATCCTCGGCAAGGACACGGCCAAGTGGGTGATGTTCCTGTTGGCCGTGGCGGCGTTCCCGCCGGCCTGTTTCTCCTCGTTTATTGCCGCCAACAGCTTCAAGACCACCCTGCCGAAGGTCAACCCGTTCATTTCCGTCGGCATCGGCGCCGCCGTCAGCATCATCCTGGCGGTAACGGGGCTGGTGGCCAAGGCGATCAGCGTGTTTGTCATCATCGGCGCCAGCTTCGGCCCGATCTGCGGCGCGATGTTGGTGGACTACATCCTGAGCAAGGGGCAATGGACGGGGCCGCGCGCGGGCTTCAATCCGGCTGGTTGGATCTCGTGGGCGCTCGGCTTTGTTGTCGGCATCCTGCCCAATCTCGGCGTGAATGTTCCAGCCGCGCCGGTGTTGGCGTTTATCGTTGGTGCCGTGGTGTACTTCCTCTGTGCCAAGATGGGTTTGCAAACCGCTGTGATTCCTCTGCCACAGAAGAGCAGTTAACACGTCGCGCGTTTTAGCAACAGGAAGGGCGACCCTTTCGGGGGTCGCCCTTTTCGTTTATCCAATCGTCCGCCAACCGTTTATTTCGGTGTTTGTTGTGCTTCCTTGTCGGCGGCTTGTTCCCGGGCCAGGTCTTCGTATTTGCGGGCGGCTTTCAGGCGCAATTCCTTCGTTTCATGTGTGTAATCGCCGTCATAGTAACGCATCAAGGTGGCTGCCAGGTAGGGACATTTGCGCGCGACCAAGCGTTTCGCCATTTCCTCAAGCTCCTTCATCACTTCTTCCGGGCTGGACCGCATTGGTTTTTTCTTCCCGCCGTGATTTTAACGGTTTTTCGCCAAATGGCAAAGCGATTCTTTTTCAAGCCCACCCGCACAACTTTTCCACGTAGGCAGCGGAGCCGTCGCGGAGCCAGCCGTCGAGTTGGGCAATGTCTTTGAGTTGCTGCCCGCGCAGGCGCGGCACGACAACAAACCGGCAATCCACCTCCGGCAACGCCGTCAGGTCGCTCCAGAGTTTCTCAAACTGCGCCACCGGGTAGATGTCCTCCTGGCCGTGGCCCCAGCGTTTTTTCACGTCCTTGAGCGTGATGTAGGTCGGCATCTTCGCTGCCACGGCGCGGATGCCGTTGGCCACTTTCTCTTCGTCGCCGAGATCGGCTCGGGTCAAACCGAAAACCGCCAACAATTTGTCCACGTCAACCCATGTCGTCATCGAATTGTAGTAGCGGAGCTTGAACTCGTCTTCCTCGCGCGGCATGGCCAGCCCTTCCACAAGACGGACCCGTCCGTTGACGCGCGCCAGGCCGCCGCCACGGTCTTCGAGCCGTCGGGTGATGACCTCAAAGGTCAGGCACGCGCCGCTGGCGATGTGCTGGCCGAGCAACGCGGGGTCCAGATCAGCGCCAACCGTGTCAATGTTGTGCAACATCAGCCAGCGAACGTTCCGCAGCCGGGCCAACGTGCCGTTACGGAGCATGTTCGGGAACTCAAACCAGTGACCAACCGGGTGCAGACACTGATGCGGCAGGTTATCGGTGTAATCGTTGCCTTCGCCCATCGTCTGCGCCCAGTGGATAAGCGCCGCGTGAAGACTGTCGCGGACTTTTTGTTTCTGTTCGTCCAGCAACTGATGCGCGGTCTCCTCCCACGCAAACCGCAGGTCGCGCACCATCGGAATCATCCGCAACCCCACGGCCCGACCCGGCGAGAGAATCACGGGCAATCCCGCCTCCTCAATCTGCCGATGCGTGAGGTAACTGGTGGTGACAATGTGCGGCACGCCTTTTGCCTTCGCGATGTGAACGTCAAGGAAACTGCGGTGTTTCCCGCCGAGTTTGCAGAACGGATGCAACGCTTTGACCACACCCGCGCCCTGCGTCCAGCGGCTGCCGATGCCGGCGGCCAGCGTAACCATGGCGACTTCGCCCCGGCGAATCGCTTCCAAACCGCGTTCCCGGTATAGATCGCATGGGACACATACGTCTTCTGGGCGCACATCCTCAATCACGGTCGCCGCCGGCAGGCGGTTCTGCGCCAGACCGATTCTTCCATTCTTCAAATCGGCGCGAATTTGCTCGTGTTGAACGCGGTCAAAACCGAGGTCGTTGAGCAATTCCTGCAAACTCTGGCTGCCCGTGTCTTCTTTCGTCCGCGGGAACAGCCGGTCAAACAACGTGTGCACCATGCCGGCCAGTTCGGGCGAGGTTCGACAGGCGATGCCGAATTGTTCCAGCTCGGCCCGTCGCGCCGCGCTGAGCTGGAACCGATCAGCCTTCAACAGCGCCGGCACAATGAGCGCATAGTAACCGGCGGGCAACAACGTGCTGTCCATGTCGCACCACGTGCCGCGCTCGTTGATGTCGAAATCATAAACGACCGGCTCCATCGCGAACGGCAGCGCGTTCTGCAACCGACGTTTGGTCGCCACCATGATTTCCGCCAGCGCCTCCTGCGCGGCCGGTTTGACGCTCGGCTCGAAAATGAATCCCATTCCGCCGCCGCTCATGCCGCCGAGCATCCAGAACCCGAAAAACTTCTCGCCAAACCGCTCGCGGACCCGCTGGATGATTGTCTCCGTGTAAAGATTCGTTGCCCACGGGATGATGGCCTGGATTGGCCCGAAGAAATTGTGCGTGGTCGCCGCCGCGATGCGCCGCACATCGCCCGCTTCGAGCGCGGCCACGACTTCGTCGAGCACTTTCATCGCTTCCTTGCGCGCCTGCCATTCGACTTCGGACCGAAGCAGATATTTCTCCGTCACCATCTCCAGAATCGGACCGACGTTCTGCGCCATGCCGCCATGGACAAGCACCAGCGAATCCTGAAGCCGCGTCCCAATTCGGACCGGTGTGTGCGTCGGCAACAACCGTCCCCGACTCACACCAAACTCCGGGTCGCCTTCGCGGGCGAGTTCGCCCCGAATCAATTTCGCCGCAGGCCACACGCCGCCGCTGTCCTGCCAGCCGCCGCCGCTGCCACCGAGCCATTCGCCGAGGATTGCGCGCGCCGCGACGAGCCGCCGTTCGTTCTCCGCCAGCGGGCCGGTCAACGATGCCGCCTGTCCGGTCGCGCGCATCATCACGGCAATCAGCGACGCCAGCAACGTGGTCGAGACGGCCAGCCGCGAGCCTTTCGGGATACCGTTGACGTTGCTGACGATTTCGAGGCCGAGACCGGGGCCGACGACGCGCGCCAGCAGGTCTTGCAAGGATTCGCCCGATCCTTCGATGCCCGGCGGCACAATGCCGGCGGCGATCACGGCCGCCTTGAGCAGGCCGAGATAGTCGCGGGCGAAATCGAAGACCTCGTTCAAGTCCGTGATATCGGTGGTCGCGCCGAGGTCCACGCTGGTCAGCCGCAACACCGGCTCGTCAATCACCCGCAGATACGCCTCAACCGGCGGCCGCGGCGCGGCATCGCGTCCGTGAACGCCGAGGTCAATGGAGACATTGAGCACGCGGGCGCCTTCGGGGAAATCCATGCCGAGAAAGAAAATGTCAGACCATCCACTGTGAGAGAGGTCCATCCGCACCGGTGTCCGTTCGCGCAACAGCGGAAACGGTGCGCGAAGCAATTCGGGCCGGATGCGAAGCGGTTGGTCGGCGGGATGACCGATGCGGAACATCCACTGGTTGCCGCGCACGGAACGGACGCTGCGCCGGACCTGATTGGCCAGCGTCTGGAAACCAAGCTCCCGATACGCGGCGGCCAACGCGCTGGCCAGACCGTCGGACACGGGACACCGAAGAAAAACGTCAATCGCCTCCTCAAACCGCCGGTTCAACAAATGCGTGTAACCGTCGAAGGGGATCAATCCCCCTGCATTGTCATTCTGAGCGGAGCGAAAAATCCCCTTCGCGTGGCTCACGGCGTCTGGATCGTTACGGTTGCGAGGTACTTCGCTTCGCTCAGGATGACAAAGAGCGCGCGGCAGATGAAACCGGTAAATGGCGTAGAGGAAAAACAGGGCGCGAACACGCTCATAGAGGTTTTCGCTCTGACGCCGGAACCGGTCGAGCGCGGCGGCCTCGGCCAGCAGTTCTTCGAGGGACGCTTGCCGGCAAAAAGCGTCGAGCGACTGGTCGCGCGTCGCGGAATCAACGGCGGTGATGATGGAAACAAGACGCGAGGTCATGCGGCTTTTTGTCTGGCAAGCAGCTCCACCAGTTGCGTGAGAACCTCGTCGCGGTCGGCGCCATGCAGCGCGAGCGCCAGTTGAGCGATGAGCAAACCGTATTTGACGCCGATGTTGTAACGCGAGCCGGCGACTTCGAGGGCGAGATACCGTTCGCGTTTGGCCAGCGCGGCCAGCGCCGGGCTGAGCTGAAGGTGACGGGTCCCGTCATCGTCGGCGCCGAGGATGTCGAGCACCGTTGGCGTCAACACGTGCATTCCGAAAAAGCAAAGGTAATGACCGGCGCGGAGGCCGGGGACGATGAGGTGTTGCTCGGCTCCGGTGGGCGTGGGTTTTTCGATGACGTGTTCGATTTCGTAGAGGTTTTTGTGTTGCGGCACGCGGCGACCGCCGACGGTGCCGTAGTAGGGGAGCATGTTTTCGCGCGTGGCCTGGACGGCGGAGACGGCGCAGTGATTGGCGGCAGCGATCTCGACGAGTTGCTGGGCGCACCGTTTGGGAAGATCGCTGACGTAAAGGTGGTCGCTGACCAGGTGCAGGAACGGCTCGCGTCCGACAAAGTCGCGGGCGCACAAGAGCGCGTGGCCGTAGCCGCGCGGGTTGGTTTGCGGCAGGAAGGTTACGGAGCGACCGATGGCGGCACGAAAAGCGGGTTCATCGCCGGGATGGATGACGATGCCGATTTCCTCGGCGCCGGCGGCGACGGCCTCCTCGATGATGATCTGGATGGCGGACTTGGGTTGGCCGTCGCGGTCCACGAGGCGCTGGAGCGGGAGACTGCGCTGGTCTTTGCCGGCGGCGGTGATGACGGCTTTGGTGATTTTCATAGCGCGCGTATCCGAACTGGCGGAGAGGGAGGGATTCGAACCCTCGATGGACCATAGGCCCATACCGGTTTTCGAGACCGGCCCATTCAACCACTCTGGCACCTCTCCGCGATAGCGTTTTTATTGGCGTTTCTTCACTTTTTTCAGTTTTCGCCGCTTGACATTATTGCCACTTTTTGCCATTCCAAGCCCCAATGACAAAACCGCCAAGAAGCTCTGGCCGCCAATTCGCACCTTGACCTATACCAATGGAGAGACCCGTTGACAAGTGCGGTATCAGTTACACGGCAAGCGCACCAGCGAGCTTTTCAAGACGAAGGCTGAGGCTGAGACCGCCGCCTCACAAGTCCGTCTGAAAGTCGCCAACGAAGGGGCTGCCGGATTCAGTCTGCCTCGTGATGTTCAAGTCGAGGCTGCCGCCGCCGTCGAGACGTTGAAAGCATACGAAGGCGAGACCATTGCCAAGGCCGTTGAGTTCTACGTCGCCCACTCTCTCCGCTTCCGTAACGCCACGCCCGTCGCCGAGATTATCAAAGAGTTTATCGCCGAACGGGAGAAGCTGAACCAACGCGACCGCAACCTTGCCGACGTGCGCCAACGACTCAACATCTTTGCTCGTACCTTTGGCACCCGGAAACTCGCTGGGATCACCGTTGAGGAACTCGCCACTTGGCTACGCGACCCGACTTGGAGCGCACGCTCTCAGATTCACTACCGCCGCCGCGTCTCTATGCTCTATGACTTCGGCATCAAACGCCGTTGGTGTGAGGTAAACACCGCCGCCCTACTCGACAACCCGGAGACCGAAGATAAAGACGTTGAATGTTTCACCGTCGAGGAGTGCGCCCGTATCCTCGAACACGCCGACGAAGCCGGTTGTTTGCCGCTGGTAGTGTTTTCGCTCTTTGTAGGGTTACGACGTGCCGAGGTTGCCCGGCTCCAATGGGAGAACGTGAACCTCGCCGAGCGCACCGTTACCGTTGGCAGCAAGACCGCCAAGAAACGCTCTCAACGCGTTGTTAGCATCAACGACACCGCCGCCGCTTGGCTGGTGACGTGCGCCAAGACCAAAGGCCCGGTTGTGGACGTATCAAAGCAAGGACTCGATTCTTGCATCAAGGAACTGGCGACGCTGGCCGGGTTGAAGGCGTGGAAACAGAACGGGTTGCGGCATTGCTTCTGCACCTACCACCTCGCCGCTGGCAAAGACCCGGTGCGGACAGCATACGAAGCTGGCAACTCCGCCGCGATCGTTCAACGGTGTTACAACGCCCTTGCCAGTGAAGCGACCGCCAAACGGTTTTGGGAGTTGCGACCGGCTGCCGATGAAGCCGCAAAGATTGTCCCGATTCAGGCGGTCGCCTAGGCGTCCCAGGCCTTCAGGACACCCGGCATGAGGCAACTCTGCCGGGTGTTTCGTTTTGCGTGGTGTAGTGAAAAATGCAAGTCGGTGCTGGGTGTTCTTCCAATGTGAAATCGTCCTAATAGGCAGTCTAACAACATCATACCAAAGCACACGGTTAGGCGCACTGTCGAGAATTGTAGGGAACCGTCCTTTCACACCATACGCATGAACACCAACTCAAACGTAGTTGAACCGAAATACCTTCGACCAGAAGCAGCCGCGTTGCGGCTGGGAATATCCAAACGCTGCTTGTCTCTGTGGATGGTGCGGAGAGTTATCCCGTACCGAAAAGTTGGCAGAGCAGTTTTCTTTCGACCGGATGCGTCCACCGAAAACGACTGAGTCACGGTGGCGAGTTCGACCCCAAAGGCTGCACAAGCCCTCCGGGAACTCGAACAACAACACCACGAAGAGGGGGCTGAGAGGAAAACGCCCCCCACCGTTACCGGGGCAGTTAAGCCCGGTGCAGGCACGCGACATTGAGAGGTCGTGGCCTGAGTGGGGCGCAGAAGCGCCCGGAGTCAGTGGAGAGTGCCTGATAGCACAACCGCAGGCCGCCAAGTCGAAGGCTAACCACTGGAAACTGTCATACTGTGGCTCCAAACCAGCGCCGCCAATGACAGACACTCTTCCTGCTTGGGGGGAGTGCTGTCTCCTGCTCACCACCCAACGCTGCTCTTGAAAATCTTCCGGTCATCGCTTGCAATCCATTACACAGAACTCCCCACGTCCCAAGGGATTCATTCTGACACGTACACCCATCGGGGCAGGCGACGTAGTCTTCCCTGTGTGTCTTTCCATTCGACAGTGCCCTCATGTCGGAGGTTGGCGCAGAAGGCGTCACCCTCAGCAATGGAATCTTCTCTGGGATGTTTCACCACGGCTATCAGGCGCTCTCCTTGCACTTGACGCACCTTTATCGGGTCTCTTTGTGTCATGGCTCCGGGTGATGAGAAAGCGCCATAGCTGCTTCCTGTCCCCGCCTCACCCGGCGTGAAAATCGTTCTGTATCCATAAACAGGAACTACTACAACTAACCCGTTTTCCGTTTGAGGTTCTCCTTTGTGTATAGCCATCACTCTACCAGACTGCACAACAACCTCGCCTCCATTCGTGGTTTCTCGTGCTGGTTTTGCTGTTGATGTGTTGATCGAAGGTGCGGCGAGAACATCCATGCTCTTACCTTCTTGTTGCCCCACCGGTTTCGAGAGTGATGTGCCAGTGGCAGACCCAGTTTTGGTGAGGGGGCTTTGGGAGTCTTGTCGAGTCCTTAACGATGAATACTTATACAGCACAGCACAGGTGGCCACCGCCAAGAACAATATGACCATCATTGACGCGGCAGCAATTATCCAACCCAATGGCAACGTCCTTTCGGATGTCAGCATTGCGGCTTGCTGGGCGTTTTCCGGTGGTACTGAAAGATTCTGGCCACACTTAGGACACTGGATGGAAATCCCCACCCCCGCTTCGTCAATTACTATATGCTGACCGCACTTGTAACAGTAGAACGAGATGTTCATCGTCGCGTCCCTATGTCATTTCAAAAGCCCTTTGGAGCAACTACAATCGTAAAAGAGTAGTCGCTTGCCTGTGCAGTTGCGCCATCTTCGCGTTTCCATGCTTTCACAGACGCACCGGGGCTGTCTGATGGAACGGGCACCCACTTCTTGCCATCACTGTTGGCTTGCAGAAACTTCTCTATGTCTTCAGGGACAAGCTTCTGTGGTCTGGCCATTTGGTACGTCTCTTTCACTGACCTACCCTGAGAGAACTCAACGTAGATTCGCACCGCATCCTTCTCATACATCGCCGATCTGATGGAGTCGGAAGCCCCCATCTTCTTGTGGGTACGGGTCCTTGGTGCGTCGTCACGGACAGTTCCCGGTATGGGTGGGCCGTACCGTGCTTGAATCCCGTTGACAGTCTCACCGATACGGGCGTTGGCGGAGCAAGCAACCCCGAACACCCCACACACTATCGCAAATTCTATTGCCTTCATTCCGTCACCTCCGCCGCTGAGAGTATCGCCACACAACAAACCATACAAGAAAAAGAGAGTCAGAACAGGGGCAGTGGGGTATAGGTCTGCGATAATTCTCCTAGGGCGTGTTTTTGCAGACTAGGAAGAGAGCGAGCAGGCCATGCCGAACCTGTAGCATCACGTTGCGTCTGTAGAAGACTTCCTACCGGGCACCCCTCAAGCATTGCCAGACCACCGCTACAATGCCCCGCCTTACTTCACAAGAAGCCGCCAGTGCCACGATCACCGCGCCGTCCCACCGCTGGCGTCCCCGGCAATGCCGTCTCCAAGACCGCCCGCTAAACTGATTTGTTGCGGTTCAAAGTCATTGCCACTTTTTGCCACTTTGATTCCCTGTTGGTTCGTTTTCGTTCTACTCAGTACAAAGCGGCCAACATGAAGAACACACAAGCGGGCGTGGACAATATGCACTTTGCTGAGTAAAAGAGGAAAAAACTCGAAAAGTGCCATTTCCGGTTTTCGAGACCGGCCCATTCAACCACTCTGGCACCTCTCCGGCAAAGCGGTGTCAGACTAGCCGCCCATTTCTGCAAAGTCAAATCCCCGGATGCCACAGAACTGCCAAAAAAGGATGTATCAAGAACACGTGAAGATGGTCGCTTTTAATCACAAGTGATCTGTCTGCTTTAGGGTTCGTCTTAGGTTGTTTTTTCCTTCCCTCCGAGAGAGAAGGAAATTTTCCGCTCATGCTGCTCGCTTCCTTTCTCGCTTCTCGCTCGTCCGTTGGTTTCATACCTGTCCGGCACCTGTGACCCGTAGCGCACGCGCTGCCAGCGTTCATCCAGATGTTCGCGCAACTGGTCGGTGAAATGCGTCACGTGGAAGCCCTAGTATGGCTCGCGGTACAGCCGCAAGACCCGTAGTGCGGCCTCAGTGGCACCTTCTTGAGGCTGGGACGGCAGCAACGGCGGGCGACCGTCGTAACCGCGCTGTTGGTAACGCTGTTTCCAGCGACGCATGATGCGGCAGGACACCCTGGAAATCTCGGTGGTCTGCCACCAAGCGCTCATGGCTTTTAAGGTTACTGCTTATCCTTTCATGGCTTGTTCCATGGCGGGGTCGGGATGGCTCTCCATCAGGAGCTCTTGGGTTTGTCATTTCCAGCGGTCATACCACTCGTTATGGGCAAGAAATTTTTCCAGTGGCAACAATTGGCGTCGCGTGATAATGTCAGCCCGCTCTTGCCGGGGCGGGTTAGCCAAGTGGTAAGGCGGAGGTCTGCAAAACCTCTATGCGTCGGTTCGAATCCGACACCCGCCTCCAATTTCTCGCGGGATCGGGTGGTTTATGGCGTGGCGCACGCAACGGGGGGTTGTCCTGTGTGGAGGGTCTTGGTAGGTTGGGTTGGGATGCGACGCTGGATTCTTCATGTGGACATGGATGCGTTCTTCGCATCGGTCGAACAACGCGATCACCCGCAATGGCGCGGCAAACCGGTTATTGTCGGTGCCGGGCCGCAGGAACGCGGAGTGGTGGCTGCCGCTTCCTATGAGGCGCGGAAATTTGGCGTCCATTCGGCCATGCCGTCGCGGACGGCGTACCGTCTTTGTCCGGAGGGGATTTTTGTGCGGCCCGACGGGCGGAAATACAGCGAGGTGAGCCGTCGGGTGATGGCCATTCTGGAAAGTTTCACGCCGTTTGTGGAGCCGGTGTCCATTGATGAGGCATTTCTGGACGTGACCGGCTCAACAGCGAAATTCGGGGATGCCGTGGCCATGGCGCGTCGGATCAAGGAGGAGATTCGCGCACAGACGGGGTTGACCGCGTCGGTTGGGGTGGCGCCGAACAAGTTTCTTGCGAAACTGGCCAGCGACCTGAAGAAGCCCGACGGTCTGGTGGTGATTACCGAGGAGGAGAAGGCGCGGGTGTTGGAACCGTTACCGGTGTCGCGGCTGTGGGGAGTCGGCAAGGTGACTGAGAAACGGCTGCGCGAGTTGGGGTTGCAAACGATTGGCGACATCCAGCGATTGCCCATTGAGGAATTGCGTCGGTGGATGGGGAATGCCGCCGATCATCTTCACGCGCTGGCAATAGGCGAGGACGACCGCGAGGTGGAGACCGAAAGCGAACGAAAATCCATCAGCAGTGAGCATACTTTTGACGAGGACACCGCTGATCTCGAACGGGTCAAACGGTGTTTGCTGGAGCAAGCTGAGGAAGTGGGGGCGCGACTGCGGCGGGCGGGGCTTTGCGCCCGCACCGTACAACTAAAATTGCGGTACGCCGATTTCACGACCCTGACCCGGCGTCGGACGTTGACCGTTCCCACGCAGGACGAGATGACGATTTATCGTGTCGGCGAGCAATTGTTGGCCGCGGAACGGTTGCGGGGGCGACGGATTCGTCTCATTGGCATTGGCGGAGCCAACCTGGCGCCACCGACGGTCGAGGCGCAACCCGATCTGTTTGATCAGACGCCCCAGAAACGTCTCCGATTGGCGAAAGCGGTGGATGAGTTGCGGACCAAGCTTGGCTCGGGCGCCATCAAACGGGGTAGCGCCCTGTGAGCGACGGCTGTGGTGGAAGCGACCGTGGGCAACGGACGCTCAGTTCCACGAAATGTTGTCGGGTGCCTCTGCCAACAGGCGGTATTCGAGGCTTTGGGTGCGGAGGATGAGTTTCCAGAGCGCCTCCGGTTGGGGATGAAACACCAGCTCCAGCGTGGCCGGAACCGCCAGCCAGGCTTCGTGTTTCATTTCGTTGTCGAGCTGGCCCGGCCCCCAGCCGGCGTATCCGGCGAAAAACTTGAACTGGACAGACGTTCCCAACGGTTCCAGTTCTTCA
Organism: uncultured Verrucomicrobiota bacterium; assembly: GCA_964541945.1. Taxonomy (GTDB): domain Bacteria; phylum Verrucomicrobiota; class Verrucomicrobiia; order Palsa-1439; family Palsa-1439; genus CAIKAP01. Next base: position 60,754 of record CAZISE010000006.1, read on the forward strand.
AGGCTGTGCGAGAGGCGGAGGCCGGGCATCACGTTGGTTCCTGCCGTCGTGGTGCCGCGAATCAGGTAGGAGAGCGCCTGTGGCTGGACCGGGCCACCCCAAAACAGGGGCAACCTTTCCACTTCCTCCGGCACCACGGCATCAAGCGCTTCGCCCACCGTATGACCCAAATGACGGTTCAACACCAGTCCGAACGCCCCGTTCGCGTCATGCTCACAAATCAGCACCACGGTTCGATGGAAGGCCGAGCCGGCCAGCTTGCCGTTGTCCAAAATCAGGCTGCCTTTCAACGATTTCATGCGTTGCCATTATAGACTGGCAACGCCCCTCTGCCAAGAAGCCTCAGGCGGCCGCTTCTCGAAGGCGCTCGCCACCAAACAACAATGCCTGTTCGGCCACAAGCTGTTCCACGGTCGCCCGCAGGCGAAACACGGCCACCGGTTTTTTCAGCCGTTGAAACACCGTTTGCCGTTTCAACCAACGCGCCAGCGCCTGTCCCGCCGCGACGTGGCGACCGGAAATCACCATCGCATCCACGCCTCCCATGGCGGCCAGCGACATCCCGCACGCCAGTAGCAGACGATAGCGGATCACATCGCGCGCCAACGCATACGCCCGGTTTCGCCCGGCAAAAAGCTCGTCAAACGTCATCGCCCGTCCGGTCAAGCCTTTTAGACCGCTTTCCCGCGTCAAGAGCGTGTTCAGCCGTTCCGCACCCCAACCCAGTTCCTCCGCCAGCAGCACGACCAGGCCCGGATCGAGATCGCCGCAGGTTGTCTGGCCGGGCAATCCTTCCACGGGCGTGGCGCCGCTGGTAACATAGAGGGGACGACCGTTCTGAATGGCAGTCAGTTCGGGGCGTGGTTCCAGGCAGAGGGAAATCACGCGGGAAGCGCCCTTCTGCGCGGCCCGTTGCCAGGCGGCGGCGTGCATCAGCCCGCAGTAACCGAACCGTTGCAAACCGTGCGTCCGAATCAATTTGTCGTCGAGCGCATACAGCCGTTCACGCGCGGGCAAATCGGCAAAAAACGCGGTGTCAAATGTCAGTACCTGGGGAACACCGGGGAACCGTGTCGCACATTGGTTTACCAACTCGATCACTGCCGGAAGGTGCAGCGGCGCCGCCGGAGTGAGCGTTTCCAATCGTTGCAGCACGTCGCCATCCGCCACGACAGAACCGCGGAATTCCGTCCCACCGAAGCGGACCCGGACGCCGATGACATCCGGGGTTGCCGGGATTTTGTCGAGCGCCATCCGACAGGGAAGCGCCCCGCGGTAATCACCAATGATACCGCTTTTTTGCGGGCGTGTGGGGCGGCCGGAGAAAACGGCGTAACGAAGGGTTTTGAGACCGGGAAGAAGCGTCAGGATTTGCATGAAAGAACTCCTTTTTCAGAGGTGAGCGTTGCATAGGTGCGGCGGCCAATGGCCAATTCTTCATTGGTCGCCACGACAAGAATACGGGTCAAACTCTCGGCGGCAGCGACATCGCAGGGCAGCGGTAACGCGGCCGCGTTGCGTTGGAAATCCATTCGAACACCAAAACAATCCAGGTCGGCACAAACCGCGGCGCGCACTTCCGGCATGGTCTCGCCAATCGTGTCCGTGAAAATGATGGCATCAGCCCGTCCCACCACGGCAAGATAAGCGCCGAGATATTTGCGCAGACGCCAGAGATACACCTGACTGGCGGCGCGCGCCCGTTCGTCATCAGCAGCGGCGAGCACATCCCGGATGTCGGCGGAAACGCCCGAAAGACCGAGGACGCCGCTGGTTTTGTTCAGCGTTTTCTCGACAGTACCGGTGTCGCCGCGGGCGGCAATCAACAGGCGCAACGTGGCCGCGGGATCGAGATCACCGCAGCGCGTGCTCATCACCAACCCCTGCAAAGGCGAAAATCCCATCGTATTGTCCACCGACCGACCGCCCACCACAGCACAGAGACTGGCGCCACCACTGCCCAGATGACAGCTCACGGCATTGAATTCCGCGAGCGGTTTTTTCAAGAACCGGGCCGCTTCTTCGACGACGTATTGATGGCTGGTTCCGTGAAAACCGTATTTGCGGATGCCAAGACGGGCCGTGAGACGACGCGGCAACGCATAGGTGGCGGCATATTCGGGAATCGTCGCGTGATAGGCGGTGTCAAACACGGCCACCTGCGGCAAATCCGGATAACGCTGACGACAGGCGGCCACCAACGCCGTGGCCGGCGGGTTGTGCAGCGGCGCCAGTTTCTGGATCGCTTGCAAATCGCGCAACGCGACATCATCAATGACCACCGCACCGGAAAAACGCGAACCGCCATGGACGAGACGATGCCCGAGCGCGTCGGGGCGCGGCGCGCCAGTGCGCGCAAGCAGGTTCAACACCTCCTCAAACGCCGTGGCATGGTCCGGCATGGTGGCCGGATGAACAGTTTGCCGTCCATTGACGTTGTGCAAAATACGGGCCGGCTCGGCGGTGCGGGGACCGACCCGCTGGGCTTCGCCCCCCGCCAGTTCCCGCGCTTCGGGCATGGCCAACAGGCGGTATTTGAGCGACGAACTGCCGCAATTCAGCACGAGAATGTTCATGGAATGATCCCCTCAGATTTCGTCCGTCGTCCAACCACAGACCGGAATGCCGATCAGACTATGAGCAATAGCAGCGGTGCCGTAAATGGCAGAATACAGTTTCTCCAGCTCGACAAACTCGCCGCGAGCGTGTGCCTGGGTTTCCAGGCCGGGGCCGTATCCGATGGTTGCTGTTTGAAATTCGTTGACCAGCACGCTGCCCGCCGTCCCCATGCCGAGTCGTCCGAGCCGCCATTTGCCGGGGCGACTGTTGCACCCGGCCGCCGCCAGGGCCTGGCGCGCCCGTGTCATCAGCGGATGAAACGGGTCGGTGCTCCATGCGCTGACCACGCGACGAGCGGCGACCGTGCGACCGGTGTAGAGACGTTGCGCTTCTTGGCGTACCCGAACCGCAACCTTGACGGCATTCGCGGTGCGGGCGTTTTGCTCTGCCTCGTGTGTAATCTGGTTGAGAATACCCGTTTCTTCACCATGTTGGCGCAACCGTTTTGCAATCCGCATCGAGACCAACGCCACACCACCCTGTTGCTGGCGTCCGTTTCGGGCCAGGACAAAATCCTCACCGGCGGATTCCGTGCCGCTCATCACTTCGTCGAGGTCGTCGGCGAGGTTTTGCGCGATGTCTTCCACCTGGAAAGGATTGACCCCCTCGACCTGGATATCCACTTCCATCCAGCCATCGTGACCGTAATAGAGGTCCAGCCCGGTCGGTTCGCCCAAAATGACGTAATCCGGTTTCAAATTCAGTTCCGGCAACGTTCGCTCCATCAATCCCCGCACACCGAGGCTCAACCCGTTTTCCTCCGCCACGGTGGCGGCCACCACCAGGTTGCCGTCCAACGGCAACAGGCTGTGTTTGAGCAGAAACGCTCCGTAAAGCTGCGCCGTCAAACCGCCCTTGCAATCGGCAGCTCCCAGACCGTAAAGCCGTCCGTCCCGGATTTCACACGGATGCGGATCATCCGAGGCAGCGGGGACGGTGTCGAGATGGCTGATCAACGCCAGTGTTGTGTCTGCTCGTCGTCCCAGTAATGCACCAACGACATTGCCGTAATCATCGCGCGTTACGACATGAAAACCGAGGTCCCGCAGTTTCTGTTCAACAAGGTCAGCGGCTTGTGCCTCTTGGAGGCTGACGCTTTCCGTGTGAATGAGTTCACGCGCAAACTCTGTTGCATCTGTTTTCAATCCGCTCAATCGGCGTTGCAAAATATCATACATAATTGGCTCCTTTCGTTCTGTACCGCATCGTGTGTGCGGCGATATTTTGATTAGCAAGACCGAGGCCAACGCGATTTATTTAGGGTTTACATGTTGAAAACCAGCAACTTGCGCCTAAAAAAGTCATGTTGCAGGAACAGTCAAATCGTGTCAAAATAAAACAAAAACATTTCAAATTGCAAAAAGGATGTGTTCAATGCGTGCAGCAGATTTACGGTTGTCAGAGTTGGTGGAATTTGGCGAAGGGGTGATCAGTCTTCAAGGGCGACGGTTGGTTTTACACGATCTACACGCGCTTGCGCTGATGCGTAAAGACCTGGCCGAAGCAGCGGGACCGGATCATGCGCGTCGGTTGTTAACGCGATTCGGTTATTTTTGGGGGCAGGCGGATGCGGCGGCCATGCAACGGGTGTTTCAATGGGATGATCGTATGGAACTGTTGCGAGCCGGGGCGCAACTGCACACGTTGCAGGGGGTGGCAAAGACCGTGGTGCGGAACCTCGAATGGAACGAAACAGAAGGGAAATTTTTCATGGAAGTGGTCTGGCACAATTCCGCCGAGGCCGAGAAAAACCTGATCGCACTCGGCCCTTCCCGGTCACCGAGTTGTTGGGTTCTGACGGGTTATGCCAGCGGGTATGCTTCGTATTGTTTGAATGCGGAGATTTACTTCATTGAACAGAAGTGCATGGCGCAGGGCGATCGGATTTGCAGCGCGATTGGGCGGGACCGCAAATCATGGGGTGATGAAGTGGTTCCGCATCTTTCTTATTTTCGTTTTGAGGGAATTACCGGTGAGGTGACGCGGTTGACCCAGGAATTGCGGCGGCGGACCGCCGAGGTGAAGCGCCAACGGCTTGAACTGGACAAACTGCGTCCGCTTCTTCAGCCGCCGTTGGCGGAGGCTCACAGTGCTGCTTTCCGTCGGGTGCTCGACATGGCGGCGCGGCTGGCGCGTTTTGACACGTCGGTTCTGATCACGGGCGAAACCGGCACCGGCAAGGAAGTGGTGGCGCGGTACATCCATCAGCTTTCTGCCCGCGCCAAGGGGCCGTTTATCGGCGTCAATTGCGGGGCATTGCCCGAAACATTGCTGGAAAGCGAGTTATTCGGCCACAAAGCCGGTTCTTTTACGGGGGCTGTTCGTGACCGGGTTGGGTTGTTTGAGCAGGCCAACCGGGGCACGATTTTTTTGGATGAAATTGGCGATATTACCCCCGCGATGCAGTTGAAACTGCTGCGCGTGTTGCAAGAGCGGGAAATCCTGCGTGTCGGCGAGAGTCAGCCGCGGAAGATTGATGTGCGGGTGATTGCCGCGACCAACCGCAATCTGGAGGAGGCGGTCGCCAACGGACGGTTCCGCGAAGACCTCCTCTATCGGTTGCGGGTGGTTTCCATTCCGATCCCGCCGTTGCGTGAGCGGCGCGAGGACATCCTGTCGTTGGCGCGTCTGTTTCTTCAGCGTGTCGGTGCCAAGCTCGGTTTGAACAATCTGCGGCTGGATGCGAGTTGCCTGGACCTGTTGACCCATTATCCCTGGCCCGGTAATGTCCGGGAACTCGAAAACGCCATGGAACATGCTGCCGTGTTTGCCACGCAAGGAGTAGTTCTGCCGGAGCATCTGCCGCCGCATATTGCGCAAACGAGTTTGTCCGCGCAGGCACCGGTCGTGGGCACGGCGATGACGCTTGAAGAAATGGAACTGGCTCATATTCGAGCTGTTCTTGCCCAAACACACGGCCATCGCGCGGAAGCAGCCCGTCGGCTTGGAATTAGCACGGCGACTCTTTGGCGAAAACTAAAACAGACATCCCTTCCCCCTTCTTCCAGATGAACTCCAACCGCTTTCTTTGGTCTGCGCTCGTTTTCAAGGATAAATGGGCAGACTCGGCAGGGAGGTTGGACTTCCTCCGAACAACATCGTCAGTACAACCGTGACCACGAGAAAGGCGAGGACGACAACGAACACCCAGAATGTTTCATTCTGGAAAAGCCGCCGCCAATGCCATTTTTCCGCATGGGCGCCCTCCCTTTGCTCGTGGTGGAACCACGCTATTGGATGGATGGTGAGATGCATATCGTCACCTTCTTCCTTTTTAATTTAGTCCGACAACCGTCGGTTTCAACCCCGCTACGGCACTTGTGTTACCGCCCCGTGTTGGTTACGTTCCCATCGTCGCGTTTTTTGACGGTTTGGGTTACGGGTTGGTTTGAATAAAAACAGAACTGTGCCGTATGTAAAACTGATGCGCTTTGTTGTGCTCAATGCCGGGGGTCGTGGAGTAAAAACCCTGTTGCTGGTTACCGCCGTGTTCGGCGTGACTGTTGCCACAGCCATCAACAGCACCTTTGAAAGCCCTGTCCCGCCACTCGCCGACACACCGCTAGACAAGTACGTCTTTGCCGAACTGGAGCGGGCCAACATCAAACCCGTCCTCTGTTCCGATGCGGTGTTTGTGCGTCGCGCTTATCTGGATGTGATTGGCACCTTGCCCACCGCCGAAGAAGCCCGCCAGTTCATTCAGGACCCCGACACCAAGAACAAGCGCCGTCTTCTGATTGATCGGCTTTTGGAACGGCCCGAATTCGCCGATTACTGGGCCATGCGATGGGGAGATATTCTCCGGATCAAGGCCGAGTTTCCCGTCAATCTCTGGCCCAATGCGGCCCAAGCCTATCACCGCTGGGTGCGCGCCTCGATTGCCGAAAACAAGCCTTACGACCAGTTTGCCCGCGAATTGCTCACCTCCAGCGGCAGTAATTTTCGCGTCGGCCCCGTCAATTTCTATCGCGCCATCCAAAACCGCACGCCGGAAGGCATTGCCAGCGCCGTGGCGCTCACCTTCCTCGGGATGCGCACGGACAACTGGCCCACCAACCAACTGGCGGGATTCGCGGCGTTCTTTGCCCAGGTCGGCTACAAACCCACCAGCGAATGGAAAGAAGAAATCGTTTTCTGGGATCCCCTCGGCGCCAGCCGCGCGCCGGGTAATATCGCGCCGGGACGCGACGCCATTGTCTCCACCAAACCGGCCACAAACACCAATACCACCGTCGTTGTCGCACTGCCGACCAATCGTCCGCCGCGAGAAGCCGTATTCCCGGACGGAAAAAAAATCCAGCTTCCCCCGGACAAGGATCCGCGCGAAGTGTTTGCCGACTGGCTGATCCCGACCAAGAAATCCTGGTTCGGCCCGTCGCACAACCCCTGGTTCACCCGCGCCATCGCCAACCGCATCTGGTACTGGTTGATGGGACGCGGCATCATCCACGAGCCGGACGACATTCGCCCCGACAATCCTCCCTGCAATCCCGCGCTACTCGCCTATCTGGAAAAAGAACTGGTATCGAGCCGTTATGACCTCAAACATCTCTACCGCCTGATCCTCAACTCCAAAACCTACCAGTTCTCCTCCATGCCCCGATTCAAAGGACCGGAAGCCGAGACCAAATTCGCCAGCTATCCTCTGCGCCGACTCGACGCCGAAGTCCTCATTGACGCCATCAACAAAGTCACCGGCACCACCGACCTCTACACCAGCCCCATCCCCGAACCGTTTACCTACATCCCCGAAGACATGACGGCGGTCGCCATTGCCGACGGCAGCATCACCAGCCCCTTCCTCGCGTTGTTTGGTCGCACCGCCCGCGCCACTGGCATGGAAAATGAACGCAACAACAAACCCATGCCCGCCCAATGGCTGCACCTGCTCAACTCCAGCCACATCCAACGCAAAATCGAACAAGGCCCCAAACTCAGGGCACTGTTCGACTCCGGACGTAAACCCCAGGAAATCCTCGAAGAACTTTACCTGACCATCCTATCCCGATTCCCCACACCCGAAGAACTGAAAAACGCCGAGGCGTACGGCGAGTTCAACATTACAGGCAAACCCGCCTCACGACCGTCCTCCTCCTCCTGGCAGCGACGCCGCGAGGCCTGGGTGGACATCGCCTGGTCCCTGATCAACAGCACGGAATTTCTTTATCGGCACTAAAACAAAGGAGCACCACCATGAACACCAGCCAATCAACAGGCATCTCCCGACGCGAAGCACTGCGTCGGAGCATTTGCGGCGCGGCAGGACTGATGATGGCCGGGCCGATCAGCAAGACACTCGCCGCCGCCACCACCACGTCCTCAGCCCCCCCCACCGTCAAAGCCAAAGCCAAATCCGTCATCCAAATCTTCCTCTGGGGTGGCATGTCCCACATTGACACCTGGGACCCCAAACCCGACGCCGGCTACGACTACATGGGCGAATTCGCCAAGGCCATTCCCACCAACGTGCCCGGTATCCAAATCGGCATGCTTTTCCCCGAACTGGCCAAACAAGCCGATAAGTTCTCCCTCATCCGCAGCATGACCCACCGCAACAACGGCCACGAAACCGCCGCCTACCTCATGCAAACCGGCCACGCCCCCGGCGAACGACTCGCCTACCCCAGCATCGGCGCCGTGTTCGCCCTGTTCAAAGGCCCATCCTACAAGGGAATCATCCCGCCCTATGTGGTCCTCACACGACCCCAGGGCCGATTCTCCGAAGAAGGTTTCCTCGGCCCCAAATACAAACCCTTTGCCACGGGCGGCGACCCCAATGCCCCCCGCTTCGAAGTCGAAGGAGTCGTCGCCCGCGGCATCACCGACGAACGCCAGAAAAACCGCCGCGACCTCCTCAAAAAAATGGACACACTCGCAGAGGCCATGGCCGACAGCCCCGCCGTTGCCGCCTCTGAAGACGCCAAAAAACAAGCCTATGACCTGATCCTTGGCGAAGGACGGGAAGTCTTTGATCTCTCCAAAGAAAAAGACGCCCTCCGCGACCGCTACGGCCGCCACACCTTCGGACAAGACTGCCTGGCCGCCCGCCGAATGGTCGAAGCGGGCGTCCCCTACGTCGTCATCAATTACCCCGGCGGCTGGGACACCCATTCCAACCACTTCAACACCATGCGCCGACAATGCCCCCAACTCGATCAGGGCCTTGCCACCCTGCTCCAAGACCTCCACGACCGCGGCCTGCTGGAAACCACCATCGTCTGGTGCAGCGGCGAATTCGGACGCGGCCCGAAGATTGACTGGCAACCCCCGTGGAACGGCGGACGCAATCACTACGGCAACGTCTTTACCGTCCTCGTCGCCGGCGGCGGTTTCAAAGGCGGCTGTGTCGTCGGCTCCTCCGACGAGAAAGCCCAGGAAGTCAAAGAACGCCCCGTCTATCCCGTGGACCTGCTCGGCAGCATCTACCAACTGGCCGGCATTGACGCCACCGCCAAACTGCCGCACCCGATGGGACTGGAAGCGCACGTCCTGCCCACGGCGGAAGAAAAAGTCAAATCCGGCGGCCTGTTAACCGAGATCATGTAACCCATGCGCATCGTTTCCCGTCTGGCAATCACGGCACTGACAGTGTGGCTGACGGCATCCGCACGAGCGCAATACATCGGCTACGTCTATCCAGCCGGCGGCCAACAGGGAACCACCTTCCAGGTCCGCGTGGGCGGCCAACGCCTCGACGGCGTCCACGGCGCCATCGTCTCCGGCACCGGCGTTACCGCCCGAATCGTCGAATACCTGCGCCCCCTGAACAACCAGGAAGAACAGCTTGTTAGGGAACAACTGCAAAAACTGAAACGCGCCAGGAAAACCAGCGAGACCGCTTCCACCACTCCCATGATGGCGTCGGAAATGACCATGACCATGATGGCCGCCGCCGACACGGGTAAACAAGCGCGACCATCCACGGCGACCTCCGAGCGGGAAGAAATGATTGCCCGCATCGAGAAACGGCTCAACGAACGGGTTCAGACCCCCGCCTGCGCCTCCATCGCCACCCTTGTCATTGTCGAAGTCACAATTGCCCCGGACGCTCCTCCAGGCGAGCGCGAACTGCGTCTGGTCACATTGACCGGGGTATCCAATCCGCTCCGGTTCCATGTCGGTCAGGTGCCTGAATTCACGCGAAAACCGATGAAGACCGCCACGCTCCAGGTGCTCGGCAAAGAAGCCCAAGCCCTTCGCAAACGCCCCCCGGAGGAGGCCGAAGATCACGTCACCTTGCCGTGCGTCCTCAACGGCCAGATCGCCTCCGGCGAGGTCAACAGTTACCGTTTCGCCGCCCGTAAAGGCCAGCGCCTCACCATCACCACACTCGCGCGGCAACTGATTCCGTACATTGCCGACGCCGTTCCGGGCTGGTTTCAGCCGGTCATCGCCCTTTACGACGCCAACGGCAGGGAAGTGGCTTACGACGACGATTATCGTTTCAAACCCGATCCGGTCATTCTCTACGAGGTGCCCAGGGACGGCGAATATGTGTTGGTCATTCGCGACAGCATTTACCGTGGCCGCGAGGATTTCGTCTATCGGATCACCGTGGGCGAAATGCCCTTTATCACCAGCATCTTCCCGTTGGGCGCCCGCGTCGGCGAACCGGTCTCGATCCAGATGCAAGGCTGGAACCTCCAGGACGCCGTATTAAATCCACCGCCCAAAGACGCCCCGGCGGGAGTCCATCTTATCGCGGCAACGAACCGCAAAGGAATCATCTCCAACCGGGTGCCGTTCGCCCTGGACACCTTGCCGGAGCATTTGGAAAAGGAACCCAACGACACACCGTCCCAGGCGGAAAAAATCACCCTGCCGGTCATCATCAACGGACGCATCAACAAGAAGGATGACTGGGATGTGTTCCAGTTCCAGGGCAAAGCCAACGACACGGTAACGGTCGAAGTGTACGCCCGACGCCTCGATTCACCACTGGACTCGATCATCAAACTTACCGACGCCAAGGGCAATGTGGTGGCCTTCAACGATGACAACGAAGACCTCGCCTCGGGACTGAACACCCACCACGCGGACTCCTATTTCCAGGTAAAACTGCCGGCCGACGGTTCCTACTACGTTCACATCGGCGACACCGCCCGTCAGGGCGGCGAAGAATACGCCTACCGCTTGCGCATCAGCGCCCCACGTCCCGGCTTTGAACTGCGCGTGGTCCCCTCCTACGCCAACCTCCGCAGCAAATCCACCGCCACCGCCAATGTCTATGTCCTCTACAAGGACGGTTTCACCGGTCCGATTCAGCTCAGCCTGAAAAATCCTCCGACGGGATTCACCGCCGCGCCCGCCTCCATCGGCAAAACACAGGCTGTCGGACGCATCACCTTCAAGACCGACCTGCTGAAAACCGAAACACCCGTCAACCTCCTCATCGAAGGCCGTGCCAAAGTCGGCGAGGAAGAAATCGTCCGCGGAGCCGTGGCGGCCGAAGACCGGATGCAAGCGTTCTTGTGGCGCCACCTGGTGCCCGCCCAAGAGTACAAGGTGCTCGTGTACGACCCCAACTATCAGTTGCCGGCCAAACGAGTGCCACCACCGCGTCCCGCGAACACGGCCGCCGCAAAACCGGCGCCGGTCACCGTTGCCGCGACAACGGGCAAGACCGATACCAACACGACAACGGTTGCCTCAGCCACGAAAGGCAAGTTCACCAAACAACAGATCGCCGGGCGCGTCCGCGAACTGAAACGCCTCTACGAAGAGGGGTTGATTACCGACGAGTTTTACGACGAGAAGATGACCGAATGCGAGGCCGCGCAGTAGCGCAGGCGACATTGGCGGCGGGTCACTTCATGTTTTGGCGTATCTGTTCCAGCAACGGTTTGACCTGCGCATAGGCATCATCCAATTCCTTCAGCAGCGACGGAATCGTTTCCCCCTGACGTGCGCGGGCAAGTCCCTCGATCTGACGGGCCAGCGCCTGAAGCCGACAGGCCCCGACATGGCCGGCGCTGGATTTGAGCGGATGAACAGCCATCTCCACGCCTTCCCAATCACCGGCCGCCGCGGCACCATGAGCCTGGGCGATTTTCTCCGGAGCGTACTGGAAAAACAGGTCGAACATCTGCCGCGCAAACTCCGGGCCGCCAAGCGCGAGCAACTTCTCCACCACCTGAGAATCCACCGCCACCAGCTCACTCACGGGCAAATCCTCCTATTTCGATTCCCAACAGACAAACATCGTCATTGAACTCTTTCGTGGCCGAGAAGGCACGCGCCTCGTCGAGCGTCTCCGCAAACAGTGACGCGGGCGACAGAGCCGCCCGTCGCTGCAACGCCGCCTGCAGACACTCCTCGCCGTATTCCCGTCCGTTTTCATCGGCCACCTCGAACACCCCGTCGGTAAACAACACCAGCAGGTCGCCTTCCTCCACCGAAATGGTTGTCGTCGGATACGTCCCCTCCGTCAGCCCCAACACGGCACCGGCGGCACAATGAATCCGCTCCACCCGACCCGTCCTGCCCCGGAGATGGAACGGACGCGGATGACCGGCGTCGGCGCAGCGCAATTCGCCCCGCCGCAGATCCACAACCAGATAGAACGCGGTGGTCAACAAAAGCTGATCGGTGTGTCGGAGAATCTCCAACAGACCAGCATTGAGTTTTTGCAGGAACAACCCCGGCTCCGCTGCCGCCGCGGCGCGGTCGCGTCCCTCGAGCACCGACATCATGGCGGTGACCAGTGCGGCGCGCACGCCGTGTCCCATTACATCGCAAATCAACACGCCGGCCTCGTGATCGGAAAGCGCAAACACATCAAAAAAATCACCCGCCAACGTTGTTGCCGGAATATAGACGGGATAAAACTTCAGCAGGGAACGTTCCGGCGCCGCCTCCGGCGGAAACACGGGGAAACGATGCGGCAACAGGGCGAACTGAAGTTCGCGGGCCATCTTTAGGTCCATCGCCATTTGCTCGTTGTAGCGGGCCACCTCGGTCTCAAGCTGTTTTTGAATCAACGCGCTGGTGATCGCGCGTCGCAAGGAAGGCACGTCCAACGCCCCTTTCACGAGGTAATCTTTCGCCCCCTGTTTCATCGCCTCGACCGCCACGGCCTCGCTGCCGCTGGCGGTCATCATGATCACCGCCGGCTGGCGGTCCCGAGGCAGGCCGTGAATGCGGTGAAGCACTTCGATGCCGTTGACGCCGGGCAACTGGTAATCCAACAGCATGAGATCGTAGTGGGCGCGCGCCATCTCCTCGAAAGCTTTCTCGGCGTTGACAACATGGGTCGGCGTGACCGGCAACTCCGCGCCGAGCATGTCCAACATCCGGTTGGCCACGGCAGCGTCCAGCGGATTGTCTTCGACCAACAGGATGTGAACAGGCTCCAACGTCATGCGGCCCTCCGCGAAGAACCAACCAGACCGGCCAGCGCGGCCGCGATCCGTTCGGGCGGCAACACATACATCGCAGCATCGAGACGGATGGCTTCGCCGGGCATACCATGCACCACCGAGCTTTCAGCATCCTGCGCAAACGTGATTGCACCGACATCGCGCAGTGCTTTCAGTTCGTTGGCGCCATCGCACCCCATACCGGTCAACAGGACAGCCGCCGCCCGACGGCCATAAACCGAACGGACGGATCGGAACAGATGCGCGACCGACGGCCGCAACCCGCCTTCGGGCGGATCGTGGCTGAGAACAATCCGCCGACTCTCGCTCACGCCCATGTGCGCGCCGTCCGGCGCCACATACGCCCGACCTCCCACCACCGGCTCGCCATCGGCGGCCACCTGCACCGGGAAAGCGCTCACCTGACAAAGCCAGTCCACCAACCCGCGCAGAAACCCGGCGGCAATGTGTTGCACGATCAACACCGGCACCGGAAAATCTTTTGGCAACCCGCCCAGAATCGTCCGCAACACGGGCGGGCCGCCCGTCGAGGCGCCGATGGCGATCGCATGAACCGGTTGGCAGACAACGGTCGGCGCTTCCGTCGCCGGCCGACGAAAGAGACGGTTGCGTTTGACAACCTTGACTTCCGACATCAGCCGCACCGTTTCCAACAGGCGACGGGACATCTCCTCAAAACGCGGATCCGCCGGGCCGACCGGTTTCTCGACAAATGCCAGCGCGCCCGCCTCCACCGCCTGAAAGCTCATGGCCACCTCGTCGCTCTTGAGCGAGGCGCTGGTGACGACGATGGGGAGCGGGTCCGTTTCCATGATCTGGCGGGTGGTTTCCAGCCCGTTCATCTTCGGCAAATGCACGTCCATCAACACCACCTGCGGACGACAGCGAGGCAACCGTTCCAGTGCCTCCTCGCCGCTGGCGGCCGTGCCGACGACTTCCAGACGCGGGTCGGAGTTCAACAGATGCACCAGCAGCAGTTGGACCACCGGAGAATCTTCCACCACCAGCACACCGATTTTCTTCTCGCCCATCGTTCACACCACCCGCTGTAAGATATCCAGCAAATTGCTCTGATCAAAACTGCTTTTCACCAGGTACGCCGTCGCGCCGGCTTCGACGCCGCGCTCACGGTCCTCGCGCGACGCCAGCGCCGTCAGCAACACCACCGGCAACTCCGCCAGCGCTTTGTCGGCACGAATCTTTGCCGTCAGGTCAAACCCGTTCATCCGCGGCATGTCCACGTCCGACACCACCGCGTCAAACGGCTGGCTCTTCAACATCGTCCAGGCATCCACGCCGTCCACGGCGGTTTTGACCCGGTAACCGGCCGATTCGAGGATGTTTTTCACCAGCATTCGCGCCGTGATCGAATCCTCCACCACCAGCACGGTTCGAGGGCGCGCCTCCCTTGGAGGAACAACCACCGGCGCCGGCCCGCCCGTTCGCAACGCCGATTTCAACAGATCGCTCGCGTTGAGAATCGGCACCACCCGCCCGGAGCCGAGCAGAGTGACGCCACTGACATTGCGCACCCGCACCAACGGGCGACGGAAACGTTTCACCAGCACCTCCTCCTCGTGCAACACCTCGTCCACGGCAAAAGCAATCCGACGGTTCGCCGCGCCGAGCACGATCACCGGCAGGTATTCCCCGCGACCGTTGCCGGCGGCCAGTTCGAGCACGACATCGAGACGGGCCAGCGCGACGGCCTGCCCGCTCAAGGAAATGGTCTCCCGGTTTTCAACGGTGCGGATGTCGGTCACCCTGATCCGAGTTACCCGTTCCACGTGAGCCGTGGGGATGACAAATACCCGACCCGCTGTTCGCACGAGAATCCCGCGCAACGTGGCCAGCGTCGGCGGCAGCACCATTCGCAGCGTCATACCGACGCCCGGCGCGCTTTCCACGGCGAGACTGCCATTGAGTTTGTCCACCGCCTCGCGCACAATCGCCAGCCCCAGACCGCGTCCGGAAATCTCCGTCACCACCGGGCTGGTGGAAACACCCGATTGAAACATCAAACGCAGCGCCGCGTCGTCGTCCAGAGCCTGCGCCTTTTCGGCAGAGAGCAACCCCTGCTCCACGGCGGCGGCCTTGAGCCGTTCCACATCCACCCCGGCGCCGTCATCGCGGATCAACACCTCCACCTTGTCGCCCTCGTGTTGGGCGACAGCGACGGTGATGACGCCGCGGGCCGGTTTGCCGCGCGTCGCGCGAGTGGCGGGTAGTTCAATGCCGTGATCCACGCAGTTGCGGACCAGATGGATCAGCGGGTCCTTCAATTCATCGAGGATGCGCTTGTCTATCTCGATGTCGCCGCCCTGGAGCACGAGATCGGCTTCCTTGCCCTGGTCGCGGCAGAGATCGTGAACCAGTTTGGGAAGCAACGCAAACAACGTCGCAAACGGAAGCATGGCGAGTTTCTTGGCGTCTTCCAGCAATTCACCCACCATCTTGTCCAGCGCGTGATGATCCCGGTCCGCAGCAGCCAACAACCCGTTCACCCGATGTTCCAGCGACTGGACGCAAACCGCGTTCCAATCAAGGAACCCGGCCAGTTCGGGCTGTTCTTTCCGCAACGCCCGACTTTGCGCGGTCACGCGCCGCCATTCTTTCCGCCATTCATCAAAGGTGGCGCTGATCTCGCGCAGCTCCGTCGCCCGCTGCCCGGCAGCCAGACGCGCGTTCAACAATTCCTCCGCCTTGAACAACACCGCCTCCAGTTTGGCCGTCGCCACGCGCACCGTACCAGTCGTCGCCGCAGCCGCCGCCAACGAAGAAACCGGTGCCACCGACGGCGATGGCGCTGCCGCTGCCGACGCGGCGGGCGGCGGCGGAGGTGGCGGCATAGAAACAGGGCCGCTCTTCGGAGGCTGGAGTTGTTCCACGACATTGGCCAGACGCTCCGGCGCCACCGGGCCGACCAGGAGATCGGCAATGAGGTCGAGCGCGCGCTGCGCGATGTCGCGCTGGCTCGGTTCGGGCGGGTGAGGTTGCCGTTTCCATACGGCAAACAGGTTTTCCAACGCCTGGCAGAGATGCTCGATGTCGGGCAGACTGACCGCGCGGGCGGCGCCTTTGAGGCTGTGGGCATTGCGATAAATGTCCTCAATGACCGACGGCTGTTCGGCGGGAGAAAGTTTTTCGAGATGGAGCAGCCCGTCGGTCATGGCCTGAAGATGTTCCTGGGCTTCGACCTGGAAAGCGGCTCGAAGCTGTTTCAGGAATTCGGTTTCCTGCGGGTTCATGCGGACAGGACGCGGGTTTTGTGTTGTTCGAAGACCGCTTTCAGTTTCTGCCCGACCTCGTTGAGGTGTCGGGCGGCGGTTTCCAGTTGGCGGGCGCCGACGACGTTTTGGTTGCTGGCGTTTTTGATGTTTTCCATGGCGGCGGCGACCTGTTCCATGCCGGCCAGTTGTTGCTGGCTGGAGGCGGCAATCTGGGTGGCAGCCTGCGCGGATTCGGTGACGCTCTTGCTCAACAACTGGATGGCGTCGCCGGCTTCGATGGATTGTTTGAGGCCGGCCTCGACGGCGTGGGTGCCCTGTTCGGTGGCCATGACAGCGGCACTGGTGGCTTTTTGGATGTCGTTGAGGATGCCGCGGACCTGGGCGGTGGCCTGTTTGGATTGGTCGGCCAGGTTGCGGACTTCCTGGGCGACGACGCTGAAACCCTTGCCCTGCTCGCCGGCTTTGGCGGCCTCGATGGCGGCGTTGACAGCGAGCAGGTTGGACTGGGCGGCGAGGTCTTCGACGGTGGCGATGATCTGGCCGATGGCGTGGGTTTGTTCGCTGAGACGGACCATGCTTTCGGCAATGGATTCCATTTGTTGACGGATGCGGTTCATGCCGGCCAGGGTTTCCTCGGTGGATTGGCGGCCGCGCTGGGAGATTTGCTCGGTCTGCTGGGCACGGGCGGAGACGGCGACGGCTTTCTGATTGGAGACCTGTGCGGTCTGGCGGAGTTCTTCGACGGTGGCCGATGTCTGGGCAACGGCGGTGGCCGATTCGGTGGCGGCGGCGGCGACCTGGGTGCTCAGGGAGAGGATTTGTTGCGAGGAGGAACCGAGGATGGCGGCGGTGTTAATGAGCTGGTCGCTCTGGGCTTGCAGGGAGCGGTTGGCCTCTTGGAGGGCGCTCTGGCTGGTCTCGATGTCATGGAGCATCTGGTTGAAGGAATCCGTTAGCAGGCCGATTTCGTCGTGGCCCAGGGAAGGGGCGCGCAACGAGTAATTGCGTTGTTCCTTGACGATGCGGGCGGTCTCGGCCAGGCCGAGGATGGGACGGGAGATCATTCGCTGTAACGGATACGAGATCACCACCGCCAGCAGGGCGGCACATACGAACACCAGAACGACGATTCCCCCGTAGGTGCGCATCCGGTCATGGAGTTCCTGGAGGCTGGCTTGAAGGCCAATGGTACCAATGCGTTTTGAGTCGAGCAAAAGCGGCCGAAACAACACGAGACGGTCCCGTTCAAAGCGGTGTCCCTCCGCTTCCGGCGTCGCCGGCAGAACCGACGGATTGTCGGGGCGGGCGTAGATCGCGAAACGAGTGCCGTCCCTGGTGTACACGGCGGCAGCCGTCACGCTGGGGTTGGCCTGCAACGCTCGGAGGGTGTTCGCGGCATCCGTTTCGTTCTTGAACTGGATGGCGGCGGTGCAATTCTGTCCGACCACGTCGGCCAGCGCCGTCAGGTCACGCACCAGGGCGCGGCGGAATGTAACCCGTTCGTAACCGACAAACGCCACGCAGGTCAGCAGCAGCGCGGAGGCGCTGGCCAACAGCATGACCAGTGTCACTTTTTGTTGGATCGGGATGTCTTTGAACCGGATCATGGAACGCCTCCTTGCGTCGTGGCGGTTTCATTTTGGATAATCCTGCCCAGCCGCAGCAGTTGAGCGCTGATTTTCAGGCCCCTGCGTTCGGCGGCTTGGGGATTGATTTCGAATCGCACCGTGCCCTCGTGCAGATAGAAACGGATGACGCCACCTTGCAACGTGAAACCTTCGGTTTCCCCCACAATCAGGATGTTTTCGTCCCGCAATCGGGCCAGGATTTGAGTTTGCCGCGGTTTCTCGGAGCGGCTGATGAACAGGATGTGGCAACCTTTCAAGTCTTCGACTGAACGTGAGCGTTTCACCGTCAGGGGACGGTTCTTGACGGTTTCCCCCCGGATGAGCTGGTCGAGGAACGGGCCAAACTCGTCGTCACCGAGCACCCCGATGGCAATCGGCGCGACGGCATCCGCGAAAGCGTTGCTGGGCCATTCGACGAACAGCGCGAAGTTGAACAGGCAGGTTGCCTTGACCATGTATTCTTTCGTGGTCGGCTGCTGCGACGGCGCGCTTGTTGCGGCGGCCAACACAACGGCAGCGAGGATGGCGGCGGCAGCGGCGCATTTTCCGGGATGGTATTCCATGGGGTCTCCTTCCTCGTCAGTAGTTGATTCGCACGCCGAACACGCCGCGGAAAGACTCCTGCGGATAAGCCACTCCGGCGATGCCGCCGAGGGCGGTTCGGTTGTCGGTGATGTTACGGAGGTCGGCAAACAGGTCCACATGTTTGGACACGTTCCAGAGCAGGTAGAGGTTCATTTCCAGCGGGTTGTCCAATTCGCTGGCGAGAACACCGGGCAAGACATTTTTGGGCGTGGAACGGATGACCAGGCTCGGCGTGACAAACAACCGGGGCGTGATCGCCCAGGTGGCGCCGAGCCGGGCATTGTGGCGCGAGATGCCCTGTAAACCGGTCGTGACGCTGCCCAGTTCCTCGTGGAAATCCACATAGGAATAGGAAGCCCACGGACTGACCGGGCCGAACGTGGCCCGTCCGTACACGTCCACGCCGATTCGTTCGCTGCTGCCACCATTGGCGGAGCGCGCGAGCAAACGCGGATCGGTGGCGGTGGGGCCGACCCAGACGTTGGTGATGATGTTCTGAGGAGCGGCGCGGTCGGAGATGAGGATCAGGTTGTCCTGGGTGCCGTAATAACCGCTGATGCCGATCAGGAAGTTTTTCCGGTTGTACGTCAGGTTAAGTTCGTGGGTCAGGGATTTTTCGGGGCCGATATCGGGGTTGGAGGTCGCCAACACGGTTCCGTTGTCGTAGGTGGCGTTGGCGAAATACGGCGCAGGCGCGACGTAGGCTTTTGTGAAAATGTATTTTGCGGTCAACTCCCTGGTCACATCGTACACCAGCGCAGCGCGCGGCGTGATGGGCAGTTCGCTGAAACGGGTGTCTTTTGTGACGCGGGTACCGGCGATCAAGCGGAGTTTTTCCAGCATCTGCCAGCCCAGTTCCAAATAACCGGCGTAGGTCTGGTAACAGGTGCGGACCACGCGCGGAATTCGTTGCAGGGAATTGGTGTCGCCGTAGCTCGTGTAGTATTCCCAGAAACCGCCCTGCGCAATCACATCACCGTCCGGGTCGGCGCCGCCGGGGACGGTGGATTTGGGAATCACGTCGTAGAGGCCGGCGGAGAACCCGGCCAGCAGATTGAGTTTGGGCGTGATTTCCCAGTGCAGGGTTTCCTCGATGGTCAATCCCTGGCCGATGCCGTACTTGTAATCGTCGAAAAACCAGTTGGTCGCGCCGCCGCTGGTATACCACCAGACGTAACGGGTGGTGGGATCAATCTCGTAGCGGTTATAGGTGAGAGTGGAATCGAGTTTTGCGGAGTCGCCGATGGGCAGGGTGATTTTACCCTCGGCCACGGTGGACATGTCGCCCCATCGAGCTTCGGGAAGATAATGCAGGACGGGAATCAGCCGACCGTCTTCGACAAAACCATAGCCACCCTCAGAACTGCTCCGTTCCGATTGCCGATGCCAGACCTGCAGCGACGCCCAGTCGCCGACTTCCAACCGCGCGAACAGGTTCAGCCCGAAATCCTCGCGGGACGGCGTTTGTTCCAGCCCCGGCGGATTCGCGTTGGCAGCGATGGCGCGGTAATCGGCCCAGTAACGCGGGTAATCCTTGTCGGTCGGCATCATATCGGAGTCGTGGTAGGAGAGATAACCGAGCAACCGAATGTTTTTCTGCGCGCCAAACGTGTCGCCAAACGAAGCCCAAACATCGCGTTCGGCGTGCAGACCGCCGTCGGCACCGACGACGCCGTTGGGGGTGTCGCCAGGCCGGCGGGTTTTGATGTTGATGACGGCGCTGATGGCGTCCTGCCCGTACAACGTCGAGGCGGCGCCGTAGATCACCTCGATCTGTTCGGCATCGCGGATACTGAAATCGCTGCGGAACGGGAAGTTCTCACCGCCGGGCGGATTGACGCGCATCCCGTTGACCAGCACGATGATTTTGTTGTTGCCGACGACGCCGCGGACGGGGACCTGGGTGCCGATTTCACTGAAATACATCGGGGCGGTTTCCATACCGGGCAGGTCGCGCAGCACTTCGTGAAGGAAACGGTAGCCCCGCAGTTTGATCTCCTGCGCGGTGACGACGATGACGGTGCCGGGCGCGGCGGTGGCTTTTTCGGTGCGTTTCGAGGCGGTGCTGACATCCTGGACCTGGATGCTCATCAATTCTTCCAGGCTCATCCGTTTCCATTCGCCAGCGGGTTGCGCCGTGGTTGTCACGGCATTGGTCTCGGCCTCGGCCCTTGGAGAGGCTGTTGCCAACACCAGCGCCAGCGCCACAGTGAGGCGGGATCCTGGTCTTACGGCGCTTTTGTTTTTCATGGCCTTATTCCCCCTTTGGTTTGGGAAGCCTCTTACGTCTTGTAGCGTTCGACCAATTCCTTCAGTTTTTCGCCCAATTCGTTCAAATGGCGACCAAACGTTTCCAGTTGTCTGGCGCTGGCCGCGTTTTGCGCGGTCGCTTCCTTGATGCTCGCCATGGCTGCGGCCACCTGGTCCACGCCCACCAACTGTTGCCGGCTGGAGGCCGCGATCTGTGTGGCCGCCTGCGCCGAGTTGACAACGCTGGCGGCCAGCGTCTCGATGGAGGTGGCCGCCTGGGTGGAGCGTTCCGTGCCGGCTTCGACGGCTTTGCTGCCCTGTTCGGTGACCAGGATGGCTTTGGCGGTGGCCTTTTGAATCTCATTGAGAATGGCCCGCACCTGCACGGTGGCCTGTTTGGATTGCTCGGCGAGATTTTTGATCTCCTGGGCAACCACGGCAAAGCCTTTGCCCTGCTCGCCGGCCTTGGCCGCCTCGATGGCGGCGTTGACGGCCAGCAGATTGGATTGCGCGGCGAGGTCGTCCACCGTGGCGATGATCTGGCCGATGACCTGTGCCTGTTCGCTGAGCCGCATCATGCTGTCGGCAATCGCGTCCATCTGTTGCCGAATGCGTTTCATCCCTTCGATGGTTTCTTCGACGGACCTGCGCCCCCCCTTCGAGACTTCCACGGTTTCCTGGGCGCTGACAGCAACCGCCTGGGCTTTCTCGCTGGAAAGTTGCGCGGTCTGGCGGACTTCTTCGACCGTCGCGCTGGTCTGGCTCACCGCGGTGGCCGTCTCCGTGGCGCTGGCCACCAGCCGGGTGCTGGCTTCGAGGATTTGACGAGCCGACGATCCCAGCACGATCACGCTCTCGGCGATTTGGGCGGCCTGCGCCTGCAGGGAACGGTTGGCTTCCTGCAGGGCGCGCTGGCCGGACTCGATTTCGGCCAACAATTCGTTGAGCGCATCGGTGAGCAGGCCGAGTTCGTCGCGGGTCAACTTCGGCGCGCGCTGCGCATAGTTTTTCTCGGTGGCGATCCGTTCGACCGCGCCGGCCAGCGTCAACACTGGCCGCACCAGAACGCGGTGGGCGAAAACCCAGGCGACCATCATCGCTGCCGCCAACAGTCCGGCATCCACGGCGGCCAGGTATCGGAGACGACGCTCGTGGGCTTCGCGCACGTTCCGGCGCGAGCGCTCGGTAAGCGCGTCCACGGCAATGACCATGTCGTTGAGGTTCTGGTTGCCGAGCGCCTGGTAACGCATTGCGCGGTCGGCGGCGCGCCGGGCCGCCGCGGCAAGTTCCTGGGCGCGGGCGGTCTCGCCGCTCGCCTGTTGCCGGAAGGCGTCGCGTTGGCGGGCCAGCGCTTCGTGGGCGTTCTTGAAAAAGGCGACAAAGTACAGGCTTGTTTGCCCGGCCAACTCGCGGATCTGGTCCGGCACCTCCCGCAAAGACAGTTTCTGATGCCAGCCCTGTCGGGTCCATTCCGCGTACACCGCGCCGTCCATGACGCCCTTGAAGGCGTCGCTTTCCGAACCCCACGTGAGAAACTCGACGAACATGCGGATGCTCAGCTCCGCCTCGCCCAACCGCCGGTCGCATTGCTCGATTTTTTCCGGGCCACTTTCATCCGGAAGCAACACCGCGTCCTGCAACTGCAACCGGGCGGTACGCGACGCCGCCATGCCCTGATGCGCGGCGGTGGTAATCGCCACGTTCTGCGACCACATCGCGTCAAACAGTTGGCCACGCCAACGCGCTTCCAGCACGGCAAACACGCCGCTGGCCACCACCGGCACAGCGATCAACACCAGTCCCAGCATCATTTTGGCCCGAAGACCATGGGTAACCGTGCGTTTCATGATGTGTCACAACTCCCGGCCCAGCGCGTCCAGGCTCACCACCGCTTTGCACACGCCAATGGCCGCTCCCTGATCCATCACGGGCACATACACCGAAATGGCCCGCGTGCGGGAGCTTTCGTCGTACTCGATCTTGCCATGGTAGGATTTCCCCCTGCCACCGGCAAAAGCCACAACCCACCACTCTTCGTCGGCCTGGTAATAATCGCTGGTCTTGTTGGTCTGGGCCACGTTCAGACCCCGTCCATCGGTCACGAAGATTTCGCCAAACTCGGCGTGGGTCTTCTGAAACTCCAGCAACCGCATCGCCGCGGGATTGGTCATGAAACCGCGCATGAACTCGTCCACACCGGGTGTCTGCATCCATTTCCGGTCCAGTTCCTGAATTTGCGCCATCGTCAGCCCCGCGTTCTTGCGGTTGGCCTCGCGCACGGCCTCCAAAATCACCGGTTCGCTCACCAGCGCCGCCACCAACTCCATCTTTTTCTGCAACAACCGTTCCACCTCATTGCTCAGCGGCGGCGCCGCCTCCACCGGCGCCGACGCCGGCTCGACCGGCGGCGGACGTTTCCCGCAAGAAACCTGACTACCCACCACCGCTGCCGCCAACACAAGACCGAACAGAATGTTTTGAGCAGGCCATTTCATGTCATCCAACCTCCTCGTTCACGACCAGTTTTTCGTCCGACAACAGCCGTTCGGCATCGAGCAGCACCAGCCGCTCACCGGTCACGCCTTTGAGGTATTCGGCCCGGATACCGCCCAGTGTGGGTAACGATGGTTGCAAGGCGTTCGGGGACAGCTTTCGAGTTCCCAATACCTCGTCAGCCAGCAGACCGAACTCCGAGTCGCTGCCGTGGAGAATGATGATCTTCGGCGTCCTGGCAGCAGTGGACGCCGGCACCTCAAACAGCCGTTTCAGGTCCACCACCGCGAGAATGCGTCCACGAATATTGACGACGCCTGCCAGGAACGACGGCGCGCACGGCAACGGCGTTAAGTCTTTCAACGGCTGTGTCTCCCGCACCGCCGCCGTTTCGACGGCGTAGTGTTCGGCGCCCAGCAGAAATTCCACCACCTCCAGCATCGCTTCGGACGGCTCGGTTCGGGCCGGTTCGCGGGCCAGCGCCAGCGCCCGCTCGTGGAGGATGCGTTGGGTTTGCTCGTTCACAGAACCGCCTCCGTTTCCATGGCGGCCTCGACGATTTCCGCCAGCCGTTGCGCTGTCAGTCCTTCCGATTCGGGCACAATGGCGGTCGGAGAAAGCGCCCGCAGCAGACGAAGCGTGTTTTGGAAATGTCTCTCGGCCTCGGCGGGGCGACCCCGTTGGAGCGCGAGATTGCCCAGCGCAAAATGCGCCAACACGAAGTTCGGATCCAGAAACAACGCCTGTTGGAAGGAACGACGGGCGGCTTCCAGCGCGTTTTGTTCGTGCAGAATCGTGGCCCGCAGATAGTAACCAAAGGGATTGACCTTGTCGGCGGCAATGGCTTCCTCGGCAGCCGCCAGCGCTTCCGCCAGACGGCCTTCGTTGGCCAGGAGGCGCGCCCGACGGATGGCCTCCTCGGCGGACGGCTGTTGAGCGCGGGGCATCAGCATTTGATTGGCCGCTCCGGTGCCGGGGCGCTGCGACGGAAGAACGCCCGTCTCAAACGCCGCTGCTGTTGACGGCGGCGACAGCGTGGCAGGCGGTTTTTTGCGGAACAGGATGGTGTCGGCAAATTGAACCGCCTCGCACCCGTCGGGCGGTGTCTGGATTCCCTCGCAGGCGCCCAACACGAGCCAGCCATTGTCCACCAGACAACGGGCGAGTTTGTTCGCCACGCGGAGGGCAGTGGCCGGTGGGAAGTACATCAGGACGTTGCGACAGAAAATCACATCCATCGCGTTGGTGTCGCTGACCAGCGAGGGAAACGAGTCTTCCACCAGGTTTTGTTGCTCAAAGGTGACCATCTTCCTGATGTCGGGACGGATCGCGTACTGACCGGTGTTGGTGCGGGTGAAATACTGCGTCTTCAACCACGAGGGCACATCGCGGAACGACCATTCGCCGAACTGGCCGGCTGAGGCTTTACGCAAGAAAAGAGGGTTCAGGTCCGTCGCCAGAATGGTCACCGTCCAACGCTCTATGTCCGGGATCGCTCGCCGCAACACGATGGCCAGTGAGTAGGGTTCCTCCCCCGTGCAGCAACCGGCGCTCCAGATGCGAAGCCGCTGTTCTCCGCCCCGTCGAGCGGCAACCCATTCGGGCAGAATCCGGTTTTCCAGAACATCGAACACGCGCGGCTCGCGAAAGAAATAAGTTTCGCCGACGGTCAGGTTGCCGGCCAGGATGTCAATCTGGCGATGAGTCAGAGGAGTGGACATCAACCATCGGAGCCAATCTTCCACATTGGCGGCGCCGAACTCTCTGGCCGCCGCGCGGGCGCCGCGTTCCAGGTCCCCGTGACGCGGCGGTGGGAAATACAACCCCAAACGGGCAGCGACAAAGTCGCTGAACTGCTCCAGCAACAATGGAGGAAGCGAGGGGGTCATGCGCGGCACATGGCGGCCTCCAGGGTTTGTTCTTCCTTTAGCGACAGGAACCGATCGAGGTCCTCGATCAACACCAGTCCGTCGGGAAGTTTCAAGATTCCCTCCAGATGAGGCAGATCGGGCAGGACGTTCTCCGCGCCCACAAAACGCTCCTCCGCGAGCGTTGACACTCCCTCCACCGAGTCGGCCACCAGCGCCACTGTGCGGCGACGCGATTCGGCGAGGATCATCCGATCGCTCGTTTCCATCTCCCGCGGCGGCAGACGCAGTTGTTTTCGCAGATCAAAAACTGGAATCAGTTTTCCCTGCGCGTTAATGACACCGAGAACATTGTCAGGTGCCCCCGGCAAAGGGGTTACTTCCACGGCCCAGATGACACGTTGCGCCACGGGCAGTCGCAACCCCAGCCGCCACCCACCCACACGGAAGACGAGCAGTTGAATCTCCCGTTTCATGGCCCCACGCCCGGAGTTTATCGGAACATTGAAACGAACACCAGTTTTTTTCTGCGGCCCAATCCGCACGGGGCGCATCTTGACGCTGCCATTCTTGATTTGTAGGACGCGATGCCCCGTGTGGTTTCGGGGTATCCCGCCGAAGCCCGGATTTCCTGACGACACGGCACGACAGGCATCGCGCCCTGCAACACGCTGTCCTTGCCGTCAGGGTGACAGTCTCAGATGCGTTCTCTGTGGGGAAAACATTCTGGCCGCCCATCGGGAAGCATGACAGGTTGAAAGTTTGTCCTGTTTGTTCCGGTTATTGGGCGACGATTTCGAACTGAATGGGAGGCAACGCGCCCAGCCGTGCACGCTGCTGTTTGGCTTCGGCAGGTTTGACGTTGGTTCGTTCCGCAAAAGCGTTGACGGTGAGCGCGCCTTTTTGTCCGGGTTTGATCTTGGTTGGATCGGCGCGGAGAGCGATTTCCACGCTGTCACGGAGCGTTGTGAAACTCTGGATGACAACGCCTTCGGGAGGCTCTTCCAGTTCAAGCTGGAGTTTGCCCGTGTAGGTGGTGGTGGGCAATTTTACCTGGACACGAGCCACGCCGCCGGCGGGAATCTTGACGGAGGGACCGATGGTCGGCGCGGGTTTTTTGGTTTCCGCCACTTTTTCCACGGGTCGGCGCGGCGGCGGGGTCGCCATGGCGACTTTCAGTTCGCTGGCACAGACCAGATGGCGATAGGCAAACGCCTGCATCATGTCATCGGCCGGGACGGCAGGATGAACCACTTCGCGTCCGAGAATGTTGGCTCGTCCTTCAATGGTGATGTTGGTGATGGGCTTGATTCCTTTGGTGGTGGTGGAGAGGGTGACCTTGACCTGGTCCTGTGTTCCCACCAGCGAGGCGGCACTGAGTTTGTAGCCTTCCGGCGGGTCTTTCAGCGCAAGGGAGATGGTGTTGGTGCAACCGTCGCGGCGCAGGGCGTACACGGTCAGCGAGGCGCTGCCGCCAGGGCGGATGCAGAGGCTGGACGGCACGGCCCGTAACTCGAAGTCGGGCCGAGGCGGGCTGATGCGGAGGCGGTAGCAATATTCCCAGCCGCCTTTTTGCTGGGTGTCCCACAGGTAGAGGAAATAAGTACCGGTGGTGGGCAGGGTGGCAAAGATATAGGAGTCGGCATGGTGGGTGTTCAAGCCGGTGCCTTTGTCTTCGTGGTCGTCGTTGAAGGCGATTTGTTTGCCGGTGGCGTCGGTGAGTTTGAGGGCGGAGTCCAGCGGCGAGTCAAGGCGACGGGCATACACCTCGGCGACAATCTGGTCGCCGGCCTTGCCTTCGAAGCGGAAAACATCAATCTCGCCGGGCTTGTCAATGTGGCCGTTCACGATGATTGGAAGAGTGACGTGTTGGGCATTGGTGGGTGAGTCGCAGGAGGGTTGGGCAAAACATTCTGGCAGTGTGTCCACTTGGAACGATACGCGATTGGAGAGCAGTCCCTTGTTGGGAACGGTAAACGGGTAGGCGCCGGGGGGAACGCCGGTCAGGTTGAGGGTGTATTGTTTGACGGGCAGGTTCCAGCCCCAGATAGCGACGGTGGTTTGGGAGCCGACCCGGCCGCCGAGAGGGAAGATGTTGGAGACAAACGGCAGTTCGCCAATCGCAATGCGATAAACGAAATCCTCACGGCCACGATAGAGAGAATCTTTGATTTCGAGGATGTATTCGCCTTCTTTTTGGATGTTGTAGAACAGGACGGGGTCGGGATGGAACTGGTAATCGTCATTGAAAGCCAGTTCCTTGCCGTTGGCGTCGTAAAGAACCACTTTCGCCTGGAACCAACCGGGCACGGCGTCGGCCAGATACGGGATCAATTCGCGGGCGCTGACGACAATCACCAATTGGTCGCCCCGTTTTGCCTTGAACTTGAAGCGGTCCACTTCGCCGGGCAGGATTTGGCCGTTGACGGTCGCGGGCAACGTGATGACGGTGGCGGGAGCGTTGGTGTTGGTGGAGCGCCCGTCGCCGGTCTGTCGGCGCAGAGGACGAACCTCCTCCTTGAATTCCGGCTCGTGGAACTCGGGGAGTTGGCCGATTTGAAACACGAGCGGATTGGACAGGGCGTTGAACGAACCGAGACGCAACTCGCGGTTGCCGGGCGGCGCGTTCGGCGCAATGCTGATGCGCACGGGAATGGAATCGCCGAGAGCGGGGTTTTGACGGCGTTTCTCGAAGATGGCGAGTTTGCGGCGGATTTCGGTAATCTCCTTGAGCATGGCGGCGGCATTTCCCTGTTTGCGCAACTCCTGCATTCGCTCGCGCAGCATGTCGGCTTCCCGGAACGTGATCGGCGGCTCGTAAGGAAGCACCACCGCCGTTACGCCGGGGCCGGAGACGTAGGCGTTGGTGGCGCCGTAGAGGTTTTGGCCGCCGACGATGACATCTACCGTTGTACCCACCTGTCCGCCGGCGGGGTACACGTAGGCGGCGTGCGGTTCGCGTTGCGCCAGCGCCGCTGGCACAATCGTCAATAGCAAGGCGATCCAGCGGAGGCGTTTCACGTCATGATTTCTTTGAGCAGACCGGCGGCGCCGATGCCCTCGCTGGCGGCGGGCAGAACCCGGGCGTCAACACCGAGCGGGTGGGGCAGTTTCGCGTTGAGGTCAATGCCGAGTTGCGTGTAGATACTGCCGATGAGGTCTTGCGGATAGACGGGGCGTTCCTGGACGTTTTCGCCTTTGGCGTCGGAGGAACCGACCACCTGGCCGCCCTTGAAACCGCCACCGGCCAGGAAAACGGAGAAGACCTTACCGTAGTGGCCGCGTCCGCCGTTCCACGGGGGTTGCCAGTCAATTTTCGGTGTTCGCCCGAATTCGCCGTAGGCGCAGACGATGGTGGTTTGGAGCAGGCCGCGGTCATAGAGTTCCTGCAGGAGGGTGGCGAGGCCCTTGTCGAATTCGGGCAGTTTGCGGCGCATGGTTTGGAAGTTGTCCTTGTGGGTGTCCCAACCGCCGTAGTTGATGGTGACGTAGGGGACGCCTTTTTCGACGAGGCGGCGCGCCATGAGGCAGGACTGGCCGAAGGTGGTTCGTCCGTAGTTGTCGCGGACCTCGTTCTTTTCGGTGCTGAGGTCGAATACTTTGGCGCCGTCGCCGAGGATCATGTCGTAGGCGTCGTCCTGTGATTTGGCCAGTGCCGCGAGGGAGGGGTTGTCGGGTAGGGTGTGTTCAAGGGTGTTGAGGCAGGCGAGCAGGTCGCGGCGTTCTTTTTGTTGTTGTTCGGTGATGCCCTGGGCGACGATGCCTTCGACGAGGAATCGCTGGGCGTTGGGGTCGCCGCCGGTGGCGAATGGTTTGTAGCGGGCGGGCAGGAAACCTTGTTCGGGGAAACGTCCCTGTGGTTGAGTGAGAACGATATACGGGGGGATCAGTTCCTTGTAACCGGCGTCGTAGCCTTTGAACAGGGAGACGACAGCTCCCATGCAAGGGTAGATGTCGCGTTCGCCGGCTTTGCGGCCGGTTTGGACCATGTAGGCGGCGGTTTCGTGGCCGTTGTTGCCGTGGGTCATGCTGCGGATGAGGCAGTATTTGTCGGCCTGTTTGGCCAACAGCGGCAACAGTTCGCAGATGCGGATGCCTTTGACGTTGGTTTCGATGGCTTTCAGAGGGCCGGCGTAGTCGTTGCCGGCTTCGGGTTTGGGGTCGAAGGTATCGAGGTGCGGGGGGCCGCCCCACATCCAGATTTGGATGACGGATTTGGCCTTGCCGGTGGTTTGAGTGGCGGGTGTGGCGGCCCAGGAGCGGAAGGCGAGGGTGTTTGCGAAGGACAACCCGGCGACGCCAAGCGTGGCGCGGCGGATGGCTTCACGGCGGGAGATGGGGTTGTTCATGCTGGGACTCCTCTTGTTCATGATGTTGGGTTAATGGCGGCATTGGAACTCGGCGCTGTTGATGAGTGCCCATGCCACGTCCAGTCCGGTTCGCTGGCTCCAGTCGCCTGATTTGTTGTATGCCGAGATCACACGCCATTCTTCCTCTGTAGGATAGCGCGAAAGTATTGTCAGGTAAAGCGCGTCGGCCACGCTGCGGGATTTGCCTTTACCCTGTTGGATGAGGGCGCGGAGTTTGGGGCTTTGCTCGATTTTGCGGAGGATGTGGCTGGAATTGAGCAGGTGCAATTGCTGGGCAGGCGTGGGGCGGTTGCTGCGTTCGGTTTCCATGCCGGTGGCGCGGGAGGAGCGGCCAAAGAGTTCGAGGAACGGGCTGCTGATGCTGCCGTCGGCCAGTGCGATGGAGCGGACATTTTCGGGGATGAAGGTGAACGGTTCCGGGATGGGGCTGGAGTATTTTTCCGTGGAACCGGTGATCTGGTTGATGGCGTCAATCAACACCTCGGCTTCCAGGCGGCGGACGGGGTAGAAGGCAAAATAGACCTCGGCGCGCGGATCGTTGGTGCGCGGGACGGAGGAAAGCTGGTAGGTGCGCGATTTCAGGATCAAGCGGAACACGGCTTTCAGATCGTAGCGGTTGGTCACCAGTTCGCGCTCCAGCAACGTCAACAATTCCGGCATCACTGGCGGGTTATCGGGACGGATGTCGTCCGGCTCGTGGATGATGCCGCGGCCGAGCAGCCAGTACCAGATGCGGTTGACGATGTTGCGGTTGAACCAGGGGTTGGACGGTTGGATCAGCCAGTTGGCGAAGATGATTCGCGGGTCTTTGCCGATGGGAAGCTCCACGCGGGTGCCGTCGGGGAAAACGGCCGTCGGCGTGTTGGTGGCCTTGCCGGGATCGTAATAGACAATTTCCTCTTTCCATTCCGAGGTGGATTTGTATCCGACCTGCGCGAAAAACTCGGCCATGCCGTTGAGTTGTTCCTTGGGCCATTTCTCGGCGCGCACGCCCATGAAAGTCAGCGCGACCGTTTGCGCCAGGGTTTGTGGGTCCTTGCTTTGGACGGCGCGATAAAAGTTCACGGGTGGTTCGCGGAAATTGCTGCCGCTGGAGGTGAGCAGGTCGCGGACGAACTGGTCATACGGCCGGTTTTCCTTCAGACAGTTGCGGATCCACTGGTGATACGCCTGCACGGCATTGGGCCAGAGGTTGATGGGAAACTCGGACTTGACCCGCAAAATGTCGCACCATTTCAACGACCAATACTCCGCATACTCGTCACGCTCCAGAAGCTTGTCTATCAACACACCGCGCTTGTTCGGACTCTTGTCCTCAATAAACGCGCGCGCCTCCTCCGCCGTCGGCAACGTCCCGATCACATCCAGATAAGCCCGCCGCACAAACACCGCATCCGAACACGGACTGGCCGGCGGAATCCCCAGCCGTTGCAAATACGCAAACACCACCGTGTCAATCTGATTTTGCGAAACCAACACATTCTGCCCATCGTACGGATTCGGCTTCACACCTGTAAACGGCGCCACGGGTTTCGCCGTCTCCACGACGGTTGGTGCCGTCGCCAACGGCTTCACGACGGGAGCGGGCGTTGATGCGGGAGGCGTTGGCGGAACCGGAGCCGGAGTTGGGGCCGGTTTCTCCGGCGCAGGCGCCGGAACCGGTGTGGGCGCCACATTGGTCGGCGCCGGCGCAGGAACGGGAGTGGGCACGAGCGGCGAGGACGGTTCCGACGGTGGAACTGCAGTGGGCGATGGTTTCACCGGTTCCGGCTTGGAAGGCGTCTCCTCCATTGGCGGCGCTGGCACAACAGGAGTGTTGGTGGCCGTCGCGGGCGACGGCTCAACAACAGGTGCCGACGGTTTGACGGGCGTGACCGACTCCACCGGGGGAGACTCTTTGCGGGGTTCGGCCCGGAGCCGCGCGGCGCGACCGTAAAAGAACCAGAATCCCACCACGCTCATCGTCAACAATATGAGGAAAAGCAACAATCCCACGGCCAACCCGATCAGAAAAGGCGTGCTCGACGTTGTTTTTTGCGGCGGGAAACCCGGCGGAGAAAGAACCGGCGGCGCCACAGAAACCGGTGGCGGTTCCGCAGAGACCGGTGACGTCGCAACAGGCGGCGGCGGCAACGACGATGCCGTGGAGGCAGGAACGACGGACGCCGGCGGAATCGCGCTGAGCGGCTCGGTGGCTGCCGGTGTCTCGGCCATGAACCGGGCCTGGATATCGCCGAAACGAATCCGGTCGCCATTGTTCAGGGCGATTTCCGTAATGGGCGCGCCCTCGACGAACGTTCCGTTGGTGGAATTGAGATCACGCAACCGATAGTGAGCACCGTCGCGGATGAACGTAGCGTGATAGGAGGAGATGGACTCGTCGGGAAGATGAATCATGTTGTCGGAGGCGCGTCCGACGGTCACGCGCTCTTCGCGCAACTCGCACAGCTTACCTTCCTGGCTCCCTGTCAGTATGAGCAGTTTGGCCATGTCGCTGTCTGTTTGAACACCAAAACTGCTAACACGTTCCCGTCCGCAGGTCGAGTAAAACCATGGCGACAAAATCCAATTTGCGTCGTGGCAGGCTTGCCAGAAAACGAGGATTTGTGTATTACCAATGGCGGGTGAGCGAGCATCCACAGGCAACAAAAACCAGGAGAACCCCGTGAAGCATAGCCGGCCGTGTCGTCTTTTGATAACAGGCGTGGCTCTTGGAATCGGACTTGGAATATGCGGCTGCGCCTCCAGGGAAACGCGTAGTGTATTGGCCGGGCCGGACCTTGCCCTAACCAATCTTTCCGGACCGGCCAGCGCCGCCCGCGGCGCTACCATCGAGGTCATTCACACGACAAAAAATATCGGAACACTGCCAGCCAGTTCATCCACATCGCGGTTTTATTTGTGTACCAACACCGTTGCCAGCGGCTCCCAGATCAATCAACAAACCGTCCCCGCGCTGGCCGTCAACGCCATCGTTACCCTGACAAATAACACCTTTACCATCCCTTCCCTCACTCCCCTGGGCACCAACTACATCATCGGCGTGTGCGGCTTCGGAATCACCGACTCCAATCCCTCCAACAACACCAATTCCACCCCGATCATCATCACCGAATGACTCCGCGTTTCGCCAACCGACTCACCGCGACGATCCTGCTCCTTCTTGCGGCCATCCTGCCAGCGACCGGACAGGTACGATTGGACGGCACGCTGGGACCGAGCGGGCCGTTGACCGGCCCAAATTACAGCATCCCGGACACCGTCGGACGCACCGTCGGCAACAACCTCTTCCACAGCTTCAGCCAGTTCAACCTCGCCACCGGCGAATCGGCCACCTTCTCCGGACCGGCCAACATCCGCAACGTGATCTCCCGCGTCACCGGCGGCAGCCCTTCCTCCATTGACGGCACCATCTACTGCGCCATTGACGGCGCCAATTTCTTCTTCATCAACCCCTTCGGTGTCATCTTCGGACCCAACGCCCAGGTCAACGTCAGCGGCTCATTGGTTGTCTCCACCGCCGACTATGTGAAACTGGCCGATGGCGGACGCTTCGACGCCCGCAATCCTGCCAACGACATTCTGACCGTCGCGCCCGTCAGCGCCTTCGGATTCCTCGGTCCAACTGCCGCGGGTATCCAGATCAACGGCCCGCCGCCCGATCAACCCGCCTCGGCACCCATCCAACTCTCCGAAGGCAAAACGCTCGCGCTCATCGGCGGCGACATTCGTATTGCCAACACCACAATCAGCGCCCCGGCGGGACGCGCCGCCTTTGTCAGTATCGCTTCGGCCGGCGAACTGGCGTTTGACGCCGATGACTTGTCGTCGCCCGTGGACACCCGCGTTTTCTCCCGACTGGCCAACCTGACGTTGACCGATTACACAATGGTGGACGTGTCGGGAAACGGCGGCGGACGACTGATATTGCAAGGCGACAACGTGACCGTCGAAAATCAAACCTACTTGATGACCATGACCTACGGAGACGGAACGGGACTGGGCGCGGACATCCAGGCGCGAACCTCCATCCGCCTTCTTCAATCACTTATCTATGGCATGACCTGGAGCGATGGCGACAGCGGTGACATCAAACTAACCGCCCCCTTGATTCAACTGGATGGCCAGGGAGGAGGCGCCGGCGTCTGCATTGGCACCTACGGAACGGGAAGAGCCGGCGACATTTTCATTACCGCCGACTCGCTTCGCCTCATCAACGGCGGCAACATGGACAGCAGCACGGGCAGCCCGTCCGATGGCGGCAACATCAACGTCACAGCGCGCACCGTTACCCTGGATGGGCAGGGAAACGTCGCAAGCATCACTTCCGTCGCCTATGACCAGGGGAAAGCCGGCACCATTTCCATCCAAACCGAGTCGTTGACCATTGACAACAACGCCTTCATCATGACCGATACCTATCAGCTTGGCGATGGTGGCCGTATTGTCATCGAAACCGGTGCGCTGCGAATCGGCGAACTGGGAGAAATATCCTCCTCCACACACAGTTCCGGCCAGGGCGGTAGCATTACCATCACCGCGGACTCCCTTGCCATTGACGGTCACGGATTCGTCAACATGCCCATTGGCATCAGCGCAAGGGGAAGCCAGGACGGCAACGGCGGCAACATCACGATTCAAGCCGGTCTGCTCACACTCCAAAACAACGCCCAAATCACCACTTCCACCACCGGCAGCCCTTTTTCCACCGGCGACGCGGGCAACATTGACATCCACGTCCGCGACCTGACATTGGACTCCAACTCCTCCATCACCAGCGCCGCCGGTGATGCCTTTGGCGGCACCGGCAAAGCCGGCAGCATCGCCATCCGCGCCGACAACGCCATCCTCATTCAAAACAATGCCGCCGTCAGCGTGGCCGCCGCCCACAACGACGGCGGCAACATCCACCTCAGCGCCGGCACGCAAATCCGGCTCGATCACGGACTGATTTCCGCTGCGGCATACGGCGACGGCGGCAATGTGTACCTGACGACAACGGAGCTTGTGTACCTGTTCTACAGCCAGATCCTCGCCAAATCCATCACGGGGAACGGCGGCAACATCACCATTGACCCCCACTTCGTCATCCTCGACCACAGCTCGCTGGTCGCCAGCGCCATCCTCGGCCACGGCGGCAACATCACCATTGTCTGTGACTACTTCCTGCAACAAAACAGCACCATTGACGTCTCCTCCGAATTCGGTGTCGAAGGCTCGGTGAGCATTGCGGCGCCCAACCTGGAACTGAAAGGCAACATCATCGCGCTACCGTCGGATTTGCTCGACCCGCGAATGTTGCTGTTGCCGAACTGTTCCGAACGCGCGCCCGGCGGCACCAGCAGTTTCTTCCTGCGAGGCCGCGGCGGCGCGCCGTCGGACCCGAACCTGTTGCTTCCACTTCTTCCACGAGTTGGCGGGGACAATGGGAAATAAACGACACTTGCCTTTTCTCTACGCTGTCGGGCTGGCGATGATTCTGTTCGGAACCGCCATCGCCACGGCGGATGCCCCGATGCGATTGTCCGCCATGTCCCGCATTGCCGTGAAACAATTCCGTTTCGAGGGCAACACCGTCTTCTCACAGCAGGAGCTGGCGCGTGTCGTTGGCGAATACACGGGCCGTGAAATCACCCGCGAACAACTGGAAAGCGCCCGCCGCAAACTCACCGAGCACTACACCGCCCGCGGCTACGTCAACTCCGGCGCGGTTATTCCCGATCAGGAAGTCCGCGACGGCGTTGTCCGCGTCCGAATTGTTGAGGGACGGTTGACCGCGATGAAGGTGACCGGCAACCGTTGGTTGCGCGCCCGCTACATCGAACCGCGCCTGACGGCTGCCGCCGGACAGCCGTTGAACGTGTCGAAACTGCGCGACGGTCTCGAAGTGCTCCGTCAAAATCCCAATGTCGAGCAGGTCAACGCCGAACTCCGGCCTGGTGCCCTGCCGGGCGAAAGCGAATTGTCCGTGCGCGTCCGCGACCGCCAACCGTTCTGGGCTGCGCTCCAGTTGGACAATTATCGCCCGGCCAGCGTCGGCGGCGAGGAAATCTGGTTGATGGCAGGGACGCGGAATTTAACCGGTTACGGCGATTCCGTTGAGCTGGCGTATGCCGTGGCTCACGGCAATCAGGACCGGGTTCAGCTTTCCAAACTAAACAACCTCGGCGGCGCCTACACGGTGCCCATCACGGTGCACGAGACCACCTTGCGGATTTACGGGAACAAGGACGACTACGCCATCATCGAAGAACCGTTTGATACCCTCGACATCAAAGGCGAGTCACACCGTATCGGCGTCGCCCTGCGCCAACCGTTGTATCGCACGGTCAACCGAGAACTGGCGTTGACGCTGGCATTTGAGCGGCACGAAAGCCGTACCTTCCTGCTGGGGCAACCGTTCAGCATCACGCCGGGCGCGGTCAACGGCGAGGAAAAAGTTTCCGTCATCCGTTTTGCTCAGGAATGGGTGGATCGCAATCCGAACCAGGTGTTGGCGTTGCGCTCCACGTTTAGTTTCGGCGTGAACGCGTTCGGCGTCACCGACGACGGTTCCGGGCGCGACGCCCGGTTCTGGGCATGGCTTGGACAAGCCCAGTATGTGCGACGTCTCTGGAACACCCCCAACCAGTTCGTTTTTCGAACCGACATGCAGTGGACCGATCAACCCCTGTTATCGCTGGAACAATTCGCTCTGGGCGGCGCCCACAGTGTCCGCGGCTATCGCGAAAACCAATTGGTGCGCGACCGGGGGCTGTACAGCGGCATCGAATTGCGTCTGCCGGTGCTCTGCCACAAAACGGGGACACCCCTTCTTCAACTGGCGCCGTTTGTTGATTTCGGCGCCGGATGGAACGCGCGGGATGACACGCCATCGCCCCGATCCATTTCCAGCGCGGGAATGGGGGTGTTACTGACCCCGACAAAAAGCGTTCAGGCCCAGTTGTATTGGGGATATGCGTTTCACCACTTTCACCCTGCCGACCGCGATCTGCAGGATTCCGGCGTCCATTTCCAAGTGCGGGTCGGAACGTTCTAACAACACCACCGGTCAGGGATTCAGCGATCGGGCTTTTTTGCCGGCAGCCTGCAACTCGTGAAGAGCGGCATCATGCAGGCCGGCCTGCATGAAATACACGGCCCGAATCTCGCGGAGCTTGGTGTCCTTCGGCTGGGCATTTACCAGTTCGGAAAGAGCGTCCAACGAATCGTACCACACGCCTTCGTCAGCATAGACATAGGGCCGCTCCGACGCCGTAACTTCCCGGAGCCGTTTCTGGAGTTGCTCGCTGGGCTTGATGTATTTGATGACGCCGCTGGCCACAAGGTCTCTGGAACGATTGTCGGGATCCCTCACCAACGCCACCGACCAACGATATTCGACGCCCTCCCGCAACCGAATGTCATAGTCCGCCAGCCGTATCCGCTGGATGCCGCCTGTGGCGGACTCAAACCGCGCCTCCAACAGCGGTTTCACATCGGTTTTCCCGGTGATGGTCAACTCGAAACGACTGGAAATCGGTTTTGACTGAAACCAGTACAACGACGGCTGTTCTTTCGTTGTAAGTCCTACCCGTTCGGGCGCCAACACCGTCAGAGTCAGCAAAGCGTCCTCTGTGCCCCGAATAAAACCGTCCACACGAACCCGGGGCGCATCAGGAAAAGGATTTCGGCACACCGGCACCCGTGGCGCTTCCTCGTTTTGTGCCGATAGCGTTTGGACAATGAGAATTTGTCCCAGACACATTACCCATAGGAACTGCCTGATTTTCATAGCCACCCGTGGCAACATTACACCCATTCCCGATGCCGGGCAAGAAGGAACACTCGCCCTCTCTCACAACCAGTTGCCGATGATCAGATAGGGAGACCAGTAGCTGGGATGCTCAAACCGGGGGTCCCGGAGCGTCTTGATCTGAGCTAGTTGGATGGCGCGCGCTTTCGTGATGGCCGTGGCAGCAGCCAGTTGGGCGTAAAACTCACCCATCAATACCGCCGTGGACTCGTCATGCGCCGACCAGAGCGTTGCCAACGCGCTGCGCGCGCCGGCCTTCAGAGCGATGCCGGCCAATCCTAACGCCGCGCGATCATCGCCCACCGCTGTGTCACAGGCGCTGAGCGTCAACAGCTCCACCGGCCGCCCGCGGAACTGGCCGGGACGGATCAACTCCTCCAGTTGATCCAGCGACAACCGTCCGTCGTAGGTGAGGATATAACTGGCGCTGGCATCGGAGGAAATCTGCCCGTGCGTGGCAAAATGAACCAGTTGATACTGCGTATCGGCAAAATGCTTCTTGAGAGACGGCCACACAAACTTCTTGTCCAGCAGCGGCGTCCCGCCAAACACCTTTTGTACCGCCTGAAGTTCGGCAGGCACGTTCGGCAGCGGCGAATGATTTTGAACCGCTTCGGACAAACCAGCCTGCAACACCGCAACCCGCGACCGGGGAAACGGTCGCGGCTCCAACAACGTCAGACCGGGGCTGACGGCAATCGCATAGTGTTCGATCAAAAACCGTTCACCATCCTGCAATGCCGCCAGAGGAATGGTCCGCAACGCGCCATCGGGCACAAACACCAGCGTCGTCACCCCCGCCGCGTCAAGCCGTCGGCGCAGAGGCGCGATCAACCATTGATAAAGCTGGCGGGCCTCGGCGAGATATTCATTGGTCGTGCGTTTTTGCAGATGCGACCGAAAAGCGCGAACCTCGGCGCTCAGGCGTTCGGCGCCCACGGGGACCCGGACCCGTTGCCAGTCCGAACCAATCCCCACAATCAATTCCGTCCGATCCGCCAGCGGGATGACGTAAAGAATGGCGGTCTGTTGTCCGACATTCTCGATGCGCGTCATCTTGGAACGGGCAAGGATCATGCACTCGTCCTGGAGGTAATCCTCGATTTCGAGGGACTTCAATTGCTCAATGATCTCGCACGCCTCGCGCAGGACGGACGGCGAATCGCCCTCTTGCAACAGCAAATCGGTCAGCTCGTAAAAGACTGGCGCCACCGATTCCCGAAAAGTGGCGCCAACCAGGTCGTGGCGAATCGGCTGGAGCGTCTCGATGGCGCGACGATAGGCGGCGCGCGCGGCGTGGCGGTCGCCCGCGGCGCAGTGAAGGCGAGCCGTCTGCCATTCCCAACGGTAAAGGGCGTCCAGCAGTTGAATTTCCTGCGCGACAAACGCCGCGCGACGGGTCAGGTCCATGGCTTCCGCGTTCCTGCCCTCGGCCGCCCGTAGTTCTCCGAGATAACCGAGCGCGTAGCTCATGGCGATCTTGTCGTCGAGCGGCTCGGCAATGGCGAGGGCGCGCTGATAGGAATGTTCAGCGGCGGTCAACTGGCGGCGTTGCCAGTCGGTCCGTCCGCAACGCAGATAAAGCAGCGCCTGATCGTGGCCGGGCGGCACGGCGGCCAACGCATCGAGGGCGGTCCGGTTATGGTTGCCGGCATTGTCGGCGTCGCCGTCACGGGCGGCCATCGCGGCGAGATTGGCACAGGCGCGGGCGGCGAGGAGCGGCTGGCCGCTTTGCCGGGCAAGATGAGCCGCTTCGCGGAAGGCGGCGGCGGCCTCGTTCGTTTTGTTCTGGGCGGCCAGCAGGTAGCCCAGGTTGTTCGACAACACGATGACCATGCCCGTGTCGTCCTGCGCGCGGGCGGCCGCCAGCGCGTCGCGCAACATCGGCGTGGCGCGTTGGAACTGGCCGAGACAACCGCAGGCCACGCCCAGTCCGTTGCGGGTCATCAACAGGGACGAGCGGTCCGGCGAGTTGTCGGCGAGGCGGGCAGCTTCTTCGAGGGATTGCAGAGCGAGGCGTTGCTGTCCGAGCGCCTGGTAGGCGGCGCCGAGGTTGATCAGGACGTTGATCTGGCCGCGGAGGTTGCGCTGGGCGACAAACAATTCGTGTGCCCGTTGCCATTGTCGGAGTGCCTCGTTGATGTCGCCGCGGTCGTAGGCGGCCTGTCCGAGTTGGAGGCGCTGGGATGCGGTGGATTCCGGTGGATTGCCGGCAAGTCGCGTACCAAACAGCGTGGTGGCAACCGCCAGCCACAGGCACAACGCCCCTGGGATGGTATGAGGCCGAATCATCGGAACCGAATCATAACGAAAAAAAGCCGGGAAGGAATCCCTTTTTCTTTTCAAGACCCGCAAAGAGGTGTATGAAGTAACCGGGCAAACAAGAGATGAGAATCTCCTTTCTCAAGGTGTGGGAATGGGCATGCGTGATTGGCTTTGTTGCCGGAAACGTCATGGCTGGTGTGGAAACGGCGCCTGCCGCGTCTCACGAATCCCACGAATTGAGCCGGCGCATCAAGGCCGGTTTCCTTTTCACCTTCGTCAAATACGTGGACTGGGCGCCGGACGCGTTTGTCGCAACGAGCAACGCGGTGGTCATTGGCGTGCTCGGCAAGGACCCTTTTGGTCCCGTCCTGGAAACGGTTGTTGAAGGCAAGAAATTCAACGATCACCCTGTGCGCATTGAACGGTTTCAACGGGTCGAGGACATCGGCGCCTGTCATGTTCTGTACGTCAGCGAGTCGGAAAAAGCTCATCTGCGCGAAACGCTGAAGGCGTTGCGCGGGAGAAAAATCCTTACCGTTGGCGAGATGGAAGGCTTCCTCCAAAAAGGCGGCCAAATCCAACTGGTCATGGAGGAAAACCGCCTGCGTTTCGACATCAACCTGGGCGCCACCAAAGAAGCGGGCCTGTCGCTATCCTCCCACCTGCTCCGCGTGGCGCGTTACCTGATTCGTCCGGGCGACGACGAGGAAGAACGGTCAAAATGAAACAGTTCCGCGACCTTCCGATCCGACAAAAACTAACCCTGACGATGGTCGCCATCGCCGTGACGGCGGTGACCGTGACAGGATGCCTGCGAATTACCTGCGATTTTCTGACATTCCGGCGAGCGGCTATCGAGGATCTGTCCATGCAGGCGGAGATTATCGGTGAGAACTGCGCTGCCGCCCTGGAGTTCGACAACCCGCAGGCCGCGGAAGAAACGCTCGCCTCGCTAAAAGCCAGGCCGGACATTGTCGCCGCCTGTGTCCACCACAATGACGGCAGGCTGCTGGCCGGTTATCGCCTGCCGGAGGCGGGGGAGGAACCATTTCCTTCGGCGGTGGGACCACGAGAATGGATAAAAAACGGCCATCTCTTGGTGCAACGACCGGTGCTCCGCGGCGGCGAAGTGTTGGGCACGGTGCACCTGCGTTCCAACCTGCAACCCCATTACTCCCGCCTAAAGGTGGCGGTGCTGGTCATGTTGATTTCGATGTTCTTCTCAATAGCTCTTGCCCTTGCGCTGTCGCTGCGATTGCAACGGGTGTTTACCCGACCGATTCTGGAATTGGCTGCCGTGGCCAATCAGGTTACCCAACACCAGGACTACTCCTTGCGGGCCAAACAAATCGGCAACGACGAAATCGGAGCGTTGACCGACCGATTCAACCGCATGCTGGCGACCATTCAGGAACGAGAGGCAAAACTGCGGCATCTTTCCCTGCAGTTGCTGCAGTCGCAGGACCGCGAGCGACGGCGCCTGGCGCGGGAACTGCATGACGCGACCGGACAACTGCTCGTGGGCGTGGGACTGACATTGGGCAACCTGAAACACTCGGTGGCAACCCTGCCGCAACAAGAGCGGGAACTGCTTGCTCAAGCCACCAACTTCGTCCAGCGCTGCACCGAAGAACTACGAACACTCTCCTACCTGTTGTATCCACCGCTGCTCGACGACCTGGGACTGGCCGCAGCCATGGAAAGCTACGTCCAGGGCTTTACCCAGCGAACCGGCATCCGCGTCAGTCTGGAACTGCCGCCCAACCTGCAACGGTTCTCGCGGGAAACCGAACTGGTGCTTTTCCGTGTTCTCCAAGAAAGCCTCACCAACATCCAGCGGCACTCCGGCAGCCCCACTGCCCACATTTGCCTCTCTCTGGAATCGGGCAACATCATTCTGCAAATCGAGGACCAGGGGAAAGGCTTGGCGGCGTCAAACAAGCCCGCCGCTTCCGATGCTCCACCGGGTGTGGGCATCTTGATCATGCGCGAGCGATTGGAAGAACTCGGCGGCGAATTCACATTGCGCAGCAGTTCTGCCGGCACCACGGTGCGCGCCACGCTTCCCGTCACAACTCCCTCCGCCGAAAATCACGACGGATCTGTCTCGTAGCCGAGTTTGCGGAACCGCTGGAGCTTGTAGAGCAGCGCCCGTCGGCTGATACCGAGCGAGCGCGCCGTCTCGGAACGGTTGAACCCGTGCTCGCGCAACGCCTTCAAAATCGCCTCCCGCTCGACATCCTCCAATTGTTCGCCCGCCGTCGGGGACGCGATCTCGGCCTCGGCAGCAACGGCCCGGACACGATTCGGCAGGTGTTCGGGCAAAATCAGTTCGCTGCCGGAAAGCAGGACGGCCCGTTCCATGGCGTTGCGCAACTCCCGGACATTGCCCGGCCACGAATACCGTTGAAGGCAGGTCGCCACGGCCTCCGAAAAACGGGCGCGTCCCTTCGCAAACTCGGTGATGAACAGGCTTGCCAGCGGCAGAATATCCTCGCGTCGTTCCCGCAACGGCGGCACGTGCAATTCCACCACGTTCAGTCGGTAAAACAGGTCCTCGCGAAACCGTCCCTCCTTGACCATCTCTTCCAGGTTCCGATTGCTGGCCGCCAGAATCCGGGCGTTGGTGCGGATTTCCCGGTTTGAACCGACCCGCTGAAACCGGCCATCGTGCGTGACCCGCAACAGTTTGGCCTGAAGCTGCGGTGACATCTCGGCAATCTCGTCGAGAAAAATTGTGCCGTTATTGGCTTCCTCAAAACGGCCGATCCGCTGCGTGTGCGCGCCGGTGAAGGCGCCCTTTTCGTGTCCGAACAACTCGCTTTCCAGCAGGGTATCGGGGATGGCCGCGCAGTTGACCTTTACCAGTGGCCCGCCGGCGCGGGCGCTCCAACCGTGGATGACATCGGCAAGGATTTCCTTGCCGGTGCCGCTTTCGCCGGTGATGAGAACGCGGGTGTCCGACGGCGCGATCAGGGCTGCGTCGCGGAACACCGCCTGCATGAGCGGGCTTTCCGCCACAATGCCCGGCGGCAACGGTTTGTCAGCGGCGCAGCGTAGCGGCGACGGCTTGGTCATGCCGGTGGCCTGTTGAACCGACTGCAAAAGCTCGTCGAGGTCAATCGGTTTGGCGAGATAATTCAGCGCGCCGTCTTTCATGGCAATCACCGCGTCCCGAATGTCCGCGTAGGCCGTGACCAGCAACACCGGCAATGTTGGATGCTCTTGTCGGGCAAGACGGAGGGTTTCCAGTCCGGAGAGGCCGGGCATGCGGACATCGGAAATCATCATCTGAATGTCGCCCGCCCGCAGTCGTTCCAGTGCTTGCCCGCCCGAATTGGCCACGACGGTCTCAAATCCCTGGCTGCGCAGAAACGAGTCCAACAGACTGCGCTGGCCCGGATCATCGTCCACAATCAAAATGCGCGGGGTCTTTGCCACGCCGCCATTTTGGCAAAGTGTCGCTCCGAAAGAAAGCGCGTTTCTCAGCGGGAAGATCGGTTCCGAATCCAGCGACCGTAGAGGTAGATCATGACGGCGGCGGCGACGCCAATGGCGGCAAAAACAAACCAAGTCAGCCCCACATGATGGTTTTGGTAGAGAAGCCGTGTCAGATGTTCCGGACTCTCACCGGTGAACTGGACAAGTTTGTGGAACGCTTCGCCGACAGGCAACACCTGTTTGGTGACCAGTTCGGGGGCCATGCCTCGCTCAATGAGCATCTGGCGGGCAAACTCGTCCTTGGAGGAAAAAAGGCTGTACAACAACGGGCCGAGTTTGCCCTCAATCGTCCAGCCGATCAGAATGGGCGCCTGCGAGAACCCAATCCACATGGCCTTTTTGTCCGGCGGAGCAATGTTGCCCAGAAACTCACTGAACTTCGGGCTGGCCAGCATCTCGCCGGCGCTGAAAATCACCATGGCCAGCACGGCAAACCCCACATGACAGCTTGCGCCAAACAACGACAGCGCGGCGACGACCAGAAGGGTGCCAATCAACATGCTGGTGGTGGCCCGCATCCGAGCGCTCAGCCCGGCAAAAAGAAAACAGGTCAGCATGATCATACCGGCGTTGATGTTGACGATACCCTCCGGCTGGATGGCTTTGCCGACGTCGTCCATGCCGAGGAAAAACCGGGCGACAGGCCCCGGATGCGGG
This sequence comes from uncultured Verrucomicrobiota bacterium, assembly GCA_964541945.1. Lineage (GTDB taxonomy): Bacteria > Verrucomicrobiota > Verrucomicrobiia > Palsa-1439 > Palsa-1439 > CAIKAP01. The sequence continues at coordinate 104,394 of CAZISE010000006.1, forward strand.
TTCGCCCCGAACAGGAACCGCACCATCGGGACGGTGTCCGCCCAGTCCTCGACATATTTGGGCAACACATCCCAGAGCATCGGGAACATCAGCCACCACACGGAAAAAATCAGCAGGTAAAGCGACAGATGCGGCTTGCGCAGTTCCGCCAGCGATTCCAACAGGAGGCTGCGTTGTTTCTCGTGTCCGTCGCGAATCCGTTGCTGACGGGCGAGGCGTTGCTCGCGGCCCGGCTCGCGATAGGTGAACAGGAGCAAAAAGTTCAGGCAGATAAACGCGGCGTTGGTGTAGAAAACGTATTTCCAGGCAAGCGTGCGCATGTGCAGGGCGATCAGCGGGCCGATCCAGCCGCCAATGTTGACGGTCTGATAGAAAATGCCCCACGCCATCGAGCTGTTACGGCGGTGGGTGGCATGAATCAGCGTGCCCTGAATGCCGGGCTTGAAAATGGCGGTGCCAACGGCCAGAAACATGGCGCCAACAAAAAAGCCCGCGTAACTCGGCCACCACGCCATCAGCAGATAACCGAAACATTTGACGGCAGTGGAAGCGAAAATGGTCTGCTTGTAACCGTAACGGTCGGAGAGGCCGCCGGTGAAAATGGGCACCAGCGATTGCGCCAGGTTCCAGCAAAACAACAGCGTCCCAAACGTCGCCATGGTGACGCCCAGCCCGCCCGCCGAGACGGGGCGCGTGGCGTAAAGCGTGGCCACGGCCCGCACGCCGTAATAGGCGAGCCGCTCGACCATTTCCATCGCGCCCACCACCCAGAAAACGTAGCCGAGACTGCGGATGGCAGCCCAGAACCGGAGCTGTTCCACGTCGGTGAGAATGGCTTCCTCGTGCGACGGCGCGGTTGTCTCGTCGCGGACCACCAATGTCGGCTCGGTATGTGTCGGGGCAGACGGTTGTTTCAAGGCTTCGTCACGAGTTTGAGGTGCTTAATGCGGAAGATAGCACCTTTTGGCTCGTTGGGAAGACATTCTATCTCCCAGCCATGAGCGAGGACAATCTGTTGGACGACCGCCAGGCCGAGACCGGTGCCGCCTGGTTGGGTGGTGACGTACGGCTTGAAAATCTCCTGGCGCTGCTCCACCGGCACGCCGGGACCGTTGTCGCGAATCTCAATGAACCCCTCGGCGTGATTCATCCGACCGGTGACAACCTGGATGACCCCGCCGGTGTCAATGACCTGAATGGCGTTCATCAACAGATTGAACAACGCCTGGCGCAGAAGTTGTTCGTCGGCCTCAATGGTGAGCGGTTCGCCCGTGATATCGAGTCGGGCCTGTTTCTCCTCCAGATCGTAACTCAGGGCGCGGACAAGGTCCTGGAGCGTGGACGGCAACACCAACGGCGCCCGACGCACTTCGCGGGGGCGGGAGTAATTGATGAATTCATTGAGCTGAGCGGTGACCTTGTCCACTTCCTCCACAATGGCGAGGGATTTCTCGCGCACCTCGGACGGCAACTCGGCGCGTTTGGCAATCATCTGGGCGTGACCCCGAATGATGTTGAGCGGATTGCGCGTCTCATGCGCCAGCCCGGCAGCAGCCAGATTCATCTCCTTCAGGTGCGCGGTCAACTCGCTGGCCCGCACCAGACGAAGCTGAAGCTCGGCGGACCGGTTCAGGCCGCGCCAGGCCAGACCGAATCCCGCCACGGCCATGCCGGCAAAAAACAGAATGATGCCGCGCCGCCAGAGGTCTTGCTCGATGGCCGCGGCCACGGTGTGGGTGGAAAGGACAATCAGAAAACTGTGGACACTCTGTTTCTGGAGAGCAGCCTTGTATTCCGGCTCGCTCATCCAACGGGGACGGGGAAACCGCGGTCGCCCGACCTGCGGCATATCACCGGTAATGGTAAGTGACGGGGTGAAGTTGGTGGGCGCCATCGGTGGCGGTGGCGGCCGCACCGACAACGGTGGCGGATTGGTCGGCGGCGGGCCATAAAGCTCCTCACGCGGCAGAACCACGGGCGGGTTGAATCCTTCGATGTCGCGAGTCACGTTGGTGCCGAGGTCCACGAGGTTCATCAGCGTGACGGTATGCTTGTCCCATTGCTCGGCCGGCCCGGAAACCGATTTCCATTGGCCTTCCGCCAACGTGCCGGCGGAGGCAACCACGTGGCCATCGGGGTTAAGGATGGCGATGCCGTTGATGTCACCGGGTTTGATGAGGTCGTTGAGAGCGGATTCGAGGCGTTCCTTGGAGATGACGCCGCCGAAACGTCGTTGGGAACGCAAGACAAGCCCGACCGTGGTCGAGATGTCTTTGGCCCGGTAGCTCAGGTCCGAGCGGGCCGTATGTCGCACGCGGAAATGTTCGTTGGCCTGCCAGCCGAGAACCACCAGCCAGGCGGCGACCAGCAGCCCGTAAACCAGCGCGTTGCGGCGGGATATTTCCATGTCAGCGGGTTTTGTTGGTCTTTTCGGGGGTTTTGAGCGGAATCTTGTCGAGGAACTGGTCAAGCTCCTTTTCCGACTGCGAGGTGGGTGGCGTCAACCGACGGGCGCGTTCGGCTTCGGTCAGCGATGCCAGGTCTTTGGGCGCGTTCACGATGTAGGGAGTCAGGAAGATGAGCAGTTCGTTCTTCACATCGCTTTTGATTTTGCGTTTGAAGATATTTCCCAGAAACGGGATGTCCCCCAGGAACGGAATCTTCCGCTCATCGTCTGCCCGGTCGTTGCGCATCAGGCCGCCAATGACAACGGTTTGTCCGTCGGGTGTGACCACCACGGTGTCGGCAGAACGAGTGTCAATGACGGGCGCGCTGACGCCGGTGGAAATCGGAACCGTGGTGGTGGGATTGATGGCGGAGGTTTCGGGCGCGACAATCATCTGCACCAGCCCATCGGCGGTGATGTACGGCGTGACCTTCAGGATGATACCGATGTCGGTGTAGGTCACCGAGTTGATCGCGTTGCCAAAGGTGTCATAACGGACACTGGTGATCAGCGGCACCGACTGGCCGACCACAATCGAGGCCGGCTGACTGTCGCGCGCCATGATGGATGGACGCGACAACAGTGTCGCCTTGCCCGCCTGGGCGATGGCGCGCAGCGTCGCCTGAAAATCTTTCCCCAGAATTTGGTAGAGCGCCGCGCCTGCTCCACCGGTGAAAGGCGAAAGTTGTTGGAAACTGGAGACCGGCTGGCCGAACATGTTCACCGGCGTGTTGCTGGTGATGGAGGCGCCGATACCGGATAGGCCGAACGAGTTGACAAAGGCGCCGGTGGCGGAGCCGCTGATCTTGTTGCCCCAGCCGCCTTCAAAACCGATGTCGGAGGTGTTGTTGTGCTGGACTTCGAGGAACACCACCTTGATGAGCACCTGCGGGCGTGGACGGTCCAGGCTTTTGATGACGTCGGCGATGTATTTCATCGTCTCGTCGTCGGCAATGACGGTGATGTTGCGCGTGTCGGAGTCCACCGAGATGGTGGCGCTACCAACGCCGCCGTTGGGGTTGTACTGGTTGGCGGTGGTGGTGGTCCCGCGACGGGTCTGGCCGGAGGTGATTCCGCCAAAGGGCGGTTGTTGCGCCCGGACATTGAGGGCAACGCTCAGGCACAGGAGGGAAAGAATGATCTTCAATGTTTTCATGTTGGGAAGCGTGAGTTTCATGGGTCACCTGGATGGATTAGAAGGATGAACTGGTCCGACTGCGGCTGGAACTTCCGATGCCGGAACTGGTCCGGGTACCGCCAGTGGTTGTCTGTCCCTGTTGGACACGGTTTTGAAGGGTGCTGCTACGAGTGGAGGAGCGGGTGCTGCCGCGGGTGGTGCCGGTCTGGAACATGTCTTGCAACACATTGGCGACCTCCTGCGGATCGGCATTTTCGAGGTGGAACACCTGAACCTTGCTTTCCTTGGGAGATGGATGATCGAGTTGCTGGATCATCTCCGCAATCTGGTCCATCAATCCTTTTGTGGCGGTGACCACCACCGAGGAGGTGCGCGGGTCGGGCACGGCAATGACCTGCATTCGTTTGCGAATGCGTTGTTGCTGGTTGTCGCCGGAGGGACGCCCGCCGCCCGGAGCGCCGGTCATGGCGCTGATGAACGAGCTGAGGGGACCGCCGCCGCGACCGCCAAAACGAACCGGCGACTGCGCCCCGGAGGTGCCCTGTTCGGGGAACAATCCCGTCAACAGCGACGCCATTTCGGTCGGGTCGGCGTGTTCCAGCTTGAAGACGCGGACCAGCGTTTCATCCTCGGCGCTGGAGTCAATCGCCCGAATGATTTCAACAAGGTGACGGATGTTCGACTGGGTGTCGGTGATGGCGATGGAGTTGGCGGCTTCATTGGCCACGACCATGGCCTGCGGCGAAACCAGCGGCGAGAGGTCTTTGGCCAGTTGCACGGCTTCGACGAAACGGATGGGGATGATCTGTGTGACGATCTCGTCGTTGTCGGGAATCGCTTGCGGGTCGTTACCGGAGCGGACGGGAATGTTGCCGCGAACGGCCTCGGTCTTGCTGACGATTTTCAATTTGCGCCCGGTGCGGATGGCGGCGTAACCGTTCTTGTTGAGAGCCGAGCTGAGGATGTCGAGGGCTTCCTCCTTGGTCACGGGTTGCCCGCAATAGACGTCCACCGTGCCCTGCAACGGGGTTTGGATTTCAATGATGAAGCCGGCAGCGTCGCTGAGGTAATTGAGCACCAACCCAATCGGGGCATTGCGGAAATTCAACCGCAACTCGCCCTCCTTCAACGGCGGCAACGGCGGTTCGGCCACGACATTGGTTGTCGCCATTTCGGGTACCGGTGGCGCTGGCGGCACAGCGTGAGCCGCGTTGGTGATGACGACCGGCTCGGCGGCAACCGCGGGCGGTGGCGGCGGCAACATGACGGGCGCAGCGGGCGTATTGGTGTCCGCCGCTGCGGGAGGGAGAGGCGCCGGGACATTTGTGTCCGCGGAGGCCGGCGTCAACAGGATCGGAGCTGTCGCCTCGTTGGTATTGGTGCCGGGCCCGGCGATCGTCGGGGGCGCCGCGGGAGGCGGCATTGGCGGCGGGAGTTGCTGGCCGATAGCCGACCATAATACGGCCAACGCGCCAAGGAACAACAGGGGGAACAGGTTTCTGGTTTTCATCGCATCTCCTGGGCTCTTTTTTCCATGAGTTTTTTGAGGATATCGCTCGGGCTGCTGCCGGCGGCAGTGGATGGGGCGACTGCCGTGGCAGCGGAACTGGAAGGCGGCGAAAGCGGCGAACCCGGCGCCGCTGCTGCAGTCGTTGTCGGCGACAACGGCGCCGCGGAAGCGGGCGCGGGCGGGGTAATGGCAGCAGCGGTCAGTTCAACGGTATCGCCGTAACGGCGCAATTGGGTGCCGACTTTCATTTCAAATTGTTTGCCGCCGGATTCGAGTTGGACGCTGTGGGGAAGAATGGCGGTGATTTTGTAACCGGCAATGGTGTCGGAGGGTTGAGCCACTTTGCGGTAGTCCGGGCTGGTGCCGTCGAAGAAGGCGAATCGGCCTTTTTCGTACACCAGTGTGCCGACCAACGAGAAGGCGTCGGTGGTTGTGCGCGGCGTGGTTCGCACGACGGGAGTGGGGGTGGCGCGGGAAACGGGTACGCGGTGTTGGTTGAAGATGTTGCGCTGGCTGATGACGCGGTAAGAGGAGAAATTCTGGGCCGGTGCCAATGGGGCGGCCAGTAGCGATAACAACAACAGCGGGAGAATGAGGCGTGGAGTGTTCATGGTTTCGCGGATGAGAGGACGAGGCCGCTGACTTGCAGGCCGAGGGTCATTTGTTGGCCGTTTTCGTCGCGGGAGGCCAGTTCGACGGAGGTGAGCCGCAGTGCCATGGCGTCTTTTTCGATGTTGTAGAGAAAGTTGCAGAGGGTTTCGAGGTTGCCGGAGGTGTCCACGCGGCATTCGAGGGTCATGTATTCGTCGGCTTCGCCATGTTTCCATTGCGGGGTAATGGCGGTGAGGGTGGCACGGCTGTCGCGGGCCCAGGCGTCGAAGGCGCGGAGGAGCTGTTGTTCGGCGAGGGAAGGATTGGTGGGGAGGGCGTTGCGGCGCATCTGGTCCCAGCGGCGGACGATGGACGGCTCGCGTTGGATCAACGCGGTGCCTTGTTCGAGTTGTTTGCGGAGGGCGGTGATTTTGGTCGCGCGCGTTTTCCATGCGTGCAACAACGGGGTCAGGATCAGACGGTCGCCGATCAACAGGGCGGCGGCGGCGATGGCGATGACGACGAGCAGTTGTTGGCGGTTCTCAATCTTCACGGGCGCCTCCTTCGTTCCAGCGGAAGTCGAAACTGAACTGAACGGTTTTGTTGCCGCGGATCTGGTCCACCTTGAGGTCGGCGACGCCGGCCGCGCCGCGCAACGCAGTCAGCGTGCGCAGCAACGAGGCGTTGTCGCGGGCCACGCCCGAACAGGTCACGGTCGCGCCGTTGCGGATTTCGATCATTTTGGCGGAAACGGAATTGTCTTCGGGAAACGCCAGCGTCAACTGGCGGAGAATGTCCAGGGAACGCAACGAGTTGTCGAACCAGGGGCGATACTGGCGGATTTTTTGTTGAATGGTTTCCAGTTCGTTGACACGCGCCGAGATAGCGGCCCAGCGGGATTGGAGGATCATGAGCTGGATTTGCTGATAAAGGAACGGGCCGCCGACCAGTACGAGCGCGCCCCCGGCAATGGCCGCCGCCATCCGCAACCGGCCACTGGAATAACGAGTGGCAATCCGTTGCCAGGCCGTCACTTTTGGCGGCAGAAACTCGAAGACGGCGCCGCGTCGGGCGAGATGATGCGCCGCCAGGCTGAACGCGCGCGAGACCGTCGCGCCGGGCGGGAGTTGGACGGGGAAATCGTCGGGCGCATAGGTGGTGACCGCCTCGATGTCGAGGCCGTAGGATTCGAGTCGCAACTCCAGTTCGTCGGCAAGCTGTCGCGCGAGGTCGGTCGGGCCGAATACGCGGACCCGACGGACCGTTTCGCGGACGGCGGCGGGAAGTTGGCCAAGGGTGATGCGGATTTCGCGGGCAACGAGGTCGGCGTTAAGGATGTGGCGGCCGGCCTCGGTCTCCAACGCGCCTTCGAGCGCGCGCAACGCGGCGACGCCGCCGTGGACGGTGATCTGGAGGTTGACATCCGTCTGGCCGATGGCTAGCGCGAGGACGCCGTGGGAGGATTCGGTGTCGGGCGACTGGAGCGCGGTGATTCCGAGGGAGAAACTGAGTGGTTTGAGTCGGGCTTTTTCCAGGACGTTTTCGAGGGTGGCGATGTGGTTGGAGGGGATGCCGATCTGGGTGGCGAGCCTGTCGCAGCGGGAGGTGGCCAGACGCAGGGTTGTGACGTCGCAGGGGAAACGGCGTTCGGCTTCGATGGCGAGGAAGTTGGCGAGGTCCTCTTCGGGGAGATCGGGCAGTTCGCTCTGGATCGTGAGCGCCCATTTCAGCGGGAGACTGACGACACAATGGCGTTCGCGCACGCCGGCGGCGTCGAGGTGATTGCGAAGCTCGCGCCCCACGAGTTCGGGGTCGGCGTTCAACGGGTCGAGCGAAAGTGTGACGGAGAAACTTTGTTGGAGCTGAAGCGAGCCGTTGAGACGTTTCAGGACGACGCCGTCGAGGCGGTTGCCGTCGAGGGCGAGTCCGAGCAACGCCGCTGGGACGCGGCGTTTCGAGGGAATCAAGGAGAGGAGGTCCATCATGGTGTGTTCCTGGCAAGAATCTCTTCGCGCACGTTTTCGCCAAGCGCCCAACCGAGACGAGTGAGGTCTTGGCGGTAAAGAATCTTCGGCGCGCCTTCGGTGATGTCGAAGACGAATTTGACCCGACGATAGCCGCGTCCGTGCGGGCCGACGGCGGCGATGTCGGCGGTGAATTGGTAACTCATGGTGGTGATGTAATCGCCGGCGGCGAGCGACAGGATGGCGGGACTGGTCGCGCCGAGCGCGTCCACAATCCATGCAATGGAGGTGAGGTTGTCGGGATTGGTGGCGCGGTAATTGACCAGCGTCTGGGCGGTGGCCTCGTCCATGCCGGGCAGGCAGGCGAGGACGGCCAGCGGAGCGGTATTGATGTTGACTCGTCCGCGTTTGTAGCGGGAGGTGCCGACGGTGATGTCGGGGTAAATCTGGGCAAACTCCGTGGAGGTCATGCCGCTGCGGATGTAAAACTCCAACAGACTGCGAAAAGAGCCAACGGCGGGGACGCGCCCGCCGGAGCCAAACTGGGCCATGATCTGGTTGGCGCGGGCCTGTCCGAACCGTTCCTGCAACAACATCTGGACCTGGGCGAGATTGTTGACGTTGGTGCGCATCGTGCCGTCGCTGTGGAAATTTGGTTCGCGGCTGTAAACGGTGAGGTACTCGAACAGGCCGGGATCCACCCGACCGTTGTTGCCTTCGTCTTTTTCGCCGGGATCGAGGATGCCGTTGCGGTTGACGTCGTCGCCGACAAGGATATCCATCGAGGTGCCGTACACCAGGCGAAGTTCGTCCACGGTCTCGAAACGGGCGCCCTTGCACTGGTAGGGAGATTTGGCCATGGCGTAGTAAAGTTGCGAGCCGCCGTTGGCGTTGGGGTTGCGCCAATCGTTGATGGCGGTGAGCAGGTCGAAGCTCATGCCCGGCAACCAGGCGAGCATATTGGTCGAGGCGGTGTTGAGGTTGAGCTTGGAAGCCTCGTCCACAAGCCCAAACGTAACGACATCGGGCCGCGTCGGAGGATAGTTCACGTCGCGCCCAATGATCCAGAAATGCGCCTCGCCCACCGGCACCGCCTCGGCTTCGTACTCGGACAGGTCGGGCATGACGCCGTTGGTAGCGTACAAGGTGAGGATGTAACTGACATAACGCGCCGCGCCCTCGATGGCCTGGTCGGCAGCAAGACTGGCGGCGCGATTGTCGGCAGCCCGCAGTTCGAGCGACATCGAGTTGGCGAAATACAGCGCCAGGCTGACAAGCCCCAGCGAGATCCAAAGCACAATCACCAGCACGGAACCACCTTCGCCGCCGCGGCGGCGCGACGGCATGGCGAAAACCACCGAAGGATGACGGGAGCGGTTCATGGCGTGGTGGCACTCGTTTCGGTGTTGGTTTCGGTGCCGGAGGCGTCGTTGGTGGAGATTTGCACCGTGATCGGCACCAGCAATTCCAGTGGCGGCCGATTCGGCGCCGCGTCTGCCCAGTGGAACCGGAACAGCACGGCAGTTGGCAGATTGCTGTCGGACAGGGTCGTGTCCCAGGTGTTGCGCCACTGGCTGCCATCGTAACATTCGATCTCCAGCGACGTGATGCCGCCCAGCAGTACCTCCTCGTCGGGCGTCGGCGTTGTGGTCGCCAGCAGGTTGCGTGTGACGCTGCGCACCAGTTCCTTGCCCGGCAGGGTCCGGTCCGCTGGATCGCGCAGCCGGTACGCCACCCGCTGCACCTCTGCCCACGGTTCATCGTCGCGAAGCGAGCCGGTGGTGGTGTGCAACTCGATGTTGACCGGCTGGTTCAATTCAATGCTGGAGACCTCCCCCACGCGGAAAGTGCCGGACATGACCCGGTTGGTTGAGGGCGACAACATCACTCCCTGCAAATCGCGCCGCACCACCGTGAGCGCCCGTTCCAGCGGCAGGTTCTCCTCCACCACGCGCGTCGTGCCGTCGCGCAGGCGCACGGCGCTGAAAAACACCCCGCCGGCCGCCGCCACCACAATGGCGCACACACCGGCGGCGAGGATCAACTCCACCAGCGTGAACCCGCTCCGGTCATGGTCGGCGGTCTTTCTCATAAGGCATCCACCAGCGTGCTCAAGCAAATCGTCTGTTCGCGTTCCTGCGTGAAATACCTCACCTCGACGGTGAGTTCCCGCATCGTGACATCGTGCCAGGGATCGTTGCGCAAGGTCCAACGATATTCCCGTCCGTTCTCCGAGACCGTGCCGTTCTGTGACGAACGGTTCCAAGTGCCCGTCACCAACGCCTCATTCAACACTCGTTCCGCCACCCGCACGGCCTCGGCCTTGCGCACGGCGACCTGTCCCGTCGCGCTGGCCACGCGCAGCGCCTGCAGCGATACCGGTACGACAATCGCCAAAAACAACATCGCCGCCAGCGCCTCGGCCAGCGTGAAACCGGCGGCGTCAGGGTGAAAGCGTGTTGCGAATTTCATAGCTCACGTGGTTTGTCGTCTGCACCAGCCACAACGACGCGTTGTCCGCGCCAATCAGGTGCAGGTTGGTGGGACTCGATTCATCTATCAACCCGTCCGGCAGAAACCGAATCGCCGGCAACGATTTGCCGCGAACCGGCCACGGCGAGGCGGCGGACGGCTCCAACGACACCGTTTCGTTCAGGACGAACGTCATCGCTTTTGGATCACCGTTCCGTGGCGGCGTTTCCTGTTCGACGCCATAGGCGCGCTCTTCGGCGTCTATCCACAACAACATCGGCATCCCCTCCGACACCGCGCGGCTTTGCGCCGCCCGTGTCAGGGCCAACAGCCGTCGCGCCTCGTCGTTCAGCGCCCGGCCGCGGAAGAAGCTCGACAACGACGGCGCGGCGACAGAGATCATCGCCACGACCAGCGCCATCACCAAGATCAGTTCGATCAGCGTGAATGCTTGCGTTGTCGGCCAACGGTTCATGGGCGTTTCCGGTCAGCGGGTCGTCCAGTTACAAATGTCGTCCTCCGATCCGGGGCGCCCGTCCGGCCCGGCGGAATACAGGTCGTAGGATTTCGGGTTGTGGCGGCCGGGGCATTCGTAGATGTAATCGTTGCCCCAGGGGTCTTTCGGGATTTCCTTCACATACGGCCCGTGCCAGTTCGGGCAATCGCGCGGTTGCACCACCAGATCATTGAGGCCGCTCTTGCCTTTCGGATAGAAACCGTTGTCCACCTCGAAAGCGTCCAGTGCCGTGCCAAAGGTGGCAATGTCGGTCCGGGCCGCCGTCTGGCGGGCTTGTTCGCTGCGCCCCACCATTTTCGGCACCACCAACGCCGCGAGAATGCCGAGAATAGTGAGCACCAACAACAGCTCGACGAGGGTGAACCCTTGTTGTCCGATTCGTTTTGTCCGACGATGAGTTTGGTTCATGATTTTTTTTGGGGTTGAGGGTTATTTGATGTACTCCTGCAATGAAAAGATCGGCAACAACATGCCGATGAAGATTGTCCCGATAAAGCCCGCAATCAAAAACAACATCAACGGCTCCGCAAACGACACCGCCGTCCGCAAATGTCGGTCGAGATCGCCCTCGGTGACATTGGCAATCCGCACCAACTCGCTGTCCAGCCGCCCGCTCTCCTCGGCCACCGAAATCATTTCCAGCACCGAGCCGGGAAACAACCCGCGACAATCCGCCAGGCTCTGGCCAAGCCGACCGCCCTCCTGCACACGCTCGATGGAGGCCGAAACGGCGTCCACCAGAATCTGGTTGCCGATGGATTTGCGGGCCACGTTCAACCCGTGTACCAACGGCACGCCCGCGCCGAGCAATGTTCCCAGCATCCGACAAAACCGCGCCATCGCAAATTGCGCCACCAACGAACCGATCATCGGCGTGCGCAACATCAACCCCTCCCACACCCGACGCCCTTTTTCCGACGCAAACCAATTCCGCAACAGCAACACCACCACAAACAGCCCGGCTACCACAAACAACCCGTACGACCGCAGTACATGACTGGCGCCGATGATCAGTTGGGTGATCAACGGCAGCGAACCGCCAAAACCGGAAAAGACCTTCTGAAACCGCGGAATGAAAAAGACCAGCAAAAACACCAGCACCGCCAGCGCCAGCACCAGCAAAATGCACGGATACAACAGCGCCGTCATCACCTTCGAGCGCAACTCCTTTTCCCGCGACTGGAAATCCGCAATCTGCGCCAACACCACATCCAGAAACCCGCCCGTCTCCCCCGCCTGCACCATCGCCGTGTAAACCCGCGGAAATGTCTCCGGCGACTTCGCCATCGCGTCGGCCAGCGACATGCCGTCCACCACCAGGTCGTGAATCTCCTTCCACTTCGCTGCCGCCGCCGGCGCAGCGGTCTCCTTGTGCAGAATCACCAGCGCCCGACTCAACGGCACGCCTGCCGCCAGCAGGCTCGACAACAACCGCGTGAAATTCTCCAGGTCCCGCGAGGAAACCTTCTCCGACTGAAACTTCCACGACGACAATCCGCCCGGTTTCTTCTCGGTCGTGGCCGCCACCGCGGCGGCGGTCTTCTCCGCGAGGCTAACCGGTCGCAACCCGCGCGCTTCCATCTGCCGAAATGCCTCCGGCCGACTCCCCGCGTCCAGAACCCCCTCGGCGAGGCTGCCATCGGTCGCAATTGCTTTGTAGGTGAACGTGGGCATGCTCAGGCTTGAGTTGGTCGTTTGATTCCGGTATTTTCAGTTGCATGAACGAGCGCATTGAGATCCATCCCCGCGTCTGTGGTGGCCAGCCTGTCATCAAAGGCACCCGTATTTCGGTGGCAGCCATTCTGGAACAGCTCGCCGCCGGCGAATCGTGGGATTCGATCCTGCGCGGGTACCCGGAACTGACCCGTGCCGATATTCAAGCAGTACTGGATTACGCTCGCCAAGCCGTTCTGCATACCGAAATTACCGCCCTCGAACCCGCGTGATCTGTTGTGCGTCTTTATCTTGACCAAATGTTGCGGACGGAACTCGCAGCTCAATTGCGCGCCCATGGTCACGATGTCGTCCGAGCGGCGGAAGTCGGCCAAGAGCGGGCCGATGACGCGTTGATTCTCGAACGCGCCATGCGTGACGGTCGCGTACTCGTCACTCTGGATGAGCACTTCGGCGATTGGGCTGTGCTGCCGTTGTCCGCACACAACGGCGTGATTCGTGTCAAAGCGCATCCGCCCGCCGTCGAGAATGTGGCCGCATTGCTGTTGCCCTTGCTGGACGGTCGCACCGACGCAGATTTCGTGAACCGGCTGGTAATTGTCTCGCCGCACCGTGTACGCTGGATTCGCACTGCCAACTAGTGCCGCCAGAGTGTCGTCGGTTGCAATCGCTTTGTAGGTGAACGTGGGCATGCTCAGAAAAATCCGAAATCCGAATCTTGAAGTCCGAAACAAGCACAAAATCCAAACGACCAATAACCACTTGTCATCCGGAGCGAAGCGAAGGACCTCGCCATCGGAGTTCCCCCTCGGTCAGTGCCGAGGTTTTTTGCTGCGCTCGGAATGAGAGTCTGTGATGGATACCTTGATCTCATGACGCTTTCGCCTCTGGTTTCGCGCTGCGTTCGATTTCCTTCGCGGTGGTAACGCTGAGGACTTCTTCAACGGTGGTGATGCCCTGGCGAACCAGCCGCCAGCCGTCTTCGGCCAGCGTCCTCATGCCGGCGCGACGGGCGGCATCGCGAAGCTGATCGGTCGAGGCGTTTTTGAGGACGAGTTCGCGGATGACGTTGTCGCTGTCCATCCACTCGAAGATGGCATGGCGCCCGTGAAAACCGGTGTTGCGGCATTCGCGGCAACCGACCGATTTGTAGATGGTCACCTCGTCGGGGATGCCCACCTTGGCCTTGAATGAACGGGCGGCGGCGGAATCGTCGGGTTGTTTGCAGTGCGGACACAGGACGCGAACGAGGCGTTGGGCGAGCACGGCTTCGAGCGAGGAAGCGACCAGATACGGTTCGACGCCCATGTCCACGAGCCGGGTGAATGCGGTCGGGGCGTCGTTGGTGTGGAGTGTTGAGAAAACGAGGTGGCCGGTCAGCGAGGCTTGGACGGCGATCTGGGCGGTTTCCTGGTCGCGGATTTCGCCCACCAGAATCACGTCGGGGTCGTGACGAAGGATCGAGCGCAGGCCGCGGGCAAAGGTCAGGCCGGCTTTTTCGGAGACCTGAATCTGGTTGACGCCTTTGAGACGGTATTCGACGGGGTCTTCGATGGTGATGATTTTGCGGATGGAATCGTTGATCTCGTTCAGCGCGGTGTAGAGGGTGGAGGTTTTGCCGCTGCCGGTCGGGCCGGTGACGAGGATGATGCCGTGCGGCAGTTGGAGGACGCGCTGGAAACATTGATACTCGCGGGGAGCCATGCCGAGTTCGGCCATGCCGAGCAGGGTGGTGTTCTGGCGCAGCAAACGCATCACCACCGCCTCGCCGTGGATCATCGGGATGATGGAAACGCGGATGTCCACCTCGGCGTCGCCGACAAGGATTTTGATGGCGCCGTCTTGCGGGAGGCGTTTTTCGGCGATGTTGAGATGGCTGAGGATTTTGATGCGGGAAACGATGGCTGGTTGGAACCGCTTCAGTTGGGCGGGCACGGGGATGTCCTGCAGGTTGCCGTCAATGCGGTAGCGGATGCGAAACTCGTCTTCAAACGGTTCCAAGTGGATGTCGGAAGCGCGCAGATCAATGGCGTCTTTGAGGACCTGGTTAACGAAGCGAATGATGGAGGCTTCGTCTTCCTCGGCGGCTTCGAGATTGGTGTCGTCGGGGTTCTCGTCAACGACCTGAAACGGTTTCTCTTCTTCCAGGGTGTCAATGGTGTCGGCGCCGACGCCCAGATGACGTTTGATTTCGCGCTGGATGGCTTCGGCGGAGGCGAGGACGGGTTGGAGGTTGAGCCCGGTGAGCGTTTTCAGCGCGTCAAGCCCCTGGGTGGCGAACAGCCGGCTGGTGGCGATCTCCACGGTGCCGTTGACGCGCCGCAGCGGGAGCAGTTCCTCCTTTAGCAAAATGCGGGCGGGAAACAACGAGAGAAGCTGGCGGTCCGGCGACAAATCCTCCAGCGTGGTGTACTCCAGGCCATATTCGTGGGCCAGCCAGCGCAACACGTCCTCCTCGCTCTGGACGGGCAGCTTGGCGCGCCGCAACGCCGCCGCGTCGGCGGCGGAGAGTTGTTTGGCTGCCACCATCCGGTCGAGCAACTCGGTGATTTGTGTTTCATTCGTGTTCATGTTTTCCTGGCCGGTCGCCAGCTTCTCTCCGGGTGTGTTGTTGTGCGGTGATTACGGCAACAGTCCGTTCAACGTGGCCAGGGCTTCCTGGCGGACGGTGAGGACCTTGCGGAGTTCTTCCTGGGCTGCCGTGAGTTTGGCTTCCTTTTCTTTCTGTGCAGCACGGAATTTTTCCAGAGCCGCCTTGACCTGCGCGGCAGGCGCGTTGTCATCCAGCGCCTTGTGAAGCGCCTCGGCTTCGGGGCTAGGCGCGCCGAGGAAGGAGGAAACGGCGTTGGAACGATTGTCGCGGTCGCCGCCGCGACGGCCAAACCGGAACATGCCGCCCATGCCGCTGACCATGACCTCGCGGCGGGCGTCCATCACTTTTTGAACGAGAGGTTGGACGGCTGCCCATTCGGCGTCGTCTTTGAACTCCAGTCGTTCCTTGTAGCTTTCCATGATGCGTTTTTGGATTTCGGCGGGATCAAATCGTCCGCGATCGCCACGGTTGCCGCCACGGTCGCCGCCGGGGGCGGGAGCGCCACCGGCCGCGGGAGGGGGCGCGGCAGGCGGAGGCGGTGGAGGGGTTTCCTGGGCCGAGAGCGACACGGCGGTCAGTATCACGGCGGCGGCAAGGCCGCTGCGTGTAAGTTTGTCAGCGAACTTCATGGAACGAGCTCCTTTCTGAACGGGTTTGATGGTTGGTTTACCTGCGAGCAAAGAAAGTCTCTGCAAAGAGTGTGCCAGGTTGCGAAGACGCGAGTTTGTTGGGGAAACAGGTCGGTCGGTGCGCAACAGTTGCGCGGCGAGGAGGACGGGGTGCGCAGTTTTTGCCCAACTTGGAAGGTCAGGCCGAAAGGATGCGGCGGGATTCGTCGAGAAAGATGCCGCGGAAATTCATGCGAAGCGCGTCAGGATTGGTGGCTTTCTGAAGGGCGTTGGCTTCGGTGATTTTCTTGGCTTTGACGAGTTTGTAGAGCGACTGGTTGAAGGTCTGCATCCCGTCGTCGGTGCCGGTTTCGATGGCGGCAAAGAGTTTATCGAGTTTGTTTTCCTCGATGAGTTTGCGGACCATGGGGGTGTTGATCATGATTTCGACGGCAGGGACAACGCCGCCGGCGATGGCGGGGACGAGGCGTTGGCAGATGACGGCGCGAAGGTTGACGGCGATCTGGCGACGGATCTGCTCGCGTTCTTCGGCCGGGAAAAAGTCGAGAATGCGTCCGATGGAGGAGTAAGCGGTGGTGGTGTGCAGGGTGGTGATGACGAGATGGCCGGTGTCGGCGGCGGCCAAGGCGGCCATGAACGACTGGCTGTCGCGCATTTCACCGATCATGATGACGTCGGGGTCCTGACGCATGACGTGGGTGAGGGCGCGTTCAAAGCTGAGGGTGTCCAGGCCGATTTCGCGTTGTTCGATGACGCATTGTTTGTCTTCGAAGACATATTCGATGGGGTCTTCGAGGGTGATGATGTGGCATTTCTCGGTCTGGTTGATGTGCTCGATCATGGCGGCCATGGTACTGGACTTGCCGGAACCGGTGGCGCCGGTGACAAAGATAATACCGTTTTCGGCGTTGGCGATTTTGCCGAGTTGTTCGGGTAGGTTTAACTCGGCAAACGAGGGGATGCGCGCCTTGACGTAGCGCATGGCCAGACAAAGCTCGCCGCGCTGGTAGAAAACATTAACGCGGTAGCGACCGAGATCGGGAATAAAATAGGAAAAATCCACTTCCTTCTCGCGTTCCAGACGGGCTTCAAGGTGACGGGGGAGAACGTGGCGAACGATGGCGTCAATCTGGTCGCCGGTGGGCGGGTCCACCTGGACGGGAAACAGTTCGCCGGAGACGCGGATGGTGGGGAAGTGGGCGGCTTTGAGATGGATGTCAGAAGCGCTGTGGTCGAGCGCGAATTTCAGGAGGCTATGGAGATATTCCATGCCTTAGCGGGAGATGGAAATGCTGGCGGATTGAGTCGCCAGCGGTGCGAGGTTGATTTGGTCTTGTGCCCGTTTGGGCAGATCCAGAAACATGAGCGTGACCCGATAACCAGGGCGTGTCTGGCAGGGGCTGCATTCAATGACCACACCGCGACAGGTGAAAGAATGATCCTTGCGGGCGCCTTTCTGTGGCATGTGCATTTTGACGCCCACTTCGGTCCATTCGGGAACGCCCTGAGCAGTGAAAAAAGTCATTCCGTTCTGGGTGAGATGGAACGCGCTGTCCAGTGAGGTGGATTTCTTTGACGATTCGACGCTCCAATCCGCGTCGAACACACCTGACAAATCTCGTTTTGTAGCTCCCATATGCTTCTCTAGAAACCTCGCGCGACATTACCACCGCTTCCATTGCCTGTCAATCAGGCGAGTTGCCGGGTCGCGATCAAAAGCGATGGGCAGGGTGGGGCAATCTTCCAGATTGCCCAATTTATGTTGCGTTGCGTGCGGAGTGTCGGAGGCGCTCCGTTGGGGGGACGGGGACAAGCTGGAAGCATGGCTTATAATGTAGCACGCTGCCCATCACTTTGGATCACACCCGCCCACTGGTCGAAGATTGACGCCCCGGCGCGGGTCGCATACCCTAGCGCATTCATGGAAGCCGCCCCAAACAGGATCGTCACCGTCGCCCAACTCACCAACCGCCAGTTTTTTGAGCAATATGCCCGACCGGGATGCGTCGGGCTGGTCGGCGGCACCGCACTGGTCGAGCAGGCCATCCGACTGGCAGAGCGCCGTTTGGACGAGCAGCGGCGTTGGAGCCTTTGGTCGCATGCGATGTTGTTCGAGGGGCAACGCGCCGATGGTTGCCAGTGGGTCATCGAATCCGACCTCGACCTCCATCACAAACACGTCCGGCTCGGCGTCCAGGAAAATCGCGTGGCCAAGTATTACGACGAGACCTTGTATCCGAATCTTGCCATTCTGGATTTTCATCTGACCGACACCCAGGTGGCCACTCTGCTGCGTGAGGCGCTGGAGATGGTCGCCAACCATGCCACTTATTCGTTGCGCGAGTTGTTCGGTACCGCCGTCGCATTGCACAACCCGTGGTTTCGCTCCCGCAAGAATCTGCTCGCCCGCAAAACCTCGATGTACTGTTCCGGTTTTGTCCAGTACATCTTTCAAAAAGCCGGCATGGATTTGGCCCCTGGCATTCATCCGTCGCATGGCACACCCGAGGACATCTCCCGCACACCCGTGCCGCACACCACCTATCTGCTCCAGCGACAGGAAACATGAACCGGGCCATCCTGTGGTTTCTTGGCGGGGCGCTCTGCGTGGCAAGTTTGGCAAGTTCCGCCGAGGAGGCGCTCGACGCGACCGACCGCGCCTATATCGCCCAAGCTCTCGCCAGGCTCCGCATGACCTTGTTCGACCTCGGTTTTAAGAAGGACGTGGCCGATTCCGAGTTGGTGTTGCCGGAAGCCCGTCGTTTTCTTCGCGACCCGCTGGCATTACCGACGTTTGCCGACAACCTGCTGGCCGAATTGCGAGCAACGCCGCATGGCGCTCCGCCGACAAATGCCGTCCAACACATCTACGAAACCGCTCTTGCCATTCAACCGCTGTTGCCGCCGCCCAATCGCGCCGCGTTCGAGGCCTGGGCATTGGAGTTTCTCAGCGACAAAGCCGACCGCCGCCGGTTCGCGCCCAAACTGTTCCGACGCGACGAGGCGCTGGAATTGCAGGATGACGAGACGGCCAACGCCATTCTCGGCGTCCCGATGGATTGCCAACGCCTCGATCGGGCCTTACGCGCGCTGATGGAGGCGGTGCGGGCGGCGGTGTCGGCGCTCCCGTCCGACGATTGTACCCGTGACACGCCGCTCGGTAAGATCATCTGCACCAGCAAATCTCGCCAGACCTTTACCCACGAAGCCTTTCTCATCATTGCCACGGGCAACGACAATCTTTTCCTCAACTCCGCCGGTGGCGCCAACGGCCTGGAGGGACGCCCCATCTCCATCGTCATCGCCACCGGACATGGTAATCGCTATCTCTCCACCAACATCGTGGCGCAGGGAGCCGGTCTGTTCGGTATCGGCATCCTCGTGGACCTCGGCTCGAACTCGACCTTCACCGCGCGCCACATCGCGCAGGGCGCCGGTTTGTACGGGTGCGGTGCGCTTATTGCGGGCAAAGGACGGCAACAATTCGAGGCGGACACTTTTTGTCAGGGCGCTGGTTTCTTCGGCTACGGCCTGCTCTGGCAACAGGGAGGCGACACGTCCTATCGTGCCGCCAACAAAGCGCAAGGTTTCGGCGGGGTCGCCGGCAAGGGAGTGATTCTGGACGAGAGCGGCGACGACTCGTATTTTGCCGGCGGGAAATATCCGTGCTCGTGGACACCGGGCCGGCATTTTTCCCTGGCGCAGGGATTTGGTTTTGGAATGCGCCCGTTTGCCGGGGGCGGCGTTGGCGTGCTCTGCGATCTCGCCGGCAACGACCGTTACGAGGCGGGTGTGTACGGCCAGGGCGCCAGCTACTGGTACTCGGTCGGGTGGTTGTTCGACCGCGCCGGCAACGACACGTACAAGGCATACCAATATTGTCAGGGCGCGGGCTTTCATCTGAGCAGCGGCGCGCTGAT
The DNA here is from genome assembly GCA_964541945.1 of uncultured Verrucomicrobiota bacterium. Classification (GTDB taxonomy): domain Bacteria; phylum Verrucomicrobiota; class Verrucomicrobiia; order Palsa-1439; family Palsa-1439; genus CAIKAP01. The sequence goes on from CAZISE010000006.1 coordinate 123,848, forward strand.
TGACGGGGGCGGCGACGACACGTACACCGCCCACGCCATTTGTCAGGGCGGCGCGCACGATTACAGCGTCGGCATGTTGATTGACCGCGACGGCGACGACCGGTACACAGCCGACAGCACGGCGCAGGGCGGCGCGATCAACAATTCGTTTGCCATGTTGCTGGATCGCAGCGGCCACGACACCTATATCGGCACCGACCCCGCACAATCGCAAGCCGCTGGACACGACGGCGGAAAACGCGAGTACGGTTCGATTGCCTTGCTGTTGGACCTCGGCGGGGAGGATTTCTACTCGCAGGGTTGGCGAAACAACTCGACCTGGCGAAAACCGTTTTACGGTGCCGGACTGGATTGTGAGGCGCGAACGGTGATCTGGAGCCGCGCGGAAACGCCTTCGCCAAAGGAGCCGGAGCCTGAACCCGTCGTTCGCTCACCCAAACGCCGTTACCGAGAGGTGGACGTGCATCATCCGCTGGAACGGTTGACGCGACGAGCCATCTCGGAACCGGAGACGGAGGAGGAACGGAAAGCGGTCAGCGCCGCCAACGAGGAGTTGAAGCGACGGGCGACCGAGGTGTTGCCGTACCTGTTGAGGCGGGTGGACAGCCCGAATGTCCTGCTGCGGGTGAAGGCGGAGGAACTGGTGGATCAACTCGGCACCAACGCCGTCCCGGCGCTGGTGGAAGCCCTCCAAACGGCTCCCAACGATGAAACGGCGCGGGTGGCCTGCTATTTCCTGGCGCGTTTCGAGTCGGCCACCAACGCGATTCCGTTCGTGCTGCCGTTGTTGTCGCGGGAGAAAACGCGAACGACGGCGCTCTACACGCTCGGTCATCTGCGGGCGCGGGAGGCGTTCGACGCCGCGCTGGCGGCGCTCGACGACAAGGACGAACTGGTGCGGCTGCGCGCCGCGCAGGCGTTGGGTCGCATCGGGGATTGCCGGGCAATTCCGCGGTTGCGGGCGGCGCGACGGGACGAGTGGTGGGACGTGCGGTTTGCCGCGGAAGAAGCATTGAAAAAATGCCAAAGCGATAGGTTGCGTTTCGGCGAGGTGTCGTGTAAAACAACACGCCAAATCCCGTAGGAGAATCACACCATGACCACAGAACCAGGTAAACTCAAAGGTCTTTTTGCGCACGGGCATTATCGTTGGATAATCTGCGCATTGCTGTTTTTTGCGACAACCATCAACTACGTGGATCGCCAGGTCATCGGGATTCTTGCGCCGACGCTCGGCAAGGAAATCGGCTGGAACGAAAAGCAATACGCCAACATCGTCTTTTGTTTCCAATTGGCCTACGCCATCGGCATGTTGTTGTCGGGACCGGTCATTGACAGGCTTGGCACGAGGCTGGGCTATGCGCTGATGCTGTTCATCTGGAGTCTGGCGGGCGCCTGGCACGGTTTGATGCGTTCCGTAAACGGGTTTATGGTGGCCCGGTTCGCGCTTGGTCTTGGCGAGGCGGGTAACTTCCCTGCTGCCATCAAGACGGTGGCGGAATGGTTTCCGCGCAAGGAACGGGCATTGGCCACGGGCCTGCTCAATGCCGGCACCAATGTTGGCGCCATCATCGCGCCGCTGGCGGTGCCCTGGATCACGGGACACTGGGGGTGGCCATGGGCGTTTTACCTGACCGGGTTTGTCGGCCTGATCTGGCTGGCATTTTGGTTGCCAATGTACCATCGCCCGCAGGAACACCCCAAGCTCACTAAGGTCGAGCTTGACTACATCATGAGCGATGCCGCGGAAACCAACACCAAGATTCCATGGCTAAAACTTTTACCGCATCGCCAGACCTGGGCATTCGTCGTCGGTAAATTCCTGCCCGATGCCGTCTGGTGGTTCTATCTCTATTGGGCGCCGAAGTTCCTCGATAAAAACTTTGGCGTAAAACTTTCCCAACTCGGCCTGCCGCTTGTCGTCATCTATCTGGTGGCCGACATCGGTAGCGTCGGCGGCGGCTGGATTTCCTCTCACCTCATCAAACGCGGCTGGAGCGTCAATGCGGCCCGCAAGTTGACCATGTTGTTGTGCGCGATTTGCATCGTGCCCGTCACGTTTGCGCCAATGGCCCAAAACCTCTGGGTGGCCGTCGGCCTCATCAGTCTTGCCGCGGCGGCGCATCAGGGTTGGTCGGCCAACATCTTTACCTTTGCTTCCGACATGTTCCCCCGCCGCGCCGTCGGTTCGGTGGTTGGTATTGGTGGTTTTGCTGGCGCGGTGGGTGGTATGATTCTTTCACAAGTCATCGGCACCATCCTTCAGGCCACCGGTGGGAATTATATTCCGATCTTCATTATCGCGGCTTCCATCTATCTGGGAGCGCTGCTGATCATTCACCTCCTGGCGCCACGCATGGAACCTGCCGACCTCGGTGAACACACGGCGCCTGTCGCCAACGGAAGCTCCGGTGTCCCACACGTCGAAGACTAACGATGCAAACCCGACTCACGGTTGACCCTGTTCGTTACGCGCGGATGACCACCGACGAATTGCGTGCCGCGTTTCTGGTGGACACGCTGTTCGCGCCGGGCCGCGTCGAGTTGCTTTACTGCGAGGTTGAACGGGCCGTTGTCGGCTCCGCTGTGCCGTCGGAAGCGCCGCTGGCGTTGCCATCCCCCGCGGAGTTGCGGGCTGACTTCTTCTGCCAACGCCGCGAACTCGGCATCCTCAATATCGGCAGTCCTGGCACGGTCACAGTGGACGGCAACCCGTTTCCGATGGCCAATCGTGATTGTCTCTACGTCGGACGTGGCGCCCGCGACGTGCGGTTTGAAGGCAACGGTGCCGCGTTCTACCTGATCAGTTACCCCGCTCACACGACCTATCCGACCACGCTTGTCCGACAACGTGATGCCGAACCGGCCCGGCTCGGTTCTGACGCGGAAGCCAACAAACGCACCATCTACAAATACATCCATCCGGGTGGCGTGAAGAGCTGTCAATTGGTCATGGGCTACACCCAACTCGAGGCGGGCAGCGTCTGGAACACCATGCCGCCGCACACCCATCCGCGCCGCAGCGAGGTGTATCTGTATTTTGACGTGTCGGACAACGCCCGCGTGTTTCACATTATGGGCGCGCCGCAGGAGACCCGCCACTTGGTTGTGGCCAACCGTCAGGCGGTGATCTCGCCGTTGTGGTCGGTTCATTGCGCCTGCGGCACCTCCAACTACGCCTTCTGCTGGGCCATGGGCGGCGAGAACCAGGAATTCGCCGACATGGATCCGGCGCCGCTGGCCGCATTGAAATGAAAGGAAAAATGTCATGAACAAAATGAAAACCTTTCCCATTTTCCTCGCCTTTCTTGTCATGGGCGTGGCCGACGCCATGGGGCCGTTGTCCGATGCGGTCAAAACCCAATACCAGCTCAGCAATGTCATGGCGACGTTGCTCTCGTTTTTTGTGTTCATTGCTTTTGCCGCCTTCAGCGTTCCCGGTGGCCTGCTTGCCGCGCGTATCGGGAAAAAGAAACTCCTGTTGCTCGGACTCGGTCTGAACGCGATTGCCATGCTTGTGCCGAGCCTAATGGCGCCCGGTTTTGCGCTGTTATTGGCCTGCATTTTTGTGCTGGGCGTCGGCACCACCTTCCTGCAGGTTTCGGGCAACCCGATCATGCGCGATGTCAGCCCGGCGGGCGCGTATAGTCGCAACCTCAGTTTCGCCCAGGGTATCAAGGGTATCGGCAGCACCGCTTCAACCTATCTGGTTACGGCCATTGCTTCTCTGGCGCTGTTCAAAGGGATGGGTTGGCGCGGGTCTTTCCCGTTGTTTTGCGTGTTGATGGCTGTCACCTTCCTGGCCGTCGCGCTGTTGAAGGTCGAAGAAACCAAGGCCGATGTGCCGCCGAGCATCGGCTCCTGTCTCGGACTGCTCAAGGAACCGGTCTTTTTCCTGGCGGTGTTCGGTATCTTCCTTTATGTCGGCGCGGAGGTTTGCATGGCTCGGTTTCTTTTCCCCACCCTGAAAGAGATCGGGTTTGACGAAGCCACCGCCAGCAAGTTCGGCCCGGCGCTTTTCTTTCTGTTGCTGACCATCGGACGGCTGCTCGGCGGCACCATTCTTCTGGTGATGAGTCCGCGCACCTGTTTTCGTCTCTCCGCGCTGCTCGGCATGGTGGGAGCGGGATTGATCATGTTCGGCTCCAAACCGCTTGCCATTGCCGGCGTTTTCGCGGGCGGTTTTGGTTTTGCCAATATCTGGCCGATGCTGTTTTCCATCACCGTCGAGGAAAAACCCGAACGCGCCAACGAACTCAGCGGCCTCATGTGCATGGCCATCTCCGGCGGCGCGCTGGTGCCGCTGTTGATGGGGCGCCTGGTGGACATGGGAATGAAAGCGATGGCGTTTGTGGTCCCCGCCGCCTGTTTTGCCTATCTGCTGCTGATTTCACTGCGTGGCGCGAAGAAAGGAGCGGCCACCACATGAAATACGAAAACGACCAGCGCATCGTCATGACGCTCGACGCGGGCGGCACCAACTTCAAGTTCTCCGCCATCCGCGGCAACAAACCGGCCATCGAGCCGTTCTCCGTCCCGTCCAATGCCGACAACCTCGATCGCTGCCTCGCCACCCTCGTCAACGGTTTCGAGCGCGTCCGCAAATCGTTGCCCGCCCCGCCCGTGGCCATCAGCTTCGCCTTTCCCGGCCCGGCCGATTACCCGCGCGGCATCATCGGCGACCTCGGGAACCTGCCCGCCTTTCGCGGCGGCATCGCTCTCGGCCCGATGCTCGAAGACAAATTCAAAATCCCTGTCTTCATCAACAACGACGGCGATCTCTTTGTCTATGGCGAAGCCATCGCCGGGTTCCTCCCGCACGTCAACAACCTGCTCGAAAAAGCCGGCAGCCCGAAGCGCTACAAGAATCTTTTCGGCGTGACGCTCGGCACCGGTTTCGGCGCCGGTATTGTGCGCGATGGCGAATTGTTTCTGGGCGACAACATTTGCGCCGGAGAAATCTGGCTTCTTCGCAACAAACTTCAGCCCGAAACCAACGTCGAGGAAGGCGCCAGCATCCGTGCCGTCCGCCGCGTCTATGCCGCCAAAGCGGGCATCCCGTTTGACCAGGCGCCCGAACCGAAAGTCATCTTCGAGATCGGCATGGGCAAGGCCGAGGGCAACCGGGACGCCGCCAGGGAAGCGTTCCGCCAACTCGGCGAAGTTGTCGGCGACGCTCTGGCACAGGCGCTCACGCTGATTGACGGTCTGGCCGTGATCGGCGGCGGTGTCTCTGGCGCCTGGCCGCTGTTCCTGCCGGCGGTGGTGGACGAGATGAACGGCACCTACACCAGTCCCAGCGGCGAGAAATTCCGGCGCCTGGCGCAGTTTGTATTCAACCTCGAAGACCCGGCTCAACTGGACAAATTTCTGATGGGCGCCACAAAAGAAATCACCGTGCCCGGTTCGACCCGCAAGATTGCCTACGACCCGATGCCGCGCATCGGCGTTGGCATGTCACGGCTCGGCACGAGCGAAGCGGTTGCCATTGGCGCCTACGCCTTCGCCCTGCACAAATTGGAAAAATAACCGCCGTCACCCCGAACCATCGTCTTTGCTGCCTTCTTCCGTGCTTGGCAAACCGGGGTGGGCATTGCGGCCCTCCGTTTACCAACAGCAGGGGAAGGACAAACAACCGGATGGATCACGGGATTCCCCAGGATCGGTTCGGCGCGGGACCGAGGTCGAGTTCGAGGGTGCCGCCGGCCAAGAAAGTCGACTGCGGGAAGAAACAACTCGTCAACGGCTGGCCGTTCAACTTTGCTGATTGGATATACACGTTGCCGGGTTTGTTGTTTGTCGTTGTGATTACGAATGTCTTGCCGGGCCGGACGTGGATCGTGATTTTGTCGAAGATTGGCGCAGTGATTTCGTACTGTGGTTTGACCGATGCCGCGCCGTCCTCTGCGAACAACCCCATCGCCATCAGGGCACTGAGCGCGCCCATTTGTCCCTGATCCTCGTCGCCGTTGTAGCCGCCCATCGGTGTGATGTCACTGAAGGTCAACTCGTGAACCCGGCGCACCCATTTTTGGGCCAACCACGGCGCGCCGCTGTGGTTGAACAGATGCGCCATGCCGGTACTGGGCTGGTTCTCGTAGTCAATCCAAGCCTCGGCGTGTTTGCCGTGTCCGACAACGAACCGCAACGGTTCGGCCTTTTGGAAACTCTCGTTGAGCCGCTGGTTGAACTTTTCGGTGCCGCCAAACAGGGAGATCAGGCCCGGCACGTCGTGTGGCACGAAGAAAGTGTAGATCGCGGCGTTCGCCTCGCAGAACCCTTTCCCCGCAAAACCGGCGCCGACCGGCGCAAATTTTGCCAGCCAACCGCCGTCCAGCGTTCGCGGCCGCATCCAGCCGACTTGCGGGTCCCAGAGGTTGCGGTAATTCCGGGATCGGCGCAGGAACAATTCGGCGTCCTCTTTCTTGCCGAGAGCGAGGGCCAGTTGCGCCAGACACCAATCCTGGTAGGCGTATTCCAGCGTCATCGAGGCACCATCGCGGTGGATTCCTTTTGTCTTTGGGATGTCTTCCGGCACGTAACCTCGTTCGAGGTAGTACTGCATTCCGCCGCCGGAGGCCGGACGGTTGTGTTCGTAGCCGGCGTGGTCGCGGATACCGCCGACAAAGGCGTTTTTTCGCAGCCCGGCGTAGGCGGTTTCGACGTCCCAGCCGCGAATGCCGGCGGCGTAAGCCGCGGCGAAAAACGGGGTCGCCGGATCGCCGATCATGACGAAGGTGTAGTTACCGCCGGAGGGGCCGCGAGGGATCAGGCCGCCGTGGCGGTACATGTTGATCATGGTCTCGCAGAAAGCTTCGACCACTTCCGGCCAGGCCATGGGCCAGAGAAGATTCAACGACCAGTGTGATCCCCACCAGGCATCGAAGTTGTGGTGGGGCAGGGTTCCTTGTCGGACGACCGGGGTTGGCCCGGTGTTGTCCACGTAGCGGCCATCCACGTCGCTGACGATCCGTCGTCCGAGCAACGCATGGAAGAGGTCGGTGTAGAATTTGGTCTTCTGCGCATCGGTGCCGCCCTCGACTTCGATGCGTCCGAGCCAGCGGTTCCAGTCGTCGGCGGACTCGCGGACGACGCGGTCAAAATCCCAGTGTGGCAGTTCCGTGTCGAGGTTTTTTCGAGCGCCTTCCGGTCCGGTGTACGAGATCGCCACCTTCAACAGCAATGGTTTTGCGGCGTCGGCAAATTCGACCAGCACCTTGCCGTCCTTCCAGTCGCCAACCGCCTTGAACGGGCGGTCGAATGTTGCAATGAAATGGATGGTCAGCGGTTTCGGGCGTCGCATGGTGGGACCGATGGTGACATTGCCCTCGATGGTGTTGTCGGAGACCGCGCGGGCATTGTGGCCGAGAATCTTGAAGTCCATCATCGGCATTCCCAGGTCGAGGAGCGTCTGGGCTTTCACGCCGTTGGGAAACGTGTAGCGGTGGAAACCGACGCGCGTGGTCGAGGTCAACTCGGCCACGATACCTTGCGGACGAAGTACGACTTTGTGGTAGCCGGCGCGGATGACCTCATCGTCGTGCGAGAACTTTGCCTCGCCCGTGGTCGGCATGACGGGGATACCCGCGAGTTGCCAGCCGTGGATGTGGCTGAAGCAACGGATGGTGTCATTGCCATAAATGTATCCGGCGCCCCAATCGCCTTTGGTTTCCGTGTCCGGGCTGAGGTTGACCATGCCGAACGGGCGGCAGGCCGAGGAGAAAAAGAACCACCGGCATTTGTGGGTGTCTATTTCCGGTTTGACCCAATCCACCGGACGTTTCTCGGCGGCCACCGCAGTGAGCGAGAGAAGGCCCGACACGAAGAGAAGGTGCCATTTCATACCGTCATGATTGAGTTGTCGCACTGCCACGTCAAGACGGGACTTTTGGGGCAAACCCGAATCATTAGCGTGAGGGTGGATGGAGATGAGGGGCGGTCAAAAGCGCTGGAGCAATGCTCGTCACGATTGGCCACGCGCCGGATTGAAGGCCGCGACGCCTTCGATGACCAACAGCCGATCATGTAACGCCTCACCAAGACGCACCTCCATCGCGCAGAGACATCGTTGAAGCGACAGAAACGCTCTCAACCGCTACCGGCCACCACCTCAATTGTCGCCACTTCGCCGCTTCGCTCTTGGCCAAGTCCCAACCGCTTCAACGCTTGCAACACATCGTAGGCCAACGTCGCCAACGCATAGAAACATTGATTGGTCGTCAACCGCTGACACGGCGGATGATGCAGTTGGAACTCAGTTAGCAACTCGCCCACCCGCCGTTCCCAATCCCCCTTGAGCCGATGCTGTTCAAACACCCGTTGCGCTTCGCCCGCCCGATCGTCACACGTTAGGAACACGTACCACCACAACCACTCACCCTCCGCCCGATGCCACACCAGCGCGCTCCAGACTCTCGCTGGCAATTGCCGCCCATGACCCCTCGACCTCTCGTCGAACTCGGTTTCCGCCGCCACGGCCGGTTGTCCGCTGTGGGGTGTCGCCTGAGAAGACGGACGAAACTCAATCACACAGCGGGGGGCCACAGCGAATTATGTTTGCGCATACCCTTCTTTGACCGGCCTCCTGTCAAAACATTCACCCCAAACTGAACCTCCCCCTTCACGCTAATGATTCAGGGGACTCCCATAATGAAGCATGTTCTAACTTTAATTCGCGCAGAACGACGGGCATTATGATCGAATGATTTTTCTTGGAATTGAATATGCTTTGCGAGAGAGTCGCTTACGGCGATGGGGTTCGCCGTCAACCGCCCGTTCGTTTGGGCTGATAACCCCTATTCGCTAAAGTAAAGGAATTGTCATGCCCAAATTACTTTTGTTAGCAGTTGGCGGCGCGTTGGGGACACTTGCCCGGTACGGGTTCAACGGCTTGATCTCCGGTCATCAAGCCAAGCATTACCCTTGGGCGGTCGCCTTTCCGCTTGGCACGCTCGTGATTAACGTCACTGGTTGTTTTGTGATCGGTTTTCTGGCGGCGATCTCCGGGCCGGCCATGGGACGGGCGTGGATCAAACCCGAATGGCGGGATTTCCTGATGGTCGGATTCTGCGGCGGTTACACCACGTTTTCCAGCTACGGTCTGCAAACGCTCAACCTCGCCCGTGACGGCGAGTGGCTTCATGTAGCCGTCAACGTTCTCGGCTCCAACATTCTCGGTTTGCTCGGGGTCTATCTTGGGTGGGTGGCTGGCCGATTCCTGCAGGCCAAATTCCACGGAGGTGTTTTGTGAAACTCGAAGGCGAAGGTCAACTGCTCCGCATCTATATCGGCGAACAAGACAAATGGCATCATCAGCCGCTCTATGAAGCCATTGTACTGAAAGCGCGTGAACTGGGCATGGCTGGCGCGACGGTGTTACGCGGGCCGATGGGCTTCGGCGCGCACTCGCACTTGCACACCGCGAAGATTCTGCGGTTGAGCGAAGACCTGCCGGTGCTCATTGAGATGGTGGACAAAGAGGAGAAAATCAACGCCTTTTTGCCCGTGCTGGAGGAAATGATGAGCGACGGTTTGGTGACGTTGGAAAAAGTCCGCGTCATTCGATACCAAGGCAATCCGGAGAAACTGTAAATCTCCGCATGCACCTCACAATATGGCTGCCGAGAATTTTTATACCAACAGCGAGGCGGAATTATTAGTTGCCCTTGGCACGAGCCAGAACGGTTTGTCGGCGGAAGCGGCCGCGGAACGGTTGCGGGAGAACGGGCCCAATGCGGTTGCATCGGGACGCCGACGGACGTTGATCGGCGATATCCTGCATCGCTGCCGGAATCCGTTGGTCATTCAATTGCTCGTCATCGCTGCGGTTGCCTATTTGATGGGTGATTTGCGTTCGACCATTGTGGTCGGGGCGATGGTGTTTTTGAGCGTGGTGCTTGCCTATGTGCAGGAAACCCGCTCGTCGCGGGCCATTGAGAAGCTCCAACAAATGGTCACGACCAAGACCGATGTGATCCGCGATGGCAAACAAATCGAAATCCCACTCGAAGAGGTCGTGCCGGGCGACGTGGTGGTGTTGGCGGCCGGCAGCATCATTCCGGCGGACTTGCGGATTTTGTCGGCGAAAGATTTTTTCGTAACGCAGTCGGCGTTAACGGGCGAGTCCATGCCGGTCGAGAAGAACGCGGATCCGAACCAGCCGGCCGGCCGGCCCTTGTTAGAATATACCAACGCCTGTTTCATGGGCAGCAATGTGCTCACCGGCTCGGCGCGCGGCGTGGTGATTGCGACGGGGGCAAACACCTTCTTCGGCGCGCTCTCCCAGAAGATGCTCGCCAAACGGGAGCCGACCAGCTTCGAGAAGGGCGTCAAATCGTTTACGTGGCTGATGATCCGGTTCATGGTGGTGATGGTGAGCCTGACGTTCCTGATTGTCGGGCTGACCAAACACGATTGGGCATCGGCGCTGCTGTTTGCGTTGTCGGTGGCCGTTGGCCTGACACCGGAGATGCTGCCGATGATCATCACCGTCTGCCTCGGCAAGGGCGCGTTGCAGATGGCCAAAAAGAAGGTCATCGTCAAACATCTCAATGCCATCCAAAACTTCGGCGCGATGGACGTGCTCTGTACCGATAAAACGGGCACGTTGACACAGGACAAAGTGGTGCTGGAGCGATACGTGGATGTGACCAACCGCCCCAGCGAAGATGTGCTCCGCTACGCCTACATGAACAGCTTTTACCAGACGGGGCTGCGCAACCTGCTGGATCGCGCGGTATTGGCGCATTCGGAAATTGATGTCGAGCGCAACTGCCGGAAGGTGGACGAAATTCCGTTTGATTTCAAACGGCGGCGAATGTCGGTGGTGATTGATTACGAGGACCGTCACGTGCTCATCTGCAAAGGGGCGGTCGAAGAAGTCGTGCGGGTTTGCGAAAACTATCAGGTGGACGACGACATCAATCCGCTCATCCAATTGATTCGCGATGATTTGATGGACGAGTACCGGCACCTCAGCACGGAAGGCTACCGTGTTCTGGCCATTGCCTACCGGGAGTTTGACCGCTCCAAGCAAACCTTCAGCGTGGCGGACGAATCGGGACTGACCTTGCTCGGTTACATCGCGTTTTTTGATCCGGCCCGACAGACTTCCGCGAAAGCCATAGAAGTCTTGTTACGTTCCGGCGTGGCGGTAAAAATCCTGACCGGCGATAACGAGTTGGTTACCCAAAAAGTCTGCAGGGATGTTGGGTTGGCCATCACCAAGGTTGTCACCGGCCCGCAACTGGCCGGGTTGAGCGAAGAGGAGTTCGCCCAACGGGTACGGGAGGCGAATGTGTTTGCCCGCCTCTCTCCCGACCAGAAGGAAGACATCATCACCGCGCTGCGCAAACAAGGGCTTGTCGTCGGGTTCATGGGCGATGGCATCAACGACGTGCTGGCAATGAAAGCGGCTGATGTGGGTATTTCCGTGGACAGCGCCGTGGACGTGGCGAAGGAATCCGCCGACATCATTTTGCTGGAGAAAAGTCTGCTCGTGCTCGAAGACGGCATCATCGAAGGCCGGAAAGTGTTCGGCAACATCGTCAAATACATCAAAATGGGCGCCAGCTCCAACTTTGGGAACATGTTCAGCGTGGTTGGCGGCGCGTATTTCCTGCCGTTTCTGCCCATGGCGCCGATTCAGGTGCTCGTCAACAATCTGCTCTACGATTTCTCGCAGGTTGGTATCCCGCTCGACAACGTGGACGAAGAATACATCGCCAAACCGCGCCGTTGGAACATTGCCAGCATCCGCAATTTCATGATTTTCATCGGCCCGATCAGTTCCCTTTTCGACTACGCAACCTATTTCCTCATGCTGTATTTCTTCGGCTGCATCGCCTTCGGCAAACCCGGCACGTCGCCGGAGCAGAATACGTTTTTGGAGCAACTCTTTCACACCGGCTGGTTTGTCGAATCGCTCCTGACTCAGACGCTCATTGTCCACATCATCCGCACCCAACGCATTCCATTTTTCCAAAGCCGGCCCAGCGCCGCGATGTTGACGAGCACACTGGTTATCATGGCGATCGGATTATGGCTGCCGTTCTCGCCGCTGGCGGCTTGGTTGGGGTTCGTCCCGCTGCCGCCGGTCTATTTTCTCTGGCTGGTCGGCTTCCTGTCGGCGTATAGTGTGCTGACCCACGGAGTCAAAACGTGGTTTGCCCGAAAATTCGGAACTGACTAATCATGCGCAGCATTCTTTCCGCCTTACAAGAAGGTCGGCTTTTTGAGTTGCCGGAAAACTCCGGCAAGGACCGGGTATTGGAGTTTTTGGCCCGAATTCTGGATGCCAACCCCGACATCCAGGTCGGCACCGACGCCATTGAGGAAATCCAAAAACGCGAGCGAGAGTGCAATACCGCCATCGGCATGGGCATTGCCGTGCCGCATTTCCGCGCCAAATGTGAGGACGGCGAACTTTACTGCGCCATTGGCTGGTCGGCTTCCGGCATTGACTACGGCGCGCCCGACGGCCAACACGTTCATCTGGTCGTGATGTACTACATCCCGGCCGCGCAAAAGAACGTCTATCTCAAAGAAGTTTCCATGCTGGTCAAGGCTGCCAAAAAACTCGGCGGCATCGAACCCATCGCGCACGCCCCCGACCTGAACACCGTTCGCAACCTCCTGCTCGACTGGATTTCCTCGGTAGCTGGCGAGAGCGGCCCCGAAGCCGTGGCACGGATGATCCGTCTGGAAATCAAACAAGCCCAGCCTCCTCCCGCACTGGCGGCGCCCGCTGCCCTGCCGGCGTTGCCGTTCAGCGTGATTGTTATTCCCGGTCGTGGCAACTTCGTCCTCGCCGCCGACGCGCAATTTGCCAAAACCTTGGAAACCGAAAACGGCTTGGTCGAGCGGCTGAACGGCTCCGGTGCCTTTCTCGCGGCTGGCCGTCAAATCTATGTTCTGTCCAGCACCGCCTATCCCGACGGTCGTATGTCCTACCAATGCGTCGCCCTGGCTCCCCCCAAGTAGAAGCCGGGAAAATCGTCGGCAATCCCAAGAACGGTGAGCATCAAAGACGATGCCCTAACCGTCATTAGCAATGCCCGCTCGATCTCAACCGAGCCGGGCGATGATTGAGTCCGCATTGACATTGGCGACAAAACAGTTAGTCTGACTCTGTCGCAAGGCGATGGAGTTCGCCGATAATGGTTGCCTCAGAGTTGAGGCTGATGACTCCTACTAACGGTAACGTTGGAAGGAGATTTTTTATGGAAAACATCTGGTTTGTCGCCGCGGTCTGGATGGGGCTGGCACTGGCAGCCAGCTTAATCTCGATCCGTCTCGGTATCTCGGTGGCGTTGATTGAAATCCTTGTCGGCGTCATTGCCGGCAACTATCTGAACATTCATCCCACCGCCGATTGGATCAGTTTCCTGGCCATGCTCGGCAGCGGCGTGCTCACCTTCCTAGCTGGCGCCGAGATTGACCCGGTATCTCTGAAAGCGAATTTGCGCGCCAGCATGGTAATCGGGATTGCGTCGTTTCTGTTGCCGTTCTTCGGCTGCTGGATGTTTGCCCAGTTTGTATTGGGGTGGACGTTGCATCAGGCACAGATTGCCGGCATCGCTCTCTCGACGACCTCGGTGGCGGTTGTTTACGCCGTGATGATTGAGACCGGGCTGAACGACACTGCCATGGGCAAGACGATCCTCGCCGCGTGTTTTATTACCGATTTCGGCACCGTACTGGCGCTCGGCCTGATCTTCGCCAACTTCAATGTTTGGCTCGTGGTGTTCGTCGCCGCGACCGCCGTGATGCTCTGGCTGATGCCGCGCTGGACGAAATTGATCATCGCCAAACTCGGCGCGACCCGCGTCAGCGAGCCGGAGGTGAAGTTTATCTTTCTTGTCTTGTTCTTCCTTGGTGGACTAGCCTCTACGGCAAAGAGCGAGGCGGTGTTGCCGGCGTATCTGGTCGGCCTGGTTGTGGCTGGCGTGTTTCTGCGCGACAAAACCTTGGTTCACCGGATGCGCAGCATCGCATTCACCATGTTTACTCCATTCTACTTCCTTAAAGCCGGTATGCTCGTGTCGGTGCCGGTCTTGTGGGGGGCGCTCGGCGTAATTGTCGTGCTGCTGGTGCTGAAGATGGCGACGAAGGTTGTCGGCGTCTGGCCGTTGTCCCGGTATTTCTGGATGCGACCGCGCGAGGCCAATTACACGACACTGTTGATGTCCACCGGACTGACCTTTGGCACGATCTCGGCCCTGTTCGGCCTCCAGAACAAGATCATTGACCAACGCCAATACTCGATTTTGGTGACGGTGGTGATCCTCAGTGCGTTTGTGCCAACGCTGATGGCCGAGCGGTTTTTCAAGCCCACCGCGCGAACGATGCACGCCTGGGGACGACTCTACCGGCGCAAAATCAACAACAAGAAATGAGGTGACAGTATGTTCACGAAAATCCTTGTCGGTTACGACGGTTCTGCCGGCGCCAAGAAAGCATTGTCCCGCGCTGCGGTGATGGCGAAACATTACAACGCCGAACTGACCGCGCTTTGGGTGCGCGAGTTGATGCCACGCCACTCTGACTTGCCGGGGGAGTTTGAGGAAGAGAAAGATGCCGCTGACGAGTACTTCCAACAGCGCCAACGCGAAGTGGACGCTGTGGCCCAAGAACACGGCATTACCATCCGGTGCGAGACCCGGCGCGGCCATGCGGCCAAGACGATTCTCAAATACGCCGACGAAGGCAAATTTGACCTCATCGTTGTTGGCCATAGCGACCACTCTGAGCTGTGGGGCCGTCTCTTGGGCGACACCGCCGACCGCATCAGCGACCACGCCCACTGCAGCGTCTTGATCGTGAAATGACAACGGAATGGGACACGCTTTTAGTTTGTCCGCAGTTTTTCATGAGCAACCGGGACAGTTGTTCCACTCCACCTATGATGGAACCCTGTGTTGAGCCGCGAAGCATCGTGGCCGAATTCCATCATGAGACCCGCAACCGGTGCATGAAGCGCGTGATCAACGGCGAGATAACGTACCGGACCTACAGCAACCGTAACTTGCTGGTGGTGATCTCATAAACCTGCCTTGAGCAGAATGAGGATGCAGCCGAGCAGAACAAAGCCGAG